>MPMX01000029.1 GCA_002238725.1 Rhodospirillaceae bacterium bin65
CCGACGGGCCGAATTCCTTCGCCAGGGATTTGGTGAGCGTGAGGACACCGCCGCGCGACGACGCCGTGATGGACAGGAACTTCTCGCCGATTCGCGCCGAATCGCCGGTCAGGTTGACGATGCGGCCGCCGCCCTGTTCGACCATATGGGCGCCGGCCGCGCTGCAGCAATGGATCACGCCGTAGAGGCCGACATCGATCTGGCGCTTCCACTCCTCCGGGCCGGTCTCGAGGAACCGTCGCGGCTCGACATACCCCGCGTTGTTCACCAGCACATCGATCCGGCCGAAGTCGCCGACAATCGCATCGGTCATGGCCTGGACAGACTTGAAATCGGCGATATCCGCCTGGTAGGCCTTGGCCTTTCCCCCGCTCTCGACAATTTCGCCGACGACGCTGCCGGCGGCATTTGCCGACCGGTTGTAGTTCACGGCCACGGTCGCGCCCTCTGCGGCGAAAGCCAGCGCAATTTCACGCCCGACATCGCGCGCGCCGCCGGTGACCAGAGCGACTTTGCCTTCCAGATCAAGTTTCATTCTTGGATTCTCCCTCGCGTGGTTCGACATCGCGGATCAGGCGGAAGAGCCGGTCCGGCGTGATCGGCAATTCGTTGATTTGAGCGTTGCAGGCTGATAGCGCGTCGGCGACCGCATTGGCAATGGCCGCAGGCGCGCCGATGGTGCCGCCTTCGCCCATGCCCCGGTATCCGCCCAGGGTCGACGGCGATTCCGTTTCCAGATGAATGACCGCCATGTCCGGAATTTCGGCGGCGGACGGGACGACATAATCGACGAAGCTCCCGGTCAGGATCTGGCCGTTCTCGTCGTGGATGACTTCCTCGTAGAGCGCCGCGCCGATGCCCTGGGCGACGCCGCCATGGACCTGCCCGTCGACGATCATCGGGTTGACGATTCGGCCGCAATCCTCGGCAACGACGTAGTTTCGCACTGTCACGCCGAAGGTCTGGGGATCGATCTCGACCTCGGCGACATGGGTCGCGCCGGTCGTCGTGCCGAAGAACGGGTCATAGGTCGCACTGGCGCTCAGTTCGAGCGATTCGCGCGCTTCCTTGGGAATCCGGCGCATTTCCGAGTAGAAGGCCCGCGCCAGCTCGCGAAGGGTAATCGACGAATCCGTCCCGGCGACCGAAATGATGCCGTCGCGCATTTCGATGTCGGTGTCCGCCGCCTCCAAAATGTAGGACGCCGCCTCGATCGCCTGTTTCCTGAGGGCGCGCGCCGAAAGCGTGGCGGCGCCGCCGGCCAGAACCGTGCTGCGGCTCGCGTAGGTGCCCGTGCTGTGGGGAACCGCAGCGCTGTCGCCATGGATAATCTCGACATCCTCGACCCGGACGCCGAGCTCCTCGGCGACGATCTGGGCGAGGGTCGTTTCCAGCCCCTGGCCGTGGGAAGCGATGCCGAAGGCTGCGGTTACGGCGCCGGTCGAATCGATCTCGATCGTGGCCCGCTCGGTACCGGTGTTGATCGGCATGCCCGGCGCCGCCGAGATGCGCGAGCCGATGCCGGTCAGTTCGGCGTAGGACGCGATCCCGATGCCGACCAGCCTGCCCTCGTTGCGCGCCGCCGCCTGTTCGGTGCGCCGCTGTGCATAACCGAACCGATCCAGCGCCGAGCTGAGGCATTCCTGAAAGCCCGATCGGTCCCAGACGATTCCGGAGCCGGACTTGTAGGGAAACTCGTCGTCGCGCACCAGGTTTCGCGCCCGAAGTTCGGCCGGGTCCATGGCCAGCCTTCTCGCGGCCATGTCGACCAGCCGTTCCATGACGAAGGTCGAAATCGGCCGGCCGACGCCACGATACGGCCCCATCGGCGCCTTCGAGGTTGCAACGGCCCGGACCCGGCCGCGGTAGTTCTGGACCCGGTAGGGCCCTGGCAGGAAGCTGACCACCTGCACCGGTTCGAGCGACGCCGTCCAGGGATAGATCGAATAGGCGCCGACATCGCCGATCACATCGGCATCCAGAGCCACGATCCGGCCATCCGGTTCCAGCGCCAGTTTCGCGCGGACGATTTCGTCGAATGCCTGGGTGGTCGCCGTCAGGTCCTCCATGCGGTCGCTCGTCCACTTGACCGGGCGGCCGAGCCGCATCGTGAGCGCGCAGACGACGACCTCCTCCGGATAGAGCGAGGCTTTGGCGCCGAAACCGCCGCCGACGTCCGGCGCGACGACCCGCAGGCGGCGGCCCGGCAAGTCGAAGATTTCGGCCAGCGCATCGCGCAGCAGGCCGGGCACCTGGGTCGACGCATGAAGGGTCAGCGCCTGCCGGCCGGCCTCGAACTCGGCGAGGCAGGTGCGGTTCTCGATCGCCGAAGGCGTCTTCCGCCGGATGCGGAACCGATCCTCGACAATGATCGCGGCATCCGCCATAGCGCCGTCGACATCGCCGCGGGCAAATTCCCGCGCCGCGATGATGTTGGTGCCCGCCTCGTCGTGGAGCAGGGCGCGATCCTCAAGCGCCGATTCCGGATCCGTCACCCCGGGCAGCGGGTCGTAATCCACCGAGACCAGACCGGCGGCATCCTCCGCCAGATACCGGTTCTCCGCGACGACCGCCACAACCGGCTCGCCAACGTAGCGCACCTTGGTGCGGGCCAGAGGCTCGAGTTCGGTGGCGCGATAGTCCGGCATGTTCGAGGTAGCGCGGATCGGTCGCGCCACCGCGTCGATATCCCCGGCCGTGAAGACGCCCAGAACGCCCGGCGCCTGCCGTGCCTCGGCGGTATCGATCCGCGCGATGCGGGCATGGGCCCGGTCGCTCCGGCAGAAGGCGACATGGACGGTTCCGTCGGCCTTGCGGTCGTCCACATAGGCGCCCCGGCCGGTCAGCAGCCGGGGATCCTCGCGCCGTTGCACCCTAGCGCCGACGATCCCGGGCCGGGCGACATCCGCCGCGCCTGCCGCCTGGCTGCTCATGCCTTGTCGGTCCCGCGCGCGCCGGCCGCCTCGCGGATTGCATTGACGATGTTCACATAGCCCGTGCAGCGGCAGAGGTTGCCCGAAAGCCCCTCGCGAATCTCGTCGTCCGTGGACAGGGGATACTTGGCCAGCAGGTCCATCGCCGTCATCAGCATGCCCGGCGTGCAGAACCCGCATTGAAGGGCGTGATGTTTGCGGAAACTCTCCTGCAGCGGATCGAGCGCACCGATCTCGCCGAGCCCTTCGACCGTCCGGACCGACGCCCCGTCGCACTGAACCGCAAACGTCAGGCACGACCGGACGCTGTCGCCGTCGAGCAGCACGGTGCAGGCGCCGCAGACGCCGTGCTCGCAGCCGACATGCGTACCGGTCAATCGCAGATCGTCGCGCAGGAAATCCGAAAGCAAGCGCCGGGGCTCGACAGACCGTTCGTAGGCCGCGCCGTTCACGGTCAGGGTTATGCCGATCCGTTCCATCACGATGCTCCGTTCGCGGCGCGGCCCCAGGCGTCGGCGAGGGCCCGTTCGGCCAGGACGCCAGCCAGGTGGCGCCGGTAATCCGCCGAGGCGTGCAGGTCGTCGGTCGGGTCGAGGCCGTCGCGGACGGCGGCCGCCGCGGCAGCTATTTCATCGGGCTCGAAACCGCTACCCGTCAGCAGATCTTCGGCCGCATGCGCCCGTACCGGCGTCTCTCCGACGCCCAGCAGGGCGATCCTGACCTCCGACGCCCGGCCGGCGGACCCTGACACCGTTACCGCGGCGCCGGCCAGGCCGAAGTCGCCGTGACGGCGCGCGAATTCGTGGAAGCCCCATCCGGCGCCCGGCGGCAGCAGGGGAAAATCGATGTGCGTGACGATTTCATCGTCTTCGAGAGCGGTCCAGAGCGCGCCCTCGAAGAACGCGCCGGCGTCGACGGTGCGCACACCGCCCCGACGCGCCGCATGGATTCGGGCGTCCAGCAGCACGGCTATCGCCGGCAGTTCCGCCGCCGGGTCGGCGTGACACAGGCTGCCGCCGATCGTCCCGCGGTTGCGGATCGCCAGATGCGCGACATGCCCCATCGCCGCGGCAAGAACCGGAATCCGGTGCGCGATCAACGGCGACGTTTCGAGGGCGCGGTGCCGCGTCAGCGCGCCGATGCGGACATGGCCGCCGGATTCTTCGATCGCGTCGGGCGGCGCAATTTTCCGAATGTCGATCAGCGCCGCCGGGCTGACCAGGCGAAAATTCATCATCGGCACGAGGCTCTGGCCACCGGCAATCAGCTTGGCGTCGTCGCCGTATTCGGCCAATCGGGCCGTCGCCTCTTCGACCGTCTCGGGCGCAAAATAACTGAAGGCTGGCGGTTTCATGCGCTCCTGCTGTCACTTGCCTGCGGCGACGCCCGGGAGATCTTCCCCGGGGAATCGCGGCGCGGATTGTTGCGGATCGGAGGCAACTTCTTCGACCGATCCGATGTCGCACGCCAACCTGCCGGAAGCAATCGCCGCCGGGCCGCGCCGGGGTGGGGTCTCCTCGATCAACCGGGTTGCCAGCCGGGCGGGGCCAGTTCGAAGCCGGCGAACTCGAAGGCCGGCGCGACGGTGCAACCGGCGAGGGTCCAGTCGCCTTCGGACACCGCGCTCTGCCAGCAGCCGACAGGCACGACGAGATGCGGCTCGGCGCCGGCGGCCGTGCCGAGCAGGCCGGTCGTCGTCGTCCGCCCGTCCGGCGACAGCGAGAGGCGAAGGGATGCACCGGCGTAGTAATGCCAGATCTCGACCGCATCGATGCGGTGCCAGGCCGAGGTCTCGCCTGCCTTCAACAGGTAATAGATGGCTGTGACCGCGGCGCGTTCGCCGGGCCCAGCGGGCGCCCGGTAGGTCTCCCGAAAGTGGCCGCCCTCGGGATGCGGCTGCAGCCCGTAGCGGGAGATCACCCGGTCGGCATCCATCGCCGGCCTCCGTCGTTCTGTCCCCGCCCGCGATTTGCGCCGGGCAGGTCGCGCATTGCAAGCCCGGCCGCCCGGGCGCCGGTCCCTACCTGCGCGTATGTGAGATCGTTTGCCGCCCGGTCGGATCAATATTTTCGATATGGCGAACGGCCAACAGTGTCGCTGCTACCGCGCATCTCTTCGAGATCGCCGTTCCAGCCCGAACCGCGGAGGCTCCGGACATCGTCGTTGCCGGACCGGCCTCCGGCCGCCCAGACGGCGGCGCGGCGGACGATTTCAGCATGGTTCTCATTCTCTATCGACGCCCTGTTGTGGCCCAGGGCGTCGAAGACGACCCGGCCCTTGCCGTAGCGGTGCGTCCACAGGACGGGTTCGGCCCGTTCCATTTCTCCGGCCCTGGCTTCGAGCAGCGGGCGAACGCCGGCCGCCAGGCTGAGGCCGCTATAGACCTCGTCGACGAGTTCGAACCCGCCCGCTCCGGCGGTCAGCGGATGGTCTTCAGCCGTCCTCGCAACCGAGACCGGACCGAGCGGCGGATGCCAGGATCGGCCCCAGACCCACACGCCGCCGAGGATGTCGCGCCATTCCGGCCAGTCGTCGAAACAGAGGCAGGCGGTGTGGAACCCGAACAGGCCGCCGCCGCTGCGAACGAAGCCGCCCAGCCGGGCGCGGCCCTCCGGCGACAGGCTGAACGCCCATTCCGCCCGGTGCGGCGCGTATTTCGGATCGCCTTCCATGCGCCAGCGCAACGCCATGACGGTGAGCAGGGCATAACCGCCGTTCTCAAGACGGGCCAGCCCGGCCTCGATATTCGTCTCGATTTCCGGATCGAACCCGGCGACGGCGAACTGTTCGGCCAGCGCCGCGGCATTGTCCGCGAAATCGTGCCGGATCCCGCCGGAAAGGACTAGCGCGCGCATGCCGCTACTTCTCGGCTTCCTTCGGCGCCTTGCGCGGCATCTGGTTCTTCAGGCTGAACGAAACTCCGCCGTCGACCAGCAGATGCTGGCCTTGAACATAGCCAGCCTCGTCGGAAGCCAGAAAGGCGACAGCGGCGGCAACATCTGCGGCCGTTCCTATTCGCCCGGCCGGCACGGCGCGGCCGCGCTCTGCGCGAACCTCCGGATCCCGGTAGATCGGCGCCGACATGCCGGCGTCGATGAAGCCGGGCGCGACGGCGTTGACGCGGACGCCCCTGGGGCCGAGCGCCAGGGCGAACTGCTCGGTCAGCTTCGCGACCGCAGCCTTTGTCGCCGGATAGGCGCCGGCATCCGGGCTGGTCTGCACGGCGTTCAGCGACGTGATGTTGACGATTGCGCCGCTGCCGCGGACCGCCATGCGCGCGCCGACCTCGCGTATCATCAGAAAGGTCCCGACAAGATTGACCTCCGTCACCTTGCGGAAATCCTCGACCGGATGTTCCAGCAGGTCGCCGAAGCGCACGATGCCGGCATTGTTGACCAGGATATCCGGCGGGCCGCCGAACGCCGCCTCGAATCGGCCCAGCATTTCGCCTACCGAGTCTTCACAAGTCACGTCGCAAGAATAGCCGGATGCCCGGTGCAGTTCCGCAGCCGACCGGGCTGCGCCCTCGCCGTCGATATCGGCCAGCGCAACGCGGCATCCGTCGGCCGCCAGCCGCTGCGCGATAGCCACGCCCAGCCCGCCGGCCCCGCCCGGCGCACCGCGGCACCCGCCGCCCCCCAGCCGCGGCGCGATAGCCAGGCCGAGCCCGCCGGCCGCGCCGGTCACCAGCGCAGATTTGCCTCCGTCCCCGCTCATACCGCCGATACCTCGCCGGTCGCGCTAGCGCAGGTTGGCCGTGCGTTTGACGACATAGCTGTCCTTGTCCGGATCGTAGTAATGCCGGTCGGGCTTGTATTTGCCGGAAACGACGGTGAGCCCCATCGCATCGCCGTCCAATGCACGAAAGCCGTGAATATCCGCCGGCGGCGCGACGATGGCCGACTCGCCTGCGCGCATCACCCTGTCGTCGGTCGCCGCCAGCTTTGCGTATCCTGCGACCGCGCCGTCGTCCGTACGGCGGTAAACGGTATGGCGCATGCGTCCGCGATAGACCGCGAACAGTTCCCAGACTCCGTGGTCGTGGGGCGGCACACTGCCCCCTTCGGGCACTTCAAACAGCAGGAAAGACAGGTCGCCGTCGAAATAGAGATATTGCGACCAGGCAACATTATTGCCCTGCCGCGGTATACCCTGCTCGCGCAGATCGTCCCGCTCCAGCAGGGCGGCGATCGGCCGCCCGACGGCGGCAAGGAGGGCCGCGGGCCCGGCACCGTGGCGGCGCTGTGCGGCGATCACCGCTTCGGCGCATTCCCGCACCGTCATCTGCGCTGGCAAGGCTGCGGGCATCCGGAATTTCCCGTGGGACGAACAGTCGGCCGCGATGCTGGCACAGTTGGATTTGGGGCGCAAATTCCGGATATCCGGTTACGCTTCGCAGGATTTGACCCTCCGGCAGCGCCGGCCATAATGCGCAGCACTTTTCGGACGATTGAGAACAGAGCAAGCGATGACGGGAATCGGGACGGCGGCGGTTATCGACGTGCACGCCCACGTCCGCCTCAACTCGACGATGGGAGCGGCCGGGCGGCACGGGCCCGAATTCGGCGAGGACGCGGACGGCACGCCCTGGTACCGGGTCGGCAACTACAAGCTGGTCGGCGTGCGGCACAAGGCGAGCCCGTTCACCGATCCGGAATTGCGGCTGCAGCGCATGGACCGGGACGGAACGGACTTCCAGGTCCTGTCGCCCAGCCCGCTGACCTATTTTCACCATATCGAAACCGCCGAAGCGGTCGCCTTCTGCCGCAAGCATAACGATGCCTGCGCCGAGCTGGTGCGGCGCTATCCTAACCGCCTCGGCGGGCTCGCCTCGCTGCCGATGCAGGATGCCGGCGCCGCTGTGGAGGAACTGCACCGGGCGGTCGGCGAACTCGGCCTGTGGGGTGCGGCGACCGGTACGGAGTTCAACGAACCTCTCCACAGCCCGGCGCTCGACCCGCTCTACGAGGCTTTCGTGGAGCTGGACGTGCCGCTGTTCTTCCATCCCGCGCCCTCGGGCATCGATGGGCCGCCGGGCGATCCGAACCTGAAGCGGTTCGATCTCGATGTTGTCATCGGCTTCGCGGCGCAGGAATCGATCGCCGTCGCTACGCTGATCTTCGGCGGCGTGCTGGACCGCCATCCCGGGCTCGACATCTGGATCAGCCACGGCGGCGGCGGCCTGCCGATGCTCGCCGGCCGGCTCGCCCAGGCGGCGCGCAAACGGCCCTGGGCCGGCGAGGAGATCAAGAAAGACGGCGCCTTCGAGGAAGCCGTCACCCGGCTGTGGTACGACGCCCATGTCACCGACCCGTCGGCGCTCGACCTGCTCCGGCAATGGGTTGGCAACGACCGGATCGTCTACGGCACCAATTTCGCCGGCTGGGATCAGCCGGGAGAGGGCGAACACGGCGAGATCGATCCGGTCTGGGCCGACAATGCGAGGCGGCTGCTCCGGCAGGTTTAGGCCCGACCGGTTCTACGGGGGGTTCTACGGGGGCTTGCCACCAGACGATTCCCGGGAATCCTGCATTCACCATCATACCCATCCGAGTCGCGCCGGACTTGATCCGGCGCCCAGTGCCTGCCCTGAACTTGTCGAAGGGGCCGCCCCGGTTGTCCGTGCCTGTGCCTCTGGTCCCCGGACTTCCGCTTCGCTCCATCCGGGGCGACATGGAGAGAAGACGCAGGAATCACCGGTTCGTTGCCGAAAAATTGCGCGCGAATGCCCTAGAACTTCCGCACGCCGCCGAACTGGGCCCAGGTCGAGGCGACGCGCCAGCCGGCGTCGACGACCAGATTGTTGCCCGTCATGGCCGAGGACCGGTCGGAAGCGAGGAATTCCACGACTTCGGCGACTTCCTGCGGTTCGACCATCCGTCCGAGCGCGGTGAAGTCGCCGGGTTCGGCGGCATAGCGGCCCGATTTCAGCCGTTCCTCCACCCGGGGCACCAGAGTCGAGCCCGGCGAGACCGCGTTGACCCGCACGCCGGCGCGGCCCCATTCACCGGCCAGGTTCTTCGTCAGATGGACGACGCCGGCCTTGCTCGTGCCGTAGGCCTCGGCGGGCATGGAGCCGAGCGCAGCGATCGAGGCGATGTTGACGATGCTGCCCCGCCGGCGCGCAACCATGCGCCGGCCGACCGCCTTGTTTGCAATCAGCGTGCCGGTCAGGTTGATTCGGAGAATACGCTCCCACTCGGCGAGCGGCAGGTCTTCGGTTGGCGCGATGTCCTGGAAAACCGCCGCCGCCACGACCAGCGCGGCGACCGGTCCGACCTCGCCCTCGATCCGTTTCGCAGCGTCCTCGACCGCGGCCTCGTCGGCAATGTCGAAGCCGAAGGCGGCGGTTTCGAGATCGCCGGCCACGCGTTGCGCCGCGCCGCCGTCGATGTCCGCGACCGCGACGCGCCAGCCGCGCTCGTGCATGAGGCGGCAGACCGCCGCGCCGATGCCGTTGCCGCCGCCGATAACGACCGCGACCGGGCGCTCCCCGGCGTCATCCATTAAAAATCGCCGTGTTCATCGCCGCCTTCGTCGATTCCATCGGGGCTCGCGACATTGCCCGGCCGCATGGCGGATGTTAGGTGCCGGCACCGTCCATCCGCCTCGCCGCCGTCCCACTGTCCGAATGACCCGAGCGATCTCCCTTTCCTATTACACCGTGCCGGAATTGTCGCCGCTCGAGACGGTCGACGCGGCAAGCCGGGCCGGCTGCAGCCATGTCGGCCTGCGGCTGCTCGGCGGGCAGCCCGGCGGCGGGGAGACGCCCCTGCTGCTGGAAAGCGCGCTCCAGGCGGAAATGCTGGCGGCCATGGCCGACCGGGGCATTGCGGCGCTGGACGCGAACACGGCGCGGATCGTGCCCGCCACGCAGGTCGCCGACTATATCCCGTTTCTCGACGCCGCGGCCCGGCTCGGCGCCCGGCATGTCATGGCCTCGGTCGACGACGCCGATCCGGCCCGCTCGGTCGACACTGTCTGCGACCTCTGCGACCTGGCGGCCGAACGCGGCCTGACGGTCGATCTGGAATTCGTACCCTGGATGGCGCTTTCCGACCTTTCGGCGGCGGCCGGACTGATTCGGGACTGCAACCGCGACGCGCTCGGCATCGCGCTCGATACCCTGCATTTCCACCGCTCGGGCAGCTCCGTCGAGGACTTGGCGCGCATGCCGCGCCGCTGGTTCCGCTACGCCCAGATCTGCGATGCGCCGGCACTGGACACGCTGCCGCCGCGCGCGCGGCTGGTCCACGAAGCGACAAGGGAGCGCCTCTTGCCCGGCGCGGGCGACATCGACCTCGCTGCGATCCTGAGGGCGCTTCCCGACGGTATACCGCTCGCCCTCGAGATACCGCAGGCCGCGCTGGCCGCCGCCGGCATGAATGCAGTCGAACGGGTTTCCCACGCCGTGGCGGCGACGCGGAAGCTGCTAGCCGAGGCTGGGGTCGGCTGAACCCGCACCCTGTCCGGCGGGATCCTGCACGCAGACCCGCTTCATCACCCGGCGTTCGCGATCCATCGCGTAGTCCGAAACGCCGCGGTGCATCAGGCAGCGGTTGTCCCAGATCATCACGTCGCCGGGCCGCCAGCGGTGGGAGTAGACGAAGGGCGGCTGGGTCGACTGCTCCTGGAGGCGGGCCAGGATCGTGCGGCCTTCGGCGACCGGCCGGCCTTCGACATGGGAGGCGTACATGCCGATATAGAGGCAGGGCTGCCCGGTTTCGGGATGGGGCCGGACGATCGGGTGGCTGACCGGCGGCGCACTGCGCTTCTGGTCTTCGGTCGGCGGCGGGTTGTCGAGGCTCTCGCGCATGAATTCGAGGCTGTGGATCGCCCGTTGTCCCGCGACTTTTTCCCGGGTCGCGTCCGGCAGCGCGGCATAGGCGAGACCCATATGGGCCAGCTGCGTATCGCCGCCGGCGGTCGGCAGTTCGACCGGATGCAGCATGGTCGCGAGCGAGGGGACGGCGAGATATGACTTGTCGGTGTGCCAGAAATAGTTGGTGTTGATGTAGGGCCGGGCGGACGGCCTGCCCTCGGAATCGAAGTTCGTGATGCAGTGGACGGCGCTCATGATCCGGCCGTCATTGTTCTCGATCAGATTTTGTTCCAGCGGACCGAACAGCGCCCCGAGAGCCGCGAGATGCGCGTCCTCGACCTGCTGCCCGCGAAATACCAGGGCGCCATGCTCAAGAAACGCCGACCGGATCGCCGAGGCCGTCGCCGCATCCAGCGGCCGGGTAAGATCGACCGACCGGGTTTCCGCGCCGAAGGGGGCGTTCAACCTTTCGAACATCCTTCTGTTATCCCGATTGGTTGCTATGCACGCGTAGCATACCGCCTCCGTGCAGCGACAACGCCCGATTTGTCGGAATTCCGCCGAATATCCGCAATTTGGCAGGTTTCGCCGGCATCGGCAGGCGCCGCCGTTCCGTTGACAGCATGACGGCGGTTCATATACTGCGCCCGGGTTTGGAGTGCAAAACCGACTTTCGCCACTGTCGTCGACAGGACGACGGGCAATAGCGTCGGCGCAGTTTGCGTCTGCGCCGCCGAGCAAGAGCGGATCGGGGGAAGGATAGCGCGATAAAGACGATAAGGACCGCAGTCCGACCCGTTCTGCACAATACTCCGACACCATCCCGAGAGGAATTGCCCGCCGTTGAAAACGCGGGCCATCAAGAGGAGACGGCCATGTCCATGTTTTGGCGCAACACACGCATAGGCGCGATGGCGTTCGTTTTCGCCGCGGCAGCCGTCCCGGCCCAGGCCGAGACGATCGTCGCTTCGCACTATGGCTTCCTGTTCAACACCGCGCCGATTGCGGTCGCCATCGAACGGGGCGAGTTCAAGAAGCGCGGTATCGATATTACCCAGGTGATCTCGTCGTCCGGCGGCGGCACCACGATGCGCAACCAGATTGCCTCCGGCTCAGGCTATGGCGTCGTCGGCACGGCGGCCGTGCTTGCCGCTTTCCGCGAAGGCCACGACGTCAAGATCGTCAGCGCCAACGTGATGACCCTGGCAGACCTGTTCTGGGTCTCCATGCCGGGCAGCGGTATCAAGTCGATCCACGATCTCAAGGGCAAGAAGGTCTCCTACACAAGGCCGCGCTCGACCAGCCAGACGCTGGCCAAGATGGCGGTTGCTGCGGCGGGCTACAAGCCAGGCGAGATCGAACTGGTTTCGCTCGGCAAGGTCGGCGCCGGGCTGGCCGCGCTGGAGCGCGACGACGTTCAGGCCGCCCTCATCCTGGAGCCGATCTGGAGCGGCCGGAAAGGCAAGTATCAGATCGCCTTCGATCTGAGCAACCTGCCGCGGATGACCCAGACCGTCGGCGTGACGACCGCCGAATTCGCCAAGAAACAGCCGGAAAAGCTGCGTAACATCATCGCGGCGCGCCGGGCGGCGGTGGACTATCTCTACAGCGAGCCGGTCAAGGCGGCGAAGCTGGTCGCCAAGGCCTATGGCAAGAAGGTCTCGGAAGAGGTCGCGATCAGCGCGGTCAAGAACATGGTCAAGATCAACTATTGGGGCCGCGGTAAGTTCGATATCCCGGCGCTCAATGCCATGCTTGATGGATTGCGCGACCAGGGCGCCTGGAAAGGCCCGATCAACTGGAAGGACATCCTGGACGATTCCTTCCTGCCGAAGGACCAGCAAGGCATGTAGTCCGGCCGCACGGGCGAATGCGAAAAGGCGGCGCCGGCAAGGCGCCGCCTTCTTGCTGCCCGGAGGAGGTGCGGGCAACGCCGCGGCCCTTTCGGGGGCCGCGGCGCGCACCGGACCGGCGGTAGCGGGTTCGCAAGCCACAATTGCTCACTGGTTTCCGCCGATCGGTGCCTCGTTGAGGGCGAAACGGGTGTCGCCCTTGTCTGTCCGCTTCATCTGGAAAGACCATGTCATGAGAAAATTATAATTTCTAATACTGTATTCTTCTGATCGGTATAATTTTTTCTGATAAAATGGTGTCTTCTCGAAAGCAATTCAATCGTCAGGTGGCCATGCAAATAAGTGTGAACCGTTCCGAAATCTGGTATTTCAGCAGGCTCGCTGCCCTCGGCGAAAGGGCATCTCCGTCGGCGAATATCCGATCCGTCCAAGAACTTCCGATACGTCATGTCTCCTGAAACAGGCGCTGAAGCGATTTCACCGGCAACTGCGGCGGAACCGGCCGCCGGGATGGAAACCGCTGTAACGCTTGGCGCCGTCGAGCATGTCTATGGCGGTACCGTCCATGCCCTCGGCCCGATCGACCTGTCGCTCAGGCAAGGCGAATTCTTCGCCACGATCGGCCCGTCCGGTTGCGGCAAGACCACGATGATGGATATCGTCGCCGGCCTGACCGAACCGACCGGCGGCGAGGTCATTTTCGAGGGCAGGCCGGTTCGCGGCGCGGTGCCGGAAGGGGTCGGCATCGTCTTCCAGGACGATGCGTCCTTTCCCTGGCTTACTGTGTTCGACAATATCGCCTTCGGCCTGCGCCGCCTCGGCATGGCCGGTGCCGAGGTCCGGGACCGGGTCGACTACGCCATCGACTTCATGGGGCTCCAGGGTTTTGACAAAGCCCGGCCGTCCGAACTCTCGGGCGGCATGCGTCAGCGCGTCTGCATCGCGCGCACCTTCGTCATGGAACCGCGGCTGATCCTGCTCGACGAGCCGTTCGGATCGCTCGACCAGCAAACCCGGATCCTGATGGGCGACGAACTGCTGCGCCTGTGGCGCGAGACCGGCGCCACGGTGCTGCTGATCACCCATTCGCTCGACGAAGCGGCGCTGCTGTCGGACCGCATCGGCGTCATGTCGGCCCGGCCCGGTGTCTTTATCGAGGTCGTGGAGACCGGCTGGCCGGTCGACCGCGACAGTCGCATGGCCTCCAAGGACGAATTCGGCCAGGTGACCACCCATCTCTGGGAACAGCTGCGCGGCGAATCGATGAAGGCGATGGGAGACGGCGGCCCGTGAGGCGGAGCTCGACCAATATCCGGATCGCCCTGCTCGTCTCGGCGGTCCTTCTGCTGGAAATCCTGTGCCAGGCCGGCGCGATCAGCCCGCTGCAGCTGACCGCGCCGTCGCGCATGGTCACGACGCTGGCAGGCCTGATGGGAGAGGCCGAATTCTGGCAGCAGACCACCAAGACGATCCGCAACATCTTCATCGCGATCATCCTGGCCACCATCCTGGGATTCCTGATCGGGCTTCTCCTCTTCCGGCTGCCGCGGCTGCGCCGGGCGATGGAGCCGGTCATCGCGAGCTATTATGCGCTGCCGTTCTTCGTGCTCTACCCGCTGGCCATCGTCGTCGTCGGGATGAACGATTTCTCGATCATCCTGATGGGCTTCGCCTATGCATTGGTCGCCATGATTACCAACACGCTGAGCGGGCTCGACCGCATCCCGCCGGTGCTCGCCAAGACCGGCCGGAGCTTCCGGATGGGAAGGGTCGAGACGGCAGTGCGGATCCAGTTGCCGGCGGCGGCGCCGTATATTTTCACCGGTATCAAGCTGGTTCTCGGCTACGGCATGGCCGGGGTGATCGGATCGGAGTTCATCCTGTCCAATTCCGGCCTCGGTTTCTCCATCGCCTTCGCCTACGACGGGTTCGAAAGCGAGAAGATGTACGGGCTTCTGCTCTTCGTCATTCTCCTCGTCACGGTCCTGCTGACCGGCGTGCATATCTTCGAGCGCCGCTCGCAATTCACCGCCGGATCGGCCTGGACGGTCTCGACCGCAAAGAAGATCACGATCGAAGGTGGGACGTTGAGCAAGACGCTCGACGCCTGCATCGTGATCGTCGCCCTGCTCGCGATCTGGCAGTTCCTTCATTATCTCGTCGGCAGCGAGGCGCTGACCTCGCCGCTCGAAACCCTTGAGCGCGCCGAAATCATGTTCCCGACCGCTCGCTTCTGGGGCCATGCCGAGGAAACGCTGCGGGCGCTCGGCGTCGCGCTGGTCATCGCCATTTTCGGCGGCGCGCTGATCGGGATGATCCTCGGCCTCAACCGGCGCGCCGGCGAGATCTTCGCGCCCCTGTTCGTGGCGCTCCAGGCGACGCCCAAGGTGACGCTCTATCCGGTCATGCTGCTGTTCTTCGGCCTCGGTTTCGCCGCCAAGGTCGCCTTCGGCGCGATCCACGGCATCATTCCGATGACGCTGATCACCTACAACGCCGTGCGCTCGATCAACCCGGCGCTGCTCCGGACGGCCAAGAGCATGCGGATGAGCCCGTTGCAGACCTTCCCGCTGATCTATGTGCCCGCCACGATTCCGGAACTCGTGACCGCGACCCGGCTCAGTTTCTCCATCACCTTCCTCGGGGTAATGATCGGCGAGATGTTCGCCTCAGTGCGCGGCCTCGGCCATCTGATCATGGGCGGGATCGAGGTCAACGACGTTTCGATGATGATCGCGATCACCGTGCTGATCGGCATCTTCGCCGTCTCGATCAACGGCTTCCTGCTGGTCCTCGACAACCGCCTGCACCGGCGGTAGGCCCCGGCCCGTGCCGCCGCGGCCGAAACTGATCTATTTCGCCGAGCGGCGGCCGGAGATGGACCACGAGGCCTTCCGGGCGCGCTGGCGCGAGCACGCCCGGCTCGGCATGTCGATGCCGCGTTGGTCAAACGTCCACCGCTACGTTCATTGCGACGCCGTCGAGATGCCGGACCTGCGCATGCCGGTCGCCCGATGCGACGGCGTGGCGGCGGTCTGGTACAGGGACGAAGCGCATAGACGGAACCATATCGCCGACCGCAGCGCCGGCCCGGTCCTCAAGCGGGACGAACTCGAGACTTTCGCCCGGCCGGTCCGCGACGTCGCGGTACTCACCGAAGAGCATCTCCTCCTTCCCTTCGACGGCGAAAGACGGAAGCTGTTCCTGAAAATCCGCCGAAACCCGCAGGTCGGCCCCGGTGAGTTCCGGGCATGGTGGCGCAGCACCCTCGGGCCGGGCTTGACCGGGCTGCTGAAGGCATCCGGCGCCGGGCAGGGCTATGCCCAGAACCTCGCCAGGCCGACTGAAGCGGGCGGGGCGGAACCGCTGTGCGATTGTGTCGACGAGATCGCCGCCCGGAGCGCTGCGCAGGTCGACGCGCTGCTGGCCGGCCCGGTCCCTGAGATCGTGGGCTTCGCGGACCACGTGCGCAGCGTCGAAGGCGTGTGGACCGAGGAAACCGTTCTCTATCCGGCGCCGCAAATGGGCATTCAGCGATAAGTCGCCAGATCGGCGCGCTCGAAGGGGCGGATTTCGGCGGTTCTTCCTGCCCTGACCTTCTCCGGCCACTCCGGGTCGGCCAGGATCGCCCGGCCGACCGCGGCGAGATCGAAGTCGCGCCGCGCCAGAGCTTCGACGACCGGCCCGAGATCGGCGACATTTGCATCGATCTTCACCTTGTCCCGGAAGAACTTGGACTGATGAGGCCGGTCGAGGCCGATGCTGCCGACGGCGATCGCCGGCTTGCCGGACAGGTGGCGGGTCCAGGCCGCGAGGCTGCGCGGATCGCCCGGAAAGGCCGGTTCCCAGAACCGCCTCGTGCTGACGTCGAACCAGTCGACGCCGGCACGAACCAGAAGTTTGAGCAGGGTCTCCAGTTCCGCCGGTGTCTCGGCGATCCGGGCGTCGTAATCGGTCATCTTCCATTGCGAGAAGCGGAAGACGATAGGGAACTCCGGGCCGACGACAGCGCGGATTTGCTCGATGACGAGGCAGGCAAAGCGGCAGCGGTTGGCCATCGCGCCGCCGAACCCGTCCGTCCGCGGATTGGATTTGGGCCAGAAGAACTGGTCCATCAGGTAGCCGTGGGCCCCGTGCAACGCCACGCCGCCGCAGCCCATCTCGCGTGCCGTGCGGGCGCATCGGGCATAGGATTCGGCGATATCCTCGCAATCCCGCTCCGACATCGACTTTACGACGACCTCGCCGTTTTCGACGATCCGGCGCGGCCCGTAGCCGGGCACGGCCGGATCGTCCGGCATGCCGAGGCGCCTGACCTCGCCGACATGCCAGAGCTGAGGCACAAAGAGCGCGCCGGTCCGGTGGATTTCCGCCAGCACGCGCTCCCATCCGCGCAGCGCCTCGCGCCCGAAGAAATGCGGGATGTTGTCGTACGCCTCGCCCTCATGGGCCTGGGACGACGGATGGTCGATGAAGGCGCCTTCGCTGAAGATCAGCCCGGCGCCGCCCTCGCCGCGCCGCCGGTAATAGGCCGCAACCTCTTCGGTCGGCACGCCGGCCGGCGAGCGCTTGCGCGTCATCGGCGCCATGACGATCCGGTTGCGCAGGGTGGCCGCGCCGAAGCGCTGCGGCTCGAACAGGATTTCGGCAGGCGCGTTCATGCTAGACAGCCCGGCATGGCGGCGCGCATCGAAGGGAGCAGCCCATGAAAATCGGTTTTGTCGGGCTTGGCCTGATGGGCCAGCCCATGGCCGGCCGGCTGATCGAAGCGGGCCACGAAGTCCACGTCTTCAGCGGAAATGCGGAAGCAGTCGAAGCTGCGGTCGCCAAAGGCGCAGTTGCCGGCGGTTCCGTGGCCGAGGTTGCCGGCAGGGTGGAAATATTCTGTTCCTGCCGGGTGACGCCGGACCAGTCGCGCGAGGTTTTCGCAGGACCGGACGGCGTGCCTGCCGCGACGACCGTCCCGCCGGTCTGCATCGACTTTGCGACCATAGACCCGATGACCTCCCGCGAGATCGGGCGGGCGATCGCCGCGGCCGGGACCGACTATATCGATGCGCCGGTGAGCGGCGGGCCGCACGCTGCGGCGGCGGGCACCCTCAGCATCATCGCCGGCGGCGCGCAGCCGGCGGTCGAGCGGGCCGGCCCGGTCTTCGACAGCCTCGGCAAGCGGACCTTCCACATGGGCGGAACCGGCACGGGGGTCACGGCGAAGCTCTGCAACAACCTGATCACGATAACCAGCCATGCCCTGATCGCCGAGGCCATGGTGCTCGGCGCGAAAGCCGGCATCGACGGGCACGCCCTCTACGAAGTCCTGTCGCAGAGTACCGCCTACAGCCGCACGCTGGAACGAGTTGCACCCAATCACTTCCTGCCGCGCAACTTCGAGGCGGCGGCATCGGTCGAAAACATCATGAAGGACCTGCAGGGCGCGCTCGACCTGGCGGGGGCCGAAGGGCTCCGGCTGGCGCTGGGCGAAACCGCGATGACGCTGTTCGCCGAAGCCGCGGCGCACGGCCACGCCCGCGACGACATCGCCTCGGTCATCCTGCCGATGGAGGCAGCCGCCGGCGTCAGCGTGGGAAGGGCCGGTTAGCGACGGGGTCACGATCTGGAGAGCGGGCATCGGCCGGGACACTGGCACATCCGGTCGGACAGGTGCGAGCCAATTTGCAATATCCGTTCGGGATCACGACATCTGTTCTGCCACGAGGCCGACGCCCAATCAGCACGGAGAAATCTAGGGTGACCCGAACCTGTCTTGCACTACGCCTTCTGCCGATATTTCTACTGCTCTCCTGTTCGGGCGCGAGTCTGGCCGAGACCGGGAAGACCCGGCCGTCGCCTTATGCCGGCCAGGACGCCCGCTCGATCAAGAGCCTTTCGGCGAAGGACATCGCCGAGCTCAAGCGCGGCGGCGGTTGGGGCCTCGCCAAGGCCGCGGAGCTGAACGGCATCCCGGGCCCCGCCCACCTGCTGGAATTGAAGAACGACATTCCGCTCACCGCGGACCAGGTTTCGGCGGTTGCCGGCATCTTCAACCGAATGCGCGCCGACGCCATCGCTGCGGGAAAGCGCCTTATCGCGGGCGAGCGGGCGCTGGAGCAGGCGTTTGGCAGCCGGACTCTGACCGACGAAAGCCTGCGCGTCGTGCTGGAAGATATCGGGCGGGCCCGGTCGGCGCTGCGCTACGTCCATCTGTCGGCCCATCTGAAGACTTTCCCGTTGCTCACTGGAAAACAGATCGCACGATACAAAGCGCTTCGGGGCTACGGCACCGATCCTTGTGCCAAGGCACCCGCGGAACACGACCCGATGCTGTGGCGCAAACACAATAGCTGCGATTGAAGTTTCCGTTCCGCCCCGGCGGCATGCGGCAGGGGATCGCCTCGCCGCGCCGCCATCGGCGAAAACGCCGGCGCTTTGTCGCCGGGCTTCACAAGTCCATCGACGATGCATAGCATGCGCGCCGGGGAACAGGATGTGCCGGTCGGAAACTACGTCCCGGCGCGCTCCAGCCGGCCGTCCTTGAGGCTGGATTGCACGAAAGTCAGCAGGAGTCGTTGCCATGCCGGATGACGCGGGCTGCCCATTTTCCGACAGCGGGGTTCCGCCTCCCTTCCCGTTCCGGCGCGACCGGCAGTTCGATCTTCCCGAGGAATATGCCCTTGCCCGGGAGACCTGCCCGATCGCGCCGGTCACCCTGTGGAATGGCCAGCGCGCCTGGCTGCTGACCCGCTACGCCGACTATCAGAAGGTCTTGCTCGACGAGCGTTTCAGCGGCGCCTTCGCGCGCCCGGATTTCCCGACCGTCACCGAGGCGCGTCGCGCCATCGACAAGCTGGAGCGCGCCTTCGTCGGCATGGACAACCCGCGCCACGACCGTTTCCGGCGCATGTTCACCCGGGAATTCACGACCAAGCGGATGCTGGCCCTGAAGCCGCAGATCGAGCGGCTGACCGGCGAGCTGCTCGACGCCATGGCGGAAAAGGGTCCGCCGTGCGACCTGGTCGCCGACCTCGCCGTCGAACTGCCGGCCCTGGTGATGTGCGAGCTGTTCGGCTCGCCCTACGAGGACCATACCTACATCCTGAAATGCGCCGCCGGCCGGCACGGCCTCTCGCAATCGGCGGACGAGGCCTCGCAGTCCGCCAACGACCTGGTCCAGTATTGCCGCGACCTGATCGCGGCCAAGGAACGTACGCCCGCCGACGACATGCTGGGCCGGGTGATCCGGGACCATGTCGTGCCCGGCGACCTGAATCGCGAGGACCTGGCCAACATCTGCTCGATGATCCTGCGCGCCGGCCACGATACGACGACCAACATGATCTCGCTTGGCGTCGTCCTGCTGCTCGAGCATCCGGACCAGCTTGCCGCCTTCAAGGCCGATCTGTCGCTCACCGAACCGGCGGTCGAAGAACTGTTGCGCTACTTGTCGCCGGTCCAGTTCGCGCCCCGGCGCGTCGCGCTGGAGGATGTCGAGGTCGGCGGCATGACGATCCGCAAGGGCGACGGCGTGTTCGCCCTTTCGCCGTCGGTCAACCGCGATCCGGACGAATTCCCCGATCCTGACCGCTTCGACATCACCAGGCGGACCAATCACCACATGTCTTTCGGCTTCGGCATCCACCGCTGCCTCGGCCAGGGGCTGGCGCGGGTCGAGCTTCAGGTGGTGTTCCGCAAGCTGTTCGAGCGGTTTCCGGATCTTCGGGCCGCCGAGCCGCTGAACCGGCTCGCCTTCAAATACGATTCCCAGATCTACGGCCTCTACGAACTGCCGGTGGTCTGGTAGTCCGCGGCGCCCGCGGGTTTGACCCCACCGGTTTGACACCACCGGTTTGACACCGCGCGCCGGCGCAGCATAATCCCGAAGCGACGCGCCGGTGCCCGGCGCCGCGAGCGAGGAAAGGCAAGGCGATGAGTTTACAGGGAGCGACCGGAGTCCGCGAGGCGGACCTGCCGTGGGTCGATATCGGCGTCCGGCCGGGCTACAACCAGCGCTACCGGGGTTTCTTCGACAAGGACCGGCGCATCGCCGCCCGGATCGGCAGCCTCTATGCCGAGCCCTATTACCATTCTCCGCGCCACCGGCACACCTTCCAGCAGGTGCGCTACGTGCTGTCCGGCAAGATGAAATACGGCCGCGAGGTCTACGAAAAGGGCGACTGCCTCTATATCCCCGAAGGCGCCTATTACGGGCCGGTCAAGCCGGTCGAGAGCGGCGAGCAGCTGCATTTTGCCGACATCCAGTTCGAGGGTCCGTCCGGCATCCCCTATCCAGAGCCGGACGAAGTGGTAGACGCGCAGCGGCGGCTGGCCGAGACCGGCACCTTCGAGGAAGGCGTCTACACCTTCCCCAGCGGCCGCAAGCGCGACGCCTACGAGGCAATCCTGGAAGAACTGACCGGCGAAAAGATCGAATATCCGAAGCCGCGGCTCAACAGCTATATTGTGCTGCGCTCGGGCGGCATGCCGTGGCGGCCCCATGCCGCCCTGCCCGGTGTCGAGGCCAAGGATCTGGCCTATTTCTTCGACTGCGGCCCGAACATCAAGGTGGCGAGGATTGCGGCGGGTTCCGCCCTGCCCGCCGCCGTGCCGACCGGCCATCGGGCCGTCTTCCTGCTCGAGGGCGACCTGTCGTTCGGCAGCACGGCATACGATACGCTGTCCTATTTCATCCTGCCGGGCGGCGAAGAACATCCGGCGCTCGAAGCCGTTTCGGACGCGACCCTGCTGACGATCGGCTGGTGCCCGCACGGCCGGAAGGTGCCGTTCGACCTGTTCTGAGCGGGAAGCGCCTCCCGTGCGTATCGCCAATCTCATCCATCGCGACATCGGGTATCGGAGCCTCGCCTTTGTCGACGACGCCGGCGGCGCTTTCCCTGTCCCGGCTTCGGCAGAAGCCGCGGGCACGGTGTTGCCGGCTGCCCTGACGGATCCCCTCGGCTACCGCTGGCTCGCGCCTGAGGGCCGGGCCCGCCTCGCCGAGGTCGGGGGGCGGCTCGACGAGGCCGGCGCCGCGCCCGCCGACCCGGCGGTCTGGCGCTTCGGTCCGCCGGTGCCGCGGCCGGGCAAGATTATCGCCGCCGGGCGCAACTACATGGACCATGTGCGCGAGGGCCAGGAAATCTGGGCCAAGCGCGGCGGCAAGGTGGAAATTCCGACCTTCCCGACCGCCTTTGCGAAATTCCCGTCCAGCCTGACCGGCCCGTTCGACCCGCTGCCCATTCCGGACGGAGTCGACGATCTGGATTACGAGATCGAACTGGCCGTCGTCATCGGGACGCCGGCGCTGAACGTGACGGCCGAACGGGCGCTCGGCCACGTCGCCGGCTATGCGATCTGCAACGACGCCGGCGCGCGCGGCATCCAGCGGCGCGAGATGGAGTCCCAGATCGGCATCGTGCTGGCCAAGAACTTCCCCGGCTTTGCCCCGATGGGGCCGTGGCTGACGACGGCGGACGCGGTCGGCGACCCGCAACAGCTCCGGCTGACCCTGGAAGTCGACGGCGATGTCCGCCAGGACGCCAGCACGGCGGACATGATATTCCCGGTCGCCGAGTTGATCGCATACTGGTCGCGCACCGGGCTGGAGGCCGGCGATATCCTCATCACCGGCACGCCGTCGGGCGTCGCGCTGGCGCGGGACGAACCGGCGGCATACTACCTGCGCCCCGGCCAGACCGTCACCGCCCGTATCGAGAAGTTGGGGGAATTGCGCAACCCGGTGGTGTAGGCGCCTCTACCCTTCCTCAACCATTATGGCCTTGGCGGGGCATTGGCGGGCGGCCCGGCGCGCGGCGTCCCACAGCGCTTCCTCCGGCGTGTCGGTCAGCAGCATCACGATGCCGTCATCGTCGTCCTGGTCGAAGATGCCGGGCGCGGTGAAGACGCATTCGCCCGAGCCGACGCAGCGCTCCCGATCGACGATCACCTTCAGCCTGCCCATCGCGGCCCGCTTCCCCTGCCCTGCGCCCTACCAGTCGCCGTTCGCCAGCACGCCGCCGTCGACCGCCAGGGTCTGGCCGGTAATGTAGCTTGCCCGGTCGGACAGGAGGAAGGCAACCGCCTCGGCGACCTCGGCCGGCTCGGCGAAGCGGCGCAGCGGGATGCCCCGGCGCAGGCTGTCCGGATCGACCCGCCCCTGCGCGATATTTTCCCGGATCATGCGCGTATCGACGATGCCCGGCGCGACCGCGTTGACCCGGATGCCGTCGGCGGCCCATTCGACGGCGAGCGTCCGGGTGAGCGCCTCGATGCCGGCCTTTGCCGCGCCGTAGGGCGCGCGCCGAGGCCGGCCGATCCGCGCGCCTATCGAGGAGAAGTTGACGACCGCGCCGCGGCCTTCCGCGAGCGCCGGATGGAAGGCGCGGCAGGCCCGGATGACACCGCCGAGATGGACGTCGAGCAGCCCCTGCCAGGTCGCGTCGTCGATCTCGCTCAACGGCGCGTGCCGGTTGTAGCCGGCGGCATTGACCAGCCCGCGCACCGGCCCGGCCAGCGCCTGCACCCCGGCGGCGAGCCGGCCGACGGCGCCGCTGTCGGCGATATCGGTGCGGATATAGTGAAACGCGTCGCCGGCACGGGATTCATCCGCTCCGGCTGCTTCCGGCGCATCGAGATCGGCCACTGCGACCCGCCAGCCGTCGCGCAGCAGGCATTGCCCGACGGACAGCCCGATCCCGCGGGCCCCGCCGACGACGACGGCGAGGGGTGTTTCCGAAACTGAGTCTGGCAATGGGGTTTCCCGGAAGTGACGGCAATCCCTGGCGCATGCGCCAAGGCCAAGCGAATCACAGTCTCAACGCCGTGACCAGCGTTTTCGGCGGTCTGCTAACTGCGATTGGTGCGATAGGCGCCCGGCGTGGTGCCGACGATCCGCTTGAACCAGCGCGTGAGGTGCGCCTGGGAGGAAAAGCCGCAGAGGTCGGCGATTTCGACCAGCGGCAGCCTGCCTTCCGCGATCAACACCTTGGCGTGTTCGATGCGGCGGTCGGTCAGGTAGCGGTGCGGCGAGGTTCCGGTCGCGGTCTTGAAGGCGCGGGCGAAATGGAACGGACTGAGGTAGGCCTTGTTTGCGAGCATCTCGACGGACAGGTCTTCGCTGAGATGGGCTTCGATATATTCCTTGACCCGCCGAAGGCGCCGGGGGTCGAGTGCGCCGCGAACGCTCGGCAGCGGCACCGATACCCGGACGAGGTTGGAATGCTGCCGCAGGATCTGAACGCCGAGGGCGGAGGCCAGCGTCTCGACCAGCATCTTTCCCGCCGGCGCCGGATCGAGCATTTCGGCCTGGACCGCCCGCGCGATCCGCTCGATCAGCGGATCGCGAAAGCCGCCGTCGAAGTGCAGCTTGACGGATTCCGGATCGACATCGAGCTCCCGCAGCGCCATCTCCGACAGGGGCATCGCCGGCAGATACAGATGGATCATCTCGGCAACGTCGCCGTAGGCCTTGATCATGTCCTCGCGGATGCCGGCCGGACACAGCCAGATCATTCCCGGCACGGCATCGCTATGCTGCAGCCGGCCGTCGCCGCGCCGGCGGAGATGGACGCGGCCTTCGAGCATGACGGCAATTTCGGTTTCGTGCGGCAGGAATTCGCCGAGCTCGCCCTCTGCGTGCGTCCAGCGTTCGGCCAACAGCCCGCTCCATCCCCGGTCGCTGCTGCTCCCGAGCAATGTTCCTGTCGTGTACTTCGCTCTTCCGTGCCCAAGCAGACGGCTCACGCCACAATACTCCCCGAAAAGCCCCCCGTCGGACACTTTGGGTCTTCCCGAAAAGTGGTTCTGCACTGAGCCGCCAGTCAACAGATTCACCGAACAGTGAACCGAAAAAAGCAGAAGAATGCAAAAAACAGCAAGATTAGACAAGCTATTTCAAGTTTCTTTAAATGGATTTTCCGCGAATCAATAAGAAAAAGGCATATCCGTGCAAGGAAACAGCAAGAACCTATAACATAGTTTGATGCAAGTGGGCGTTAGCATTAGTAGAATTGTATTCACTGGTTTCGCAGCGGGCTACCTGAGAAATGTGCCGTCGGCGTTCGGCACTATTCTCTTCAATCGCGGTGCTTCGGCAACAATTAAGCCGGATTCCGGTCGATTTGTTGCGATGGGGGAAACTGTCAACGGGAATTCGGTCTAACTCCTTGAATATTTTGAATAAACTGAGTGCGGTCAGGGAATACCGTCAATGATCGAAGTCTATTTCGGGACCAACAGAAATCCATTACCGGCTCGGAATCCGAGGGATTTCGGCCATCAACTGAATAATCGCGGATCGTTCCTGCGCTTCGGAAAAGCGCAAGTCGAAAAAGATCTGGAAGCCGTTTCGGAGATCGATATCGCGCACGAACGGTTGCGCCCGGGGCGCCGATCCCAGGTTCTTGGAAGCATTGCGATATTCGAGGAAATCAGGGAAAAAATGCGCGCCGGCGTCGATACGGTGCTGTTTATCCACGGGTTCAACTACAGTTTTCACGAAGCGCTGATCGACACCGCCCGACTGAAAATCACTTACGAAACCGGCGAGTGTCCTTACACGTTCTTCGTCTTTTCCTGGCCGTCCGACGGGTCGCTGATGCCTTACATCGCCTACGCGAACGACCGGGCCGACGCCCGCACGTCGGGGGTGGCGCTCGGCCGCGGCCTGCTGAAGCTTGGAGAATACATGCGGCGGGTCTCGGACGAACTGGGGCCGCGCGTACGCTCCGACCTGGGGCGCGACCCGGAAACTGCCCGGCGGCGGAGAGACCTCTGCCGCGGCCGCCTGCACCTTATGGCCCACAGCATGGGCGCCTACGCCCTGCGCCACGCCGTCCAAGGGATGCGCAACGAAATAGGCGACGACCTGCCCCGCCTGTTCGACGAGATCCTCCTGTTCGCCCCCGACGAAGACGCCGACGCCTTCGAGCACGACCACAAGCTGGCCCTGCTGCCCAGGCTCGGACGCCGGGTCACCGTCTACCACAACCGCGAGGATATCCCCCTCGCCATCAGCGACCTGACCAAGGGCAACCCAGACCGGTTGGGCGCAGATGGGCCGGCCCATCCACATCTGCTGCCGGCGAAGGTGACGGTTGTGGATTGTACAAATATTGTAAGCGGCTTCCAAGAGCATCGGTACAACAAAGACAACGGCGCTATCGTCAACGATACACGTACTGTGATGCTCGGAAAACCTACTCATCTATTCAAGAACCGGACGTATTTTCAAGAAGCAAACAGTCATTTTTTAAGCGCAGAAAACTAATCTAAAATTGAATTTTCGTCAAATCTTTTTGCAGCGGTCAGGTTGACTTAAGAATGATTTTTTTTACGGTTTCTGAATGTGAGTCATGGCATTTTTGTTGTCGCCGTCGACCTTGATCATATCTTCTCAGGCACTTGCTTCAAAATAATCTACATATAGCAGATTTGAACAAAAATTCAGCAAAAATAGATAAAGAGTCTAGGCCATATAGGTTCGATAATATGTTTTCCGAATTGAGTCTTGTCCTATCAGAGTACAGCGCCACTTTTCGCTTGATGAACAACCAGACAAGGGAGGGTGTGGGAATGAACAAATACGCAATGGCTTTTCGATTCTTTGCTCTTGGCGCCTTTTTATTGACTTCAACAACTACGGTGCTCCATTTGATAACCGCGGAAACAGTCTTGGCAAACCCTTGCCCAAATAAGCGGTGTCGCTAAATTTCTCAGGACACAACAAATCCAAGTAAGTCTTGGCTGTCTAGTCATCTAGAAGCAGCTGAGCCAACTATCTTTGTCATAGTTATTATGGTATGTTCCGCTTGGGTTGTTGTCATTCAATTCAACATGTTTGGAAACGCTGGCCGAACCCGTAATATTCAAAATGTTGCTAGTTTCTTTTTAGTAAAAGAAATTACAGAAAAGTGGCAAAAGAGAATTTGCGCCATGGCAACTTCTTTTCCATTGAGTTTCATTTACTTTTTTGTCGCATCTAAATCAGACACAATGGTCAATAAATTACTCACAAAACTACCTTTAGACGACAAATCTGATGACCTGTTTATCCAACTACTCACTTTTGTATCAGACACTAATCCTGCGATTTTTTCTCCCATAATATTGTTACTTCTATCGTATCTCATTTTTGCCTCCCAATTGACATTTTTATACAGAAAAATTGAATATGGTATGCTATATATTTCTGGATTTGCAACTCGAGCAAACGATATTACGCATAGGTACGCTACCCTTCTTCTCAGACGAAATGAATTCGACGATCTAGTAAATATATTGGAAGGCTATAGAAAATCGAAACTGCCCTTAGCAGAAGAGCTGGAGAACGCTCACGACGCAACAAAGTTGTCATTTTTTTTACTCTATATGGCTAAACCAGACATACCTCGAATCGGGCTCAAAGATTCATTACTGGAAATTGCTGATAGGAAGCTATCAAAATTGCTTTCACAAAATGAATATAGAGCCTTTAGAGGCCGAGAGAGAACTGCTTAGATTCGAATATACGGCTATACCGGTACTGTGAAGAGCGCGCAAAACCAATGGCAGTAGTGGCAGGTATGAAGAAGTTTAAAATTAGACGACTAGAAATTTCAGTGAACGTATTTCGCTTCTATGCGGCTGTGTCAATATATGCGTTAGCTTGTGTGCTATACATAGTGTTTGTGCCGTTAGCAGCAAAGTACTTCGAAGAGTATGATATAGTATGGCCCCTTTTTAGCGGGGCTTTAGTTTACGATTTGATTATAATAACTCTTGCGACTATAATTCCGACAATTATTGGTGTCTTAAAGTTTTCAGTTGTAAGAGAGGGGCACAGATCGGTCTCTATTCAATTTCGTGCTAAAGCGCTAGTAGCCGCGTTTCTTTTGTCATTTGCAATTAACATTGCTCTTTTAGTTGAGATTCGAGTAGAGTATTTTTTAGATATGCTTAACAATACGGATTCTAAATTTTCAGGTTTTTTTGGTTGGCCGGAAATTCTTTACATTTTGTGTCACTCTTTAATTCCCCCGACAGCTATCCTCCTACACTCTTTTGCGAATTTGAAAAATGACTTTGGATTGTTAAGCTTAGGAGTAGCGGTTGCTGCTGTCACACTCGGTCATATTTTATCTTATGCAGTTTATGAGTTATTAGCAAAGGTCGAATGGCGCTATTACTGGCATCAAGGTTTTTTGGCGTTTATATTTAGTGTAGCCTCGTTCGGTGGGTTAAAATTCTACATTAGCGGAGCTGATTTAGAAAATTGACAATATTGTAGTGGTAATTGTAGCGCAAGTAAGTATGATTGGATACATTTTACAAGTCAGGAACCTGCTAATCTTTCAGTTGTATAATTAGCCTCGTAAAATTTTCTGCTAGCTCTGCACTGCCTTTTGCAGTGCCGTAGACATACCTATCCGGGCGGATCAGGACGGCGTTTAGGCTCGCACAAGTGTGCCATTGGGCGAATCTGTCTTCGAAGTCTCGAAATGTATCGATCCCGGCAGCTGATTTAGCCGGCAACCCGGATGTGTTCTTAGACCGAAAATCACCGCGCATGATGACGATCCGGCGCCCGCCGATCCCCCGCCACACATCCTCTAGCCCCTCCATCCACGCCTGCGCCTCAAATCCCGTCGTCACATACAACCACTCCATCGGCACCAAGTCGTCGAGCAGGCGTTTGCTGCCGTTGGAAGCGTAGACTTCCGGCTGTGGCATCAGGGTTCCGGCGACCTGTTCCTCCCGCGGCACGCCCTCCTCGAAGTGCAATATTCCCGTCTCCAGGTTCGGCACGAATTTCTGGCGCCGCGTCTCCATCCTCCCCGCCTTCAGGTCCGCCTCCAGCGCCGCGTCGCGCGCCCGGGCCTTGTCCATGTCGAGTTCGCCGACGATCTTGCCGAATTCCTTTGCCGCCTCGACCACGGCGACGACGTGGGGCCGGCGCTCGTCGCGGTAGCTGTCGAGCAACGCCGCGTTGAAGCCGGTGCGCTTGATGTGGACCAGCTTCCAGGCCAGGTTGGCGGCGTCGCGGATGCCGGAGCCCAGGCCCTGGCCGAGGAAGGGCGGCGTCTGGTGGATGGCGTCGCCGGCCAGCAGTACCCGCCCCTTGCGCCATTCCGTGCCGACGCGCGCGGCGAAGCGGTAGGTCGCGCTGCGCCAGATCTCCACGGCGTCGGTATCGACATGGTCGGCGAGCACTTCGCGCACCCGCGCCGGGTCGTCGAACTCCGCCGGCGTCTCGCCCGGCATGACCTTCATCTCCCAGCGACGCAGCCTGCCCGGCCCGGGGATGAAGGTGGCCGGCCGCCACGGCCAGCAGAATTGCGTGCCCTTGGCCGGGATCGCGGTCTCGCGCTGTTGCAGCGCATCGACCACCAGCCAGCTCTCGTCGAAGCCCAAATCCTCCAGCGGCAGGCCGAGCGCCCGGCGCACGCCGCTGTTCGCGCCGTCGCAGCCGACCAGGAAATCGCCGGTCACCGTCTCCGTTTCGCCGCTCTCCCGGTCCAGAATGTCGACCTCGACCCGGTCGCCGGTGTCGCGGAAACCCTCGACCGACCGGCTGAGCAGCAGGGTGACGGTCTCGCGCCGGGCCAGCGCCTCGCGCAGCAGGCGCTCCATCTCCGGCTGGACGAAGGTGAAGGTCGGCGGCCAGCCGAGGTCCCAGGGCGGCGGCAAGGGATCGAACAGCTTGATGACCTGGCCGTCGATGCCGCGGAAATCGGTGCCGGGATGGGGCCGGATGCCCTTGGCGAATTCCTCCGCCACGCCGCAGAACTGGAGGACGCGCATGCCCTCCCAGTCGAAGGTGATGGCGCGCGGCTTGTCGTAGACTTCGCGGTGCTTCTCGGCGATGCAGACGCTCAGCCCCCGCGCCGCCAGCAGGTTGCCCAGCGCCGCGCCGACCGGCCCGCAGCCGGCTATGACGACATCGTAGTGGGTCATGGCCATTCCGCTATCGCCGTTCGCCCGGACTGCGAACTTCCCTGGGGGATATCAGCCGGTCTGAGCGGAATGCCTGCCTCTCGACCGACTATGCCCAAGAATTCCCATATTGCCACCCCGGCCGACCGGAGGGAGAGCCGGGGTCCAGGGCCACCGGCACGGCCTGCGCGCGCGGCCCTGGACCCCGGATCGTCGCTGCGCTCCGTCCGGGGTGGCAAATAGCGGTTCGGGTAGCTCTTCAGCGACATTGTCGATCCGCCCCACCGACGTGCGACTGCCGGTAATGCCGGCGCAGCAGGTCGATGCCGTAGTCGTTGCCGTTGGGCGTGCGCACGATGGTGTGGACATGGAATTTCGCCGGCTCCCGGTTGGTCAGGAAGACGCCGCTGTGCATGTCGAACTCGATGAACACGACCGGGCTCTGGATGCGGTAGTAGAAGGCGTCGGCCTCGCCGGCCCCGCCGATCCAGCAGAAATGCGTTTCCGCCAGATGGCGCTCGAAATCCTCCAGCCGCGCCCGGCGCGGCCCGTCCGGCAGGGTGGCGAGATATTCGCCGGCGAGGTCGGTCAGCATCTGCCGCTGCCGCCCGCTCATCAGCGCGGCCTCCAGCCCTTCGTAGGGCACGATACGGTTGTCTTGGTGTGCGCCGCCCAGGTGCATGTGATCGGCGAAATGGCGCCGGCCCTCGGGCAGGTCCTCGCCCAGGATTGAGTGCCCGACGACCGCCTTGTCGCGCAACGCCGGCGGCAGGGCGTTCATCAGCTCCAGCCCGCGGCGCTCATGGTCCCGGAACAGCCGCAGGCCGGCATAGCGGCCGCTGTCGGCATGGGTGATCTCCGCGCCCAGAAAGCAAGGCGTCAGCACCATCTGCCCGTCCAGCGTGAGGCAGTTGAGCGACAGGTGATGGCCGAACAGTTGCCAGCCCCAGGGCTCGGCGGTCGCGGGCTCGCCGAACAGGCAGAAGGTGTAGCTCCATTCGTTCAGCACGCCCGGCGCGCCGAGCACGTCGCCGAGGAAGGCGTTGAGGCGCATCACGCCCTCGCTCGCGGCATAGCCGGCCTCGCTCAGGCTCGCCCGCACGACCTGCATCGCGAGGTCGCGCACCGGCGCGGCGGCCATTTCCAGCCGCAGCCCGTGTTCCTCGGCCACCATCTCGGTGTTCTGCCATCGGCGCCACAGGGGCGAACCGACCGGATGCAACATCCGCGCCCGCTCGTCCGGCGTCAGGGCGTCGAGCAGCCGCCACGCCGCTTCGGCCATCGCCGCGACCGGCGCACCCTCCGGCTTCAGGGCGAACAGGCCGTCGCGCGCCGCGCCATCCGTCGTGATGCCGGCGAAAGGCCGGTCCGCCAGCGCCGCCCATTCCTCGAACAGCTCGCGCGGCCTCGGCGATTTCAGACGGGCGGCCGTATGGGCTTCGGCTGTGGCGCCGGCGATCCGGGTTTCGTCGGGGCCGGGAATGTACGGACGGTAATCCAGTTGCGCCATGCGGCCTTCCTCTCGCGCGGAACCGGACCGGCCGATCGCGCGCGCAATCTATTCCGCGAAGCCGCCGCCGGTGTCAAACCGGAGCCGGGGCCGGTTTCATTCCGCGGCGACGGCCGGGTCCGCCGGGGTGAGCGCGAAGGCATTGTAACCGTCCGCCGCTGCCTTTTCGCAGGCGTCGAGATAGGCCGGCACGCCGCCGAGATAGGGCATGTAGACCCGCGGCTTGCCGGGCACGTTGGCGCCGACATACCAGGAGTCGCCATCGGGCAGCAGCGTGCGCGCCGAGGCCGCGGCCACCTCCTCGAACCAGGCGTCCTCGGCCTCTGCGCGCGCCTCGATCTCCGCGACGCCGTTGGCGCGCAGATAATCCAGGCAGGCGGCGATCCAGTCGACATTCTGCTCGGCCGAGGTCACCATGTTGCTCAGCACCGACGGGCTGCCCGGACCCGTAACGATGAACAGGTTGGGGAAGCCGGCCACGGCGAGGCCGAGCAGCGTGGACGGCCGGACGCGCCATTTCTCGCGCAGGCTCCGTCCGCCGCGGCCCTTCGGATCGATCCGGCTGAGCGCGCCGGTCATGGCGTCGAAGCCGGTCGCGAGGATGAGCGCGTCGAGCGGATAGAAGGTCCTCTGCGTGCGCACGCCCTCCGCCTCGACGGTCACGATCCCTTCGTCGCGCAGGTCGACGAGGCGGACGTTCGACCGGTTGAACGCCTCGAAATACTCCGTGTCGACGCAGAGCCGTTTCGAGCCCAGCGGATGGTCCCGCGGCATGAGCTTGCGCGCGGTCTCCGGGTCGCGGACGCGCCCGGCGATCTTGCGGCGCACGAAGTCCGCAGCGGCCTCGTTGACCCGCCGGTCGGTCGCCTGGTCCGGAAAGCCGTAGCTGAAGGTCAGGCCGCCGAGCTGCCAGCGCGCCTCCAGAACCGCCTCCCGTTCCCCGGGCGGCATGTCCGCGCCCGGCCGTGTGTTGTGGTTCATGAGCGCGTTGTTGCGCGTGCGGCGCGCGGCGGCGCGGCGGGCCGGATAATGCCGTTTCCAGTCGGCCCGCTCGGCTTCGCCCAACGGCCGGTTATGGGCCGGAATGACATAGTTGGCCGTGCGTTGAAAGACCGTCAGTTCCCCGGCCGCTTCGGCGACGATCGGGATTGCCTGGATTGCCGACGATCCCGTACCGACAACGCCGACCTGCCGGCTTGCAAAGTCGACGCCGTCCTGTGGCCAGTCCGTTGTCCGGTAGATGTCGCCGGCAAAATCGCCCAGGCCGGGAATCGCCGGATCGATCGGCACAGACAGGCACCCCGTGGCCATGATGCAAAACGCGGCGCTGTATACCTGGCCGTCCCCGGCCTCGATCCGCCACCGATGCCCGGCCTCGTCGAAGACGGCGGTAATCACCCGGGCGTTCAACCGTATGTCCCGGCGCAGGCCGAACCGGTCTGCGACATGATGGATATAGCGCAGGATTTCCGGCTGCCCGGCGTAGCGCTCGGTCCAGTCCCATTCCTGCTCGACCTCGTCGGAGAATGAGTAGGAATATTGCAGACTCTCGATGTCGCAGCGTGCGCCGGGATAGCGGTTATGGAACCAGGTGCCGCCGATATCCGACGCCGCTTCAAGCACGCGCACGGCATAGCCGCGCTCGCGCAGCCGGTAGAGCGCGTACAGGCCGGCAAATCCGGCTCCGACAACGATTACATCGAACTCCTGCGGCATCGCTCCTTCGCCGGTCTGGGCGCCATCTCCGGTTTCCGGCCGGGCCGCGCTCCTCGCCCGTCGGCGCCGGCGCGGCAAGAGCTTCCGGCGGCCGTTCGAGATTATTCTTCGGCGCCTGCCTTGGAAGCCAGGGTGCGCCACACCGTCATAGGCAGGACCGGGCCGCACTGCAAATGCTGAAGCGGATACCTGACGCGCAGCCCCGGCCCGGGCGCCGCATCTCCGCTGTCCGGCCGGCCCCTAGGAGCCGCGCGGCGCTCGGCCGCTTCCCCGGCGGCGCCGCCTATGTCATTGATCGCGCCGGGATCGGGCCGGCCCGTCGAGCCGCCTCGCGCGCTGCCGTCCTGAACCTTGCACCGTGCGAAATCCTGCCCCTTCGAGTGTCCCGCCATGAAGATCGTTTCGACATTCGCCGTCGCCTTTGCCCTGGCGTTGACCGGTCCGTCGGGGCCGGCTTCGGCCGACATCGCCAAAGGCAAGAAGAATTTCAAGCGCTGCAAGGCCTGCCATTCGCTGACCGAGGGCAAGAACCTGAACGGCCCGTCTTTGTACAAGATTTACGGGCGCAAGGCCGCTGCGGTTCCGAAGTTCCGCTATTCCAAGGGGCTGAAGCAGGCCGCAGAAAAGGGCCTGGTGTGGAACCGCGATACCCTGATGGACTACCTCAAGCACCCCAAGAAGTTCCTGCAGAAATATCTCGGCAAGAAGCGGGTCAGCAACAAGATGATCAACAAGTTCAAGAAAAAGAAATTCCGCAGGGACGTGATCGACTATCTGGAGAGCGTGAGCAAGTAGGCGCGCAGTTGCCGGCACGGCCGTAGCCGCGAATCATACTTCGCCGAGGTATTGGTTTCGGTTATAATTTCGTTTCCTGAGGTCAACAGGATCGGGGGGCATACCGTTGAGATCGATCGTTTTCGCAGCCGTTGCAGCCGGCATATTTCTGGTCTTCGCGGCATTCCAGCCGGCAGGCGCAGACGACCGAGCGCGCGCCGCGATGATGAACGCAAAGGGCCAGCCAGTCGGCGAGGTCCTGCTGCGCCGGACGCCGCACGGCACGCTTCTGCATGCCCGGCTCTCCAATCTGCCGCCCGGCGCCCACGCGTTCCATGTCCACGCCATCGGGAAATGCACACCGCCCTTCAAATCGGCTGGCGGTCATTTCAATCCGGACGGCAGGAAACACGGCATCGACAGCGGCGCCGGCATGCATGCCGGCGACATGCCCAACATTCATGTGCCGGCGTCCGGCAACCTGGAAATCGAGATTCTGAACGCCCGGCTCGAGTTGGGACCGGCCCTGTTCGACAGCGACGGCGCCGCCATCGTGATTCACGCCGGACCGGACGATTACCGCTCGGATCCGGCCGGCGCCGCCGGGCCGCGCATCGCCTGCGGGGTCATCGGCAGGTAATCCGGCCCGGGCCTCCCGCCACCGAATTTCGGGCAGGCGGGCCGGGCACATGGGCGAGAGGCGAATTGCGGCCCGGCGCTTGCCCGGCGCGACTCTTTCGGCTAGACGCGCGGGATGCGATTTGCCTGGCTCGCCACTCTGCACGATCCGTCCGACGCCGATCTCCGGCTTTCTGACGCTGAGCATCGCTTCGTCTGCGACCTGGTCGGGTCGACGCCCGGCCTCGCCAAGGGCCTCGTCTTCACGCCCTGGGAGGTGAGCGGCCTCTATTTCGACGACGGGGTGGCGCCGCAACTGGCGCTGCAGCTGTATTTCGACGACATCGCCGACCTCGAAGCGGCGCTTGCCCCGGACGGCCATCTTCAGGCGCTGGCGGCGCCCGGCGCCCTGCCCTCCCTCGAAAACGCGGCCCGGGAACAGCAGGCCATGCTGGCCCGGGCCTTCCCCGTGCCCGATCCCGAATTCCGCACGCCGCCGGGCGCGCCATACTGCACATACCTGGTCCACTATCCCGGCGAGGCGGAGGACATGAGCGCCTGGCTGACGCATTATCTGGAGAACCACACGCGGATCATGGCGACCTTCCCGGCGATCCGGGAGGTCGAGGTCTGTTCCCGCATCGACTGGTGCGGCGCCCTGAGCTGGCCACGGGTCGACCACATGCAGCGCAACAAGGTGGTGTTCGACGACGGCGCCGCGCTCAAGGCCGCCATGTCGTCATCGGTGATGCAGGACATGCGCGCCGATTTCCACACCCTGCCGCCCTTCGACGGCGGCAACCGCCACTATCCGATGGCAACGGTCGCGGTCGGCTGACGGCAACATTGTAGCAGGCCCACCGCCGGCACTCCGTTGTCGCAGTCTTGTCGACAGGCACAGACATCCCGGCGGCCCAGGCACGACGGCGTCGTCAGGTGAATCCGCCGCCCTACGCGTTTGCAATGCAGGAAAAGTCCGGCCAGACGGAATGAGCAAATTTCCTAATATTTCTTAGTGTCTCTATCGGCATTTGTTGACCCTGCTGGCAATTTAATCGATACTATCCCTGCGTACATTCGAGAGAGAAACCCGGGAGACGGGGGCCTTGAGCCACCGAGTTCTCGGGCGCCGTTTCGTCTTTCGGGTGACCAGGTGGAGCAGTTTGCCCCGAGGTTCGCCGAAAGGGCAGGCTGCTCCGCTTTCCTGCCGACCCTTTCCGAACCGCGCCCGATAAAGCGAATTCCGCCAGAGCGAACCGACCTCCGGCCCGCTTGAACTTCGGACGCTGCTCCGAGGGGGCGGCGTCCCCGTATCCGGGTTTTCGCGCATCCGGCCCGTTGCCGTGCTCCTTGAATAGCAGCTGCCCGGCCGGCCCGATACACGGCGCCGGCAAATCCGCCACCAGCAAATCTGCCACCGGCGAAATCCGGATCGACTTCAAAATCGGGGCGGACTTGGCAATTCCAACGAATATCGCAGCAGCTTTGGCGGGTCCGGGCATCAGGAGAACTCGCGGCCCTGGCAACTGACGTCCGGTCAACACCTTGGGTGAATTTCCCGTGAACGCGCTTGAAGCCGACGGGGTATGTAAGAAAATGAGCGTCGACTATTGCGGCGTTATCGGTCAATTCTCTCACTGCGTACATAACGAGAGGGGCGCCGAATGCCGGGCCTCCCGCTGAATAGAACAGCCGCTTCATTGGTGTTGGGTAGCTCCCGAGGCCAGGCGAACAGGTGGGACTCACAATTTCTCTCGTGATGTACGCAAGGCCCGGCGCCAGCCGGGGCGGGTTGCGAACAGCTACGGGAGAAATGTCATGAAATCACGACTTACTCTGGCAGGAACCTGCCTGCCGGCGGCTTTCAGCCTTGCTGCGTGCGGCGCCATTGGCGACGACGCCGGGCGGCACAGACGGCGAATTGGCAGCGCCGGGCGCGCTCGAGACGGCTGTCGAACTTGACGGCCGGCTGGAGAATGTGGGCTGCCGGGACTGGCCGCCGAAATCCTGGAAGGCAGCAAGGCGAAACGGCGCACCGCGCTCGAAATCTTCGAGCGCAAGAAATGCCTCTGACGCGGAAACCGGGCCCGTCGCCCTATCGCCGCGCATCGGTCGCGTCCGTGCCGAAACACCTCTGTTCGTCTCGCAGCCTTGTCCTGTGCCAAAAGCGGTCCCTTCGGCCCGCAACCAAGCAATTTCTCTCGTGGTTTCAGCGCGACCATAGGAGAAAGCGCGCCGCTTTCCGCCCTCCTGCAGGAGGGGATATTTGAAAAATTTAAAAACCTCCCTGAGGCCGCAGGCGCTACCGCCGCTGCAACAATTCCGGACGCGTCAGCCCCCCACCTCCGCAACGTCCACCAACGACCGCACCAGCTGCGCCAGCTGCGCCTGGCGGGAGAGGCCGTGCTTGTCGTAGATGTTTCGGATGTGCCACTTGACCGTGGTCCGGCTCCGGCCCGTCCCGGCCGCGATTTCGGCGATGCTCCGGCCCTGTGCGAGCAGGACCGCGATGCGGCTCTCCGCGGGCGTAAGGCCGAGGGCGGCCCCGACGCGCTCCAGGTCGAAATCCCCGCGCGCCGGATCGTCCACCAGCACCAGTGCGCCGAGCCGGGTGCCGCGCGGACCGGTCTCGTCCTCGCGCGCAGGAAGCACATGCACCGCGAGCCGGGGCTGCGGCTCCTCCCGGCTCACCAGCATCGAGCCGCTCGCACCGGCGCCGCCCAGGTATGGCAGCGCCGCGCCCAGCAGCTTTTGCAGCTTTACGTCCTCCCCGGGTAGAGATGCCCGCAGGCCGCCGTCCTCGTCCCTGAGCCCGTTGCGCCCGCCGAGGGTTTTACCGGCGCAGTCGTTGGCCGCCATCACCCGCCCGCGCCGGTCGAGCTGGATGACGCCGAGCCGGTCGTTGCCGAGCAGTCCGACGGCCGACGCCGCCAGCGCCCGCGCATCGACCAGCGCCTGCCGGACAATCACATACTGGCGAAAATGGGGCAGCAACTCCCGGATAAACCCGATCCGATCGAACGCCCAGCCGTCCCCGTCGACGGGATCGGCCGAGCACCAGCTGATGCGCGAACCGTTCGGTCCATCCATGCGCACGTGGACGCCGTTCTGGAACTGGCTAATCGGAAGAAAATCGTTGTACGTCACCGACGTCTTCAGTTCCTCTTCGGTGTACAGGCTGGCGGCGTCGACCACGTCGCTGTCGGGCAGACGAATCATCCGCGGTATCCGTTCGTCGCGCGGGTAATAGCGGTCGAAATATTCGCGTTCCAAAGCATGGTGGCGTTCGCCGCGGTAATAGAGTCGCGCCAGGTAGATTTCCACATCGTCCTGGGATTGCCCGTGGGCGAAGGCCAGCATGTTGCCCTTCGTCCGGCAGGCTTCGTCGATGAGGGCGGAGCAGGCCGGCCAGCGCGCGTCGTCGAGCACGGCATCGTGCATTCCGCCCAGAATGCGGTCGAACATATCCTGGCCGCTCACCGACGCCCCGCTTCGCGGGTGCGACCGCCCGGCCCAGCGCCCTCGATGCATCGCACCGCGCGGCCCGCCTCGCCAACGATCCATACCCGATAAGTCCGCTTCATCGCCACGACCGTCCGCCCTCCGGTGCAGGAAAGTTCGCTGGCTCCGAGCGATGTTACCGCGCCCGACGCGATTGGTACCCCTCCCATAGGAGGGGTTTCGATCACAAATGAGGGAGAGTCCGGCGTCACTGCTTGACCGGTGCACCTGTTTCCGGCGCCGCCCGTCGACGACGGGAACCGCCACTATCCGATGGCGACGGTTGCCGTCGGCCCCGCCGCGCTTCCGGCATGGCAGCCATACCGGACCGGCGATGCCCGAGGCTTGGCGCGGCGCACCGCCTGCGGATATGATGGCAGCGCTGCACCGCGCCCGGCCCGCCTCCCCACCGGAGCAACATGAGCAAACGGAACCGAAAGGGTTCCGAAGGCGCGGCCGACAGGCCCGAGATTCCATGACCGAACCCTCGGGCCGCGCGGCGAGCCGAGGCCATCCCGGATGGGTGCTACGACGGCTACGAAGGAATTGGCGGCAGGCGGCGCCGCGGCGCCGCAGGCGGGCGAGAGCTGCGTCGAATTCCTGATCGGCGAGCGCCGGGTCTCCAACGCCGCGGTCGCCGCCGCGCTGATCGCCGTGATCGGCGTTACCTTTTCCATCTTCCATCTCTACGCCGCCTATTTCGGCCAGGCCCAGAGCTATCTGCACCGGACGATGCACGTCACGCTGATGATCGTGATCTGCATTCTGCTGAAGCCCGCCGGCCGTAAATCCTGGAAAGAGCCGATCAACGCCTGGCTCGGCTACGACATCGCTTGCATTGCCATGACCATCGGCGTGCAGGCCTACATCTGCTGGGACGTTTTCGCCTTCATCAACCGGCGGGGTCTCGCCGATCCGGTCGACATGGCGGTCGGCGTGGCGATGATCTTCCTGGTCATGGACGCGACGCGCCGGGTGATCGGCTGGATCATGGTCGTGCTCGGCGCTTTCTTCATCTTGCAAAGCGCCTACGGCGAGTATTTCTTCGGCATCTTCTACGGGCCGTCCATCGACTGGTCGCTGATCATCAACGACCTGTTCATGGAAGAAGAGGGTATCTACACGATACCCATCAGCATCTCCGCGTCCTTCGTCGTGCTGTTCATCGTCTTCGGCGCCTTCATCATGCGCACCGGCGTCGGCGAGTTGTTCAAGGACATCGCCTACGGCCTGATGGGCCGGCAGGTCGGCGGGCCGGCCAAGGCGGCGGTCATGTCGAGCGCCTTCATGGCCTCGATCTCCGGCAGCGCGGTCTCCAACGTGGCGACCACCGGCACCTTCACCATTCCGCTGATGAAACGCATGGGCTACCCGCCGGCCTTCGCCGGCGCGGTCGAGGCCTGCGCCTCGACGGGCGGCGTCTTCACACCGCCGGTCATGGGCGCCGTCGCCTTCATCATGGCGGAATTCCTGGGCGTGCCCTACTGGGATGTCGTCAAGGCCGCCGCAATTCCCGCGCTGATCTATTTCACCGCCGTGCTCGCCATGGTGCATTTCCGTTCCCACCGCATGGGGCTGTCGGCGCAGGCGGACGCGGACCTGCCCTCGGCGTGGGGCGCGATCCGGGAACGCGGGCACATGCTGCTGCCGGTCGTGGCGCTGGTCGGCGCGCTGGTCGTCGGCTACAGCCCGATCTTCGCCGCCCTGCTCGGCATTGTCTGCGTGTTCGCCCTGAGCTGGTTCCGCGCCGAGACCCGCATGACCCCGGTGACCTTCCTGGGCGCACTGGAAGACGCCGCGCGCATGATGGTCTCCGTCGCCGTGCCGTCGGCCGCCGCCGGCCTGATTGTCGGCGCGCTCTATTTCTCCGGCCTCGCCGTGCGCTTCTCGACCTCGATCATCGACCTGTCCCAGGGCAGCACGATCCTCGCCCTGGCGCTGGCGATGGTCATTTGCATCATCCTCGGCATGGGGATCACGGTGACGGCGCTCTACATCCTGGTCGCCGCGCTGGTGGTGCCGGCGCTCACCAAGCTCGGCGTCGAGCCGATGGCGGCGCATCTCTTCGCCTTCCATTTCGGCGTCCATTCCTACATCACGCCGCCGGTGGCGCTGTCCGCCTTCGCCGCCGCCGCGATTGCCGGCAGCGACCCGATGAAGACCGGGTTCCAGGCGGCGCGGCTGGCCTTGGCGGCCTATATCCTGCCCTACATGTTCGTCTATTCGCCGGGTCTCGTCGCCGTCGGCGCCTGGCACGAGATCCTGATTGCCGCGGCGACGGCGATGGTCGGCGTCGTCGCGCTGGCTGCGGCGGTCGAGGGCTGGTTGTTCCGGCCGGCGCCGGGCTGGCAGCGGATCGGGCTGGCGGCCGGGGCAATTCTCCTCGTGATGCCGCCGTTGTGGTCCCACGCCGCCGGTTTCGTTATTGTGGCCGCGATTGCCGGCATCCAGTGGCTCGGCCGCGCGCCGGCATCGGGCGGGCGCGCAGGCCCGGAGCATGAAAGACCGGCCCGGGAGAGCGGACCATGACGCGCCGCAGCGCCCTTATCGTCGGATGGACGGCCGTAGCCGGGGCGACCGCGCTGCTCTTCGTGCTCGACGCCCTGCGCATGGTCAACTTTCACTTCAACTGGTTCATCGCGATCTTGCTGGCCGTCTCGGCCGCGCTGGTCGCCGTCGTCGTCGCGCTGGCCCGGCGGGCCGGAAGCGCGACGCCGCCGAATGACGATCAGCCGGCGCAAGACCGGCAGGCCTGAACGGCCAAATCCGAAACGCAACCGAAGGAGGAAAAAATGAAAACCACCTGGACAGTAATCGGAACCAGCGCCGCGGCCGCTGCACTGGCGCTCGGACTGGCCGGCAGCGCCGGCGCCGCCATGCCCAAGACGCTCTCGATCACCACATCGGGCAAGGGCGGCAGCTGGTTCGCCGTCGGGAGCCGGGTCATCCGCGAGGTCGAGAAAGCCAATCCCGGCCTGGTCACCCAGGTCCAGACCGGCGGCGGCCTGACCAACCTGCGCAAGATCCAGGCCGGCCAGGCGGACATCGGCATGACCTTCGCCTTCGCCGCGCCGATGGCCTACAACGCCGTCGCGCCGTTCAAGAAGAAGCACGACAAGCTGACCTATCTGGGCGTGCTGTTCCCCGGCTATCTGCAGATCGTCACCAAGAAAGCGAGCAATATCAAGAAGTTCGAGGATCTGTTCGACAAGCGGATCTCGGCCGGCAAGATCGGCTGGGGCGGCGAGCTGATGTTCCGCCTGATGCTCGGCGTCTACGGCATGGATTATAAAAAGATCCGCGCCAAGGGCGGCGTCATCAACCATGTCGGCACCGCACAATCGACCCAGATGATGCGCGACGGCAACATGGACGCCATCGTCAGCGGCGGCAGCCCGCCGAGCCATCCCAAGTTCGCCGAATTGTCCCTGACAACGAAAATCGACCTGCTGTCGATCGGCGACGAGGGGCTGGGACGTATCTTCAAGGCCTATCCGTCCTTCGTTAAGGCGACCATGCCGGCCGATCCCTACAAGGGCGTCAAGGGCAGCTTCCGCACCATCGGCGGCGCGGTCATCCTGGTCGCGAAGAAGAGCCTGTCCGACGAGGCGGCCTACCGGATCGTCAAGGCGTTCTACGGCAACCTGGACGGCATCAAGAAGGACATGAAGCAGCTTCGCGAGGCCAATGCCAAGGACGCGCTGACCGGCAACAAGGGGCTCCCCCTGCATCCCGGCGCTGCGCGCTATTACAAGGAAGTGGGCATGATGAAGTAACGGCCGGGGCCAGTCCCAACCGACATTGCGGCGGAGACGCCCGGCTGCACGGTCCGCAGCCGGGCGTCTCCGGCTCTTTCCAATCTAGGGTGACAGCATGCGCACGCTGATCGAAAACGGCACCGTCGTCGCCTGGGACGGCAGCCGGCACCATGTTCTCGAAGGCGGCGTTCTAGTCTTCGAGGGCAACGAGATCGCCCATGTCGGTGCGGACTACGACGGCGAGGCCGGAACGATCATCGACGCCACGGGACGCCTCGTCATCCCCGGCTTCGTCAACTCGCACCTGCATCTGACCGACACCCCGTTCACCAAGGGGCATCAGGAAGATATCGGCAGCCCCTCGGGACCGTCGAACTACCAGAACTACAACGCGCTCTACAAAATGCTGCCCGGCGTCCGCAAAGCGTCGGCGCCGCAAGACCAGTATGCCGGCGTGCAGAACTCTCTGGCCGAACTCCTGCTGACCGGATCGACGACCATCGTCGAACTCGGCTACGACTATGAGATCGGCGGCGGCGGCGACATGGCGATCACCGAGACGATCGCCGACCTGATCGGCGCCTCGGGAATCCGCTGCTACACCGGGCCGCGCTACCGCACCCGCTACTACGGCGCAGACGACGCCGGCGGCGTGTTCTACGAGGATTACCCGAACGGCGCACGCGAACGCTTCGAGGCCTGCATAGCCTTCTGCCAGGACTGGAACGGCCGCTACGGCGACCGGCTGCGCACCATGCTGGCCCCCGGCCAGATCGACACCTGCGACGCGCAATTACTGAAAAACACGCGGCGCTATGCCGACGAGTTGAAGATCCCGATCCAGCTCCACGCCGGCCAATCGCCCTTCGAGTTTTCCCGGGTCCGGCAGACCGAGGGCCGGACCAGCGTCGAATACATGATGGAAACCGGCCTGCTCGGCCCGGATTTCATCATCGGCCACGGCCAGTTCATGTCCGACGACGGCAATATCGGCAGTATGGCCCGGCACGAGATCGACGCCCTGCGCGAGTCGCAGACCGCCGTGTGCCACCTGCCCTGGGTCAAGGCGCGGCGCGGCGGCGTGATCGATTCGATCCAGAAATACCGCGACCTTGGCATCCGCCAGTGCCTGGGCACCGACAACTACCCGCTCGACATGTTCCACGAGATGCAGACCGCCGCCATCGTCTGCAAGATCGTCGAGAAATCCTCGGTCGCGGCGACCTGCGAGGACGTGTTCCGCATGGCGACCGTCGACGGCGCCGACGCGCTCGGCCGGCCGGACCTGGGCCGCCTGGCGCCGGGCTGCAAGGCAGACATGGTGTTCGTGCGCATCGACACGCCCCGGGCTGCGCCGGTCTACGACCCGTTCAAGTTCCTTGTCCTGGCGGCGGGGGGCGGCGATGTCGACCGGGTGATCGTCGACGGCGCCACCGTCGTCGAGAACGGCGAGCTGCTGACCATCGACGTCCCCGAGGCCGTGCGCCGGGTCAACGAGGCGAGCAAGCGGGTCTGGTCCAGGCTGGATTTCTAGCGCAGAAAACCCGCTGCGCTAGTGTAGTGTCCTTAACAAAATAATGATTAAGAAGCTTTCGGCAGGTTCGAGAATGGTCCAATCAATGGAAGAATATGACACGCTGGAAGTGGAAGCCGATTGGATAGACTACATCCGAACTCGCCTGCCGTACTCGTTCCTGAAGATACGCAGAGAGCGAAGCGGGCGGGGGTCCCGCCGTCGTGGAAGGCGGTACATCCTGTCCGAACCGGTGCTCCACGTCGGTTCGGAGTATCATAATTTCTGGCGTCGTGGATACTCATACTACGTGGCGGGAAAACTGACGGATATCAATAATCTGTCCTCGCTCTGGGTCGAGTACCGGCGACTGCTCGTCGAGCTAACCCTACAGGATGGGACGCCGGTTCATCCGCTGCTTATCGGCGGGGAACAAAACTACAATGCAATGCAACTCGAAAAGCTCTGGGCACCCGTGCAGGAGGATCACCTGAACCGTGAACGAGTGGTAATGACGAACATGTGTCAGGCGATTGAACTCTGCCTGAAGGCGGTCAAGGCGCACGCCGAGTACCGAGAAAACGGCATCTTCGAATTCGATGATGATCATGACTTGAAGCGGATATATGAGTCACTTCCTCCTGTGCTTGTGCAAGAAATTGAAGTCGAATCAAGGAGCTTCGCACGGCAATACACTGACTTTCGGAAAGCAGTCGACGACGATGTAATGCGGATGGAAACGAGAATGGTATGGGCGTGGGATTGGGAGAGAATTGGTGACAGGGTGGAATCGAACGCATACACGGCAATCCTGCAAGCAAATGATCCCGCCGTCGTGCCTGACGACTGGTTTGGTGAAGCCTTGCAACTATTGCACGAACACGACATCACTTACGATCGGTATTCACCAGACGCAGGACGCGACGAGTATCCTGTGAAGCGGATTCACTACGGACTCATGCTCGGGCGGTTTCTCTACGAGCACTTGTTCCCGGTCCGATTCGGAGGCCAGGGCCGGGTGCCTGCACGATTTGTCGTGTTGCATGGGCACGTCTGGCCTCAGCCCAGGCGCGCGCCAACCGGGCAACTGACCGGCGTGTTTTTCCCGCGTCGCTGAACGCGCGGAAGAAGTCAGTCCGCCCTCGATCATCGTCAGGACCTTCCTTCGTCAGCCAAAATGAAGAAGAACGGATCGGCACAAGACCGACAAGGACTCCTCAAGATGCCTGGTTACGTGCAACATGCCGTCGCACTGCTGGCGCTAGTGTAGTGTCCTTAACAAAATAGTGATTAAGAAGCTTTTGGCAGTGTCTCGCGACCCCGGTGAACTTTTTCAAGAATCTCGTCAACAGCCTTCGTCCAGACGAGAGGGCGTGGGTTTTCGTTGTAGCTGAGCAGGTAATCACGCAAGCACTTCTCCAATTGAGGCACCGAGGTGAACATGCCACGACGAATCTGTTTCTGCGTGAGTATGCCGAAGAACCGCTCCACGAGGTTGGCCCAGGAGGAACTGGTCGGGATGAAGTGCAGGAAAACGCGCTTCTTGCGTTCAATCCATGCGAGCACCTCCTCGTGTTTGTGTGTCACGTAGTTGTCCAGAACGATGTGAATCTCTTGTTCCTTGGGTACGGTCCTTTCGATCTCTCGCAGAAACCTCAGCACCTCCTGATGCCGGTGCTTGCGATACGTCTTGCCGATCACCTCTCCGGCGGCGATGTTCAACGCCGCAAACAACGTGGTGGTCCCGTGACGCTGGTAGTCGTGTGTCATCGTCTCGCAGCGCCCCTTCTTCATTGGCAAACCGGGTTGCGTGCGGTCCAATGCCTGGATCTGGCTCTTCTCGTCAAAGCTGAACACCGCGGCGTTGTGCGGCGGTTCAAGGTACAACCCGACCACATCGCGCAACTTCTCCTCAAACCGCGGATCATTGCTGAGTTTGAAAGTACGCACCAGGTGCGGCTTCAGTCCGTGGGCACGCCATACCCGGTTGACGAAGCTGTGGGTCGTGTTCAGATGCCGTGCCATCGACCGGCACGACCAATGGGTCGCGTCGCTCGGTATCGTCTGCGTCGTCGCCTCGAGGACTTGGCTGCGCAGTTCCGCCTGCTTGTTGGAGTCCTTGCCGCCGTGGTTCGCCCCGCGCGGGCGTTCCTTCTCAATATTCGACATCCCTTCTTTCGCAACACGACTTCGCCAGCGCCCGACCTTGTTGGCGTCGATTCCCAGCTCCGCGGCGATCGCTTTGTTGGTCATCCCTTGGGCCGCCATCAGAACGATTCGTGCACGCTCGCGCAGGCGCACCGAGGTACTACGTGCCGAAGCCCACTTTTCAAGCTTCCTGTACTCTTCCTTCGATAAGGTGATTTCTGCCGCCACTCGCATCGCATCGCCCACAAATTCTTGACACGAAGGAGGATGACTCATTCCAATCAGATAAACCACGTTTTATTCGCGACACTACACTAGGTCCGCAGCGGGTCGTTGTCGCTGGTCAGCGAGGCGCGGCGGTCGGCGAGCTGGGCGCCCCATTGCGAGTGGAGCACGTCTTTCAGCGGGGCGACGTTGGTCGGGTCCTCTGCATTGAGGAAATCGCCGCCGTAATAGTGCTCGACCCGGTTGCCGAACGGATCGAACCAGTAGTCGAAAATCTGGCCCGCGATGGTGTGCCGGCCAATGCCCCAGGAATGCTGGTGGCCCTGCGCCTTCAGATGTTCGTGGCCGATGAACAGCGCATTGACGTCGGCGACTTCGAAGGCGATGTGCCCGAGCCCGGTTTCCTCCGACCGGACGCTCAGATGGATGTGCTGATCGACGAATTCCTTGCCCCTGTCGACGCGGTTGAAGACGACGGCCAGTTCGTCCGGCTCGTCCGGGACATGGCAGACGTCGGAGCTGAGAAAGCCGAAATGCGCCTTGTAGAAATCGTCGCTCGCCCGGCAGTCCGGCACATTGAGCACGAAATGGCCGAGGCGCCTGACCTGGCAGGGCACGCGCGACTGCCGCGCGACCGGCCCGCCGCGCCGCCGCGCCGGCCCGAAATCCGGCCCGACCGCTTCGCTGTCCTCAAGCGGCGCCAGTTCTCCGACGCCGAAAACGGTCTCGACGCGAAAACCGTGGGGATCGGTGATCCGGACGCGCCAGCCGCCGCCCGGCTCGTCGATCGACTCGACCGGCGAAGCGCCTTCGGCCCGGGACAGAACTTTGAGGTCCCTGAGGCTTGCCGCCTTGAAGGCCATGCCGAGGAAGGCCAGTTCGTCGGCCAGATGGGTAATGTGAAAATGATGGTCGGCATTGGTGCCGCGCATGTAGAGCGCGTCGACGGTCCGCGCCGAACGGACCAGGCCGAAATCGGTCAGGAACCGCTCCATCCGGTCGAGATCGGGCGCGGCGAAACGGGCCCAGGCGAGATCCGTGGCCTTGATCATCCGCTCCTCCTGTCCGGCGCGGTCCGTTGCGGATTCCGGCGTAGCGTCCGTTCCGGCGCCGCCATTGTGAAAGCGGCCCCCGGCCTGTCAACCGCGAAAGCCGGACAGCATGGCCGGAGGCGGCGGCGCGCCGCGCAGCCGGCAACCGTCCCTTGCGCAATGATTTCTTGACACCGGCCGCGTTTTTCAGCCACGTTTTCAGTATCCGCCAGTCGCTCCAAATAAATCATCAATTTGATCCAGAAATACTTTCAGAGTATTAATGAAACAGAATAAAGAAGAGTGCGTTTATTCTATAATTGAGTTTCAAAATATGCGATTCTGAATATTTGGTAGGGTTGGCGGAAGACAAGTCCTGAACGGGAGGAGAGACAGTGAACTATTCGTCATTATTATTGAAATCCGTCGTCGGCATGGCAGCAATGGCCTGCCTGACTGCCGGCGCGCACGCCCAGACGATGTACCAGTCCGAAACGGGCGCCCCCGGCGGTTCGGCGCACAGCATGCTGGTGACCTTCACCAAGATGGCCCGGCGGGCCGGCGTCAGCATCCAGGTCAATGCCGGCAAAACGCTCACCCGGTCCATGCTCGCGGCGGGCCAGGGCAAGATCCACTTCTATTCCGGCGTGCCGGCCTTCTACGTCCCGATGTCCAAGGGCACGAAGATGTACAGGAAGGTGAAGGCCGCGCCGGCGGCATCGAAAAACATCCGCTTCATCTTCTCCTACCCGGCCGGCGTCACCCATGTCCTCGTGTTCGCCAATTCCGGCATGAAAAGCATGATGGATTTCAAGGGCAAGAAGGTCTTTCTCGGGCCGCCGTCCGGCGCCGCGACCTGGGAAGCCAAGACGATCATCAAGGCCGTGACCGGCTATGAATCCGGCAAGGATTATACCGGCGTCGTGCTGAACTGGGGCGAAGGCATCCAGGCCATGCGCGACAAGAAGATCGACGTGCTGTTCCGGCCGGTCGATATCGGCTCGGCGCTGGTCCAGCAGTTCGGGCTGACCAACACTTTCCGGCTCATCACAATTCCCGACAAGGGCTGGGAGCACAGCCTGATGAAAAAGCTGCTGGAGGATCCGGACTACCTGATCGCCACGGTCAAGCCGAAGACCTATCGCGGCCAGGTCAACGAGGGGCCGGTCAAGGTGCTCGGCTACTACCTGTTCATCGGCACCCAGGCGAAGGTCAGCAGCGACATCGTCTACAAGGTGACGAAGACCTTCTGGGACAATATCAAAGAGGTCCACGCCACCGCGAAATATATGGAAGCCCTGAACAAGGAGACGGCGCTCGCCGCGGTCACGGGGCCGCTGCATATCGGCGCGTATCGATATTACAAGGAAGCGGGCTTCAAGATTCCGGCCGCGATCGTCCCGCCGGAAGCGAAGTAATTGCCGGATCGTCCGGGCCGGCGCTTCGAAGTCGGCCCGGACGGCATTCCCGACCGGCCGGAACCGCCCCTAGTGATCTGCCGCTCACCGGAAATGTCCTGCCGTGGCGCAGGGTGAGCGGAGTCGCGCGGCCGGCGGTCCGCCGGTAACGGGCCGGATCGCCGCGGCTCTCGTTTCGCTGTTCGCCTTCGGCATCGCCGCCGAGACCCTCTACGCCACCGGATTCGGCCTGTTTTACCCGATCGAACAGCGCGCCGGGATCCTGATCGCGTCCGTCGCGATCGTCGTGTTCCTCGCCTACACGCCGCAGGGGAAACTGCCGAAATCGCCGGCGCTGAAGAGCGCCCGGATCCTGATCGACATCGGGATGCTGGGCGTGGCGCTGTGGTCCATGTGGCACTTCACGGTCATCCAGTCGATCATGGAGGACACGATCCACGAACTGGGCGAGACCGATGTCTGGGCGGCGGGGCTGGGTGTGCTCGTCCTGCTCGAGTTGACCCGCCGGGTCTGGGGCTGGACCCTGTTCCTCGTCAGCGCGATCTGCTGCTTCTACATCCTGTTCGGCGCCGATCTGCCCGGCATTTTCCGCCATTCCGGTTTCTCGCCCGACCAGCTCGCCGAGAATATCTGGTTCAATCTCAACAAGGGCATATTCGGCACGATCACCAACATCGTGATCAACATCGTGCTGATCTTCATCCTGTTCGGCGTCATGCTGGAGGGTACGGGCGCCGGCGAAACCCTGCTGAAATTCTCGTTCCGGGCGACCCGGCACACGCGCGGCGGCCCGGCCCATGCCGCCATCGTCGCCTCGAGCCTGTTCGGCACCATGTCCGGCAGCACCGTCGCCAACATCGTCGGCACCGGCACCTTCACGATCCCGCTGATCAAGCGGCGCGGCTTCAGGCCCGCCTTCGCCGGCGGGATCGAGGCGACGGCGTCGAGCGGCGGCCAGATCATGCCGCCGATCATGGGCGCGGCGGCGCTGGTCATGGCGGATATCGCCGGCGTCTCCTACCTTCTCGTCATCGCCGCAGCCCTGCTGCCGGCGATTTTCTACTATGTCAGCCTGTTCGCCAGCGTCACGATCGAGGCGCGCCGGCAGGGCATCGAGCCGATCGCGGATCCCGACGCCTTCCGTCTGACCGCCGAGGACTATCGCCGTTCCGTAATGTTCTTCGGCCCGGTCGTCGCCGTGGTTTCGGCGCTGATCGCCGGCTTTTCGCCCGCCATGGCCGGGTTCCTGGCGCTGATCTTCCTGACGGTCCTCAGCTTTATCAACCCGGATATCCGGCGCCGGCCGTGGCTGCTGATCCAGAGCCTCATCAAGGGCGCGATCACGAGCGCGGAGCTGATGATTTCCGTCGCCGCCATCGGCCTGATCGTCGCGATTATGGACACGACCGGCCTCGGCCTCAAATTCGCCGGGCTGATCGAGCATATCGGCAGCGAGGACCTGTTCCTGTCGCTGTTCGTTGCCATGATCGGGGCGCTGATCCTCGGCATGGGGATGCCGACCCTGCCGGCCTATCTCATCATCGTGCTGATCATGGGCCCGGCGATCAAGCTGCTCGGTCTCAGTACGCTGACCGTCCACCTCTTCGTGTTCTATTACGGCGTCGCGTCTTCGCTCACGCCGCCGGTCGCCATTGCCGCCTATGCCGCCGCGCCCATTGCGGGCGCCAATCCGATTACGACGGCGCTGATGTCGATCCGCATCGGCGCCGCCAAGTTCATCATCCCGTTCGTGTTCGCCTACTACCCGTCGCTGCTGCTCGTCGAACAGTTCTCGTACGGGGAATTTCTCGGCATCGTCTGCCGGCTGCTCCTGTCGATCTGGCTGCTGAGCACGGCGCTCAGCGGTTTCGACCGGCAGCGGCTCCCGCCGGTCGCCATCGGCCTCCGGCTTTGCCTCGCCTTCGCGGTCCTCGCCACGGTCTGGCAGGTCTACGTTCCGGCCGTTCTGCTCGGCGTCGCCATCATCGGCCTGCACTGGCGGCCCGGCGGCGCGGCCCGCGCCTGGTAAGCCGCCGCACCGCTGCTATTGCAGCCAGGGCAGGCAGCCGGTTTCGGCCAGGATCGCGTCGAGGCCGGGCGTTTCCCTGGCCGCGGCATATTTCTGCCGGAGCGCGACCAGCGAGCGGGCGTGGTATTTCTGCGGCCCCTGGACGTAGGCGCCGCCCGGCAGATCGACGCTGAAGCTCTCCTCCCCGGCCTCCAGCGCGTCGGCATTTGCCCGCGACCAGGGCAGGAAGAAGGCGCCGGCGTTCGCCAGCAGCGGCGTCAGGGTGTCCTTCAGGCTGTCCCAGCTCTCGAACGGCCCGTCGTTGCGCGGCTCCAGCACCCGGTGGCTCCAGGCCAGCACCTTCGGCGCGCGGGCCCGGATGATGCCGGCCGCCGTGGGATCGAGCGCGGCCTCATAGAGCTGCGGCGCCAGGCCGAAATCGGCGAAGGCGGGGCGCGCGCCGAACAGGTATTTCCGCCCATCCAGATGCGCTTCCAGGATCGCGAGCAGATCGTCGAGGTAGCGCGAGATCAGCGGCGCGTTCTCCGGACTCGACCCGGTGAAATGGACCCGGCCGACCATCCGTTCCCGGACCTGGTCCGCGAGCGCTTCGACTGCCGCGGTTTCCCCATCCGGCAGGAAGGAGCGCGCCAGCACCAGCGCCGTGGCGCGCCGGTCGACCTCCGAATACCAGCGGTGATGGAACATCAGCTTGTTGCCCCATTCGTCGCCATATTCCTCGATCAGCGCGGAGAGGAAGCGCAGGGCCGGGTCTTCGGGATGGATCGACGGCTCGGGATACTTCGCTTCCAGCGCCTCGATGACCGGCGTCGAATCCTGGATCGCCGCGTCGTCCGGCGTGATGACCAGCGGGATCAGCGGCAACCGCGCGCGGGCCTCGAACTCCTCCCGGTGCTGCGACCGTTGCAGCCAGAGGTGCGGGACGGCCTTGTAGCGGAACCAGGCCCGCACCTTGACCGAATAGGGCGACATCTCGTTGCCAAAGATCCTGAAGGGCGCTGTCATGCCGGTCCTTTCGTTTCGAGACTACTGTCGTTGACCATGCGGTCCTGGTCGGCGTCGGATTCCGCCGCGAAAGTCGGGTACCGACTGAATCCCCCTCCCCTTGGGGGAGGGGCCAGGGGAGGGGTTGTTTGCCGCCGCACCGATATCCGATCCCGGCGCCGCGACAGGGTCCGCAGACACCCCGCCCCACCCCACCCCCCCCCCCCCTACCCCCCGCCCCCAAGGGGAGGGGGGACCGCCATCCGGGGTGGCAAAATCGGTAATCCGCTTCAACCCCCGTCGTCGCCCCCGTCGTCGCCCCCGTCGTCGATGGTGTGCAGTTCGCGGCGCAGGATTTTGCCGGTCGGGTTGGTCGGCAGGTCGGCGACGAACTGGATCCTGCGCGGCACCTTGTAGGGCGCGAGCGTCTTGCGGCAGTGGGCGATAATGTCGACGGCATCCGGGTCGGCGCCGGGCCGCGGCACGATATAGGCCTTGGCGAGCTCGCCCTTCTGCGCATCGGGCACGCCGCCGACCGCGACCATCGAGACATCCGGGTGCGCCGCCAGCACCCGCTCCAGCTCGGCCGGGTAGACGTTGAAGCCGGCGGTGTTGATCATGTCCTTCTTGCGGTCGACGACCCAGAGGAAGCCGTCCTCGTCGCGGCTGCAGACGTCGCCGGTGCGGAACCAGCCGTCCTCGGTCATAGCCTCCCGGGTCGCGGCCTCGTTGCCGTAGTAGCCCATCATGACGATCGGGCCGCGGATCAGCAGTTCGCCCGGCTCGCCCGCCGGCATGGTCTGCGCCGGGTCCTCCAGGCCGCCGATCCGCGCCTCGATATAGGGTATGGCCACGCCGATGGAGCCGAGCCGGCGCTCGTAGTGCGCGCCGTGGGTCGTGCCGAGGCCGGCCAGTTCGGTCATGCCCCAGAGTTCGAGCAGCGTCGCGCCGAACGTCGCCTCGACCTCGGCGGCGGTGGCGGCCGGGAAGGTCTGCCCGCCGCAGGTCATCCGCTCCAGGCTCGAATAGTCGTACTTGCCGATCGCCGGGTCGGCCAACATGTACATGAAGCCGGTCGGCACTGCCTCCAGCATGGTCGCGCGGTATCGCTCGACCGCGCACAGCATGTCTTCGGATACGAAGCGTTCGAGCAGGACGAGCGTCGAGCCGTAGAACAGCGAGCCGTTCATCACCGCCTTGCCGTAGACGTGGGAGCAGGGCAGCGCGGTGACGACGATGTCGTCTGCGGTCCGCCCGTGCATGAGCTTCATCCCCGCCGTGCCGACGGCGATGGCGCGGTTCGACATCATCGCGCCCTTGGGATGGCCGGTCGTGCCGGAGGTGTAGCCGATCGCGCCCAGGTCATCGAGGCCGCGGGGGCGGGTCTCGAAGTCTTCCGGCGCATCGCCGAGGAAATCCTCGAAGGGGGTGGCGTCCGCCGGCCCGTCGTCGTCGAACAGCACGACCGTCTCGACATCGGAGCCGGCCAGCGCGTCCATCAGTCCGTCGCCCTTGCCCGCGCCGACCATGAGCAGTTTCGCGCCGCAATTGCCGGCGATGTAGCCGATCTCCCCGGCGGTCAGCATGGCGGTGACCGGGTTGAGCACCGCGCCGGCCTTGGCCGTGCCGTAATAGGCCGCGACCCAGTCGTACGAGTTCTGCCCGCACAGGGTTACCCGGTCGCCGGGCTCGATGCCGTGCGCGACCAGGGCGTTGGCGACCCGGTTGGCGCGCCGGTTGAGCGCGTCGTAGCTGTAGGGCACGTCGCGGAATATCACCGCCGGCTTGTCGCCGAACGCCGCCGCGGCCTTCTCCATGGTTTCGCCGAGTGTCATCAACATGGCTGTTTCTCCCCGTATCCTTTGGGAACGATACCGCTGACTATACAGTGCCGTTTATCGCTCCACGCCGCGCCGTTAGCGCCAATTGTGCCGCCCCGGATTTAGTCCGGGGCCCAGGGCCGTGTGGCGAAACCGTGCCGGGCGACTCTGGTCCCCGGATTTCCGCTTCGCTCCATCCGGGGCGGCACCGAGAGAGGGTTGCAGTGCCTACAACCGGCATAGCAGCGGGAGGCGAACGCATAGCCAAGAAAATAACCCCGTTTCCCTTCCCCGGCCCGCGCCCTGTCCTATTCCCCGTACCCTTCCACGAAGAAATCGATGGCGAGCGGCTTGTCCGGATGGTTGCGGTATTTATCCAGGTCGGTAACGCCTTCGGCCGCCAGCACATCCTCGTCTATAAACAGGTTGCCGGTGCAGGCCTTGGCGTCGCGGGTCAGGATAATGTGGGCGCAGTCGGCCAGGATCTCCGGCGTGCGCGCGGTCTCCCAGTCCATGCCGGGCACCAGCTTGAGCGCGGCGGTCGAGATGAAGGTCCGCGGCCACAGGCCGTTGACAGCGATGCCGTATTTCGCGAATTCCGCAGCGTGGCCGATCACGCACATGGACATGCCGAACTTCGACATGGTGTAGGCGGTCGAATCCCGGAACCAGCGCGGGTTCAGGTCGAGCGGCGGGCAGAGCGTCAGGATATGCGGGTTGGCCGCCTCCCGGAGATAGGGCAGCGCCGCCTGGGTCGCGGCGAAGGTGCCGCGGGTGTTGATGCCCATGATGAGGTCGTAGCGCCGCATCGGCGTCGCCGGCGTGTCGGTCAGGCTGAGGGCGCTGGCGTTGTTGACCAGGATGTCGATGCCGCCGAAGGTCTCCGCCGCCGCCGCCATGGCGTCGCGGAGGCCGGCGTCGTCGCGCACGTCGACCGGCAGGGCAAGCGCCCGGCCGCCGGCCCGTTCCATGTCTTCGGCGGCCGTGTAGATCGTGCCCGGCAGCTTCGGGTGCGGCTCGGTCGTCTTGGCGGCGACGACGATGTTGGCGCCGTCCTGCGCTGCGCGGAGGCCGATGGCATGGCCGATCCCGCGCGTCGCGCCGGTGATGAACAGGGTTTTTCCTTGAAGGGTGGCCATGCGGCGTTTCCCCGATTTGGCTGGGCGGTTGGAGAAGCCGGAATCCGTCCGGCCCTGCAAGGCATAGGGCGAGCCGCCCCCCGGACTCAAGCCGAAGTTGACGCAGGGTGCGCGGTTTCGGACGATTCGGCGGTGCGGCGGCCGCCTTACCCTGCCAGGCTCCGTTCGAACAGCTCCCAGACGCGCTCGGGCGCCTCGACGTGGCAGTTGTGGCCGAGGCCGGGCAGCAGCGCGGCCTGCGGGTCGAGCGCCTGCATTTCCGCGAGCGTCACCATAGGGTCGGCTTCGCCCGCGGCGAGCCGGACCGGCGCGTTGGCGGCGCGATGGAATTCGCCGACCGCCGGCCCGACGGCGGCGTAGATGCCCTGGTCGGCCGCGAGCCGGAAGCCGCCGTCCGTCTCCGCCACGCCGGCCAGAGCCTCCGGCGCGTCGGGCTCGACCAGGCCGGAGAGGCCCGAGACCCTGAGATAGCGCTCCGCCGCTTCGGCCCGATTGTCGAAGACCCGCGCCGGCCCCGTCGCCAGCTTGTGCATCCGCGCGACCTCGTCCGCCGTCCAGCCGATCTTCACCCCGAAGGCGAAGACGTGGCGCACGCCGACGCCGAACCAGCCGGTCGCCAGCGCCATCGCCACGACGCCGCCCATCGAATGGCCGAGCAGGACCAATTCGTCGTCCGCGCTGCCGAGCGCGTTCGCCACGTCGGCGGCGAAAACGGCATAGCCGTAGGGCGGTGCGTGGGCCGAGCGGCCGTGGCCGCGCAGGTCAACCGCAACCCAGCGCCCCGGCCAGCGCCGCTCGACGAGCGCCAGCATCGGGTTCCACACGGCGGCGTTGCCCCCGATCCCGTGCAGCAAAACCAGCACCGGCCCGCCGCTGCCGCCGGATTCGGTGTGAATTTGGATGGCGCTCATTCAATCCCTGTCACGATGGTACTGCAATTCGGTCCGGCCGGGCGCCGGCCGGGCGCGAATATGTATGCCGGGGCGCCAGTCGTGCAGCAAGCGAGACTCCGACCCGTCTCTCGCATCTTCGGCAGGGTGCCCGGACAACGCGGCAATTCGATGATTTGCCATAGGCTCCGAAAACGAACCCCCGATCTTGACTCCGCAGGACACGAGACGCACAATTTGCCAACAAAAAACACGAACTAAAGGGAAATATTTATGCAATCTTTATTTAGGGGCTTATGTAGGATAGTGCCCAGATGGGCCGGAATCATACGATTGGAGGAATACCCAATGAGACTTTCGCTTCGCCTGATAGTGCTTGCCGTCGCGCTCGCAACCGGCGGCGCAACCGTCGCTACGCCTGCACAGGCTCAAGATGGCTGGTACGCGTCCCTGACCGGCGCCTGGGTCATGACGCGCGATTCCGATCTGTCCTACACCTCCGGCGGGCTGACCGTCGGCTCGAAGTTGGAACTGAAAAGCGGCTTCGGTTTCATGGTTGCGGCCGGCTATGGTTCGACGCCCGGCTTCCGCGGGGAGATCGAACTCGGCTGGCGCAACGCTGGCTGGAGCAAGCTCAACGGCGGTTCCATCACGGGGATGCTCGACGGCAGCGCCG
>MPMX01000092.1 GCA_002238725.1 Rhodospirillaceae bacterium bin65
CGCGCCGACGACCGTCCGACACCCCGCCCGCGCTTCATCGAACCGACCGAACAATCCGGGAAATCTGCACGCCTGTCGCGCGAAATAATCCGGGAAACCCATGGTCAAATAATCTGCGAGACAACAGGGAGCACACCTGGACCCTTTCGGTCGCATCGGCCCGAATTCGTTTATCGGCGTAATGCCCCTTGCCGCCCCGGACGGAGCGCAGCGACGATCCGGGGACCAGGGCCACAGGCACCGCCCATCGGGTCGACTCTGGTCCCCGGCTCTCCCTCCGGTCGGCCGGGGTGGCATTTTGATTTGTCGGGAGAGCTTCGGCCTTCCGGGTTTCCGCCGCGAAAGGCCGCGCACGCCCGCGACGTTGTTCCTCCCCCTCTTAAGAGGAGGAGGCCAAGTGGGGGTGTTGCAACGCCAGGTACGCGCCGCCGGACGGCTTCTCTCGTTTGTACGACACGGCACCCCCATCCCCTTCGCTGCGCTCAGGGACTTCCCCCTCTGAAGAGGGGGAAGGATATTTTGTATGTCGTGAGGCCGTTCCCGAGGAAAGGAGCGGCCAAATCAGGTAACGGAACCTGAGGGCGGCCAAGGGCGGTTTTGAGTCGACTTACATATTTTATTCCCTTAATGTTCTATTAATGTACTGAATGTTCGGCCCAAGCCATGCGCTTCGGCCGCTTGACAGCCGAGGAAGAAACCGCCGACCGATGCCGACCGCCGCCACGCTGCACCGGCTGCGCGACCGGATCCGCCGGCTGGAACAGGGTTGTCCGGCGCCTGTCGCGCCGGGCGGGGATGCGGCCGCCCTGCCCACCGCGCCGGCCGAAATCGTTCCGCCCGCGATCGTTCCACTGGACCTGCCGGCGATCGACCGGGCGCTGCCCTGGGGCGGGCTGCCGCGCGGCGCGGTGCACGAGGTCCTGTGCGGCGACCCGGGGGACGGCGCGCCGACGGCCTTCCTGCTGGCGTTGATCGGGCGGCAGAAGGCCGCCGGCCATGCCGGGCCGGTCCTGTGGGTCAGCTGCCGGCGCGACCTGTTCGCCCCGGCCCTGCCGGTCTATGGCTGCGACCCGGCGGATTTCCTGTTCGTGCGCTGCCGCAGCGGGGAAGAGGTGCTGTGGGCGATGGAGGACGGACTGCGCTGCCCGGCGCTGGCCGCCGTCGCCGGCGATGTCGGCAGGCCGGACTTTTCGGCCACCCGCCGCCTGCAGCTCGCGGCGAACCGGGGCGGCGTGCCCCTGTTCCTGCATCGGGCGGAAAAGACAACCGAACGCAGGATGGGCAAAGGCGGCGTTCTGGCGCCTTCCGCCGCCGTCACCCGCTGGACCGCGGCCGCACGGCTGCCGGAGCCGGCCGGCTCCCCGGCCGATCCCCCAACCGATCCCCCAACCGATCCCGGGGCGAGAACCGGCGATCCGGCGTGGACGGTGCATCTGCACCGCTGCCGGGGCGGCCGGCCCGGCCGCTGGCCTGTCGTCTGGAACCGGCTGCACCGGGCATTCCAGGCGGCGGCGCACGGCGAAGACAACGAAACATCGGTTTCGGCAGTGGGCGTGCCTCATCGAGCACGGGCGGCGGCATGAGAGACCGCCTCGCGCCGGACCGGCTGCAGGCCATCGGCAAAGACCCGGCCCCGGGATCCGACACGGCCGCCGGTATCCGGGGCACGCTCAAGGTCGACGAGGACCCCGGTCAAAGCCGGTGGAGCCACGCGGCGTATGCCGGTTTTTTTGTATACAGCATTCAATTTGTGCTGCGCCGGTCATCGGACTGGCCGGCGAAACGGGCGATCCGGTGTGGCGTCGCGGCCAAAAAACGGTGGAATTCTTTGATTTTATCGATTTGTATACACGATACCATGCCGGGATGGAAAATCCGTCATGCCGTGTGACTTTTTTGCCGTCCGACCCGGTGGCCGGACCGATTTGAGGCCGGACGGCCGGCGCATCCTCTACTGCTGGCTGCCCTGTTTCGCGACCGACCGTATCGCGCGGCGGCAGCCGGCGCTGGCGGTGCAACCCGTCGCCGTCGTCCGGCACGAGCGCGGCCGGCGCATCGCCGCGGCGGTCAACGGCCCGGCCCGCCGGAACGGCGTGCGGACCGGCCAGAGCCTGGCCGACGCGCGCAGCCTGTGCCCCGTCCTGATCGCAATCGACGCCGACCCGGCGGCCGACAGCCGCCTGCTGTTCCATCTGGCGCGCTGGTGCACCCGCTACACGCCCTGGGTCGCGCCGGAGGCGCCGGCGGAAGACGGCCCGGCGGCTCTTCTGTCCGTTTTCGCGGAAGGCGCCCTGCTGCTCGATATCGGCGGCTGCGCCCATCTGGCGGGCGGCGAGGCGGCGCTCGTGGAAGATCTCGCCGGCCGGCTGCAGGCTTTCGGCTTCACCGCCCGCTGCGCCGTCGCCGATACGCCGGGCGCCGCCCGGGCCTGGGCGCGCTACGGCGATCCGCTGCGTCCCGTCATCCCCGAAGGCGCGCAGGCCGGATGGCTGAAGCCCCTGCCCGCCGCCGCCCTGCGCCTGCGCGAAGCGGATGCCGAGACCCTGCAGCGCCTCGGCGTCGCCACGGTCGGCGACCTGATGGCCCTGCCCCGCGCCGCCGTCGCCAACCGCTTCCGGGGCGGCGACGCCGCGAGCGTCCTCTACCGCCTGGACCGGGCCCTGGGCGCGGCGCCGGAGAGCATCGCGCCGCTGCCGGCGCCGGCCGACTACAGCGTCCGCCAGCATTATGCCGAGCCGATCGGGACGCCGGAGGGCATGACCGCCGCCTTCGAGCGGCTGCTGCTGGCGCTGACCCGCAAGCTGGAAGCCGCCGGCCTGGGCGCCCGGCAGCTCAAATTCGGCATAATCCGCGCCGACGATACGCTGGACAGCGCGCGCATCGGGGTCAGCCGCCCGACCCGCGACCCGGCCCATCTGGCGCGCCTTTTTGCGCCCCGGCTCGAAGGCCTGGATCCGGATCCGGGAATTGAAACGGTCGTTCTAAGTGCCGTTTCGGTCGAGGCATTTACCGTAGAACAGCATATATTCCAGAAGGTTGTCACGAAAAGCCCATCCAAATCCTTATCCGGAGACAGGCGGAACCGGCCGGCCCTGCAGGCCCCAGCGGACATGAAACCAGCGGACATGAAACCGGCGGACATGAAACCGGCGGACATGAAACCGGTCGGGGCGCTGATCGACCGGCTGGCCAACCGGCTGGGCCGCGCGGCGGTCCTGCGCGCCCTGCCCTGCGAGACCGCCCTGCCCGAAATCCAGACCCGCTATGCGGCGGCGCTCGACCTCCGGGCCGGCGATCCGGCGCCCGACTGGACCGCCTGGCGGACCCCGGAGCGCCTGACCGGCCCGGCCCTGCCGGTGCGCCTGCTCGAAGCGCCCGAACCGGCAGGGGAGCGGATCGAAGCGCCGCCCGATGCCATGCCGGGCCGTTTCGAGTGGCGCCGCCGGCCCTGGCGGACCGTTGCGGCCGAAGGCCCGGCCCGCCGCCTCGGCCGCTGGTGGCACGGCGAAACCGCGATCCGCGACTATTGGCAGGTCACGGCGGTTCCCGCAGAGGCTTCGGGCAGCATTCCGGACGATATTCCGGGCGGGACCGCGCCGGTCCGCCTCTGGCTCTACCGCGACCCCGCGGCCGGCCCGGCAAAGCAATGGTCGGTCCACGGGCTGATGGGGTGAAAAGGGTTGAAATGAAGCTACTTGCCGCCGGACCGAACCGGACTCGATGAGGATTGACGATGGCCACGCTGACGATCCGCAACCTGGACGAAAAAACCGTCGAACGGCTGAAGCAGCATGCCCGCCAGAACGGGCGTTCGCTTCAGGCCGAGGTGCGTCACATTCTGAATAACGCCGCCCAACTGCTTACCCATCAGGAGTTTTGGGCGCGGGCCGATGCGATTGCCGCAATGACGCCGCGCGAGATCGAGCAGACCGACAGCGTGACCCTCCTGCGGGAGGATCGGGATTGCTGATGGCGTCGCCCAAAGCAAATTCCCCCGACTTCGTAGGGGAGGGTTTGAAACCCTCCCCTACGGCGATTGGCGCCCCTGCGACGGTCGGCGCCGCCGGACCGGCGCCTTTCCCGCGCCGCAAGCCGACCCGCCTGCCCGGTTACGATTGCGCAACGCCGGGGGCCTATTTCATCACGACATGCACGGACAGTTACCGATGCCTGTTCGGCCGTGTCGAAGACGGCATCTGGCGGCCGAACCGACTCGGCGGGATTGTCGAGGAATGCTGGCTGCAGTTGCAGACGCATTATCCGGCCATCGAACTCGACGAATTCTCCGTCATGCCGAACCACTTTCACGGCGTGGTGCATCTTCGGGACGGCGCGCCGTCGCTTATCGAGCTCGTGCGCGGCTTCAAGACATTTTCCGCTCGGCGGATAAACGCCGTGCGGCATTCCCCGCGCACCAGGGTCTGGCAACGCAGCTTCTATGACCGGATCGTCCGGTCCGATGCCGATCTCCAGCGTATCCGGGCGTATATTTTCGACAATCCCGGCAACTGGGGCAAAGGCCGGCCCGGCGAAAGCCCCAATTCTGTAGGGGAGGGTTGGAAACCCTCCCCTACAGCGGCTGGCGCCCGCACAGCGGCTGGCGCCCCTGCGGCGGCGGTCGGGAGGG
>MPMX01000093.1 GCA_002238725.1 Rhodospirillaceae bacterium bin65
GAAGGGCGCGCGCGCCGATGCCGACGGTGAAGACAGGTCCAGCACCTTCAGCTTCCACAGCGCCTTCAAGGACCCCGCCACCCCGCCCGACGCCCCCGACCGCTGGAGCATCGAAGTCCGCTGCGCGCTGCTGTACGGGTGAGGCGTCGGGTGCAGCGCCAGGTTCGGGGAAGCCTGGATGCGCTTGAAGCGTTGCCGGATGACCGGATCGATACGAGCGACATCCCGGAGCAGGCGGACTGGTCGGACGCGGCGCGCGGACTGTATTATCGTCCGGTCAAGCAGCAGATCACGCTGCGGCTGGATGCCGATGTGGTGGCGTGGTTCAAGCGCCAGACGCCCGGCGGCGGGGCTATCAGACCGCAATCAATCGAGCTGTGAGGCGGCATGTCGAGCGGAGCGGGACCACTTAGCTGGGATTCCCGCCGCGGGATAGTCGGCAATGCCGGACGACCTACCGTGACGATGACTCAGTCTTGAAGGAGGCCTTCACATGAGCGGACCGTATGAGGGTATCAGGATCGTCGATCTGAGCGCGATGCTGGCCGGGCCGTGGGCGACCTCAATCCTGGGCGACCAAGGGGCCGACGTCATCAAGGTCGAGCCGCCGGGCCGGGGCGACCATACCCGCGCGCTGGGCAACCGGCGCGGCGGGCTGTCGTCCACGTTCCTCAACATCAACCGCAACAAGCGCTCGATCACCCTCGACCTCAAGAAGCCCGAAGGCCGCGACCTGCTGCTCCGGATCGCGGAGACCGCGGACGTGTTCGTGCAGAATTTCCGCCCCGGCGTGGTCGAGCGCCTCGGCGTCGGCTACGGCGATGTCGCGACGGTCAATCCGCAGATCGTCTACCTGTCGCTCTCCGGCTTCGGCGAGAAGGGGCCGTGGGTCCGCAAGCCGGTCTACGATCCGGTCATCCAGGCGCTCTCGGGCCTCACCACCATCCAGGCCGGCTCCGACGCCGAGCGCCCGCGGCTGGTGCGCACCGTGCTGCCCGACAAGCTCTCCGCCATGGCCGCGTCCCAGGCGATCGGCGCCGCCTTGTTCCGCCGGGAACGCACCGGCGCGGGCCAGCACGTCCGCCTGTCGATGCTGGACGCCGTCCTCTCGTTCCTCTGGGCCTCGGACTTCAACGCGCAGACCTGGCCGGACGCGGAGGTCTCCGACCAGGCGGCGGCCAGCTTCATCGACCTGATCTACCGCACGAAGGACGGCCACATGACCGTCGCCGTGATGTCCGACAAGGAGTGGCATGGACTGTGCACGGCGCTGGACCGGGAGGACTGGCTCGCCGACGATCGCTTCTCCACGCCGGCGGCGCGCGACGCAAATGTCGACGCACGCCTCGAGTTGACCCAGCAGGTGTTGCTCGAACGCACCACCGATGAGTGGATGGAACGCCTCGAAGCCTGCGGCGTGCCCTGCGCGCCGGCGCTGACCCGGCACGAAGTCGTCGACCATCCGCAGGTCGTCGCCAGCGACATCCTCGTCGAAACCGAGCATCATGCCGCCGGCCGGCTGCGCCAGACGCGCACCGCCGCCCGCTTCGAGGGCTCGCCGGCGACCGACATGAACGGCGCGCCGCAGCTCGGTGAGCATTGCTCGGAAATCCTGGCCGAACTCGGCGTCGGCGCGGCGGAGATGGCGGACCTGTACGCGCAGGGCGTGATCGGCGGCGAGACCGACCCGGCGCTGACCGCTCATCGCGTGGCGGCCGAGTAGGGCGGGCTCCGGGGCGCGGCGAATACGGAGCGAACTTCCGGATGGCGACCTTTCTCATCATCGGCGCCGACCGGGGCATCGGCCTGGCGATCTGCCGGCAGCTTGCGGCGCGGGGCGAGACGGTCGTCGCGGCCTGCCTGGGCCGGGGCGAAGCCTGCGCCGGCGCCGGTATCGAGGCGATTCCCGGTATCGACGTGACCTCCGGATCCGCGGTCGCGCGGATGGCCGAAACGCTCGCCTCGCGCGACAGCAGCGTCGACTGCCTCATCCACGTCGCCGGGGTGCTCGGCCTCGATGCGCTGGGCCGCCTCGACTACGACGACGTGCATCGGCAGATCGAGATCAATACCGTCGGTCCGCTGCGCGCGGTCGAGGCGGCACTGCCCCGTCTGGCTCCGGATGCGAAAGTCGGGATCGTCACCAGCCGGGTCGGCTCGCTGGCCGACAACGGCACCGGCGGCATGTACGCCTACCGCGTCTCCAAGGCGGGCGCAAACATGGTGGCGCTCAACCTGCACCACGATCTGTCGAAGCGCGGCATTGCCGTGGCGGCGCTCCATCCCGGCATGGTCGCGACCGATCTGACAAAGGACATTCCGGGCGATTTCGAATACATAACGCCGGACGCGGCGGCCGAAGGCCTGATCCGGCGCATGGACGCGCTCACCCTCGAGACGTCGGGCCGGTTCTGGCACGCCAATGGCGAAGAGTTGCCGTGGTGACGGCGGCCGGCGCGTTCGTGCCTCGGGGGCCTCGCGGAGCGCCGGGCCCGCGGATATAACGAAGCCCTCCGCCCGACAGCAAAGGCAGATTCATGACCGGCGCCCTCGACCTGCCGCTTATCCCGACGACGCTGACCGGCAGCTACGTCCAGCCGGACTGGCTGGTCGACCGCGAAATGCTGACCGGCCGGCCACCGTCGCGCGCCCGCGGCGACGATATCTGGCGCATCGACGGCGACGGGCTGGAGGAGGCGCAGGACGCGGCGACCCTGATGGCGATCCGCACCTTCGAGGAAGCGGGCCTCGACATCCTGACCGACGGCGAGATCCGGCGCGAAAGCTATTCCAACCGCTTCCACACCGCGCTCGACGGAATCGACGTCGACAACCCGGCGACGGTGCCGGGCCGCTCGCCGGGTCGGACGATCCCGGTGCCGCGAATCGTCGGGCCGCTCAGCCGCCGCCATCCGGTCGAGGCGCGGGACACGGAATTCCTGCGCCGCCACACCGGCCGGCCGATCAAGATGACCCTGCCCGGACCGTTCACCCTGTCCCAGGTGTCGGTCGACGCGCATTACGGGGACGAGGAAGCCGTCGTCATGGCGCTGGCGGAGATCGTCCGCGAGGAGGTGCGGGACCTGTTCGCCGCCGGTGCCGACATCGTCCAGCTCGACGAGCCCTGGATGCAGGCGCGGCCGGAGAAGGCCCGGCAATTTGCGGTTCAGGCAATCGACCACGCCTTGGCGGATGCCGCCGGGCCGACGGTCGTCCATCTGTGTTTCGGCTACGCCTATGCGGTCAAGGAGAAGCCGTCCGGCTATTCCTTCCTGCCCGAACTCGACGCCTGCGCCGCCGACCAGATTTCGATCGAGGCCGCGCAACCGAAGCTCGACCTGTCGATCGTCGAGCATCTGCCGTCCAAGCAGATCATGGTCGGCGTCATCGACCTTGCCGATCCCGCCGCCGAGACCGCCGAAACCGTCGCCGGCCGCCTGCGCCGGGCGCTCGACGTGCTGCCGGCCGGGCGCATCGTCGCCGCGCCGGACTGCGGGATGAAATATCTCGACCCGGCGGTCGCCCGCGCCAAGCTCCAGGCCCTGGTCGACGGCGCCGCCATCGTGCGCCGGGAACTGGGCGGCTGACGGAGAAATTCCCCTTTCGCGCCCTTCTCCGGGCGCCCACGGGGCCTATGGTCGAGGCCCGTGACGCCGCGGGCGGACATCCCCGGAATCGAATCCGGGCGCGGCCCCGCAGCGCCGCGCAGGTCAGGGCTGCGGTGAGAAATCCGGGCTAGCTGCCCGGATTGAATGCGTGCTCGAACCGCTCCCGGTATTCCGCCAGCTTCACGCGGAATTCAGGTTCCGTTTCCCGTCCGGACCTGGCGTGCGGAGACTCTTCGGAGACGGCGCTGTAGGGAAAATCGTCAAGCCGCTGCATGCTCGGCCGGCTCGCCATACGGTCCCACCAGGCCCGGGTCAGCGGAAAGGGCTCCAGCCAGAAATCGAGGAAACGGACCATCTCCAGAACTTTGACAAAGGGCGCAAGATTGGTTTCAGCCAACGTAAACCTATCGCCCATAAGGTAGGGCCGGCCGTCGGCGAGCGCGTGCTCCATCAGTTTGAAAATCATTTCGAACGACCCGATCGCGCGCATAACGTAGGGCGAGGAAACGCCCTCCCTGATGACCGACTGTTGGCGATAAAGCCGGTCGATACTGGGAATGACTTTCCAGCGTTCCTCCATCTTCTCCCGCGGCACGGTCAGGCGGAATTTCGTGACGAAATTGACGACCGCCGTGGCTTCGAAAGCTCTCTCGTCGAACAGCTTGATCCATTCTTCCATGTAGTATCGTTCTGCGGGATCGCTGGGCTTCAGGGGCGGGTCGGGGCGCAGATCGTCGACGTATTTGCAGATGAGCGAAGACTCGCGGATCGGCTTGCCGTCATGAACGAGGGTCGGCACGACCCCCTGGGGATTGAGCTTGAGATATTCGGGCTGGAACTGGTCCCGGTTCATCAGGATCATTTTGTGGGGGATCCAGTCCGTAATCCCTTTCTCTGCCAGCGTGACGAT
>MPMX01000030.1 GCA_002238725.1 Rhodospirillaceae bacterium bin65
GCGTAAACCCGGTCGCCCATCACGCCGGTAAAGGCGACGAACACCTCGTCGACCTCTTCTCCGCGCATGCTCTTGACAGGATAGCGCCAAATGCTTTCCAGCTTACCCAACATCGATCAGCCCTCGCTTTAACAGTTTTCGGTTGTCCGGCTCCGGCGTTGCCGCGCTTCTCCCGAACTCGTGCGGTGGCGCCGCCTCCGTTCCGTCTCGCTGCTACCAGCAACGGCTCGGCGGCCGCGGTCCGGCAACCGCAAGACAGAAAGCAAACAAGCCCGCGAATTTACATCTGTGCCGACCACCGGGCCCGGATCCGCGCCCACACCCATCAGATGACGTGTCCGAAACACCGCCGGCATCCGTGCATGCGCTCACCTTTTTCCAGAGATTGGGTCGAATCAGGACTTGAGCTTCAGGCTATGTAACCGCCCAACAGCAGGTAACCCGGCAGCCAGGCTGTCACGATGCCCTGAATGCAGGCCACCGCGCCGGTCACCTTGGCGATCGGTTTCTGCATCGCCAGCAACAGGAAGAACATGAACCACAGCACGGCCCATGCCGCCCAGCACAGTCCGAACCAGTAGCCCCAGAGCGTCGATGCGCCCTGCAGCGTGGTAATCGCAACCGGAACCGCGGTAATGGCGACGAACAGGCTGTACCAGCCGAGTCCGCGTCCGTCGACATCGTTGAATTGGTTATAGGCCACCCACAGGTAGGTGAAAGAGAACAGCAGGGTCAGCCCCGCCGCCTGTTGTCCCGCCAGATTGTTGCCCGGGCCGAAAGCGAGATACATCGCCACCAGCGCGGTAACGGCGCCGGTGAAAATGTTGATGATCGCGATCTCGCGCGACCCGATGCGGCCCATAAGCCATATCCCGTTCAGGAACAGAACGGCTCCGACCCAGAGAAGTACCAGTCCCAACATAGCTGATGTCTCCAATTATTATTCGTCATTCAGCGAAACTGCGCTTTAGTAAGAAACGACCGGAGGCAGGAAAACGCAGCCCCGCCTCCGGCCCGTCCTGTCAGTTAGCTGCAGGATGCCGCATCTGCACCGCTGACGTGGACGCTCTCGTCGGCCGTATTCGGCCGAATATCGAAATCGAAGATTTCGGTCGGTACGGCGACCGTGCAGCACGCGTTCGGAATGTCAACAATTCCGCTCACGCGACCCTCGACCGAAGCTGTCCCGACTCCCGCTCACCAGAGACCCGTTCCCGAAGGATGCAGTTGGCCGCGACATGCCAGGAAACGTGGCAAAAATAGGGCTGCCTCGCTAGCATCGGCCGGTTCTACCCAAACAGGCACATGCTTTACGGCACGAATTCGGATACCGGCCCGCAGGAGCGTTAAAGCGAAGGAATCGAACAGCCTGTCCCGAACAGGCGCCTCTGCCAATCCTGCTCGCGAACACCAAGTTCAATTTCTGCACTCCCATCTTGGTACCCACAGTCCGCCGAAGCTGATCGGACGGACGACCATATTGCTAGCCTAGAGGCAAAGTTGTGATATTATAATATGTAATTACAATTAAATTATGTGCATTCCGGGGATACATCAAAGATATTGCAAGCAGTGCGAGGGACGTAAATGCGATGCGGGAGCGTCGGCACCCTGTCAGCGTGTGCCCGCCGCCGCCCGCCGGTGCCGCACGGCCCGTTGGTGAGAAGATTGGAGCCACTCCGGAACCACCGGCAGTCCCCCAAGCCGAGCACGACGCTGCGGTCGAGTTCTCGGAGGCGGGTCAGGTTGATGTCCTCGAAGCAAGCGTCCTGATGACGCGGCTGCGCGCCCTCGAGGCGGCGTTCGGCGACTTACGGTCGACCGGCAGTGCGAGACGGTCCTCGACCCCGGAACCGGCCCCTCGGCCTCAATCGGCGTGGCGATGATTCGCATCCTGACCGTGCGCCCGCCGGGCACCGAGAGCAGGATCTCTTCCGAGCGCACGGTCTCGGGGCTCGTGAACTGCCGCTCCAGCGGGAGCTCCGCGAGGGGCACCTCGCGCCCATCCACGCAGCGACATACTATGACCTCGAGCGAGCGCCACGGAATGCGCAGGCTCTCGACAAACCCCAACGGTTCGTTCAAATTCGACCCCGCAGGCTACGCCGCCGGCTCCCGGTTGCCTTCTCCGCCCTGCCGGGACTTACTCCATGCGTACAGGTTGTCCACGAACTCCGGGATCAGCTCCGGCGCGAGCCCCCTGAGTTTCTCTTCATCCTCTTCCGTCAGGTCCGACCGGCCGCGACAGGAGTCGCTCAGCGCAATGATCAGGTTGAGCGACGTCGCCGCCTCCCGGTCGTCGCTTCGCGCAATCTGCCTCCACGCGGCCCGGCGCAGCCGCATGCCTCGTTCGAAACCGCCGATCCATGGCTCCCACACGTCCTCGCCGCTGTCGGCGTCCACTCCCAGGACCGGCGCATAGTCCTCCGGGTTTTCCGCCAGCTCCCGCGCGATCCGGCTGTAATGCCCCGTCACGGCCGCGATCGTCGCCTCCGTCCCTTCAGCGTCCTCGAAGCCGATATGCGAGCCCCAGACCCCTGGAAGCCATTCGGACGGCGGGATCGTATGCGGGCAGACGATCAGGGCCGCGACATAGCCGTCCAGTTCCACGACATTCATGCCCTTCCACTCGGACGGTATGGCGTCCAGCAGGTCCCGCAGGCGATAGATTTCCGGGTCAACATCGCTCATGGCCGGCAGTTATCCCCTCGGCACCGCGGCGGTCGATCGCCATCCGCGAAGTGGCCTCGCTTGCAGACCGTCCTTCGCGCCAGCCAGCCATTTGCCCAGCTTCGCCGACGTCGGCGTCCCGAGGCGTTGCGCACCGCGACGGCAGCCTCCTTCTTCTGACCCACCAGCGCCGGGATCACCGCCACGGAGTTCGATCTCCTGTGCCTGCTCACGCTGAACGCGGGCCGGGTTGAGCGCCGGCACGCCGGCCTCCGGGACGCCGGAGCCGGGATCGCCCAGCTGCGGGAATTCAGTGGAATGCGCGCACCTGCGCAGCCGCTGCCGCCGTGTTCGATATCCTGGTGCTCTCGGCGCTGACGCCGGGCGCCCGGAGCCTCCAGGCGGCAGGATCCAGCGGAACCGTCCGCGATCATGGTCGATCGAACGCACAACATACACAGAAGTTTGCAGCGTCTTCGGGGTCATCCGCCGCATGACCTTCGGCGGCGGGTAGGAAGATCGCGCACGGCTGCCCGCGCATAAACGGGGAATGCAAGCTCGAGAACCCGCCATGACATCGAGCAGCAAACGTTGCGGACTCATGCTTGGACGCCCGTTCGTCGGCATTCGGCGTCCCCTTCTACGAATCTGGATTGTCGTTGGGGTCAATATTTCACGCCGAATGACACCGGAACCAACCCTTCAGCGACGACAGCGCCGTTGGTTGAGCATCCGATCTCGTCGCGGCACGCTATACTGTTGCCATGTATTGCATCGACCTCGGTTAACGCCAAAACTGTTGCAATCGCGCGCATGAGAGGGAGATGTCCCGCCTGCCCGCCGGGCAGGGAGAATGCTCTTCACGAGGCACAAGGGCCGTTGAATTCAGCGGACGATCCGACAGAGCAGACCCTGGATGTGATTGCCGGGCGAAGTAAGCGCCAGTTGTCCGGCTGAGCGAAAGGCTGTAGATTGGAGGCTCTCTGCGCATTTGTTTTGCAGCGTCGATTGCGTTGACGCCGAAGCCCCCGCCCACGGATTGTGATGCCGACCTGCGCTTTGCGCCGACCAAGAAGGTCACCGCGCGTGAAGGATTGCTGGCGCGCGCCAGCCACTCGCAGAAACCGCGCTCGACGGCGCGGAGGCGCATTGCGAGCCGCGCAACGACCTGGTCCTGGAGCCTATACCTAGCCCGGAAGGGTAGTCAGCGCACCACAGTTTGCAGGAGGTATCAATGACACTTCGTATCCTGGCCGCAACCACGGCGACAATCCTGCTCGCAGCTTGCGGTGGCGGCGGTGGGTCTGGGTCATCGTCGCAGACTGGCGGCCTGGATCGCCCAGCCACAGCTACGCTGACCGCTGCCACTGCTCCGGTCGAGAGTTCAAGCGACCTGGAGGCCCGCACTCCCGGCATAATTGCGCGCACCGATTCCTTGATCGTTTCAACACTCTACGGAGACACGAATCATAATCTGATTCCTACCTATGAGGTTGAAGCATCCTGCTCGGGTACGTCGTGTACCTGGACAGAACGGACAAGCGGCATTCGTCTATCGGTAAGTAATGAAGAAATCGTCGCCACCACGGGTGGGACGGCCGTTCTCACAAAGTACGGTATCACCATGCTGGAATTCCGGAGCTCCGATTACAGGGGCTACGGCGCCTGGTTGAGCCACAGCGCATTTGGGGTTTGGGAGCAGCGTGCCTCTGCGACTACCGCCGGCATCACGATCCGCGGCAGCGGCAGGTTCGGCGTCGCCGGCGGCCAGCTGACCGGCTCCCGACCGGACGTGGTGGCGAGCTGGCGCGGGCTGATGACCGGCACGCCACAGCAAGGTGCCGACAAGGGCAATATTCTGCAAGGCGACACTACACTCACCTACAGAACAGCCGGCAACCTGATTGATGCGGAATTCTCAAATATAGTTAATCTGGATCGACGCAAGGCGCATTCGGTAACCGGTTTCCGCTTCCTCGGCATTCCTGTGTCCAGCGCCGGGACCTACGCTGCCGGCAGTAAGGGGAACCGCATCGAGGGCGGCATATATGGACCCGGCCACACCGAGACCGCCGGCATCTTCGAGCGCAGCGGGATCGTCGGGGCGTTCGGGGCCAGACGCCATTGAGCGAATCAAGATGACGACCAATAAACCGTAAGGCCGTATCTCCATCTGCGGCTGGCTCGTGACGGGGCGGTTCGCGATCTCGTGCGCGCCCGCGGGGCGGCGGTCAAGGGTCGCACGCGCAAGCGCCAGGAAATCCGCTCGTTCCTGCTGCGCCATGGCAAGATCTATCCGGGCAAGCAGGCATGGTGCTCCAGATTCTTCAAATGGCTCCACGACCTCAGCTTCGGCTGACCTGCACACAAGGTCGTGCTGCACGAGATGAATATCGCCGAGACGCAGTGCCGCCAGCGGGCGGCCAGGCTCGAACGAGCAATCGAGGACGCTCTCCTCGACTGGTCGCTCGCGCCGGCGGTGGAACGCTTTCAGGCGCTGCGCGGTGTCAGACTGATCGCGGCGGTCACCTTCATGGTGTAAGTCGGCGACGTCCGTCGATTCGAACAAGGGCCATGACGGCCTGGCCGCGGTGGTGACGCCCGGACGCTGCCCCGATCGGCCGGGTGAGTCACTCCGCCTCAGCCGGCCGCCGCACCGACAGCGCCCGCACCTGGCGCCAGTCCAGGCCGGCGAACAAGGCCTCGAACCGGGCATGGTCCAGGTGCATCGTGCCGTCGCGCGCCGCCGGCCAGGCGAAGCCCTGCTTCTCCAGCCGCCTGTAGATCATCGCCAAGCCGGCGCCGTCCCAGAAGATCTGCTTCAGCCGGTCGGCCCGCTTGGCCCGGAAGACGAAGACCGTGCCGGTGAACGGATCCCGCCGCAGCGTGCGCTTCACCACCGCGGCCAGAAGGACATACGGTCTTACGGTGAAGCGCACTCGGGCGGCGGCGTTGGCCGCCAGGGCCCGTGCGGAGCCGGTCGAGCTGGACGACGCCTGTCCGGACGTTGTTGAGCAGCTTGACCATCGACGACCCGCCGGCGCGCAGTTTCTTCACCACGGCTAGGCCGCGCCTACGCAAGGCGGGGCACCATGTTCGACTCCCGCCTCACCATGCTGGAGCACGGCGCCGGACCCGATGTGGACAACCTGCCCTCCCGGCACAGAGGCCGGGACAGGCGGACCCGATGTGGCAGCCTTCCTTCTCGGCTACCGCTTTCCCACCGCCGCCTGCCGCGCCCGCTGCATGAACACCGAGGCATCGCCGAACCATTCCGAGTATCCGATCCGTCCGCCGTCAGTCAGCCAGCCGATGTGGCGGTCGAGGCAGGCCGCGAGCGCGGCGTTCCTTGCAGCCAGCGCGAACCCGCCGGTTTCGGCCCGGGCGTCGAGAGCAGTGACCGCGAAAGCGTTGCCATGCTCTCGCGCGGCGGCCCGGTTCCCGACCTCTCCCCTGGCGACCGCGTCGATCCGACCGTCCGCCAGCGCTTCCACCATCTCCGCGTCGTCCGTGAAGACGATCACCGTGGGCAACCCGGCGGATGCCGGCCGGATCTGCCGGCGCCCCGCGAGGGACGGGGACGCGCCCGCGGCGGCGATGACGTAACCCGCGCCGCCGTCGGCGACGACCCTGCCCCGGGGCGTGACCACCCTCGTGCCGACGGCCAGCACCCCGGCCGCGCCGGCGATTCCGGTGATTTCCAGAAGGCGCGCCTCCCCGGTCGTCCCTGCGAGCACGCCGACCCGGTCCACACCGCTGAGCTTTCCGTGGCGTGCGAGGCGGTTCGCGTCCTCCTTGCGCACCAGCAGCGACTGCCGGAACGCGATGTGGCCGGCGGTGAACACGACGGCGGCTTTACCGTCCGCGGCACGGGTGCGCGATTCGAGGATCGTGATGCCGCCGCCGACGATGTCGAATTCGGACCCGGCCGGGAGCAGCCAGATACCATTCCAGACTGCGATTCCCCGCCTCGAGAAAGCGAGCTTCGCTCCTTCAATGGCTTCCAGGGCACTCAGGAGATCGGCCTCGTACCCGCGATGGGTGTCGAAGCCGGCGGAGCCGGGAGTCCGGCTATCGCTATAGCTCACGGGCTCGAAATGCGTATAGAAGCCGAAGCGGAGCGGGCGTTCGCCCGCGGTACATGCGAAGGGCTGCGCAGCCGCTGCAGGAACGATCACCGCGGAAAGGCCAAGAAGCCCGACCGCCAGCACCAATGTCCGCAGCAGGTTGCTACCCGGTGTGCCGGAGTGTTTCTGCAACGACACCAGCTCAGCCTCTCCCCTTTCTGTCAATGCAGGTTTTGCAACGCAGCTTTCCCATTCCTGCAGCGGCGAAGAAGGAAGCGACCACCTCAGCCATTTTTGTCCCCCTCTGTTTCACGACAACCCTGCGCCTCGACCCGGTTCGCTCCGGGCGTCCCGTCCATGCGTCCGGTGCAAGGTTACCGGGCCGCACACGGTTTGCCGCCCTCCCGCGGGAGGGGTTAGGCGAACAAACCGGTAGAGCCGAGAACCGGCGCACCGACGACAGGGTCCGGTGGCCGGTCTATCGCCCGGACCCGCCAAGCAGTACTGTAATCCCGTTCAAGTTCCCCCTATCGAAACGGAAATGACAGATGGCCGCAACCGGGCTGACGAGCACCGATGAACTCATGCTGCAAAGCCTCTACTGGTGGGACATCGCAACGTTCTTTCGCTGCCCCATCGAGCGGGATCCGGGCAACTGCGACATCGCCCTCGTCGGGGTACCGCACTCGACCGGCAACGGAACCACGGAGCGCGACCAGCATCTCGGCCCCAGGGCCGTGCGCGGGGTATCGGCGATGGCCCGGCGTGTGCACATGGAATTCGGGATCGATCCCTGGGAGCGCGCGCGCATCCGCGACATGGGGGACGTGCCGTTGCCCGAGGCCAACGACAACGAGGCCTGCATCGAGCGTATCGCCGAGTTCTACCGGGCGATCGACGCGGCCGGGGTGCGGCCGGTCTCGGTCGGCGGGGATCACTCCGTCACCGGCGGGATCATCCAGGCCATCGCCGGCGAGGGCGCGCGTCTGACCGGCGGGGAAAAGGCGGTGTTTCTGCACTTCGACGCCCATACCGACGCCTACGAGCAGGTTCCGCATTTTCTCGGGGCGGTGAAGTCCGCCGCCCACTGGGCGGCCTATCTCGTGCGCGACGGATATATCGATGCCGGCCACAGCGTGCAGATCGGCATGCGCGGCAATCCCCGCACCCTCGATTGGCGCAAGCCGAGCGAAGAGCTGGGCTACGAGGTGGTTACGATGGATCGCTACCGCGAGATCGGTCCGGATCGAACCATGGCCCTCATCGACGAGCGGATCGGCGATGCGCCTCTCTACATCACGTTCGATCTGGATTGCCTCGACCCGACCGTGGCGCCGGCGGTCGCCAACCTCGAGGCCGGCTGCGAAGGCTTCAAGGTCGACGAGGTCATGCGGCTCCTGCGCTGCGTGCGCGGCAAGAACGTGATCGGCGGCGATGTCGTATGCCTGATGCCGACCAAGGATCACCCGAACCAGATCACGGCGCACACGGCGGCGGCCATCATGTTCGAGATCGTCAGCCTGATCGCGGACGGCTTCGGGCGATAGCGTCCGGACGGACTAACGTCCGGGCTGCTGGCGCGCGGTCGAGCGCTTGTAGTGTCCCTGGACGATGCGGTCGATCACCATGGCGCAGAACAGGATGGCGAGGCCGGCCAGCATCCCCTGGCCCTTGGCCGCGTACTGGAGCGCGATAAGCACGTCCTGGCCCAGGCCCTTGGCGCCGATCAGCGACGCAATCACCACCATCGACAGGCACATCAGGATGGTCTGGTTGACCCCGGTCATGATCGACGGCATGGCGAGCGGAATCTCGATATCCTTGAGCAGGGTCCACCGGGTGCAGCCGAACGCGGTTGCGCCTTCCTTGATATTTTCCGGCACGCCGCGAATCCCGAGCGCCGTGAGGCGTATGACCGGCGGCATCCCGAACACGAGCGTCGCCAGCACACCCGGCGGCTTGCCGGTGCCGAAGAAGGCGATGATCGGGATCAGGTAGACGAACGCCGGCATCGTCTGCATGAAATCCAGCACCGGCAGGGCGGCGTTATAGGCCCTCTGGTTCTTGCCGAACCAGATGCCGAGCGGAATTCCGAACAACACGCACAGGAAGGCGGCGGCGCCGAGCAGGGCTACCGTCACCATGCTGGTCTCCCACAGGCCGAACAGGGCCAGGTAGGCGAGCGCGGCGGCGGTAAACACTGCGACCCGCGGACCCGCCAGGCGCCACGCAACGACGATAATGACCGTCATGACCACCGGCCACGGCGCGTCGACCAGCACCGTTTCCAGGCCGTCCAGAATCGTCCTGATTGCCGTGACGACACTGTTGAAGACGCCTGCGCCCTCGATCGACAGCCAGTCGAATCCTGCGTCCAGCCAGTCCGACACGGGTGCGTAATAGAGCTTTTTCTGAATCGGAAGGCCGGCGATGTAGGGTTCGAGCGCCGGATCGATCTTGCCGACCGTGAAGCGGTAGAGCGTGAGCGGCACGATGGCCAGCCACAGAAGGCCGGCAAGGCCGGCCCTGGTCCAGCTTATGCCTGCGACCGTTCCGGCGGGATTCGCGCGCCAGTTCAAATACTGCTTCTCGTAGCGCGTGTTGGCGTAGAAACCCTGCACGAGGCGCAGGCCGGCCAGCAGAGCGAGGCCGACGAGCAGAAACGTCGTCGCGCCCTCGGCCGCAAGCGCCGCCTCCTCGGCGACGCGGACGGCGATCTTCTTCAGATTCTCCGCGCGGTTCAGGAACGAAGCGGCGTCGGGATCGCCGGCGAGCTTCGCGGCCTCGTACTTTGCCATGAATTCGTCGGACTTGAGGGTGAGCCGGTCCAGCCGGGCAAGCTTGTCCGCGCCGAGATCGCCCCACCAGCCCCTGCCGATCTGGACGAAGGCGAGCGCCTCCAGCACCAGAAACATCCAGAAGAACCCCCACAGGCCGCGGGAAGCTCCCCAGAAGGGGCCGGCCAGCGCGGCCGCCGTATTCCAGGACCAGGGGAAGCGGGTGGCCGACTGGATCTTCCCGAACTCCCGGCTGTAGTACCCTTGCCGGGTGACGACGAATTCGCCGACCGAGCTGGCGAGCCGGCCCGGCCTTTCGCGATTTTCGGTCTGTTGCATCAGTTGTCCCCGCCCTTGATTCCCTTGAGCAGCGTAGCCTTGTCGATCACGCCCACGTCCCTGCCGCCTTCAGCGATGACGATGGGCTGATCGGTCGTGGTCGAAATGTCGATGAGTCCGCTGAGGTCGATATCGTGCGGCGCCCTCGGGGCCCGGCTCAAATCTTCGCCCGGACGCGGTCGGTACGACTCGATCCGCTCCATGACGGTGTGGGCGAAGATCAGCTTCAGCGTGGAAATGCCCTCCACGAAATCGCGCACATAATCGTCGATCGGGTTGGTGACGATCTCCTCGGGCGTGCCGATCTGCACGATCCGGCCGTCCTTCATGATCGCGATCCGGCTGCCGATGCGGATCGCCTCGTCGAGATCGTGGGTGATGAACACCGTGGTCTTGTTCAACTCGGCCGACAGCGCCATGAACTGCTCCTGAAGCTGCCGCCGGATCAGCGGGTCCAGGGCGGAGAACGGCTCGTCCATCAACAGGATCTCGGGGTCCGACGCGAGCGCCCGGGCGAGGCCGACCCGCTGCTGCATGCCGCCCGACAGTTCGCTCGGAAAGCGGTCCTCGTAACCGTCCAGATTGACCAGGCTGAGGCAGCGTTGGGAGACTTCCCACCGCGTCGATTTCGGCTCGCCCTGCACCTGCAGCGGGAAGGCGACGTTGTCCCGGACCGTGCGGTGCGGAAACAGCGCCATGTGCTGGAACACCATGCCGATCTGGGCGGCGCGCAACTTCCGCAATTCGCCTTCTCCAAGCGCCAGCACATCCCTTCCGAGCACTTCGATGCGGCCGGACGTCGGCTCGATCAGCCGGTTGATATGACGAACCATCGTCGACTTTCCCGAGCCCGACAGTCCCATGACGCAAAAGATCTCGCCGCGCGGAACGTCGAAGGAGCAATCCGCGATGCCGACCACGCATCCGAACTCTTCGAGCACCTGCGCCTTGGTGAGGCCGTCCTGCGCGATGGCCTGCATTGCTTCCCCTGCGCGCGTGCCGAAAATCTTCCACACGCCGTCCAATCTGATGACAGGTTCAGTCAATCGGGTTTACTCCGTCCGGGCCGAATCGCCTCTTGGCGGGGCGCGGCCGGTCTGTCGTTCGCTTTTTCTGGAATTGCCGGATGGATGATGTATTCACGGTGATCGTCGACTCCAGGACGGAATGCACATGACCAGCACCGCTTCGACGCCGCGCCGATGGGGCATCCCGAACGACTACGGGCCGCTCAGGGACGTCCTTCTCGGCACACCGGCATTCTACCGCTGGATCGACGCCGGCCCGATCACGATGCGGACACTGAACAACCAGGAGCGCACCGGCGTCCAATTCAACTTGCAGACGGCTATGTCGCAACATGCCGAGATGGTCTCGATCTTCGAGTCGAACGGGGTCAACTGCCACTATCTGGACGCCGACGAGGTTCTGCATCGCAACTTCTTCGCGCGCGATTCGAGCGCCATGACGCCCTGGGGAGCCATTATCTGCCACATGCAACTCAAGAGCCGGCGCGCCGACTATGTGACCGCCATCCGCTTCTACCAAGACAACGACATTCCGATCTGGCGCTACACCACCGCCGGCCATTTCGAGGGCGGCGATTTCAACATCCTGGAGCCGGGCTTCGTCCTGATCGGCTACAGCGGCGAGCGGTCCGAACGCGAGGGCTCTGAGCAGGTTGCGCAATGGGTGCGGGCGCAGGGATGGGAGGCAGTCGTCGCGCCGATCTCGCGGGAGTTCATCCATATGGACGGCCTGGTGGTGCCGCTTGCGCCAAAATTGCTCGTGGCCTGCGTCGACGCGCTGGAGGACTGGCTGGTGGCATTGCTGCGCGGGCGCGGCTTCGAGTTCGTCGACGTCAGCTATGCGGAAGCCAGGAATCTCGGTGTCAACTTGGTCGCGCTCGGCAACGACCGGGTCTTGTCGATGCGCGGGGCGGAAGATCTGAACGCCCGAATGCGGGCCATGGGCTTCGAGGTTTTCGATCCGGATATGTCCATGTTCACGCTAGGCGGCGGCGGCGTCCATTGCCTGAGTCAGGCGCTCTACCGGGACGAGGTCTGACCGGACCGTCGAGGAAGCCTTTGCCGGCAAAGAGAAGGGGCGATGCCGCGGCATCGCCCAATTCACGCACCGTCGCCCGCGCGGAGTTGACCGCTCATTGCCGGCCCGGGCACTCCGACGAACCGTCCGCACAAGCCAGACCGACATGAACGGTGGGGGCGCATCGAATTTCCATGGACTATTTCAACCAGGAATCCACGAGCTTCGCGTTTTCCTTGGCCCACTGCTTGGCGTAGTCGGCCGCGCTCATTTTCTTGACGACGAGGGCGAAGGTCATGCGGGAGACCAAGTCGGTAGTCAGCTTGACCTTGCTCAACAGGGCCGCGGCTTCCGGATGTTTCTTTTCCAGGGACGCCGCGTAGTGCACATGCAGATAGGCGAGGTCCCAAGCGACCGGCGCGCTCGATTTCTCCAGCCATTGCGGATCGTCGGTCGGCTGAATGATCTTCCACTTGGACGCGTCGTATTTGGGTTCCTTCAGGATCACCAGGTCGTGCAGCGCGAACATGTGGTTGGGCGTGTAGCAGTAGAAGACGTGATTGGCGTTCTTCGCGACGGCTGAGTCGACATTGGCCATCGCCAATGCCTCGTCCATTTCCAGCAGCTCCATGGTCTCGTCGTAGCCGTAGCTCTTGGCCCGGATCTTCTCGATATTGGTCGAGGCCCAGCCCGACGCTCCGACCCAGACTTCGCCCCGGCCGTCGCCGTTGGTATCGAAGTTCTTCGCCATATCGGGATCGGCTAGATCGGCCACCTTGGTAATGCCGGTCCGCTTCGCAGTCGCCTTCGTCACGCACATGCCCTGAAACGAGGGCACGCCGTTCGGGCTCATCCTGACCGTGCCCTTGGACTTGACGAACTTGTTGTGCAGGTTGGTCTGGTTCGGCAGCCAGACTTCCGGATGCACATGCATGCTGCCGGAATCCATCGCCTCGAAGATGACCGGATTCGTGCCGTTCTGGAGCTCCACTTCGAGCCCGAGATTGTCCTCCAGCACCACTTTGAGGATGTTTGCGGTGGCCGCCGCCGACGGCCAGTTAGGGACGCCGACGACGACATCGGCCGCCTGGGCGGACGACACACCGGCAAATAGCAGGGCTGCACACAGGCTACGACGCCAATTGAGTATCCTCATCCTACTCTCCTTCGGTTGAACGGATTGGTGACGAAAATTATCGGATGCATCAGCTTCAGACCGATCTGACAACGGTGCGTTCGACGGCCGGCGGACGGCAGAACTTCGCGCCACCCGACACACAACCAGCGCGCCCCGAACCTGACACCGATCGCGTGCTTGAGCGCATCGTCGTTGGCTGCCCCGCCCGATTTCGCGTCAAGCCACTGTGTTGGCTCAGCCGCGGTCGCTTTGGCGTACGGTTGACGGTAGGGGCGATTTCAGATTGAATAAACATCAATCATAGAATGCTAAGATGCCAAATCGATCAAGTAACGCGCCGCCCGGCGCAACAACGATCCCGCGTCTCCACAAGGCGGACCTCCACATGCTCGCCGTCTTCATGACGGTAGCGGAATGCGGAGGGTTCGCCGCAGCGCAGGTTGCGCTGAATGTCGGCCAGTCGACCATCAGCCGCCAGATCGGCGATCTGGAAAAGCGCCTCGGCATGCGTCTTTGCCAACGCGGGCGGGCGGGCTTCCGCCTGACGGACAAGGGGCGCACGGTCTACGAGGCATGCCAGCACCTCGAGACTGCGCTGGAGAGTTTCCGCACCACGGTCGGCGCCTTGCGCGGCGAACTGATCGGCGATCTCTCGATCGCGGCGATCGACAACTGGGCCACCGAGCGTTGCTTTCCGCTGGCCGACGTGCTCCAGGCCTTCAGGAGCAGGGCTCGGCAGGTCCACATCGACCTCCATACGCTGGCGCCCGACGAGATAGAGCGCGCCGTTCTGGAAAACCGGGTCAACCTGGGGATCGGCGTCTTCCATCAGCGCCGTCCCGGCCTGATCTACGAGATGCTCTACGACGATCCGGTGGAACTCTATTCCGGGGCGAGCCATGAACTCTTCAACCGGGCTCCGCACGGGCTCGACCGCGACGACCTGGAGGCGGCCGATCTCGCCCACCGCGCTTACCTGTCCGAGCGGCAGGTTGCGCCGCTCACCGGAGATCTGCCGTCGACCGCTACGGCACGTCAGATTGAGGGCGTTGCGTTCCTCATTCTGTCGGGCTGGCACATCGGCTACCTGCCCGTCTCATACGCCGAAAGGTGGGTGGAGAGCGGGCGTATGCGCAGCATCCTGCCCGAAACCTACGGCCTCAACACAAAGATGGAGTTGGTGACCCGACGCGGCGTAACGCCGACGCTGGTAAGCCAGACCTTTGCGGACATTCTGCGGGAAACCACCCTTCCACTGCGCTGCTGACCGGCAGCTACCGTCGCCTCGCCTGGCGTTGTCGCTTGTACACAGTCCCGCATGGCCCGACCGCACGATGCGTGGCATCCGCGTTCGACCCGTTGGGAAAAGCCGATCGGCAATTGTGTCGTCCGGAATGCCGGTTGGGCCCGCGAACAAGCCGTTCGATGCGCCTAAATTCAACGTCCTGGCCTACCTCCTTGCGCTATGGCGCCGGCGATCGACACACGCTCGACGGACATTCCTGCCCTGGCGCTCCATCTCTTTGCGCAACGCTTCCAGGTTCGACGGCCTGCGGTGATCGATCTCGCGATGCTTGGCGACGAACTCGGCCGTAACGGAGACCTGGTGCATCAGGATCGCAGTGGCGCATTCGCTTGTCATGTGGGCGTGGGCTGGGCGGGCGGACACCAGGACGACGGCCGCGCCGCCCCACAGCAGCGCCAGCATCAGGGCAAACCACAGGAGCAGCCAACGAAACTCATACGGCGTGTGCTTCATTGACCGCGGCTCCGCCTGTCGGGAAAGCCGGGACCGGGAGGCACCCAAGCGCCCGGCCGTCCCGGCCGGCCGGCCGCCGGTTCCGATGCCGGTTGCGGCCCCGCTCCGCTCCGGGGCCGCCATCCCGGCAATGCCCGCCCGGCCAGCGTCGCCCGCTCCGTGCCCGCCGCCCGCCTGACGGTCACCGCCCAAGTCTGCGCCGCGCCGCCGCCGGTCCGGGGCGTCGCCTTCACCTCGATGACGGTCTCTCCGGTTGCCTCCAGTTCGACGACCGCGCTCGGCATGCCGCTCGACAACGCCGTCAGCGTCCCGCCCTGCACGCCCGCCTCGACCGTGTTCGCGGCGTGGTCGGCCAGCGGCGTCAGATCCACATGCGTCGCCGCATAGGCCGCCGCACTCGCCGGGCTGTCCGAGCTACTGCCATAGCAGCTATTCTGGCTCCACCCATGCGGAGCGATTTCGGACGTCGGTGCCGGGCTACATCTTGCCGATGATGCCACAGCCAATGCGCCCGCCGGAACCGCCAATGGGCTGGGACATGTGATCGTCGGGGTGCTCGTGAATGATGACCGCCGATCCATCCCCGTCGAGGAGGGCGGGCATGTCGCCGCCCGACACCGAGACCAGGGTAGTGAAGAACTCGGCCTTCGCCGTTCCGTCGGCGGCGGCGAACAGGTTGGGCAGATCGCCGTTGTCCGGTCCTTTGGGGTTGCGCAGGCCGTGCCTGGCCTTGCCCGGATTGATATGGCCCGTCGCCGCCTTGAAGTTTGGCGTGCACGAGCCGACGGCGTGCAGGTGAATGCCGTGGCCGCCGGGCGGCAGGCCGGCCGCGTCGACGGAAATGAGCACGCCGGTGGGCGTCTGCTCGAAAGTGGCCTTGCCGATGACCGCGCCGTCGGTGTTGACGATGTCGGCGGCCGCCATGTCGGCGGCCGAGGCGAGAGAAGGTGCGATGGCCGCGGCAAGCGCGGTGACTGCAATTGCCAGGATTCTCATTTGTCTCCTCCTCTTCTGCCCGGACCCTCGTTCCGGACCCCGTGAGGCATGATATTGAACGATCGCTACTCCGAATTACATGCCTGTGTGGGCATCGATCAACAACGCCGTCAATGGTGCCGTGCCATGAAAGTGTTCTCGACCGCGCCGCCCACATGTGCGGCGCTCAACGGCTTGGCGGAACGCTTGCGAGCGTAACACCATTCCCTCGCTCAAGGCAGTGGCGCTGGCGCGCGACGACGTGTGCATCCATCACCTGCGTCACAGGTTTGCCTGGGAGGCGGCGATGGACGGCGAGAGCCTGTCCATGGTGGGGAAGATCCTGGGCCTGCCCAGACAACCGCCCGCTACGCTCACCTCGCCGACGATCCGCTGCAGGGCGCTTCCGGGCGCATCGCCACGTCTCTCAAGCGGGCGATGGGCCGGTAGCCGCCGCGTGCCGGTTTTTTCCTTCGCAAGCTCCCCCGCATGTCCCGATCACTCCTCGGCCAGGACGCGCGGCACGAGATCGCGCCAGCCGCCGTCGGCGAGCGCCTGCGCCTTCGGGATCCAGCGCCGCACCTGGGAGCGCATCCAGCTGTCGGAGGCCCACACCCTGGCCACGTCCTCCTTGCCCCAGACGTCCTCCGCGACCCCGCGCGGCTTCTTGCCCGCCCCGAGGCCTTCCAGCACCGTCACCAGCCTGTCGATTTCCTGAACCCCGTCCCCCGACCCTTCCCGTTCCGAGGGGCCGGACGACCCGCCACGCTCCAAAAGTCGAGAAGGCGCTGCACCGATAGCGGCGCCCTGAGCCCGAACGTGTGCTTGATGGCGATCCCGCCATCCTGCGGAAACCGCCCGACGCCGCTCAGCAGAATCTGCACGGCCGCCGCCGTATTCGACCTTGAGCACCAGACCGCCACCCAACAGGCGGAGCCCCTCGACCGAGCCGTCGTCTCCGACCATCGCGACCAGCGGCCGCGCGCCCGGGTCCAGCAGACCCTCCGGCATCCCGTCCTGAGGCGGAAAGCGACACCGTCGGGGCTGCGCCGGCGGTGCAGGCTGCAATCGCCTCCAGCGTCACCGTCACGCGCGTCCAGCGGGTCCGCATATAGCGGCCCTGGTTCGCTGTCGCCTCGGTCACCGTCATCGGCGAGACCCCCGCGCCGACCTCTTCCCCGAGCCCGGCCAGCACCCGATTCCAGCGCAGCACGAGCGCGGCGTCATGGGCGTGCGCATCGCGCCAGCCCTCGACCTCCGCCACGCTCACCGCGTCGGACGGCAGATGTGACGCGCAGCGCTCCATCGGCGGCGCCGGGGTCGGCAAGGGCGCATCGACGTAAAATTGCAGCCTGCTGGACGGGTCCCATCCGGTGCCCGAGAGGGAAGCATACTTGCGGTCCGCGCTGATCAGGATGTGCGAGATGGCCTTCGCGCCGAGGCGAACGCTGGTTACGGTGAACTCCTTCGGCTCCCTCCAGTCGTTCTCGGAACGCGCGGCAAAGGTGTGCGAAGCCGGGGACACCGAGACCCCGGAATGGGTAGACGTCGTGACAGTCACATCCGCCTCCGGCCGACTGGTCAGCACCACCCGTGCGGCGGCGTGGAGTGGAGTGCCGCCACGCTTGTCAGAACCACAAACGCTGGAAGCGTTCGGTCAAAGGGTGACGATGATGAGGACGACTATGCCAACGCCGCGTTCTGCCGGGCTTCTCCCCGCTTCGCTCTGTGCCATCGTCCCCTCCATCACCCGGTGACCGAACGGTTTCCAAACGCTATCGAAAGACGCTTCCGGGAGGTCCGCAGACGGACACGGCCCATGGGTACCTTCTAGGACAGAACCTCCATGGACCGAATCCTCTTCGCCATCTTCACACACGAAGACAAACGGCAGGGAATCGCTACCCCTTTCCCCCTGACACATAACAATTGTAAGCCTCCGCCGAGGGCCGCCTGTACGGTTGGTCGATATTGCCTGAGTGTCCACGATCTTGAAGTGGGCACTTCGGAAGTGTCCACGAAGACCTAAGTGGACACGATCGTAGATGTCGGTTGATGCGGAGAAGTCGGCTGCGGGAAGCGGCAGCCAGGTTCCCAACCCTCGCCCGCGCCGTCGCTGGAGCGCGGCGAAGAAGCGCCGGATTGTGGCGGAGACCTACGAGCCCGGGGCTTCGGTCTCGGTGGTTGCCCGGCGTCATGACGTCAATGCCAATCAGGTGTTCACCTGGCGCCGGCAGTTCCGCGAGGGGGCCGGCGGCGGGTTTCTGCCGGTAGTCGCCGCACCGGCCGGTGCGCCGGAGAGGCCGACGCCTTCCGGGGATACCGGCGCGCCGGACGCGCCGGAGACAGGACGGATCGAGATCGCGCTGTCCGGCGGCTGCCGGGTGATCGTCGACCGGATGGTCGACGCCTCGGCGCTGGCGCGGGTGCTTGCGGTCACCGAGACCCTTGAGGTCGTCCCGCGCCGCTGGAAGGTCATCCAGACGGTGCGCGAGAAGTTCGCCTGCCGGGACTGCGAGAGGATCTCGCAGCCGCCGGCGCCGTTCCACGCCCTGCCGCGGGGCTGGGCCGGTCCCAACCTGCTGGCGATGATCGTGTTCGAGAAGTTCGGGCAGCATCAGCCGCTCAACCGGCAGCGCGACCGCTACACCCGCGAAGGCGTCGATCTCAGCCTGTCGACCCTGGCCGACCAGGTCGGCGCCTGCACCGCGGCGCTGAAGCCGCTGCACGACCTGATCGAAGCCCATGTGCTGGCGGCGGAGCGGCTGCACGGCGACGACACGCCCGTGCCGGTGCTGGCCAAGGGCAAGACCGATACCGGCCGAGCCTGGGTCTATGTCCGCGACGACGGACCGTTCGGCGGTCCGGACCCGCCGGCAGCGCTGTTCCATTATTCCCGCGACCGCTCGGGCGATCATCCGGTCGAGCATCTGCGGAACTTCGCCGGCATCCTGCAGGCCGACGCCTATGCCGGCTACAATCGGCTCTACGATCCCGGCCGATCGCCGGCGCCCGTGACGGAAGCGCTGTGCTGGTCCCACGGTCGGAGGAAGTTCTACGAACTCGCCGATATCGCTGCCAACAAGCGGCGCGGCAGGCAAGCATCACCGGTCTCGCCGCTGGCGCTCGCGGCGGTGAAGCGGATCGACGCCCTGTTCGACATCGAGCGCGAGATCAACGGCCAGAACGCCGAGCGCCGCCTCACGGCCCGCCGGGAGCGCAGCGCGCCGCTCGTCGCCGAGCTCAAAGCCTGGATGCGCACCGAGCGGGCCGGACTGTCGCGCCACGCCGCCGTGGCCAGGGCGATGGATTACATGCTCAAGCGCTGGAACGGCTTTGCCCGTTTCCTCGACGACGGCCGGATCTGCCTGACAAACAACGCCGCCGAGAGGGCACTCAGGCCCTTGGCCCTGGGACGAAAATCGTGGTTGTTCGCCGGTTCCGACCGCGGCGGCGAGCGGACCGCCGCCATGTACACCCTCATCGGCACCGCCAAACTCAATGATATCGACCCGCAGGCCTGGCTCGCCGATGTCCTCGGCCGGATCGCCGAATTGCCGCAATCCCGGCTGCCAGAGCTTCTCCCCTGGAACTGGAAAGCCCGCCGGCATCCCGCTCACGCCACTTAAGCCGCGGCCTTCACCGCAGGCTTACTAACAATTGACGTTACCTGACTGAAGTGCAGGTACACACAAGGGCGGACTCGGGCTCTCGGGGACTTGCCAGCATGGAGGGGAAAACTGCGATGGGCCGGTTGCAGAAGCTGTGTCTGCGAAGGGCCACCGACGTTGCCGGTCCGGACGGTCGCCGGCCAGCCGACTAAAACTTGCAGAAGGGTCGGATGGAGTTTCCAGCAGGTGCCAGGTTGCCGGCGGCGCAGGAGTGAGCGCCCGGATTCGCCCAACGCCGAGCCGTTGGTTCAAGGGAAGAACCGCGCCGTCCCGTAGCCGCGACCATGAGGGTGGGTCTACGCAATTGTATAGGCACCGCAGCGCAGTACGGTATAGACTGCCGATGGTCGCGTGTCGACGGGTCCGGCGCGTTCACGAGATACCGGTGGATTGGATCATGTATCGCCTAACCGTCGCCTTCCTTTTGGTCATGGCAGGTAACCTGGCGGTGCCTGCGTATTCGGCCGCACCGATCGATCCGTTCGTCGGCGCTTTCGCCGGCGAAGCCAATGTCGAAACCGGCACCGGCATCCAAACCCGTAAGGTCTCTGTCACGATCGAGAAATCCGGGCGCGGCTTTTCGGTGGACTGGACAACGCGCATTCCGAAGGCCGGCGGCAAACGGAAGACAAATCGTTTCAAGATTCAATTCATTGCGGTCAAACGGGGGCCTTTGTATGCCGCCGGCATGCGCCGCACGATGTTCGGCAAGTTGGTGCCGCTCGACCCTCTGCAGGGCGATCCGTATATGTGGGCTGCGATCCGAGGGCCGACCCTCTTCGTCTACGGCATGCACGTCACGGAAGACGGCGGCTACGAGTTCCAGGTCTATGAGCGCACGGTGAAAGGCGATGACATGACGGTCGTCTTCAAGCGCTTCCGCGATGGCAGAATTCTCAAGGACATCACCGCCCATCTGATACGTGAATAGGCTGCGCAGGGCGCACCCTACCATGGGCATTCCTTCCGCCGTCGCAGTCGGCAGTCTAGAACGGGAGCGTCAGGCGCTGCGCGATGTATGATCGAGAGATTGCGAGGCGAGAGCCCAGGCTGATGGCCCCGAGCCATGCGTTGCGCACCGAGATCAACGGCCACATCCGCAAGCGCCTCGCCCGCGACGGCATCACATGAAATTACTACTAAGGAACTTGTAAAATTACTAGTACAGACTTCACAAATTTGCTATTAGACGTCGTTTGGCGCAAGTGCTCGTCGGTGATCGGCGCGCAACGCTGTTGATATCATTCGCTTCTAAGGCGTCAATTTAGGACGCCGGTCAACACCCACATATGTTGTCTGGCTTGGTCACTGGACGCCGATAGGTATGCTGGCCTGTTGTGAATACTACAAACGGAAAGGTCAAAGGGCCGCGCCGAACAACACCCAGAAGGTCCTCCGCCGTCTCGTAATCCGCCAGAAGTTCATCCAGAAGCTCAGGTCTCAGTGTCGTCATCGCAGGTCCTCCTATAAGAGGTGTTGGACCCACAGCACTCACTTACACAATATATTGGACAGTCTCTGCTGAAGCGCTGGGACGGCTTCGCCCGCGTCATCGACGACGGTCGCATCTGCCTGCCGAACAATGCCACCGAGAGGGCGCTACGACCGCTTTGTCTCGGAAGACGGTCCTGGCTGTTCGCCGGATCCGACCGCGGCGGCGTTCGCACAGCCGCCATGTCCACTCTGATCGGCACCGCCAGGCTCAACGATGTCGACCCCCAAGCCTGGCTCGCCGACGTGCTCGCCCGCATCGCCGGGATGCCGCAGGGCCGCTTGTACCAGTTCCTCCCCTGGCACTGGAAGGCCGAACGGGAACAGGCCCTGGCCGCATAGCCTGCAGTCCCTGTCGTTTACAAGTACCGACCTGCACCGGCGGACACGGCATCGTCGCGTACGAGCAATACACGCAGCGATCGCCGGGTCTGGGCCTGAGGACCGCTCCGCAATGACGGCATCCGTCGGCATCGTCTCAGTCTTGCGGTGACCGCACGCCGGGCAGGTAATGGTGGACTCGAGTGTCACCGATGTCTGCTGCCCCGCCATATCTCGTACCCCGTGGCTGCGACAAACTACGAGAACGCCGGGGATCACGCTATTACTCTGCCAAGGCGTAAGCGACCCGAACAGGCGGCCCACGCCGGATGGTTACTAGCGAATCGCCATTCGGCGACGCATCCGCGAAGCGCGTCGAAAGCCCGGCCCCGTCAACGACACGCAGCCCGCGCGGCGTTTGAGCGCGACGGTCAGACCCCTTCCCACTTCCGAACCCGGCCCTGTTCCCCGGCGTGTCCTGGGGGTTCAGTCCCACGGTCCGTTGCCCACTATCTGCTCGACCGTCTCGCCGACCCTCTGGATGCAGGGTGGCCTGTAGCGAAACTGCAAGTAGTGATGCACGCCTGCGCGAGACCGCTTCGGGACACGTGCCCAGGTGCAGTAGAGCGGGCCGAAGCGAGTGTAGCTGACGATTCGCCGGTCACGCTTCCAGTGTTCGAGGGCAATACCGATCCGGCCGTGACCGATCAGCACTGGCGCGGGATTGGTACCGCCGTGCCAGATGAAATAGACGCCCTTGCCGTCGATCTCCAACGGTTCGACGGCGGCCAATGGCGGCCAGAGACCCTTGTCGAGCCGATACCAATCCAGCTTCAGTGTCGGGTACATCGACCGCAGCGCCTGGCCACGAATCTCAATATACCGCGTGGCGGCCGCCAACCAGACGGACGAACGTACGGTGTTCGGGAAGGCCGGGCCCAGAGAGGCACCCGCATGCCCGGCCTTCCCTGTCGGCCTCCCCGGAGATGAGGTAGGTGGGCCGATTCCGTCTCTGCATATTCTGCCCGACAGGTCTCAACCCGTTCCGACATCGTTGCAAGGTGCTGCGGACTCGGCGCTCATGCCGAACCGCTCGATCGGGAGCGAAAACCTCGCCCGCGACCGGCCCGATCCAGGTCGCCCGGAGAGGTCCTGCGCCTGCTGCCACACGATGTTCCGGCCGACCACGCTGCGGTCCGCGCTGCGCCATCTCTGCTACTCAGCCAACGAGGCGCAGTGGCGCCACGGCAACGGCCTCGACATCCTGGGCGATTCCTGTTCCGAAGACCCGGTTGCTCGGCGCCGTGAGTGGCGCCGGCCGCCTATTTCGCCGGAACGATGTCCACAACCAGCGCCCGCGCGATCCTGCCGCTGGCGTTCTTCCACCAGTGGACGACTCCGGTTCTTTCCAACGCCGTTTCTCCCGCCTTCTTGACCGCGGTGGTCGCGCGGCCGTCGGCGCCGATCCGGTATTCGGTCATTTCGCCTTCGATGATGTAGGCGACGCCGGGCCGGCCCTGATGCCGGTGCAAGGCGACGACGGCGCCGGGCTTGAACACGATCTCGCGCGTGCGCAGGACCCGTCCCGAGACGCTGTCGAACTCGCCGTCGAGCGGCACCGTACCGAGCTTCTTGAGGCCGCCGACGCCGGACGTCTTCGTCGGCGCCCCGGCGGTCAGCCGGCCCAGGGCGGCTTTCCGCTCGGCCTCGGGCACGACGGTCTGGGCAATGACGATTTCAGCGCCCGTTCCTGCCGTCCGGACCGCGCCGACATTGTCACCGGCCAGGGCGGCGGCTGGCGCGGCGGCCAGACAGCCCGTCGCAACGAGGCGGATGAAGTTCTTCATGACGGTCGACTCCCGTTTGCGTGGCGGTTCGGAACGAAATATTGGACTTCCGGCCAATTCCGATCAGCGGCCGACCGGCACCGGCGCCGGGTTGGCGCCGCCGTGCCGGATCGCATAGACGCCCTTGCCGCAGATCTTCGCCGCGTCGATGGCGGCTAGCCGCGACCGGAGACCGTTGTCGAGCCGGCGCCGTTCCTGCTTCGTTGCGGGACTAAATGACCGGGACGGTTCGGCGTGAATCTCGATGTATCGCATGGCGTCAGCCGACCGGATGGGCGGCGTTTGGCGACTGGGAAGACCGGGCAAGGGAGGCACCCGTACGCCCGGCCTTCCCGATCGGCGCCCCCCCGGAGGTAGAATTCAGGGTCGCCGACGTCTCTACCGCCTCGCCAGAATGACGATCAGGATCGCCACGAGCGCCGGGCCGAAACCCAGCATCACGGAGGTCCAGATCGGGTCCATCCTGTTGTGTCTTCCGTGCCGCCCCGGCAGGGCAACGCACACGCGAGCCTTCGCGCTTCGAGTGAATATCCAGGGCCGAGACCGAGAATCCATGCCATCGCGTCATGCCATTCGGCCTCGACAGGAATCCGTTCCATGCTTCCCCTGTCCTGCCGAGTGTGCAATTCCCGATCATGCCTGGCAGCCCAATAGACGATGCGTGCGCAGATCGCATCGACACATCGCGTTCTGCGGACCTAGCGTTCATTGGCTTGGAGCCCCGGCTTGGCTGTCCCCACCGATCTTTCTGCTCAAAAACGCAGTCAAGAGATCGCCTCTCCATACACCAGTTCATATAAAAATTGTGTGCCGAATCGAGTGATTTTGATGTCGTTTCGATTTAGATTGGGGTTTTACTCGAAACGGACGCCGCAAGGCGTGTTATCTGGCGATTTGAGCGTCCCGGCGGACCGCGATACGTGCCGCTTCGGCAGGCAAGAGCCTTGACCATTGTTCGGCGTGCCTATTGAAAGCCGGTCGGCGTTCCAACCCATTGACCCACTTGGGTTCCAAGCGGCCTGGGTTCCGGGCCGAACGACAGTCTGGAAGACTGATTCCCGAATCAGCGTCGAAGGCTTTACTCGATCCACGGGGGTCGGAGGAGGTCCACGGCGCGTTCCGCCGTGGACCTTCCCGACTGACATCACACGAGATCGAAGCGGTCGAGGGTCATCACCTTGTTCCAGGCGGCGACGAAGTCGTCCACGAAGCGCTCTCCGGAATCCGCCGATCCGTACACCTCCGCGATCGCCCGGAGTTGCGAGTTCGATCCGAAGACGAGGTCGACCCGGGTGCCCGTCCACCTGAGTTCGCCGGTCGCGCGATCGCGCCCCTCGAACACGTCCTCCGACTCGGAAGCGGCTTCCCACGTCGTGCCCATGTCGAGCAAGTTCGCGAAGAAGGCGTTGGTGAGCGTCTCCGGCCGTTCGGTGAACACCCCGTGCCGGGACTGTCCGACGTTCGTGTTCAGGACACGCATGCCGCCGACGAGCACCGTCATCTCGGGCGCCGTCAGACCCAGCAGTTGCGCCCGGTCGACCAGCAGCTCCTCCGCCGATGCGGCGTGCCGTCCGTTGAGATAGTTGCGGAACCCGTCCGCTACGGGTTCGAGCACGGCGAAGGACTCGACGTCCGTCTGCTCCTGCGCCGCGTCGGCGCGGCCCGGCGCGAACGGAACCGTCACCTCGTGCCCGGCGCTCTCCGCGGCCCGTTCGACGGCCGCGCACCCGCCCAGCACGATCAGGTCGGCCATCGAAACCATCTTCCCGTCGGCCTGCGCGCCGTTGAACTCCCGCTGGATGCCCTCGAGGCTCGCGAGCACGGAGGCCAGCCGGGCAGGCTGGTTGACCTCCCAGTCCCTCTGCGGCGCGAGGCGGATGCGCGCGCCGTTCGCCCCGCCGCGCAGGTCGGAGCCACGGAAGGTCGAAGCCGAGGCCCAGGCGGTCGAGACCAGTTCGGACACGCAGAGCCCGGAAGCGAGGATCCTGGCCTTGAGGTCGGCGATGTCCTGTTCGTCGATCGATTCATGGGTGACCGCGGGGACGGGGTCCTGCCAGATCAGCTCCTCCTCCGGCACCTCCGGGCCGAGATAGCGCGCGCGTGGACCCATGTCGCGGTGGGTCAGCTTGAACCATGCCCGGGCGAACGCATCCGCGAACGCGTCCGGGTTCTCGTGGAAGCGCCGCGAGATCGGCTCGTAAATCGGGTCCATCCGCATGGCCATGTCCGCCGTGGTCATCATCGGCGCATGCCGTTTCGACGGATCGTGGGCGTCTGGCACGGTTTCTGCGCCGGCGCCGTCCCTAGGCACCCACTGCCAGGCGCCGGCGGGACTCTTCGTCGCTTCCCACTCGTAGCCGAACAAAGTGTCGAAGTAGCTGTTGTCCCAGGTCACCGGCGTAGGGGTCCATGCGCCCTCGATACCGCTGGTGATCGCATCGCCGGCCTTGCCGCTGCCGAAGCCGCTCTTCCAGCCGAGTCCCTGCGCCTCGATGGGGGCTCCCTCGGGTTCGGGGCCGACATGGGCCGGATCCCCGGCGCCGTGCGCCTTGCCGAAGGTGTGCCCGCCGGCGACGAGCGCGACCGTCTCCTCGTCGTTCATGGCCATGCGGGCGAAGGTTTCGCGGATGTCCCGACCCGAGGCGACCGGGTCGGGATTGCCGTTCGGCCCTTCCGGGTTGACGTAGATCAGGCCCATCTGGACGGCGCCCAGGGGCGTGTCCAGCTCCCGGTCGCCGGTATAGCGCTTGTCGCCGAGCCATTCGTCCTCGGAGCCCCAGTAGATGTCCTCTTCGGGCTCCCACACGTCCTCGCGGCCGCCGGCGAACCCGAACGTCTCGAACCCCATCGATTCCAGAGCGCAGTTGCCCGCCAGGATCATGAGATCGGCCCAGGAGATCTTCCGGCCGTATTTCCGCTTGACCGGCCACAGCAGCATGCGCGCCTTGTCTAGGTTGCCGTTGTCGGGCCAGCTGTTCAGCGGCGCGAAGCGCTGTGTGCCGGTGCGTCCGCCGCCGCGCCCGTCGCCGGTCCGGTAGGTGCCGGCGCTGTGCCACGCCATTCGGACGAAGAGCGGCCCGTAGTGGCCGTAGTCGGCCGGCCACCAGCCCTGCGACGCGGTCATCAGGTCGAAGATGTCTTTCTTGATTGCGTCGAGGTCGAGGCTCTCGAACTCTTTCCTGTAGTCGAAGTTCTCGCCCATCGGATCGGACAGGGCGGAGTGCTGGTGCAGGACGCTAAGCTTCAGCTGGTTCGGCCACCAGTCCCTGTTCGACGTGCCGACGCCGGCGGCGCCTCTGCTTGCTCCGTGCATGACCGGGCATCTGCTTTCGTTCATGACTCCCTCCATTGCATGTCGTGCGTGGTTCCAAACGGTCCCGGAGACCCCGCTCCGGCTTGAGCCAACTGGCTGTCAGGGGAGCGTAGGTGTCATAATTCTTCGAGTACAACGATGATTATTGGTTATTTTAATCGTACAATACGAATACTTGCACTCGGAGGCGTCGGATGAAGCGCCTGCCCACCATGAAGCAGCTCGAGTATCTGGTCGCGCTGGCCGACACGCGGCATTTCAGACGCGCGGCCGAGCGCTGCCACGTTACGCAGTCCACGCTCAGCGCCGGCATCCGCGATCTCGAGTCGGTGCTTGGCACCGCGGTCGCGGAGCGTTCGAACCGGCACGTGACGATCACGCTTGTCGGCACGCAGATTGCCGGGAGAGCGAAGGCGCTGCTGCGCGATGCCGAAGAGGTCATGGAGCTGGCCCGGGCCGGCCGCGCGCCGATGACCGGGGAGATGCGCCTCGGGGTCATCCCGACCATCGGCCCCTTCTTCCTGCCGCATGTCCTGCCAATGCTGAGGGAAAGGTTCCCGGAGCTCACGGTCTATCTCAGAGAAGAGCAGACGGCCCCGTCGCTCGCCCGGCTGGAGGACGGAGAGGTGGATGCCGCGCTGATCGCGCTGCCCTGCGATACCGGGGATCTTGCCACCGAAATTATCCTCGAGGACGAATTCCTGTTCGCCTGCGACCGCACGCACGCGCTTGCCGGCGCCGGCGAAGTCCCGCTCGCGGCGCTCGCCGGCGAACCGCTCCTGCTGCTCGAGGAAGGGCACTGCCTGCGCGGCCACGCGCTCGACGTATGCCGGATGGGCGACCGGAAGGCACGGGCGCAGTTCGAGGCCAGCAGCCTGCACACGCTGGTGCAGATGGTGGCAGCCGGCATCGGCGTCACGCTCGTGCCGCGCATCGCGGTCGACGCCCGCATCGCCCAGGGGACGGATATCTCGTTTTCTCGACTGAGCGTTCCCGCTTCACGCCGGATCGGACTGGCTTGGCGCCGAACCTCGTTGAGAGCGGAGGAGTGCCGATTGCTTGCCGGCGCCTTGCGCGAGCCTGCCAACACAGCCTGATCGCTTCGCCTCCCGGATTGGGTTCCATTCGGAGCCGTGGCGCATCCCGGGACCATTTTCCAGCCCTCCCTCTCGGCATCCCTGCGGGGATCGATCAGGTGGCCAATCTTTCGGTAGTGAGTCAGTCTGAAATCTGGGGCGGGAGGGCCAGACAACGACGATGAAGCCGGCCCTCCCTGTCGGCTCTCCTGCTGGACAGGATTCGGGCTGCCGACATTTGCATTCTCTGTCAGACAGACCTGACACCGTTACGGCGTCGTTTCAAGTCCGAAGCTATTTCAGCCGCTTCCCCCGCCGCCAGTGCCACGGCGCGACGTAGCGGCCGGCGTGCATCCCGACCTTGCGGCGCCGCGCGGCTTCCTCGTCGGCAATGTAGCGCATCGAATTGCGCCGGTAGACCAGCGCATACCCCTGCCGCACCAGCCACCGGTTAAGATTCCGCCCACCGACGAAGCAGGTGCCGAGGGCTCGGCCGTAGCGCTCGCGCTGCACCGCCAGATCGCACCGTGCGGGGCTGTAGCCGATCGCATTCTTCAGCGCTTCGGTGGCGGCGCAACCGCATCGGTACTGTCGCCCCTGTTCATCCAGGCACGACTGAAGGCGCTCCGGCGCGTCAATTCCTTGCAGCCGGATGTTGAGGCCGCGGATCTCAATGGTGTCGCCGTCGATCACGCGGGCCGGGCCGGTGATGCTCTCCTGGGCGGCAGTGGCGCTTTCCGATACGGCGAGCGCAAACGCTGCGATAAACAAGATGGCGCGCACTAATTCCCCGCATGTCGCAAGATATGGGATGGTCGTATGGCCTTCGGTGGAGAGGCTGCCGGATCGCTGTCGCGACCCGGCCCGTCATCGGTGGGTCCGGCAACTCCGTGGCATGGGCGAGCCGGAACGGACAAACGACAGGTTTCTTGTACCTACCACACCGTTAGCCGTCAGCATTGCCCCTGCTGTCGATCGGCGTGTAGATTGAACGCTGATCGGCAGGTTAACTCATTGATTTTCCGCAACCCAATGGGGTCAAACCTGGGCGCCGAACAACAAGTGGAGCGGGGCCCTGCGGCCGAATGGTTGGCGAAGCGCGCCGTCTCCTGCGCCATCCGACCGCTTCGTTATGGCTGTCAGTTCGCTTTCTGTGGCACCAGAGAACCAGTAAACAACGCGCTAAAGCTACCGCTGCTGCCGTCGGCTTCGCCGAACCGCACGTCGGTGGATCCCGCCGCAAGCCTCGGGTTGCCGTCGGTAGCGGACCTGTTGGAGAGCCTACCGCTCCATTGCCCATCCGACCCTGTCACCGAGCGTTCTGGATGGGTGACGGCGACGTCGGTGCTCGCGAATGCGCCGTCGGCGCCAATCTTTGTCCGGCCAAAATGAAGCTCGTAGTCTTTCGGCGACGCCTTAGGCAATTGAGCCCGCCATCCCAATATCGAGTACAAGTGCTCACGCGTGATCTCGATGTCGCCGACACAACCGATACACCCTGAAATTGTGTTGTCGCCGAAATTGGCCATCAAGGTGATTGTTCCAACGAATTCCTCAGTCGAGACCGACGCATCGACATCGGCCCAATTTCTGCCGTAGCGATAACTGTACACGCCTCCAGCGTTGCCGATATAGGTTGCGCGGCCCGAGACGGGCAATTGTGGCGGGGTTGGCGGGGCGGTTTTCCGCCCCCCCCCAAAACCACAGAAAAACGCCCGCCAGAGCGGGCGGGTCCCCTCTGCCGCAGGCCCGCCGACAAACGCAGAGACATCGGCCTGCGAGAGCGGCAGGTTCCTGAGTCGCGTAGCACCGGGAAAATGCAGCCAATACCCAGCCGCCAAATAGTCGCTTGGATCGTCGTTGTCCCAACTTACCAGGACATATGCGAGGGAAATGCCCTCCGTTAGTGTCTTGACCAAAGCCCAGCGCCGCCCAGCGTGATTGGGAATGAACGGAGCCCAAGGGAAGCTGTACCATTCGTCCCTCAGGCTGTTGAATTTTTCTTTACCGCCATCTTTGCGGTTGACCGCAATTCTGAGTACCTCGCCGTCAAAACTGGTTTGCCTTTCGATACCGCTTGCGGCATCTCCGCGTCCACCACAGGCAGCCAAGGCTACCGCTACCGCGATGCAGATTAAGAAGTTGACGACTTTCATCGGACGGTTCTCTGTGGCTCTATAAAACAGCGAACGTAGAGGAGAATTCGCCGCTCCACAATTCGATGTCCGATTCGACCGATTCGTGCCTTTGGATGTCAGGACTTGGTCGTTTGCGGCCAGGACAAAACATCTTCCGATACCCCACATCTCCGGTCCACGTTCTGTCGCGGAGCTCCGGTCTGTCCTGGTCAGGCCCGCGTTGGCATCATCACTAGGCGGCATGCCCAGTCGCCGATGCAGGGTAACGACGAACGCATGGCCGTCCCCCGAATCGTCATCGAGCCGTTCGACCCGGGCCGGCACGACCGGTCGGGCTTTTCCTGCGGAACGGGACCGCCTCGACGCCTTTCTGCAGTTCACCGCCCGGAAGCAGCAGAAGGACGACTTCACGCGGGTCTTCGTGGCAGTGTCCGACGGGTCGCCCGAGATCCTCGGCTACTGTGCGATGAACGCCCATGCGGTCGCGACATCCGACCTCGGGGCGGACCGTCCCCGGCGAACCCCCAGTACCGGCGGCATCCCGGCACTCTATCTCTCCATGATCGCAGTTGACCGAAGCCGGCAGGGCAAGGGTCTCGGATCGGACCTTGCGATCGACGCGCTCGGCCGCGCCCGGAGCGTCGCCGGCGAAATTGGCCTCAAGCTGGTCGTTCTGGATGTCATCGACGACGACGGGAGCGCGGTCTTTGCACACCGCAGAGGATTATACCGCAGGCTCGGTTTCCGGAGCTTCCAGGATCGCCCCGAGCGAATATTCATCGCCATCGACACGATACGGGCCATGTTCGGCGATGGAGAGCCCTTGGGGCCGGTGATGACGGACAGGGGCCCGTTTCTCGACGGCCGTCCGTGCCGTTGAGCCCCCTTCAGGAACTCAAGCTCCAGGGCCTGCTTGCCGACCAGGCGCTCGAGGGCCGCGATCCGGGCTCCTATCCTGGATCGTGCTGGCCGCCTCGGCGTCCGCGTCGAAGGCGCCGGGTGAGGCGCAGAGGAAGATGCTCGCGACGTACTGGTGCTCAAGCTGACCTAGACAGCAACCGTACCGCCCGCCTGCTGCGGATAACTGGCTTGTCGCCCCCGGACTCGCGGCGGTCGCCGCGGCGGGCTACTTACCCACATGGACCGCTACGTCACCGAGTTCGCCGGCCTGGACAACAATCGTGAAGCCGGGACCGGCAGGCAGATGCGCGATTTGGCAAGAGGGATGGTCGGTCGCTGCCTGAAATACGACGACCTTACCGCGGACTATTGACCGGCGAGAAAAGAGCGGCTGAGGCGCCGCTCAAGGTACGTGAACAAACGGATGATTGGGGGAGTATCCGCAGGATCAGACTATCCTGCAGAGGTCTCCACGTCCAGCCTCGTCAATGCGGTCGCTGACGCTTCAATTCCTTCATCAATCTCTTCGATGGCGCGTGCGAGGTCGCTGGCCTGTTCCGGTGGGAGTAGGAACTTCAATCAGGGGACCGGCCGTCCTGGCGCGATCATGGTCTTAAACCGAACTGCAATCCCTATTTTCGAAAAATCCGTTGCATACCCGCTCTGAAAATATTGACCGTCATCCATGAAAAGTCTTCCTTGTGGTGGGTTATTGAAGCGCCGGGCGGAAGTAGCGTCGGGCGCTTCGTCTTTCTATTGCCGCTGCGCGCCGAATCCAGCGGCGAGATCGTGACGGCGCAGGGTGCCCCCCACCTTCCGGTGGCTTGCCCCGTAGAATACGCCCGTCACCTTTCCTGTATCCCCGCCGGTCTCGTAGAACACCTGTCCGTTGACCGCGATGCGGTAGTTGAGATCGCCGTCGCCCCATTGCGCTCCCGTGCCGATCGCGCCGGGCGCTGCGTGCGCCGCCCATTTCTCCAGTCCGGTGAAATCGAGCGCGCCGCGCAGCGTGCCGAGCTGCACGGTCATGTCGGCCGCGCCGGCAACGGCCTCGGCCTGCGGCGTGAGGCCGGCCAGGCGCCCCGACCATGTCGCACTGCCGGACCGCGACCCGCCGGCCAGAGGCGGCGAGGGGTCGAGCGCCATCGCGTAGGGCCGGACGTTGCCGTTCTGCCAGACGGCCCCGAAAATCACGGCATCGAACCGGCCGGGAATGTAGCCGAGCTGCCCGTAGACGTGAGTGGAGACATCGTTCCAGGGGCCCAATGATGTGTGGTCCAGGTCGCCAGCCGGCGTCCCTGCCGACAGGCGGCTGTAGATGGCGTAGAGAGCGGCTTCGTCCAGCCGGTCGAGAACGAGCCATTGCCCTTGCCCCTCGTCTCCTGCCGGGTGCATGACAGTATCGGGGAACGTGGCCGGATCGACGTGGCCCCTGCCCAACGTGTGCAGAATCTCATGGAGCAGAACGAAAACACGATGGCGCCCGGCCCTGGTCCGGTTTGGATCGACCACCAGCCCGCCGGAAACGACACGACCATTTTCATTGAACCAGCCGGCGCAGCCGATCGCGCGCGCCGAACAGCCGCCATCCGGCCATTGATCCTTGGGGAGGAACGCGACCGTGATAACCCCGCGTTCCTGATCCGCCGTCCGGGCTGCCGGTGTACCGTCAAGGCGGATTTGCCAGTTTGCCGGAAGCGCGCTGTTGATGAGACGGACCGCCAATTCGGTGTGCTGCATGTCCGAACTCGACGACCCCTCGACCAGACGGACGACCGGCGGAGTGTTGCCCCATCGCTGGACGACGCCCTCCGAAAAATGGTTTGCGTCGGCGCGCAGGTAGCGCAGCAGCTCGCTGGCGCTTACGCCGTCCCGGAGCCGTATATGTCCGATCTCCGCCCCACCATGGCGGGCGGAGAGGCTGGACGGGTCGCAAGACCGCGTCGTGCACCCCCGCGTTATGTGAGCGAGCAGCGGGTTCGGGTCGACCCCGCCGACGAACGCGAAATTCTGCGCGTCGTTCCTGAGGACCGGCTCGTTGCTGGCGCGCGCGGCCGCAGTGGCGCCGCCGCCGAGTGGGGCCGCCTGGTTTCGGTCAAAAGACGGAGTGGCGACCGGCTGCGCAGTGGTGGGCGTTCTGGCGGTGTTACCGCTCCCACCTCCGGCGCAGGCAGCAAGCATGGTTGCCGCAGCCAACGCGGCAGCGGATTTTCTCATCAGCTTCTCAATATTGTTTCTCCCGTGAGTCAGGAGCCCGGCCGCCGGCCTGGCGCCAGGCCGTCGCAAACCGACAGGGAATTCATGAGGCGCCGCCCGGTCGCCAGGTGCGGGGAACTGCCCCGCACCGGATACAAGGGCTGTCCGGCGGGCGGCCCGACCCAGGGTCGAGGCCATGGCGGTTTGCAGGGAAAATCGTGCGGCGGCTGCCGGGAGCTGTCAAGCGCGACAGGTTGAGGCGCGCAGGGATACAAGGGGATTCCGATGCACGACGACAGGCCCGTCGTGCGGCTCGGGCCGTCGTCCTGCCAGCCCGGCAAAACCGGACTCGAAGTGGAAGTGCGGATCAAGGCCATGCCGGAAGAACTTCTCCGAGCCGTCGTGCGCGACGTGGAGATTGAGCGGGTCAACGACAGCTGATTTCAGCCAAGTGTCATTCCAGCCTGCAATTGGGCAATTTTTGCCGGCTGCTGGAGTGGGCCTCCCGGGCCGGACAGTCGGTGTGAATCGCTTCGGCCAGTGTGCCGGGCACCCGAGGGATCGACGCCCCTGACCGGCATTCCGCAGGCCGGCCGACAACCGCCACTCGTGGATCAAGGGCGACCTGGCGGGCCCCGCGTTTGCAGGCGAGCCGCTGCCGCGCGGCCATGCCGTCACAGGTCACGTTCCACGCCGAGACAGGCAGCGCGGATCGGGCTGCCACGCCCGAAATCCCTCTTGATCCCGGCCGCGTCGCAATCGTCGGCGCGCGAGGATCGGGAATGACGGCGTCGGTCGAGGAAATCGCGGCAGGCTGCGACGGGATCGCGGCGGCGGGCCGGGATGCGGACGAGAACATCAGCCCTTCGTTGCCGGCGCGGGCGCGTCGGTTGAGCGCTGCCCGGGGTTCGGCGGCGCGCGTCTGGATGCCACCATCGCCGATGAGATCCTGAGCGTCGCGGCGCCCTTGACCGTGGAAGCCTCGTCGAAGGCCGAGCGGACAGGCCGCGGCGACCTGCCCGCCACCTGGAGGGCGTTGAAGCCGGAACCGATGTCGGCCCGGAAGATCCCGGCGAAGGTCCCGGCGAAGGTCCCCAGGTGTTTGACCGGGTGATCGCCGGACCGGTCCCGCGAGTTGCGGAACAGCGGGCCGGCGGGTCCGGGCCGCCGATCGGCCTGTCGTCGCGCCCATGGACCCAGGCCCGGTCCGTGGCGGTCTTGTCTTGATCCTTGCGCTCCCAGGCGAAGTATTCGGCAACTGGAATCCAAATGTCAGCTCGCGCCAATACTCTCGGGAATGCCGAGACAAGGGATTCATGGAAAGAAAAATCTAAGAATACCTGATATCTGGATCCCTTTAGGTCTTATCCATTCCAATTGGCTTTACAATTTACTGCTGATACTGTCAGCAACTCTTGCGGCCGCGCTGTTGATCGAATCGCGTGCGAGATGGGCGTAACGGGCCGTGGTCTGCACCTGTGTGTGCCCGAGCAGCTTGCCGATCATCGGCAGGCTCTCGCCGAGAGCAAGCGCACGCGAGGCGAAGGTGTGCCGCAGGTCGTGGATGCGCACGCCCTCCAGCCCGGCGCGTTCGCGAATGATGGTCCAGGGGCGCTGCAGGCTGCCGATATGCGAGCCGGGAGCCTGGCCTGCGATAACCCAGGGGCTGCCGCTCTCCCGCGGTATCGCTGACAGGACGGCGCGCGCATCGGGACTGAGCGGTACGAACCGGCCACCGGTCTTGCTGTCCGGAAGCTCGATGCAATCTTCCTTCACGTATTCCCAGCGCAACTTCTGGATTTCCGACAGCCGGCAACCGGTGAGCAGCAGCAGCCGGAAAGCGGCGACCGCAGACGGCATCGAGCGCTCGGCCCTCCGCAACACCGCCCCCAACCGCGCAATTTCCTCCTCCGACAGGAACCGCTCCCGCTTGTACTCCTTGTACGGCTTGATGTGGCGACAGGGATTGGTGCCGTCCGCCCGCCAGCCCCAGACCTCGGCGAGCGTGAACATCTTCGAGAGAATTCCGAGAACCCGATTGGCTTGATAGGGCGTGCTGCGCAAGCCGTAATGGAACGTTGCGACGTCGCTTCGATGAACGCGGTCAACCGGCAGGCCGCCCAGCTCCGGCGCGATAAATCGTTCCACCATGCGTCCGTAGTGAGCCTGCGTGCCCGGTTTGCAGTGGACGACCACATGTTCGTCCATGAACCGGCGCCCCAGGTCGGCGACGCTTGGCGACCCTGGCTGGTGCGAAGCCGTTTCCGTTTCGGCCCCACGCGGGTCGATGCCTTTCATTGCCAGGGCGAGGAATTCGAGCGCCTTGGTTCGTGCCTGGTCCGGGGACATCGGGCCATGCCGCCCCAGGGTGAACCAGCGCAACTTTCCGCGAACGCGGGCCTGAAGGATGTAGGTCTTGCTGCCGGAAGCGCGAACGCGAAGGCCGAATCCGGTCAGGGAGCCGCACCAGTAGACGGAATCGGACCCGGTCGCCTCGATGGCATCGACCGAGCGCTTCGTGAGTTTGGAAATGCGGTTTGCCATATCGTCGACGCCCTGCTCCTGGAGAGGGCGTCAGACTAGCGATTTGGCAAACAACTGGCAAACAGATTAGATCAACAATAAGGCTCCGTCTGTCGCCGGATGTCCAGTTTGAGCCTAAAAAAAATCCTTTAATTTCAGCTGATTATCGCACTCCTGAGCAGCAACGGACGCTTTCTTGACATCAAGTCGTCATGAGGAGCGTGACCTCACGCTCCAGATCGGCGACACGCTTGTCCATGCCGGCCTTGGCCATCGACGCGGCCGAAGCGGCCGACATCGAAAGTGCCAGGGCAGTACCGGCAAGGAGGGCGTATTTGCCTACGGATTTGACGACTCCCGTCATCTCCCTCTCCAATGCTGATGCGTTTCCCGCCGGCGGGGCCACCCGGCCCCGAACGGGCTAACGCCTGGTTGAACACCGAAACATGCCGTCCGGAACGGTTTATCCCCGCCTGCCGCGCCCCTTTCGGGGAATGCGGCGGACGGGGACCGGCCCGGTCGGCAGGGCGGGTATAGCGAAGCCGGGGCGGCGGGTACAGCCCGGGTTGCGGCGGCGGGGCCCCGAATCCGCCCGATCCGCCCATTTACTTCTACAGTGTTGCAAATCCGCAACAGGTTGCCGGCCCGATCTCAAGCTCTAAAAAATTCGCCGCCCCGGACAGAGCGCGGCGACGTTCCGGGGACGAGGGGCCACAGGCCAAGGTCTTTCGGGTCGTCCGCTGCCGATACGAACTTTGCCGCCTTTATCCCGAAATCCCGAGTTTTGTCTCCCCGGACGGAGCGCAGCGACGATCCGGGGACCAGGAGCCACAGGCGAAATGTTTCGGGTCGGCCGCTGCCGATACGAACTTTGCCGCCTTTATCCCGAAATCCCAAGTTTTGTCTCCCCGGACGGAGCGCAGCGGAGATCCGGGGACCAGAGCCACAGGCTGAGGCCTGTCGGGTCGTCCCTGGGCCCCGGATCAAGTCCGGGGCGGCAAAGGTGTTGAATTTTCGGGATGAATTCCGGAACTTTCGGATTCCCGCAAATCCCGGATCCCGAACGATCCTGTCATGCCCTACTGGGTCTACATTCTCGCCAGCAAGCGCAACGGCACCCTCTATGTCGGGCTGACCAACGATCTGGCGCGCCGGGTCTGGGAGCACCGGTCCGGCGTGGGCGCGGCGTTCACCCGCAAGCACGGCGTGACGAGGCTGGTTCATGCCCGGCCGTATGACGATGTCTCCCTCGCCATGGCCGAGGAAAAGAAGCTGAAGAAGTGGCGGCGCTCCTGGAAGCTGGCCCTGATCGAACGCGACAACCCGCAATGGCGCGACCTGTATGACGAGCTGAATTGGTGAACGCTCCGCCTGAAAGTTGCCGCTTCCGCCCGGTCTCCCGCTACGTCGACAATCAAACATCATTGCCGCCCCGGACTTGATCCGGGGCCCAGGAGCGACCCGAAAGGCCTCGACCGGTGGCCCCTGGTCCCCGGATCGTCGCTGCGCTCCGTCCGGGGAGACAAGACCTGGGAACTTGAGATCGGAGCCGGAAGGTTCAAATCGGCAGCGGTCGACCCGAAAAATCTTTCCTGTAGCCCCTGGTCCCCGGATCGTCGCTCCCCGGATCGCGCGGTCCGGGGAAGCGCCGCGCCGTCCGGAGCGATTTGCCGGCGCGCACCCGCCCCTAGCCGCGCAGGGCGCGGATCAGGATCTCGACGTCTTCGTTGATCGACGGGTCGATGGCGCGCAGCTCCTCGATCTTGCGGACGGCGTGCATGACCGTGGTGTGATCGCGGTTGCCGAACTTACGGCCGATCTCGGGCAGCGAGCGGCTGGTCAGCATCTTGGCCAGGTACATCGCGATCTGGCGCGGCCGCGCGACCGCGCGGGCCCGGCGCGCCGAGGACATGTCGGTCATCTTGATGTTGAAATGGGCGCAGACGTTGCGCTGGATTTCCTCGATCGTGATGTGGCGCTCGTTGGCGCGCAGCACGTCCTTCAGCGTATCGGCCGCCATTTCGATGGTGAGCGTGCGGCCGACCAGGCTGGCGTGGGCCGCCATCCGGTTGAGCGCGCCTTCCAGCTCGCGCACGTTGGACTGGATCTTGTGGGCGATGAATTCCAGGACCTTGTCCGGGAACTCGCAGGGCATCCGCGCGGCCTTGGCCTGCAGGATGCTGAGGCGCAATTCGTAGGTCGTGGGATGCACGTCGGCGACCAGGCCCCAGTTGAAGCGGGAGATCAGCCGTTCCTCGATGCCGGACAGATCGCTGGGCGACTTGTCGGCCGAGACGACGACCTGGCGCCGCTCGTCCATCAGGGCGTTGAAGGTGTGGAAGAACTCCTCCTGGGTCGCGCCCTTGTCGGCCATGAACTGGACATCGTCGATCATCAGCACGTCGACCGAGCGGAACTGCTCCTTGAAGGCCAGCATATCCTTGAAGCGCAGCGCCCGGATGAACTGGTACATGAATTTTTCGGCCGAGATGTAGGCGACGCGGCGCCAGGGCGTGCGCTCGCGGATGCGCCAGGCCATGGCGTGCATCAGGTGGGTCTTGCCGAGGCCGACGCCGCCGTGGATGAACAGCGGGTTGAAGGGAATGTCCTCCGAATCGGCGACCCGCTGGGCCGCGGCATAGGCCAGCTCGTTCGGCTTGCCGACGACGAAACTGTCGAAAGTGTAGCGCGGCTCCAGCGGCAGGCTGGGCGTGCGGTCGGCTTCGTCGTCGGGCGCCGCGGCGCCGGGCCGGGCCGGGCTCCGGGAGTCGCCGGCGGCGGGCGCGCCGGTTTCGGGCGCCGCGACCTTGGCAACCAGATCGACCGATTCGATGGCCGGCGATTCCGCATTGAAATGGCCGATAATGCGCTCGCGGTAATTGGACGAGACCCAATCGCGCAGGAAGCGCGACTTGATCGACAGGATGGCGGTGCTGCCGCGCACGGCCTCGAGGGTCAGCGGGCCGATCCAGCTCCGGAAGGCCTCGTCGCCGAACTCGCTGCGCAATCCCGCCCGGGCGCGCGCCCAGGCCTTGGAGACCGACGGCGATACCGAAGACGGTTCCGGCGGGGCGGCCGATGCCATAGTGCCCGTGGATCCTGCGGGAGTTCCGACGGGCTGGATGCCGCCCGTTTCATTCTGCATCCGTTACGTCCTCGTTCCGTCCCGGCCGCCGGCTGCCGCCGGCTCCGGTTTCAGCGTTTCGTCATGCAGCGGCCTGTGGCCTGCCGCCGCGCCGATCTGTTTGCGCCGCCTCTGCGGGCGGTCGCGGCGCCGGTCCCGCGTCTGTTCCCGCGTCTGTTCCGGCGTCAGCCCTGCTGCCAGGGCAACCCCTGCACTTTCCAGCCGCCGAGCGTTCCGCGGTGGCCCGCCGCGTCGCGGTCCCCCTCGAAGCCCGTGGCGACGTTGAAACACGGGCCGTAGCCCAGTGCCGTCATGGCGATTGCCGCATCGCGCGACCGCACGCCCGACCGGCACACGAAATACAGCGCCGCACCCCGCTCCGCGCCGGCTGCCGCCAGCGCCTCCGCGAAGCCGGGATTAACCGTCATCGACGGAAACCGTTTCCACTCCACCGTGACCGGCGCCTTGCCGAGCGCGCCGAGATCGGGCAGGCCGACATAGGCCCATTCCGCGACCGTGCGCACGTCGACCAGCCGGGATTCGGCATCCGAAGCCAGGGCACTCCATGCTGCTTCCGGCGACACATCGCCGGCATATCCGACTGTTCGTGACATGCGGCAATGGCGAAAAAATAGTGGAACGGTTGGAACGACAGTTCTGGCGGCGGACTAGTTACCGCCAATTCAGGCCGGTACAGGCGGTTCGGGCCGGTCGTGCGCGTATGTCAAATAAAAGACAATCATTACACCCCATTCCCGTATTTTTATTTAACTCCAGCGGGCATTTACTTAAATTCCGCCGAAATTTGAAAAAACTGTAATACAAAAACCGGGGCCGCGCAACGGGAAAGATGGCGATTCGGGCCGGGATTTTTCGCAGGCCAGGCATCGCATCCGGCCTCTGCCGCGGGCATGTCCCGCACGCGCGACGCCTGTGCTAGCCTGTCCTCCTTTCCGGGGCAACGCGGCTGCCACCGGCGGCAATATATACGGTAGTTTCTGAAAAAAATGAAACCATGACAATGGCCGAGCAAAGCCCTTCCGCCGCGGCCGGAGCCCGCCTGCTTCTGATCGGCCGCGGCTATGTCGCCCGACGACTGGCGGAGCGGCTGGCAGGGCGGCTGGCGGGAGCGCCGGCCGGGGGCCCGGATCGCGGGAGCCGGGACGGTCCGGCGCCGGACATCGCCGTCGTCGGCGCGACGCACCGGCCCGACGGCGGGCCGCGGCAGGCGGGCGACATCCGGTTCGGCGATACCGCGGCCGCCGGGCCGCTGCTGGAGCAGGCGACGCATCTGCTGGTCTCGGCGCCGCCGGACGGCGACGGCGATCCGACGTTGCGCTGGCTCGGCGCCGGGCGGCTGGCGGCGCTGCCGGGCCTGCGCTGGATCGGCTACCTCTCCTCGACCGGAGTCTATGGCGACCACGGCGGCGCCTGGATCGACGAGGATGCGCCGCTCCGCCCCCGGGCGCCAGCGGCGGTGCGCCGGGCGCGGGCCGAGCGGCAATGGCTCGACGCACGCGCCCCGGCAACGGACCGGCGCGGCCTGCCGGTCACCCTGTTCCGCCTGTCCGGCATCTACGGGCCGGGGCGCAGCAGCTTCGACGCGCTGGATGCCGGGAGGGCACGGCGCATCGACGAACCGGGCCATGTGTTCTGCCGCTGCCATGTCGACGACATCTGCGCGGTGCTGCGGCGCTCGATGGCCGGCGCCGGCGCGGCCCCGATCTACAATGTCGCCGACGACCTGCCGGCGCCCCAGCGCGCGGCGGTCGAATTCGCCGCCGGCCTGGCCGGCGCCGAGCCGCCGCCGCTCACGCCCTACGACCCGGATGCGCTGCCGCCCGGCCTGCGGCGCTTCTACGAGGCCTGCCGGCGCATCCGCAACGGCCGGATCAAGGACGAGCTCGGCATCCGCCTGCGCTACCCGACCTACCGCGAAGGCCTGCGCGCGATCGCGCAGGAAGAGGGGCGGATCTGACCGGGAGCGCCGGCCGACGGATACCGGGCGGAGGCAGGCGATGAAGCGCCGCCGATTCCCGGAATGTTGAATTTATAAGAACATTGCCGCCCTGGACTTGAGCCGGAGTGGCAATATTGGGCGCATTCGGGGAACGGCGCGGATCGAAGCCTGCCCTGAGCCTGTCGATGATGTGACCGGCGCCGCTTTCCCGGAATGTTGGAATGTCAAAGTCATAGAATCATTGCCGCCCCGGACTTGTTCCGGGGCGGTAAATTCGGGAATGCGGGACCATCGCGACAAATCCGTAACGGCAGCAGCCGGCCTTCAGCCCTGCCGCGCGCCAACCAGCCGGCAGACATCCTCGGTCGTGCGGACCAGCCGCTCCAGGTCGTGCGGCTCGGAGAGGCGGTGGTCGCCCGACCGGACGAGCGTGATTTCGACGTCGGCATCGGCGAAGGCCTCCGCGACCTTCAGCGCGTGACGCCACGGCACATCGGGATCCGCCATGCCCTGGACGATCTGCACCGGCCCGGCGAACGGGAAGGGTTCGCGCAGGACGAGCCTTTGCCGGCCGTCCTCGATCAGCGCGCGGGTGATCGGCGTCGGCTCGTCGCTGTAGTCCGAGGGTTCATACCAGACGCCGTCGCGCTCCAGGGCCTCGCGCATGGCGGCGGAGGCGTTCGCCATCGTCAGGTCTTCGGTGAAATCCGGCGCCGGGGCGATGCCGACAAGGCCGGCGACCCGGTCCGGCAGGGCGCGCGCCACGAGCATCATGATCCAGCCGCCCATGCTGGAGCCGACCAGCACCAGCGGGCCGGAGGTCAGCGCCTCGATGGCGAAAACGGCGTCGTCGGCCCACTGGCCGATCGTCCCGTCCTCGAAATTCCCGGACGACAGGCCGTGGCCGGTATAGTCGAAGCGAAGAAAGCTCCGGCCCCCGGCCCGGCACCGGGCCTCCAGCGCCAGCGCCTTGCCGCCCTCCATGTCGGAGCGGAAGCCGGGCAGGAAGACGACCGCGGGAGAGGCCGCCGCGCCGCGGCCCTCTGTCCGCCGATAGGCGATTGTCGCGCCGTCGCTGGCGCGCGATAAAACGCTCGGTGCGTACACGGTCATTTCCTTAGGTCCCGAACGTCCGGCGGCGCCGGACGGCGACAGCCGGGAACGGCGCACGAAAGCATGACGGACGGCGATGGACAAGCCGGGCACCAGCCAACCTGACGGTTCCCGCGGGTTCGGCCTTACCGTGCTGCAGGTTCTGCCCCGGCTGGAAACCGGCGGGGTCGAGCGCGGCACGGTTGATGTCGCCGCCGCCGTCGTTGCCGCGGGCGGCCGGGCGATCGTCGCCTCGGCCGGCGGCCGGATGGAAGCCGAGCTGAGACGGGTCGGCGCAGAGCATGTGGCGATGCCGGCGGACCGCAAGACGCCGGGGCACATCCTGCGCAACGCCGGCCGTCTGGCGGAACTGATCCGCCGCGAGCGGGTCGATATCGTGCATGCCCGGTCGCGGGCGCCCGCCTGGAGCGCGCGGACGGCGGCGCGGCGGACCGGCATCCCCTTCGTCACGACCTTCCACGGCGTCTACGGCACCGGCTTTCCGCTCAAGAAAGCCTGGAACCGGATCATGACCGCCGGCGACCGGACGATCGCGATATCCGGCTATGTCGCCGACCATGTGGTGCGGCGCTACCGGACGCCGCCGGAGCGCGTCGTCCTGATCCATCGCGGCGTCGATCTCGGCCTGTTCGACGTCCGGGCGGTGTCCGAGGCGCGGGTCGTCCAGTTGGCCGAGGCGTGGCACTTGCCCGACGGCGCGCAGGTCGCGATGCTGCCCGGGCGTTTCACGCGCCTGAAGGGACATGCGGTGCTGATCGACGCCCTGGCGCTGCTGCAGCGCGAAGGCGCGGTCGCGGTGCTGATCGGTGCGGATGCCGGCCGGCCGGGCTATCGCGACGAATTGATGAAACGGGTGCAGCGGCGCGGCCTCGAAGGCGCCGTCCGCTTCGTCGGCCACTGCAACGACATGCCGGCCGCCTACATGCTGGCCGATGTCGTGGTCAGCGCGTCGACGCAGCCGGAGGCGTTCGGGCGGGTCGCTGCCGAGGCCCAGGCGATGGGCCGGCCGGTGATCGCGACCGACCATGGCGGCGCGCGCGAAACAGTGCTTCCCGGCAAGACCGGCTGGCTGACTCCGCCGGGCGACGCCGAAGCGCTGGCGCAGGCGCTCGATGCCGCGCTCTCGATGACGCCCTCCGACCGCCAGCGCATGGCCCGGACCGCGGTCACGAACATAAGGCGCAATTTCTCAAAAGAGGTCATGACGGCGCGCACGCTGGACGTGTATGCGGAACTCGTGCGCGAGCGGAGTGCGGCGGCGGCAGGTTGACGGAACGTCGCGCCGATGCCCGATGCGGGGACCTTATCCTGGCGACAGCCGGCCCGGTGGCGGCTGTCGATTGATTTCCGCCGGGCTTTGACTTGCAAGCGCGATAGATGTTTCCTTCCGCCCTTCCGAAAAAACCGTCCCGGAGCGCACCGCATTGCCGCATGAGCCTTCGCCTTCGCCAACGGGCGCGCCGGTCAACATCCTGACGCTGAAATGGGGCGACCGTTACGGGCCGGTTTTCGTTAACCGGCTCTACCGGGCCATTGACCGCCATCTCGCCCGGCCGTTCCGCTTCCTGTGTTTCACCGACGACGGGTCGGGGCTGTTGCCGCAAATCGAGCCGCACCCTCTACCGTCGCTCGACCTGCCCGAATACAAGGCCCGGTCGACCTGGCTCAAACTCGGCCTGTTCGCCGACGGCCTGGCCGATATGGAGGGCGATTGCCTGTTCCTGGATCTCGACTTGCTGATCGTCGAAGGCATCGACTGTTTCTTTGAATACGAACCGGGCCGGCGCTGCATCATTCACAACTGGACACTGCGTCACCAGATATCCAGGAAACGGCCGGAAATAGGCAATTCTTCCGTATTCCGATGGCGTGCCGGTACCACCCAATTCATCGTGAACAGGTTTCTCGGCGAGCGCGACTGGGCGCTACAGACGTTCGACACCGCCGAACAGAGCTACGTTACCCTCGCCATGGGCGAGCGACTTTGGTGGCCGGAAGCCTGGGTACGCAGCTTCAAACGCCATTCGGTGCCGGCGTTCCCGCTCAATCTCGTGACCGCCCCGAAGCTCCCGGCGGACACGCGAATTCTGGTGTTTCACGGCCGCCCCGATCCCGATCAGGCGTTGGACGGCTGGCGTTCCGGTCGCCTGCACCGACGCACGCGGCCCGCGCCCTGGATTGAAGACCACTGGCATGACAGACCGGACAACGCAGCGCGGACGGACTCGTGATCCGAAATCTGAAACGCGCCTGCGGCATTCACTTCTCGACCAAGGCGCTGGCGCGGAACCCCGGCGTCCATCTGCGTCAGATGATCCGGCGCTTCCGCAGCTTCCGCTACCTTCTCGACGAATTGGCCGACGAACGACTTATCGCCATCGTCCAGGTCGGCGCCAACGACGGGAGGGATGCGGTCGGCGATCTCATCCGGCAGCGTCCGGAGCGTGTCGAAAAGGCTCTGCTGATCGAGCCGCAACAGTCCGCGTTCGACCGTTTGGTCCGCCGTAACGACAGCCTGCCCGGCGTGATCTGTTTCAATGCCGCCATCGACAGGCAGCCTGGCGAACGGACGCTCTATTCCGTAAGTCCGAGCGCCGCCGGGCGCCTCGGCGACGGCATCGCTTCATTCGATCGGCATCATGTCGAAAAGGAAATCCGGACGAGAACGAATGTTCGCTCCGATAGCGAAGTGGCGGCGCTGATAACGGAGACGGCAGTGCCGGTTACGACGCTGGAGCGCGCCGCCGCATCGGCGGAAATTGCAGATCCCGACGTGCTCATGGTCGATACCGAAGGTTTCGACGCCGAAATCGTCCGGATGGCGATCGAGGCCGGGTGGCGGCCCGATGTCATTCAATACGAGCACAAGCATCTGACTCAATATGGCCGCAGAGACCTGTCGACGATGTTGGAACAGCAGGGCTACCGCCTGTGGGCCGATCATGCGGACGTTTGGGGCCGCCGTATCGGCGGGCGCGAGGCACCGGGATAGATTCGGGGTGCAGCACCGACGCGATGCTTGTTCGGCGCCGTTTCAGGGAGCCAGGCGAGGCTGCATCCGGCTCCACCGCTCGGTGGCCGTCCGGACTGCCTCGTGCGCCGCGGCACAACCGGGATCGACCGTGCGGAAATCGTTTGGTGCGCCAAAGCCCGTTATCTCGAAAGATGCGACCGGACCCCTGGCGTAATTGCGGCGCTTGTAGTTCCGCTTCAGATCGTAATGCGGATCGAGCCGACGCATGACGGCGCGGCGCACCCGACGCAGGAGCGAGCGCTCTCCCCATCGTTCCCGCGGATTGGCCCGCCCGGTTGTCTCCGCTTCCTTTTCGGGCGACGACGCTTCGAACCGCGAGCGCGTCACGAAGCACAAGTGCAGGCAACGAAAATCCGTCTGGTCCCAACCTTCGCTTTTCCAGACGCGCAGGACGCTGTCGCGAGCATATCCCGGTCGGAAAACGATCGACTTACGACCGTGCAGGCGCTCGTGCGGCCCGGGACGCCAGTCGTCAATGACGCTAAAATTGAACAATTTTGTGCCTTCCGGAGCGTCGGGCTGGGTATAGCCGAACGCCTCGGCGCGGTCGAAACGGATGCCCAGCACATGGCGCATATGCCCAGCAATCCGCCAATATCCGTCGAATTCCCCTGCAAGCAGGCGCGGGCGCATCCGCGCCAAGCCGGCGGGATCGTAGATTTCGTCCCCGTCGACGCCGAATACCCAGGTTCGCGTCCCGGCATAGTCTTCGAGATATTTGTGGGTGTCGCGGGCGTCGTCGACATCCAGGATTTCGACATGGCGGTATCGCGCGGCGACGGCTTCGACGATTTGCCGCGTCCTGTCACGGGAGCGGTTGTCCATGACCAGGACCCGGTCGCAGAACTCGACCGCATTCAGCAGCGACCACGCGGCGAAGTTTTCCTCGTCGCGCAGCAGCCATACCCCGAGAATTTGCGGTCCCTCAGTCATGATGCAACAGCGAACAGCCTCCGTGGCAACTGCAATGCCCGACTACCGGTTCGCGAGAGCAACATCAACAGCCATCCGCCCGGGAACAGCCACCGGCACGGGACCCCACCTTGACATATCGGTCCACCGCCTCGATATTCCGCTCCATGACGGCCCGGACGACCACAACCGCGACGACCACCCGGACCTCCTGCGGAGGGCCGTGACGTCCGGCGTGACACCAGACCGGACACGCGACCCTCCCGGCCGAAGCCCGGAGGGTTTTTTGATGCCCTGCGGCCGGGAATACCTTTGAGAACAACAGCGCTCCCCGGGGCGGGAAGAACGAACGAGACGATGGCGGACCACCAGACACAACTCCCTGCCGAACCGGCGGCCCGGCCGGCCTCCACAAGGGTACGGGGGGCGGACCTGAGCGCCGCAGAGCGGACGATCGCCATCTCCCTGCCCGACGGCAGCGTCCGGCAGTATCCGGCGCCGGTGACGGGCGCGGCGGTGGCGGCCTCGATCGGGCCGGGCCTCGCGAAGGCGGCGCTGGCGATCCGGGTCGACGGCGAACTGCGCGACCTCGCCCGTCCGATCGAGGCGGATGCCGCGGTCGAGATTGTCACGATCAAGGACGGCGACGCGCTCGAGCTGATCCGGCACGACGCCGCCCATGTGCTGGCCGAAGCGGTGCAGGAGCTTTATCCGGGCACGCAGATCACCTTCGGGCCGGCGACGGACGACGGCTTCTATTACGATTTCCACCGCGAGGCGCATTTCACGCCGGACGATTTCGCGGCCATCGAGGCGAAGATGCGCGAGATCGTCGACCGGGACGAGGAGATCGTGCGCGAAGTCTGGGACCGGGACGCGGCGGCGGGCCACTTCGAGCGGGCCGGCGAAGGCTTCAAGGCCGAGTGGGTCGGCGAGCTTCCGCCGGGGGAAGAGCTGACGATGTACCGCCAGGGCGGCTGGATCGACCTGTGCCGCGGCCCGCACCTGCCTTCGACCGGCAAGCTGCCCAAGGCCTTCAAGCTGATGAAGGTGGCCGGCGCCTACTGGCGCGGCGACGCCGCCAACCCGCAGCTCCAGCGCATCTATGGCACGGCCTGGCGCACCGAGAAGGAGCTGAAGGCCTGGCTGCACCTGCTCGAGGAAGCCGAACGGCGCGACCACCGCCGCCTGGGGCGGGAGATGGAACTGTTCCACATCCAGGAAGAGGCCGTCGGCAGCGTCTTCTGGCATCCCCACGGCTGGACGCTGTACCGCCTGTGCGAGGACTACATGCGCGCGCGCCTGGAACGGGCCGGCTATGTCGAGGTCAGGACGCCCCAGATGATCGACCGGGTGCTGTGGGAGCGCTCCGGCCATTGGGAGAAGTTCCGCGAACACATGTTCACGGCCGACGACGAGCGCGAGCGCGTCCTCGCGCTCAAGCCGATGAACTGCCCGGCCCATGTCCAGATTTTCCGCCATCTGGGCATCGTCAGCTATCGCGACCTGCCCTTGCGCATGGCGGAATTCGGCGCCTGCCACCGCAACGAGCCGTCGGGCGCCCTGCACGGCCTGATGCGGGTGCGCGCCTTCACCCAGGACGACGCCCATATTTTCTGCACGCCGGAGCAGATCAATAGCGAGGCCGAGGCCTTCTGCGACCTGCTGTCGTCAGTCTACCGCGATTTCGGCTTCGAGGACGTGGCGATCAAGTTCGCCGACCGGCCGCCGGAGCGCACCGGCGACGACGCGACCTGGGACCGGGCCGAGGCGGCGCTGCGCGAAGCGGTCGAGGCCGCCGGCATTCCCTATGAGATGAATCCGGGCGAAGGCGCCTTTTACGGCCCGAAGCTGGAATTCGTGCTGCGCGACGCGATCGGGCGGGACTGGCAGTGCGGCACGCTGCAGGTCGATTTCGTCCTGCCCGAGCGGCTGGACGCGTCCTATATCGGCGAAGACGGCGAGAAGCACCGGCCGGTGATGCTGCACCGTGCCATCCTGGGTTCGTTCGAGCGCTTCATCGGCATCCTGCTCGAAGAGAACGCCGGCCGCCTGCCGCTGTGGCTGGCGCCGGTCCAGATCGTGGTCGCCACGGTCGTGAGCGACGCCGACGCCTATGCCGAACAGGTCGCCGGGAAGCTGGCGGCGGCCGGCCTGCGGGTGGAAACCGATCTGCGCAACGAGAAGATCACCTACAAGGTCCGCGAGCATTCCAGGGCGAAAATTCCGGTCATTGCCGTCGTCGGCCGCACGGAGGCGGCCGAAAACACGGTTTCCCTGCGCCGATTGGGCGGAAAGACGCAGGAAGTGCTTGCCTTGGAAGCCGCTGTCGATACACTAACGCAAGACGCCGCGTCTCCGATCCAATAACAGGCAAGGTTTTCAGTATCGACAGTGCTCCGGATCGTGCGGGGCGCTGATATCGGTGTGTGCCGGGTCGGTGGCCGGCCTGGCGTAAGCGAAGACGAAAGGAAGACAGCTCATACGACGCCCAATCGGTCCCATTGCGCCGGTCCACGAAGGCCCGCGCATCAACGACATGATCCGTGTCCCCACGGTTCGCCTGATCGACGAGGAAGGAACTCAGGTCGGTATCGTGCCGACGGACGAGGCGCGCGTCCGCGCCGGGGATGCCGGCCTCGATCTGGTCGAGGTTTCACCCAACGCCGAGCCGCCGGTCTGCAAGATCATCGACTACGGCAAGCTGAAATACGAGAAGCAGAAAAAGAAGAACGAGGCCCGCAAGAAGCAGAAGACCATCGAGGTCAAGGAAATCAAGATGCGGCCGAACATCGACACCCACGACTATGACGTGAAGATGCGCGCCATCACGAAATTCCTCGGCGAAGGCGACAAGGTCAAGGTCACCCTGCGGTTTCGCGGCCGCGAACTGGCACATCAGGAACTCGGCCTCGTGCTGCTCGAAAAAGTCCGCGACGCGCTGGACGAACAGGCCAAGGTCGAACAGTTCCCGAAGCTCGAAGGCCGCCAGATCACCATGGTCATGGCGCCGCGCTGAGAATTCCGCTCCGCTAGAGGGCAGCCCTGCCGTGCGCGTCGTCTCCCTGATCTGCAGCGCCACCGAAATCGTCTGCGCCCTCGGCCATCGCGCCGATCTTGTCGGGCGCTCCCACGAATGCGACTACCCGCCGGGCATCGAGTCGTTGCCCGTCCTGACCGCGCCGCAATTCGAACTCGGCGGGACCAGCGCCGAAATCGACGGGCGGGTGAAGGACCTGGTGCGCGACGGACTGGCGATCTACGGCATCGACGCCGGGCTGCTGCGCGCCCTCCGGCCCGATGCGATTGTCACCCAGGACCAGTGCGAGGTCTGCGGCGCCAGCCTTGCCGATGTCGAGGCGGCGGTCTGCGACTGGACCGGCATCGAAACCAGGATCGTTTCCTGCAAGCCGAACGGCCTGGAGGATTTGTGGACCGATATACGCCGGGTCGGCGCGGCGCTGAACGACGACGACGCGGCGGAGACCCTTGTCGCCGATCTGCAATCCCGCATGAGCAGCGTTGCGGCGCGCGCCGCGGCGCTGCCGGAGCGGCCTTCGGTCGCCACCGTCGAATGGATCGATCCGCTGATGGCGGCGGGTCACTGGATGCCGGAACTGGTGGAAATGGCCGGCGGACGGAACCTGTTCGGCGAGGCCGGCGGCCAGGCCCCCTGGATCGATTGGGAAGCCCTGGAGTCCTCGGATCCGGACGTGATCCTCGTTCTGCCCTGCGGCTTCGACATCGAACGCAGCGTGGCGGAAATGCCGGCGCTGACGGCGCAGTCGGGCTGGTCCGCGCTGGGCGCCGTCCGGAACGGCAGAGTCTACATCGTCGACGGCAACCAGTACTTCAACCGGCCGGGCCCGCGCCTCGCCGAATCGCTGGAAATCCTCGCGGAAATCCTGCATCCGGCGCATTTCGGGACGGGATGGCAGGACAAGGGCTGGCGCCGTTACGCCGGGTAGCGGCGACCCCGAAGCACGTTACAGCGCGCGCCGGGCCTTCATGGCGGCGGTGAGCGTTCCGTCGTCCAGATAGTCGAGTTCGCCGCCGACCGGGACGCCGTGGGCCAGCGCCGTCACCCTCACGCCGGCATCGGCCAGCCGGTCGGCGATATAGTGGCCGGTGGTCTGGCCCTCGACCGTGGCGTTGGTCGCCAGAATCACCTCGCCGACCGCCGGTTCGGACGCCCGGCGCTCCAGCGCGGGGATGCGCAATTCGTCCGGACCGACGCCGTCGAGCGCCGACAGGGTGCCTCCGAGCACATGGTAGCGGCCCCGGAACACGGCAGCGCGTTCCATCGCCCACAGGTCGCCGACCTCTTCGACGACGCACAGCACGGCCGGATCGCGGCGCGGATCGGTGCAGATTCCGCACGGATCGGCAGTATCGACATTGCCGCACAGGCTGCAGGCGCCGACCTTCTCGACCGCTTCCGTCATGGCCCGGGCGAGCGGCGCCATCGTCCGGTCCTTGTGCTTGACCATATGCAGGGCGGCGCGGCGCGCGCTGCGCGGCCCGAGCCCGGGCAGTTTCGCCAGAAGCCGGATCAGCCGCTCGATTTCCGCGCCGGCCATGAAATTCCCGTCAGAACGGCAGTTTCAAACCGCCGGGCAGGTTCAGCCCGCCGGTCAGCTTCGACATTTCTTCCTGCTGGTGCGCCTCGACCTTCGTCCTGGCGTCGGCGAAGGCGGCGACGATCAGGTCTTCCAGCACTTCCACTTCCGAGGCCACCGCCGCGGACGGGTCGATCCTGACCGATGTGACCTCGTTGCGGCCGTTCACCGTAACCGTCACCAGCCCCGCACCGGCCCGTCCTTCATGCTGCGTTTCGGCCAGTTCCTGCTGCATGGCCTCCAGCCTGGCCTGCATCTGCCCGGCCTGCTTCATCAGGTCGCCGAAATTTTTCATGCCGTCTCTCCTCCCGGACCGGAACGGTCGCCGGGCCCGGGGCGGTTCCGGGCGGGCGGCCCGGACACATCGGTCAGCTTGCTGCCTTCGAACCGGTCGAGCACGGCGCGCACCAGCGGATCCTGCGCGGCTTCCTCGATCAGCCGCTGCCGGGCCGCCTCGTCCTGCTGCTTCAGGGTCGGCGCGCCCTCTTCGTCCGACACGACAACGATCCAGCGGTCCCCGGTCCACTCCTGCATCAGGGCGGCGACCCGGCCGGACAGATCCCGGCCGGCCCCCGACACCGGGCGGATTTCCAGCCTGCAGGCATCGAACGACACCGGATGGACCGAACTGTAGAGCTGGCCGTACAGGACCATCTCCTTGCGGTCCCGGAACAGGTCGACCAGCGCCCGAAA
>MPMX01000094.1 GCA_002238725.1 Rhodospirillaceae bacterium bin65
CTACGGGCTGCGGCGCGCCAGAAGCCCTTCCCTGGACAGGAACACGGCCCGTCTCTTCGCCGCAGCCACCGTCTACAATATGCGCCGGGCTTGCCTGCTCGCCGGACCGTGAGACCCCGGCGCACCCTAAATCCGCAAAATACGCCGACGCACGGCCCGGCAGCGCTGTATCGAACACCCTGATCGATACCCAAAGCTGCCGGAAAATACCCGATCCGCTCCCGACAAAACCTTCCCCGGGAATTTCGCAGAGGAATCCCAAGGGGAGGGGGATTCGGTCAGTGCCTCTTTCGCAGAGGCATTCTCTGAAGAGCGGGAGGATTCCGGTTCGTCCTCAGTCCGCTTCCTCCCCCTTCAGCAGCCGGCGCAGGTCGGGTTTGGAGACCTTGGCGATGCCGCCGGTGCGCGGCAGGTCGTCGAGGAAGCGGATGTCCCGCGGCTGCTTGAAATCCGCCAGCGCCGCCCGGCAGCGTTCCGCGATCGCGGCTCTCAGCGCGGCCAGGTCCTGCCTGCCGTCCGCCACGACGAAGGCGACCGGCACCTCGTCGCGCATCCGGTCCGGCCTGCCGACGACCGCGGCCTCCAGCACGCCGTCGACCTGGAGGACGACCCGCTCGACCTCCGCCGGGCCGACATTTTCGCCGCCGACCTTGAGCATGTCCTTGGCGCGGTCGACGAACCCGATCAGCCCGTCCTCGTGCAGAGTCACCAGGTCGCCGGTGATGAAGTAGCCGCGCTCGTCGAAGGACTCGGCGGTCGCCTCGGGATTGTCGAGATATTCCCGGAATATGGAGAGGCCCGGCGTTCCGCGGAGGCGCAATTCGCCGGTCTCGCCCGGCTCGACCGGCCGGCCGTCGTCGCGCAGCACCGCCAGCCGGTATTCCGGCGCCGGGCGCCCGATCGCCCCGTCGCGCTTCGGCAGGCCGGGATCGCCGACGATGCCCTGGGTGATGATCTCGGTCATGCCCCACCAGCCGAGCAGCGGGACGCGGAAATGCTCTTCGACCGACGAATCGAGCACGGCATGACCCCAGTTGCGGAACCAGTGCCGCTGGGGAACCGGCTCGCGACGCAGCGCCTCGGTGCAGAAGGGCACGAGCGAGGCCCAGGTGCAGCGGTGCCCGACCGCCGCCGGCCAGAAGCCGCTGGCCGAGAAGCGCGGCTGGAGCACGACCTCCGCCCCCGCCCACAGGCTCGCCATGGTCGAGTAGATGCCGGAGACGACGTGGAACAGCGGCAGGGTGACGAGGTGGCGGTCGGCCTCGGTCAGCCGTTCGTGGTTGGCCGAGATCTGGCCGCCCCACAGCACGTTGTCGTGGGTCCAGACGACGCCCTTGGGCCGCGCCGTGCTGCCGGAGGTGTAGTGGACGGCCACCGGCCGGGTGCCTTCGCCCCGGGGGGCAGGGGCCTTCGAAGCGTCGCCGAACAACGCCTCGAAGCGGTCCTCTTCGGCCGGGCGGTCGGCCTCGGCCGGTTCCACGCCGCCGTCGTGAGCGGTGACGGCGAGCCAGTCGAGGCCGGGGCAGGCCGCGCGCACGCGCGCCGCGAGAACGGGCTGGGTGACCGCTCCGATGACGCCGGCATGTTCGGCGAAATAGGTCAGCTCTTCCGCCCCCGCCCGGGCGTTGGTCGCCACGGCGACCGCGCCGATGCGCGCCAGCGCGTGCCAGGCGAGCAGGTATTCCGGCGCATTCTCCAGATGGATCATCACCCGGTCGCCCGGCCGGACGCCGCGGCGCGCCAGGCCGTGGGCCAGCCGGGCGGCATCCTCGGCGAAGGCGGCGTAGGTCCAGGATACCGGCGGCGCGTCGAACGGCGCCCAGGTCAGGAAGTTCCGCTTGCTGTGGGACTGCGCCCGCTTCAGCAGCAGGCCGGCCAGATCGAGGCCGGCATAGGGGCTGACATAAGGTTCGTCGTGCATTCCGGTGCGGTCTCCTCGCGGTCTCCTTGCGGGCGTTTCAGGCGCCGCCCGAGCCGTTGCCTGTGCTTCCGTTTCCCGCCGGCCGGGCGCGGAAATAGGATTTGCCGCGTTTTTCGAGGACGGTCTCGCCGTCCTGGTTGACGAGATGGGCCAGCACGCGCACCAGCCCGCGGTCGGCCCGCTTACGCGAGCGGCGGCACTCCACGACCCCGACGCGCCGCGCCAGCCGGGCCCCCGGCGCGGCCGGGGGCCCGCCCCCCCCCCCCCCCCGCCCCCCCCCCCCCAGCCGGTCGCCGGGACGGACCGGGCGCAGGAAATCCAGCCCGTCGACCCCCGGCGAGGCGATCAGCGCCGAGCGTCTGATATAACTCTCATACTGCATGCGCTGCATCAGGGCGGCGAGCTGCCAACCGCTGGCGATCAGGCCGCCGAACTCGCCCCGGGCCGCGGCCGCCGGATCGGTGTGGATGGCGACCGGATCGAATTCCCGGCCGAACGCGACGATGCTCTCTTCGCTGACCGTGATCCCGCCCCATTCGAATACCATGCCGGGCGCGAAATCGTCGAAATAGAGCGTATCCGGGCTGTCCGGCGCGGTCATCGGGTGCGGTCCCCCGGTTCCGGCCCGGCCCGGCCGAACCGGCGAAACAGGCCGAGATGGTGGAGCGCGAGATACACGGCGCTGACGCCGAGGGCGGCGCCGGCGATTTCGGGCGCCTTGACCAGCAGCAGGACCGCCAGGGCCAGCCGCAGCACGATTTCGACGACCGAAAGGCGCGCTGCGTCGTAGCGGCTGAGCGCGCTCGCCACCAGGTAGAGCGCGACCGCCAGCCGGCAGATCAGCCAGGCGAGGCTGCCGAGGTCGACGCTGCCGTCATAGCCGGGCAGCCAGGTCTTGGCTGCGCTCACGCTGCCGTCGAGCGATTGCGCGATCTGGGCCTGCTCGATCAGCAGGAACTCCGGATAGAAGGCGAAGACGAAGGGGATCGTGAACATCACGATGCCGACCCGCACGGCCGCGAAACCGGTCGACAGGGGCTCGGCTTTCGAGATCGTCGAGGCCGCGAAGGCGGCGATCGCCACCGGCGGCGTGATCGCCGACGCCACCGCGAAATAGAAGATGAACATGTGCGCCGTGAACAGCGACGTGCCAAGGGCGACGAGCAATGGCCCGATGATCAGGATGACGTTCACATAGGCCGGCAGGGTCGGCATCCCCATGCCGAGCAGGATGGTCGCGAACATGGCGACGACCAGCGCGATCATCAGGTAGACCGATCCGCCGATCACGACCTCCTGACCGAACAGCTCGAAGGACGAGATGGACTTGAGCCAGTTGAGGATGTCGATGGTCAGGATGCCGGTAAGGCTGGTGAAGTTCATGCAGACGTCGATGACCGCAACGGCGACCAGCAGCAGGAAGAGCTGCGCGATCACCAGCCCGGCCTCGGCAAGCGCCCGGATCACCTTCGACGGTGCGCGCCGGATCTCCGGATCGAGGAACAGCAGGACGATCAGCACGGCTACCGCCCAGAAGCCGGCGGAATCCGGGTCGCCGGCCGCGTTCTTCAGGACTTCGAGCAGCCAGGGCATTGCTTCGCCCGACGCCGGGTCGTATCCGGCGAGAAAGCCCAGCAGCCCGGTGCCGATGCCGTCTTTCGTGCTGAGCAGGAGCACGAGGATGACGAGAATCGGCCCGGCGATCATCGACAGGTTGATCCAGTCGCGGCGCGTCAGCGTATGCTCCCGGGATTGCGCGCCCATGGCGGTCATCCCGGTGCGCCGCGCCTCGAAGACGACCGTGAGAAACAGGCTGAAAAAGTAGGCGAGCGCGGGCAGGAACGCCGCGACGATGACCTGCGAATACGGCACCGTCGACAAGGCCGCCAGCACGAAGGCCGCAATGCCCATGACCGGGGGCATGATCTGTCCGCCGCTCGACGCCGCCGCCT
>MPMX01000031.1 GCA_002238725.1 Rhodospirillaceae bacterium bin65
GGGCGGCGTTTGCAGGTGTCGCCGGCGTCCCCGCCGCCGCGTGTCAAGTAATCGGGATAAGCCCCCTTCGATACGCCGCCTGCGGCGGCTACTCAGGGTGAGGGAGAGTGTGGTTGACACTGAGAATGACCCCCTCACCCCGAGTAGCCCCGGACGCGTCCGGGGCGTATCGAGGGGCGTATCGAGGGGCGGCAAGGGTGGGGGACGCTGACATTTTGGATGCCCGTTTCGGAGCATCCCGCTAAATCCCGCGTCCGAGCCAGCGTGCGCCGAGCATGAGCGCCAGAATATGCGCCGGGGCCAGCCGGTCCGGGGCGGCGAACGGGTCGAAACCGCCGCGTTCGAGACGGTCCAGCTGCGCCGCTGCGACCGGCTTCAACACCAGCAATCGATCCGCCGGCCCGCCGGTTCCGGCCACGGCGGCAAGCCGGTCGCGCGCCATCGCCGCCACCGTCCCGGCCGCGGCTCTCACCCCAGGCGTCGCCCGCCGTTCCAGCAAGTCGCCCGGGCCTGCCGCGCCGGCCGCCAGCACCGATTGCGGCAACAACTGCCGGCCCCGGGCGGCATGGAACCCGGTGGCGCGCAGGATGCCGGCAAGCGCCCATCCGGTGCCGAGCGCCCTTGCCGCCTGCCGGGCCGTTTCGCTCGCGTGCCCGTTTTCGGCGGCGGTCGCCATCGCTTCGGCGAGGACGCCGCCGGTCCGTCCGGCATAGTCGGCGAGCGCGTCTTCGTCGGCCATCGGCGCGTCGTCCAGATCCCGCTCGCGCCCGTCGATCAGGTCCGCCAGCAGCGCCGGGTCGAGCCGGCCGGCGCGCAGGGCTGCGGTCAGCGGCGCGGCCACTTCGTGCTGCCTCGCCGGCCCGCCCGCCGCCGCGGTCTCCAGCACCTCGCGCCACCATTGCAGGCGGATCCGCCCAATCGCCGGTTCGCTGACAATCTCGCGGATCCGGGCGGTTTCGGCGTTGAACGCCAGCAGGATCCACAGGGCCGGCCGCTGCCGGCGCGGCGCGAACAGGGTTGCGAGATAGCGCTCGAAATCGAACCGGCGGGCCTGCCGGCGGCACGATTCGACAGCGCTTTCCGGGGTGATTCTGTTGCCTTTTTTTTCCATAGATGCAGATTAGGAACAGCAACAGTGCGCGGCAGGCGGCCGGGCTCGGCTGGTGTGTGACTTGTCTTGGGGAGACATTATGGCTGCTATTCTGACAAAGCTAAGCAACACGGTGATTGCCGGCATCGTGGCGCTCATCGTTATGTTTGTCATCGTCGGCGCCACGGCCGGCGGCGGCGTGTTCGACCATAGCTGGTGGAACTTCCTGTTCCGCTACCTGCACGTCCTCTCGGGCGTCATGTGGATCGGCCTGTTGTATTATTTCAACTTCGTCCAGATCCCCAACATGCCGAACATTCCGGACGAGCAGAAGCCGGCAATCGGCAAGGTGATCGCGCCGGCGGCCCTGTTCTGGTTCCGCTGGGCCGCCATGTCGACGATCGTCACCGGCCTGATCGTGGCCCTGATGCAGGGATATCTCGTCGACGCCATCGCGATCGGCTTCACCGACGGCGGCAACAGCACGCCGATCGGCATCGGCATGTGGCTGGGCGCGATCATGTGGTTCAACGTCTGGTTCGTCATCTGGCCGAACCAGAAGCGGGCGCTCGGCATCGTCGAGGCCGACGCCGATTCGAAAGCCAAATCGGCGCGCACGGCCATGCTGTTCTCGCGCACCAACACGCTGCTTTCGGTCCCCATGCTGTTCTGCATGGTGGCGCAGCAGAACGCCGGCTTCGTCGGCTTCGGCGGATAGCGGCGCCATCCCGGATAGGGGGCCGGTCCCGAACCGGTCCCGGCCTTGACACGGGCTCCGGCGTTGCCGGGGCCCGTGTCTCTTTGCGCACGCGGCTGTTCCGTCTCCCGCCCCGTATGCCGGTATGGACGGAGAGACCGTAGGGTAGGGGCTCAAACGGGAAAAATATTGGTGAATTCTCGTTTGCGGCCTACCGCCCTTCCGATGGCCAACGCCGTTTATCATCCCTCAGTGCCGCCCCGGATGGAGCGAAGCGGAAATCCGGGGTGCAGAGTCGCCCGGCAAGGCCTCGCTCCACGGCTCTGGGCCCCGGATTAAATCCGGGGCGGCATCGTTGGTTATCGGACGTCGCCGGATGAGCGGCTCCAGCATTTTTCGCTGGCCTCCTCCCGCCGTCGGTTCGCACCGATGCTCTCTCCGGTCAGCCGCCCGGCAATGCCATCAGCGCCGCGCCGACGGCCCGGCCCTCGCCGGCCAGCAGATTGTAGGTCCGGCAGGCGGCCCCGGTGTCCATCGCCTCGACGGCGAGGCCGGCTTCCCGGAGCGCCTCGCGGGTGGCCGGCGGGATCGACGCAGCACCGGCGCCGAGGCCGAGGATCAGCAGTTCCATCGCTTCTTCGGCAAAGGCGGCAGTCAGCGCTTCGGCATCGAGGTCGGCAAGGTCGCCGCAGTCCCAGGAGACGGCCCGGTCCGTCAAAATCAGGACTGACCCGGCCCACCGCTCGCCGCCGATGCGGAAGCCGCCGGGGCCGTAACTCTCGACGAAAGGCCGCTCGCCGCGCGCCGCCTCGGTCAGTTCCATCGGCCTGTCGGCGGGCGCCGCCTAGCCGGCAGCGGCCTCGGCGGCGTCGCCGGAATCGCCCGACCGGCCGAGCCGCTTGATGCGCAGAATCAGCAACAGCGGCACCGCCAGGCAGATCGACGAATAGGTGCCGACGACCACGCCCCAGATCAGGGCGATGGAAAAGCCGCGGATCACCTCGCCGCCCAGGAAGAACAGGGCGAGCAGCGCCAGCAGGGTCGTCAGGCTGGTCAGCACCGTGCGCGACAGGGTGTCGTTGAGCGACAGGTTCATCAGGTCCGGCATCGCCATTTTCTTGTATTTGCGCAGGTTCTCGCGCACCCGGTCGAACACCACCACCGTGTCGTTGATCGAATAGCCCGCGATGGTCAGCACCGCGGCCACGGTCGACAGGTTGAATTCGAACTGGAACAGGCTGAACAGGCCGATGGTGAGCAGCACATCGTGGGTACGCGCCGCCACGGCGGCGATGGCGACCTGCCATTCGAACCGGAACCACACATAGGCCATGATCGCGAGCAGCGCGAGCACGGTCGCGATGATGCCGGCCTCGATCAGCTCGGCGCCGACCTTCGGGCCGACGAACTCCTCGCGCCCGACGCGGAAATTCTTGCCCAGCGCCGCCGTCACCGCTTCGATCGCCAGCATCTGGCGCTTGTTGTCGCCCGGCTGCTTCTCGACCCGGATCAGCACTTCTGATTCCTTGCCGAAATTCTGGATCGAGACTTCGCCCAGGCCGAGCGCGTTGAGCCGGCTCCGCAGTCCGGCGACATCGGCCGGCTTCTCCGCGCCCTTGTCGTCCAGCGCGGTCACCTGAAGCAGGATGCCGCCCTTGAAGTCGATGCCGAAATTGAGGCCCTGGCCAAAAAACACGGCGGCGCTGAGAACCAGCAGGGCGACCGAAAACGCCAGGTAGATCGCGCGGAACCGGACGAAAGGAACTGTCGTGCCGGCCGGCACCAGACGAAGCAACATGAGGCGATTTCTCCGTAGGCCTATCGGGCGCCCGACGAGCGCCTAATGGACCATGTTGCGGACGAAGGGGCTGTCCAGCGAGAACATGGGAATGCGGACATCGAACCGGCTGCCGTCGTCGCGCGTCATCTCATAGGCGCCGACCATGAAACCGGAGGGTGTGTTGAGCGGACAGCCGCTGGTGTATTCGAAACTCTGGCCCGGTTCCAGCACCGGCTGCTCGCCGACCACGCCGGGGCCGCGGACTTCCTGTTGCTGGCCCGCCGCGTCGGTGATCCGCCAATGCCGGTTGAGCAGCTGGACCCGTTCGCCGCCCTCGTTGCTGATCGTCACGGTGTAGGCCCAGACATAGCGGTTCTCATCGGGCTCCGACTGCTCTTCGAGATAGATCGGTTTGACCGAAACGAGGATATCGGCCGTCTTTTCCGAATACATCGTCAGAAACTTGGCTGCGAAAGTTAACGCCGGGTATGTAGGCAAAATCGGTGCGCTGTCGAGACGGCATCTTCGTGCAGCGCTCCGGCGGTACCGATTCCGCAAAGGTAAAAAATGCATTAGCTTCGGCGGCATTCGGTAAAGCCCGGCGCCCTGTCCCATCCCCTGTCCTGTCCCCTGTCCTGTCCCCTGTCCTGTCCCATGTCCGATTCCCGGTCCGATCCCCAGCCCAAAACCGTGTCCGAAGCCGTGTCCCCGTCCTCGCTCGTTATCGCCATCGACGGCCCGGCCGCCGCCGGCAAGGGCACGCTGGCGCGGCGGCTCGCCGAGGCGCTGGGCCTGGCCTGCCTGGACTCGGGCGCGCTTTACCGGGCGGTCGGGCTGGCCGTCCTGCGCGCCGGCGGCGATCCGGCCGACGAAGCGACGGCTGCCGCCGCGGCCGGGACGCTGGATACCGGCCGCCTTTCCGACCCGGCCCTGCGCACGCCCGAAGCGGGCGATGCCGCCTCCAAGGTCGCCGCATTTCCCTCGGTCAGGGAAGCCCTGCTCGAATTCCAGCGCCGATTTGCCCGCGAGCCGCCCGCCGGCTGCCGCGGCGCGGTGCTCGACGGCCGGGATATCGGCACCGTCGTGTGCCCGGACGCTCCGGTGAAAATTTTCGTCACCGCCAGTCCGGACGAAAGGGCGCGCCGCCGTTTTGCAGAGTTGCAGGCCGCCGGGGCGGAGGCTATATACGCCGCTGTCCTGAGCGAGTTGAGGGAGCGCGACGGCCGCGACAGCAGCCGCGCCGTAGCGCCGCTGAAGCCCGCCGACGACGCGGCAATTCTCGATACCAGTGCGCTGGACGCCGAAACGGCGTTCCGCGCGGCGCTGGATATCGTGGCGCAGCGCGCGCCCGGATGGCGAAGGCTCGTGCAGGATGTCCGGTAAAGGCAACGCAACGGCGCTGCATTCCGACCCGGCCTGACGGCGGACCGATTGGGGATCCGCCCGTCAGGAAGCGCTCCGTCGGGACTGCAGCCAGGAAGCCGGCCGGAAAACGAGAGGACATCCGGAAACCCATGACGACTGCGACAGAAACCGCGGCGGCGTCCGGCGAGGACTTCGCCGCGCTGCTCGATGCATCCCTGAAAGAACACGACCAGTTCGAAGGCAAGGTGGTAGCCGGCCGGATCGTGGCGATCGAAAACGATCACGCCGTGATCGACGTCGGCCTGAAGTCCGAGGGCCGCGTGCCGATCAAGGAATTCGCGCCGCCGGGCGCAGCGCCGGAGATCAAGCCCGGCGACGAGGTCGAGGTCTATGTCGAGCGGCTGGAGAATGCCAACGGCGAAGCCGTGCTGTCGCGCGACAAGGCCCGGCGCGAGGAAGCCTGGGTGCAGCTCGAAAGCGCCTTCAACGACGGGCAGCGGGTGACCGGCCATATCTTCGGCCGGGTCAAGGGCGGCTTCACGGTCGATCTCAACGGCGCCGTCGCCTTCCTGCCCGGCAGCCAGGTCGATATCCGGCCGGTGCGCGACGTGACGCCGATCATGAACACGCCGCAGCCCTTCCAGATCCTCAAGATGGACCGGCAGCGCGGCAACATCGTGGTCTCGCGCCGTGCGGTGCTGGAGGAGACGCGCGCCGAAGCCCGCGCCGAGCTGATCGCCAACCTCAAGGAGGGGCAGGTTCTGAAGGGCGTGGTGAAGAACATCACCGACTACGGCGCCTTCGTCGACCTGGGCGGCATCGACGGCCTGCTTCACGTCACCGACATATCCTGGAAGCGCGTCAACCATCCTTCGGAAGCGCTCACGATCGGCGAAACGGTCGATGTGCAGGTCATCCGCTTCAATCCGGACACCCAGCGCATCAGCCTGGGCATGAAGCAGCTCGAGGCCGACCCGTGGGACGGCGTGGAAGCGAAATATCCGGAGGGCGCCCGCTTCACCGGCCGGGTGACGAATATCACCGATTACGGCGCCTTCGTGGAGCTGGAGGCCGGTATCGAAGGCCTGGTCCATGTCTCGGAAATGTCCTGGACCAAGAAGAACGTCCATCCGGGCAAGATCGTCTCGACCAGCCAGGAAGTCGAAGTGATGGTGCTGGACGTCGATCCCCAGCGCCGCCGGATCAGCCTGGGCCTGAAGCAGACCAGGGACAATCCCTGGGCGACCTTCGCCGAACAGTATCCGTCCGGCACGGAGATGGAAGGCGAAATCCGAAACATCACCGAATTCGGCCTGTTCGTCGGCCTGCCGGGCGATATCGACGGCATGGTGCACCTGTCCGACATCTCCTGGAACGCGCCGGGCGAGGAAGCCGTCGCCCAGTTCAAGAAAGGCGACATGGTCAAGGTGAAGCTCCTCGAGGTCGATACCGAGAAGGAGCGGATCAGCCTGGGCATCAAGCAGCTGTCGGAGGATCCGCTGGCCGGGGCCGCGGGTTCGATCCGGAAGGGCGAACTCGTGACCTCGACGATCACCGCCGTCACCTCGGGCGGCCTGGAGGTCGAGGTCCACGGCATCCAGGGCTTCATCCGCAAGGCCGACCTGTCGCGCGAGCGCGCCGAGCAGCGGCCGGACCGCTTCGCCGTAGGCGAGAAGATCGACGCCAAGGTGACCAACTTCGACAAGAACGCCCGCAAGCTGAGCCTGTCGGTCAAGGCGCGGGAAATCGCGGAGGACAAGGAAGCGATGGAGCAGTTCGGCTCATCCGATTCCGGTGCGTCGCTCGGCGACATCCTGGGCGCCGCGTTGAACAAGGCGAAGAAAGAGGGATAGGGCACCGGTCTTCGCCGGTCCGGGCGCCGCGGCGGCTTCAGGCCGGCAAATGCCGGCCTGGCGGCGGCGGGACGGTGGAAATGTGGATTGCGTGAATTGGGTGCGTAACCGGTGCAACGCCCGACGTTTCAACGTTTTTCCGCAGAGAGTCCTTCGGGAAATCGGCCGGAAAAATGCCGGATCGATTGGAATAACTTACTGATTTAACTGATTTTTCGGCTATGGCATGGTGTGCGGAGCCGTTAGCCGGACTGCGCCATGGAAACCCGACCGATCCCAGCGGGCGATAACGACCTGTTTGGTTCCGACACCCCCGACACTGCCGCCGAGGGCGACAGGGCGCGGCAGAACACCGGCATCTATCCGTCCCAGGAGATCGAGGAGTTGATCCGGGTCCGGAAGATTCTGGCCGCGCCGCCGATCGCCGACCCGCAGATCCAGCCGGCCAGCCTCGATCTCCGTCTCGGCCGGACCGCGTACCGGGTGAACGCCAGTTTCCTGCCCGGGCCGGACCACAGCGTCAGGCAGCGCATCGACGCGTTCGCGCAATATGAGATCGACCTCGCCGAAGGCGGCGTCCTCGAACAGGGGCATGTCTACATCGTGCCGCTGCTGGAGCAGCTCGATCTGCCCAGGCCGTTGAGCGCCTACGCCAATCCGAAGAGTTCGGCGGGACGGCTGGACATCTTCACCCGGGTGATCACCGACCGTTCGACGGCGTTCGACCGTATCGCCGCGGGGTACTGCGGCGCGCTGTACGCCGAAATCTCGCCGCGCACTTTCAGCGTGCGGGTGCAGACCGGAACGCGGTTGAACCAGCTCAGGATACGCCGGGGCGCGCCGACCCTCAGCAAGACGGCGATGCGTGCGCTGCAGACGGAGCGGAAGCTGTCCACCGACGGGTCGGAAATCAAGCTGGAGGGCGACAAGCTCAACATATCGCTCGACCTCGGCGGCAGCGGGCCGGACGCAATCGTCGGCTACAAGGCGAAAAAGAACTGCGACGTGATCGACGTCGAAAGGGTCGGGCACTATCCGGCGGCGGATTTCTGGGAGCCGATCCGCGCGCCAGCGGACGGCGGTTTCGTCCTCAATGTCGACGATTTCTACATCCTGGCGTCGAAGGAAGCGGTCTCCGTGCCGCCGGACCATGCCGCCGAAATGATCCCCTACGATACGCTGGTCGGCGAGTTCCGGGTCCACTATGCCGGCTTCTTCGACCCCGGCTTCGGCAGCCCGGAAGCCGGCGGGACCGGCAGCCGCGCCGTCCTCGAAGTCCGGCCCCACGAGGTGCCCTTCTTCGTCGAGGACGGGCAGGTCGTCGGCCGGCTGGTTTACGAGCGGCTGCGCGCCGTGCCGGATCGGCTCTACGGCACGGAGATGGGCTCCAACTACCAGGCCCAGGGGTTGCGCCTGAGCAAGCATTTCCGCATGTAGCGGCCGGCCGGCGCCGCAAGTCCGGCCATCCCCGAACATTCCCCCACCGATGGATCGAGACCGATGACCCCTGCCGAAGACGCCGCGCTGAACGCCGGCACCAGCGAAATTGCCGCCCCCGAAGCTCCGGCAAGTCCCGGCCGGGCCGGCGGCATCGCCGGCGATATCCTGCGCGCCTATGTCGAGCGCATCGAGCGTCTCGAGGAGGAGAAAAAGGCGCTCGCCGCCGATATCCGCGAGGTCTATGCCGAGGCGAAGGGCAACGGCTACGATCCCAAGATCATGCGCAAGCTGATCGCCCTGCGCCGCATCGACCAGACCGACCGCCGGGAGCAGGAGGAACTGCTCGATGTCTACCGCCGCGCGATCGGGATGATGTGAGGGCGTCCCCTTCCAGCCGATTGCGGCCTTGCGGTATGGTGGCGGCTCTTTGCAGGCAGGAAAGCGGGACCGCGCCATGGCGCAAGCATCCTCGACCGCAGCGAAATGGGCGCCCTCGCCCGAGCAGGAAGCGGTCTGGCCGGAGGTTTCCGGCAACGCCATCAACGGCCTGGGCGAAGAGGCGTTCGGCCCGCCGCGGCCGGTATTCTGGCGCGACGACGGCCATTCGATCCAGCATACCGGTGTCCTGCGCTTCTTCTACGACCGCTATCGCGACAACGCGAATATCCGCGAGGCGCGGAAATACCGCCAGCGCGCGGCGGAATACGCCGACAGCCCGGTCGCGTCGGCAGCGGCGTCCGAGCCGGCGGATGGCTGGAGCGCCACCGTCAAGCAGGCCGCGCTGGAGGCCGGCGCCGACGACGCCGGCATTTGCGAATTCCGGGACTCCTGGACCTACACCGACCGGCCGCGGCCGGTCGGCCGCTGGGTCGTCGTCATGGCGTTCGCCCACGAATACGACCGGCTCAACAGCGCGCCGCACGAGGACGCCTATATCGAGGTCATGGCGCAGTACGGCCGCGCCGGGGTGGCTGCCAAGCGGCTGGCCAACTGGATCCGCGAGCGCGGCCGGCCCGCCGAGGCCAAGACCGGCCCGATGACCGAGGACGTGCTGATGATCCCGGCGGCGATCGAGGCCGGGCTGGGCGAGCTGGGCAAGCACGGCTCGATGATTCATCGCCGCTTCGGCTCCAATTTCCGGCTCTCGATGGTCACCACAGACCTGCCGCTGGAACCCGACGTGCCGGATGTTTTCGGCGCCGACCTGTTCTGCCAGAGCTGCCAGGTGTGCACCCGGGCCTGCCCGCCGGACGCCATCGCGCGCGAGAAGCAGACGGTCCGCGGCACGAAGAAATGGTATGTCGATTTCGACAAATGCCTGCCGTATTTCGTCGAAAACGAGACCTGCGGTATCTGCCTCGCGGTCTGCCCATGGAGCCGGCCGGGGGTTGCTAACAACCTTGTCACCAAGATGGGCCGGCGCTTGCCGCAGACGGACGGAAACCGCTAGGCTGCGGGCGACTCGCGAACCGGTCGAATAACCATTCGAGGGAGGGGTCACGTGCGCGGCCGGGAAACCGGCCGGCAACCCGCAAGGAGGAGAAACTATGACAATGTGCACCCGCAGCATCGCACTCGCCGCCGGCGCGGCGACGGCCCTGGCGTTCGGCGCAACGGCCGTCCTGGCGCCGGCGCAGGCCGCCGAGGTCAACGGCCCGAAACTGACCTGGAACTATTCGGTCTGGGGCAAGAAGCGCGCCTTTACCGCCGGAATCGAAAAACTGTCCGCCCTGCTCGCCGCAAAGACCGGCGGCAACTGGACGCTCAAGATCTACTACGGCGCGGCGCTCTCCAAATCGCGCGAGAATCTGGACGGGCTGAAGATCGGCGCCTTCGAAGGGGCGATGTTCTGCAACTTCTACCATCCGAAGAAAAACCCGGCGCTGATGGCGCTGACCCTGCCCTTCCTGCCGATGGCGACGTGGGAGGAAAACCGCAAGGTCCGCGAGGCGGTCTACGCCCATCCGGCGGTCGGCAAGCAGCTCGCGCGCTGGAACGCCATGATCTACACCTCGTCCTTCCTGCCGCAGTATGAGCTGCTCGGCAAAGGCAAGCCGCCGGTGGCGCTCGCCGACTGGAAGGGCATGACGGTCCGGGCCGGCGGCGGCCTCGGCCGGGCGATGAAGGTGCTGGGCGCGACCCCGACGACGCCGACGGCGACCGAGGTCTATACCGGCATGCAGCAGGGCACGATGCAGGCGGCCTCCTTCCCCTTCACCTACGCCCATGTCGCTTACAAGATCCACGAACTGGCCGACTGGTACACTGCAAACCTGTCGCCCGGCACGTCGGACTGCCCGCTGACCTTCTCGATCAGCGCCTACAAGAAGCTGCCGGCGCAATACAAGAAGCTGCTGGAAGATTCGAAGGAAGCGGTCATCGCGGCCCAGATCGACGCCTACAAGAAAGCGGACAAGAAAAATCTGCCGATGCTGAAGAAGAAGCTGCAGGAAGTCCGCTATACGGACGCGCAGATTGCGGCCTTCCGCAAGGCGGGCGGCCGGCCGGTGATCGAAGCCTGGATCAAGGAGAACCAGGGCAAGTTCGACGCCCGCGGCCTCGTGAAGTCCATGTTCGCCGCCGTCGGCAAGACATACGAATAGTCTTCGACACAGGCTTGCGGCCCGCCGTCCGCATTTCTATCGGGCGGCGGGCTGCGCCGTTTTTCCCTCTCCGGAAAATCCATGATCGGGAACGCGCCGGAATACGGCCGCGCGCCGCCGGACGACCTGCTCGGCCGGGCGGTCTGGCGCGCCGACCGCCTGCTGGCGCCGCTTGAATTCGTCTCCACGCTGATCGGCGGGGCGCTGGTCTTCGGCCTGATGATCCTGGGCATGATCCAGATCGTCCTGCGCAGCCTCTTCAGCGCGCCGATCTTCGGCTACATCGACATCGTCGAGTTCGGCATGATCGGCTTTGCCATTTTCGGCATCGCCTGGCTCCAGCGCATGGGCGGCCATGTCCGGATGGAGTTGGTGATCGGCCGCCTCAAGGGCCGCGCCATGTGGCTCGCCGAGACGCTCGGCGTGCTCATCGGCATGATCATCGTTGCCATCCTGATTCCCTATTCCTATCAGCATTTCGGCCGGGCCTGGGAACTCGGCGACAGCACGATCGATATCGAACTGGTGACCTGGCCGGGCAAACTGGCGGTGCCGATCTTCCTCGGGCTGCTGTTTCTCCGCTTCGGGGTCCAGTTCTTCGCCTATCTGCGGCTGCTCCTGAATCCGGCGCTGGCGCCGGTCGGCGCGCCGCACATCAAGACGGTCGAGGAACTCGCCAAGGACGAGATCGAGGGCACCGCCTGATGCTGGGCCTGGAGCCGTTCAACACCGGCATCGTCGCGGTCGTCTTCCTGATCGTCCTGGTGGTGCTCGGTGTCCGGGTTTTCGTCGCGGCGGCGCTGACCGGCTTCCTCGGGCTTCTGGAGTTGCGCGGCTGGAACGTGGCGGCGGCGATCTCGGGGACCATTCCCCATTCCAAGACCATCACTTATCCGCTGTCGGTCCTGCCGCTGTTCATCCTGATCGGCTTCCTCGCCTTCTATGCCGGACTGACCGGCAGGTTGTTCGAGGCGGCGCGGCGCTGGGTCGGCTGGGTGCCGGGCGGCCTCGCCGTTGCGACGGTGTTCGCCACCGCCGGTTTCGCCGCGGTCTCCGGCGCGTCGACGGCGACCGCGGCCGTGTTCTCCCGGGTCGCGATTCCCGACATGCTGAAGAACGGCTACGACCGCAAGCTGGCGGCCGGCGTGGTCGCGGCCGGCGGCACGCTGGCATCGCTGATTCCGCCTTCGGCGATTCTGGTGATCTACGCGATCATCGTCGAGGAATCGGTCGGCAAGCTGCTGCTCGGCGGCTTCCTGCCCGGCCTGGTCTCGGCGTTGATCTATGCCGCGCTGATTATCGGCATGTGCCTGTGGAAGCCGCAGCTCGGCCGGCCGATCGCCGGTTTCACCCTGCGCGAGAAGCTGGCGACGCTGCCCGGCATCCTGCCGATATTCGCCGTCGTCCTGGTGATTTTCGGCGCAATCTACACCGGCACGGCGACGCCCACGGAAGCGGCGGCGCTCGGCGCCATGATCGTGTTCGCCATCTACGTGTTCGAGACGTTCCGGCAGAAGGCCGTCGGCGAAATGGGCGGCCGGCTGAAAGAGGCGCTGCTCGAGACCGCCAAGCTGACGGCGATGATCTTCACCCTGATCTGGGGCGTGTTTCTGTTCGTGCGCTTCCTCGGCTTCGCCGGCCTGCCGGCCTCCTTCGCCGAATGGGTGACGACGCTCGATATGCCGCCCATCGTCATCATGATCTGCATCCTGCTGGCCTATGCCATCCTGGGCATGTTCATGGACGCGATCGGCATGCTGATTCTCACCCTGCCGGTCGTGTTCCCGGCGGTCGAGGCGCTGGGCTACCATCCGGTCTGGTTCGGCATCATCGTCGTCAAGATGGCGGAGATCTGCCTGATCACCCCGCCCATCGGGCTCAACTGTTTCGTTGTCGCCGGGGTCAGCCGCGACCTGCGCGACGCCGAGGGCCGCTCCCTCGAAGTGCCGCTGCAGGATGTGTTCCGCGGCATCGGCCCCTTCTTCGTGGCCGACGTGGCGACCGTCGGCGTGCTGCTGGCCTTCCCGGGAATCGTGCTTTGGCTGCCGGGCCTGATGGGGTAAGACCGGCCTATCGTTGTAAGCGAACCGATTGAAACGAGGACGACAATGGCTAAAGGATATTGGGTTTCCTGCTACCGCGAGGTGAAGGATCCGGACGCGCTGGCCTCCTATGCCGAGCTGGCCGGGCCGGCGGTCCTGCAACATGGCGGCCGTTTTCTCGCCCGGGGCGGCAAGGTGACCGCTTACGAGGCCGGCCTCGCCAACCGCACCGTGGTGATCGAGTTCGACAGCTACGATCAGGCCGTCGCCGCGCGCGAGAGCGACGCCTACGCCGCCGCGCTCGAACGGCTGGAAGGCGCCGTGGTGCGGGATTTCCGGGTGCTCGAAGGGGTCTGATCGGGTCTTTCGAAGCGTCGCCAGCGGGACGGGGCAACTTCGCGGCAGAAATTCCGCCTAAGGAATTGCCTTGCATAAGCGCGCTTCAGCCACCCGCATCCCCCTCCCCTTGGGGGAGGGGCTAGGGGAGGGGTCGGCTGTCATCGCGCAGATGTCTGGTTCCGACGATGTTGCAGTCTCTGCGCACCCCTCCCCCTAACCCCCTCCCCCAAGGGGAGGGGGGAGGCGGGGTGCAAACCGGATACATGGGTAACAGGTCCGATGGTCGGCGAGGCGGAGCTTGCCGACGGTTTGGGCAGCTGCCGGTGCTGCGGTCGCGCGGATGCGTTCAGGCGGCGGCTTTCAGCGCGCCCCGTTCGATCATCGCCTCGGCGATCTGGATGGTGTTGAGCGCGGCGCCCTTGCGCAGATTGTCCGAGACGACCCACAGGGCCAGGCCGTGCGGCACGGTCGGGTCCTTGCGGATGCGGCTGACATAGACCTTGTCCTCGCCGGCGCATTCGACCGGCGTCACATAGCCTTCGTCGGCGCGGTAATCGATCACCGAAACGCCGGGCGCCGCTTCCAGCGCCTCGCGGGCCTCGTCCTCGCCGATGGCGCTCTCGAACTCCAGGTGCACGGCCTCGGCATGGCCGATGAAGACCGGCACGCGCACGCAGGTCGCGATCATGTCGATGGCCGGGTCGAGGATCTTCTTCGTCTCGTTGACCATCTTCCATTCCTCTTTCGTCGAGCCGTCCTCCATGAAGGCGTCGATATGGGGAATGACGTTGAAGGCGATCTGCTTGGTGAACTTCGCCTTGTCCGTGCCGCCGCCGGCATAGATGTTGCGGGTCTGCTCGAACAGTTCGTCCATGCCCGCCTTGCCGGCGCCGGAGACCGACTGGTAGGTCGCGACCGAAACCCGCCGGATGCGCGCCGCATCGTGCAGCGGCTTGAGCGCGACGACGAGCTGGATCGTCGAGCAGTTCGGATTGGCGACGATGTTACGCCGGTCGTTGCGCGCCATGTAGCCGGCGAGCGCATCGCCGTTCACCTCCGGCACGACCAGCGGCACGTCCTCGTCCATCCGGAACTGGCTGGTGTTGTCGATCACCAGGCAGCCGGCGGCGGCCGCCCGCGGCGCGTGTTCTTTTGAGACTTTCGCGCCGGGCGAGGAAAAGGCGATATCGACGCCGTCGAAATCGAAAGTCGCGAGGTTTTTCACCTCCAGCGGCCGGCCGTTGAAATCGATCGGATCGCCTTCCGAGCGCGGCGAGGCGAGCGGAATCACCTCGTCCGCCGGGAACTTCCGTTCGGCCAGCAGGTCGAGCATTTCCCGGCCGACATTGCCGGTCGCGCCGACCACGGCGATGCGATAACCCATTCTTCTCACTCCGATTTCAGGCGGGAACGGCGCTTGAATTGGCGAACCGTCCGCCGCACTTCAAGTTATACTGCGCCGCGTGCGGCACGGTGGATTGCCGCCCAGGCTACAAGAGGCGCGTTCGGGGAGGCGAAAGCGATGCCCGGGAAACCCGCTGCCGGCGAGAAAATCGCCAGCTACACCGATTTCTGGCCCTTCTATCTCGGCGAACACCGCAACCCGCGAACCCGCCATCTGCATTATTTCGGCACCTCGCTCGCCATCGCCGCGGTGATCGTCGCCGTGGCGAGCCAGACCTGGTGGCTGCTCGCCGCCGCGGTGTTCTGCGGTTATTTCTTCGCCTGGATCGGCCATTTCTTCGTCGAAAGGAACCGGCCGGCAACCTTCACCTATCCGGTCTGGTCGCTGTTCAGCGATTTCCGGATGCTGTGGCGCTGGGCGACCGGGCGGCTGGCCGGCGATTACGAACGCTTCGGCATTCCGCAATAGGCCCCGGATGACAAAAGGTCCAGACGCAAACGGCTCCCCGCGATCCGCATCGCGGGAAGCCGCCTGAATTCCTGGGCGCTCCTCCCGCGGACCGGGTCCGCGGGACGGCGCGGACCGGGACTACTGCTGTTTCTTCTTGGTCGTGTCGGTCGTGTTGGTCACGACCGTCTGCTCGACCTTCGGTTTCTCCGACTGGGCCATGCCGGCCATCGGGCAGGCGAAGGCCGCGCCGGCGGTGCCGAACACGAAACCGGCGACGCAAAGGCCGAGAGCCGCGGTCTTGATCTGGCGCATGGGAATCCTCCCCACAGGAGCTTCGCGCATTATGCTATGAAAATCCTATACCGACAGCCGGTTCCGGTCAACGCGGATCGCGTTTGCGCTGCGCCGGACAGAGGGAAGGAGCACGCCATGATCTGCGCCGTCGTCCGCTACAGGCTGCCGCCGTCCATCGACCGGGCGGCCTGCCGCGACCATTTCGAGAAGATCGCGCCCGGTTTCCGCGACGTGCCGGGCCTCATCAGCAAGCACTTCATCTGCGCCGACAACGGGATCGCCGGCGGCGTCTACCAGTGGAAGAGCCGCGAAGCTGCCGAGGCCTTCTATTCCGGGCCGTGGCGCGACGGCATCGTCGAGCGCTACGGCATGGCGCCGGAGATCGAATTTTTCTCGGTGTTTTGCGTCACCGACAATGTGGCGGACGAGGTCCGGGTGCTTGAGCCGGCCCCGGCGGTCGCAGCGGAATAGCGTGCAACAAAGGGCCCGCTAATCCCTCTTCGCCTTCTCCCGCTTCAATTCGCCGAACGGGCCGCCGTCGGTCGCGTGGCGCTGGATCAACGGCAGTTGCGAGAGCGCGAAGACGATGGTGATCGGCATATTGCCGAACACCTTGAAGGAAACCCAGAAGCTCTCCGTCTGGGTGCGCCAGACGATCTCGTTCAGTATCGCCATGAAGACGAAGAAGCAGGCCCAGCGGAACGACAGCTTGAACCAGCCCGCTTCGGTCAGCTGAAAGATCGGGCCGAACAGGTATTTCAGGAAGGCGCGGCGGAACAGCAGGCCGGCGAACAGCGTGAAGGCGAACAGGCCGTTCACGATGGTCGGCTTCATCTTGATGAAGGTGTCGTCCTGCAGGATCAGCGTCAGGCCGCCGAAGATGACCACGACAACCGTCGTCACCAGCGGCATCAGCGGCACGCGGCGCTCCAGCCGGATCGAGAAGAACAGGGAGACCAGCATCGCCGGGATGAAGGCGGCGGTGGCCACCATCAGGTCCCAGACGAAATAGCAGACGAAAAAGGCGCCGAGCGGCCCGAACTCGATCAGCGTCCGGGCCAGCGGATCGACCTTCGACTTCTCCGACGGGTTGGCAGCGAAATTGAGTTTCATGCCGCCTGTTCCCTCTTTCCGTCCGCGGCCCGGTCTCCTGCGGTATCGAGGCCCATCAGGCCGCGGGCATAGTCCTGCGCCGCGAAGGGGCGCATATCGTCGGCTGTTTCGCCGACGCCCACCGCGTGGACCGGCAGGCCGAATTTCTCGGCGAGCGACACCACGACCCCGCCGCGCGCCGTGCCGTCAAGCTTGGTGACGATCAGGCCGGTCACTTCCGCCATGTCGCGGAAGGCCTCGACCTGGCTGTGGGCGTTCTGGCCGACCGTGGCGTCGAGCACCAGCAATACGTCGTGGGGCGCGTTCTCATCGATTTTGCGCAGTACGCGCACGATCTTCGCCAGTTCGTCCATCAGTTCCTTCTTGTTCTGCAAACGCCCGGCGGTATCGATCAGCAGCAGGTCCCGCCCCTCGTCCCGGGCATGTTTCAGCGCGTCGAAGGCGAGGCCGGCGGCATCCGCGCCGGGATCGCGCGCCACGATAGCGCTGCCGGTGCGCTCCGCCCAGATCTTGAGCTGGTCTATGGCCGCCGCCCGGAAGGTGTCGCCCGCCGCCATCGTGACGCTCAGGCCGGCGTCGCGTTGATTCTTGGCAAGCTTGCCGATGGTCGTCGTCTTGCCGCTGCCGTTGACGCCGACCACCAGCACGACATGGGGCCTGTGCGCCGGGTCGACCGCGAGCGGCCGGGCGACCGGCTCCAGGATGGCGCCGATGTCGGCTGCGAACTCGGCGCGGATTTCTTCTTCCGACAGTTCCTGGTCGAAGCGGCGTGCGCCCAGTTCGGCGACGAGCCGGGCCGCGGTGGACGGGCCGAGGTCGGCGGTGATCAGGATGTCTTCCAGGGCTTCCAGCGTGGCGTCGTCGAGCCGCCGCCGTCCGCCGCCGAACAGGCCGCCGATGCCGTCGGCCAGCCGCGACGAGGATTTGCCCAGACCGTCGCGCAGCCGGGTCAGCCAGCCGCGCTTCGGCGCCGGTTCGCTGTCGCCGCTTGCGGTTTCCGGCGCGTCCTTTCTGCGGCGGAACAGGGCCATCAGGCCGGCCTTCCCGCCGCCATCGGCACGGCGAGCAACGCGTCTGCGTCCGCGCCGGTTACCCGCATCGGGACGACGCTGCCGGCCGCGCAGCCGCCGGCAAATGCCGTGCTGTCGAAGCGGACCGCAGCGTAATGCTCGCTCCGGCCCCGGCCCTCGCCCTCGATCAATGCGGCGATTTCGTTCCCGGCCTGTCCGGCGAGCCAGCGTTGCAAGGCCGCCGCGCCCGCCGCGCGCAGGCGGGCGGCCCGTTCCCTGCGCACCGGCTTCGCCACGGCCGGCATTCTGGCCGCCGGCGTCCCCGGGCGCTCGGAATAGGGAAAGACATGGAGGAAGGTGAGGCCGCAGTCCCCGACCAGGTCCAGCGACCGTTGGAACATGTCCTCGGTCTCGGTGGGGAACCCGGCGATCAGGTCGGCGCCGAAGGCGGTATCGGGGCGCACCGCCCGGACCCGCCGGCACAAGTCGATCGCCTGTTGCCGGGTATGCCGCCGCTTCATGCGCTTGAGGATCAGGTCGTCGCCGGCCTGCAGGCTGAGATGCAGATGCGGCATCAGCCGCGGCTCCTCCGCGATCAGGCGGAACAGCGTGTCGTCGACCTCGGCGCAATCGAGCGAGGTCAGGCGCAAGCGCTCCAGCTCCGGGACGGCGGCGAGCAGCCGCTGCACCATCTGGCCGAGGCCCGGCGATCCCGGCAGATCGGCCCCATAGGCGGTGATGTCGACGCCGGTCAGCACGATCTCGCGATAGCCGGTCTCGACCAGCGTTCGCGCCTGCTCGACGATCGGGCCGAGCGCCGCCGAGCGGCTGTTGCCCCGGCCGTAGGGGATGATGCAGAAGGTGCAGCGGTGGTCGCAGCCGTTCTGGACCTGGACATAGGCCCGGGCCCGGCCGTCGAAGCCGCCGGCCAGGTGGCTCGCCGTCTCGCGCACCGCCATGATGTCGTTGACCGCCACCGGCGCGTCGTTCGCCGGCAGGAAGCTGGCGGGATCCATCTTTTCGACGTTGCCGACGACGCGGTCGACTTCCGGCATCGCCGCCCAGGCGGCCGGGTCGATCTGCGCGGCGCAACCGGTCACGACAATCCTTGCATCCGGCCGCTGCCGCCGCGCCCGCCGCACTGCCTGGCGCGCCTGCCGCTCCGCCTCCGCCGTGACCGCGCAGGTGTTGACGATCACGGCATCGCCCAGCCCGGCCGCGTGCGCTGCGATAACCCGGGATTCTGCCGCGTTCAACCGGCAGCCGAACGTCACCACCTGCGGCTCGGCGCGTCCCGTCATGCCAGCACGCCGCGGAAGCTGGTGGCTGTGGGGCCGGACATCAGGACATGGTCGTCTTCGGCCCAGTCGATGAACAGTTCGCCGCCGTCGACCTCGACCGCGACCCTGCGCCCGGTCAGGCCCCTCCGGACCGCGGCGACTACTGCCGCGCAGGCGCCCGATCCGCAGGCCTGGGTCAGGCCCGCGCCGCGCTCCCACACGCGCAGCCGAAGCCGGTCGCGGCCCTTGACCTGGGCGACGCCGACATTGGCGCGCTCAGGGAACAGACGGTGATGCTCCAGCCGGGGGCCGATTACGGCGATCGGCACCGCGTCGGCATCGTCGACGAAGAAGACGGCGTGAGGGTTGCCCATGCCGATACCGACCGGGTCGCGGAGCGGGCCTTCCGCGATGCCGAGATGCAGCGTGTCCCGGTCTTCCGAGAGCGGGATTTCGCGCCAGTCCGTTGCCGGCCGGCCCATGTCGACCGCGACGCTGCCGTCGCCGTTGCGCTGGCAGTCAAGCACCCCGGCAATGCTCTCGAAGGAGATTTCGGTCTTTCCGGTCTCCCCCATCAGCAGCGCGGCCGCACAGCGGGTGCCGTTGCCGCAGGCGCCGGATTCCGAACCGTCGCTGTTCAGGAAGGCGAGGCCGTAGTCCGCCAGGTCGGCGGGCGGCGGCGTGACGATGACGAGCTGGTCGCAGCCGACGCCGCGATGCCGGTCGGCGATCCGGGCCGCGGTTCGGGCGCAGGGCGCCGCCGTGCCGTCCCGCAGGTCCAGCACGACGAAGTCGTTGCCGGCGCCGTGCATTTTCACGAACGGAAAGCCGGCCGGCCGGAAGGTGGGCGCGCGCGGTTCGGCCGGGGCTGGTCGGGTCGGGCTCATGGCCGGGGAGATATGGTGTTTCCGCCGCCTCTGTCCACGCGGCAGAGTGTTTGGCGCGGGCCTGCGCGGGGATAGGCGCTCCGCTGCGGCGTTTGCCGGCTTGACCGGCTGCTGCGTCGCCCCTAAATCGCATCCCGAATTCAGCGCCGCACCGCCCATGGCGCTCCCGAGGGGGCCCGCCCGTCTGCGAAGGTTCGCACACGGGCGCGTTTTGCATTGGGCGGCACAAAGCGAAAGATACGCCGGACGCACCCATGTTCGACAGCCTGACAAGCAGACTGGGCGACGTTTTCGACAAGCTGACCCGTCGCGGGGCGCTTGGAGAATCGGACGTCACAGCCGCGCTGCGCGAGGTCCGGGTCGCCCTGCTCGAGGCCGATGTCGCGCTGCCGGTGGTCCGCGACTTTATCGACCGGGTCAGGGAGCGCGCGGTCGGCGCCGAAGTCCTGAAAAGCGTCACGCCCGGCCAGCAGGTCGTCAAGATCGTCAACGACGAACTGATCGAGACCCTGGGCCGCGAAGTCGAGGAGATCGATCTGCGGGCCCAGCCGCCGGCCGTCATCCTGATCGTCGGTCTCCAGGGCTCGGGCAAAACCACGACAACCGCCAAGATCGGCAAATTCCTGACCGAGAAAGAGCGCAAGCGCGTTCTGATGGCCTCGCTGGATACGCGCCGGCCGGCCGCGCAGGAGCAGCTGCGGGTGCTTGGCGAGCAGACGCAGGTCGCGACCCTGCCGGTCGTGATGGGCGAGCCGCCGGCCGCCATCGCCCGGCGCGCCCTCCAGACCGGCAAGCTGGAAGCCTTGGATGTCGTCATTCTCGACACCGCCGGCCGGCTGCATATCGACCGGGAGCTGATGGACGAGGTCGCCGAAGTCGGCAAGGCGACGAACCCGGTCGAGACCCTGCTGGTCGCCGACGCCATGACCGGCCAGGACGCTGTCACAATCGCCAAGGCGTTCGACGAGCAGGTCGGCATCACCGGCATCGTGCTGACCCGGATCGACGGCGACGCCCGCGGCGGCGCGGCGCTCTCGATGCGCGCCGTCACCGGCAAGCCGATCAAGCTGATGGGCACCGGCGAGAAGCTGGACGGGCTGGAGCCCTTCCATCCCGACCGGATCGCGAGCCGCATCCTCGGCATGGGCGATGTCGTCAGTCTGGTCGAGAAGGCGGCCGAGACGATCGAGCAGGAGGAAGCGGAGAAACTTGCCAGGAAGATTCAGAAGGGCAGCCTGGATCTCGAGGACATGCTCGGCCAACTCCGCCAGCTGAATAAGATGGGCGGGCTCGGCTCGCTGATGAACCTGCTGCCCGGCGTCGCCAAGGCGAAGAAGCAGATGGCCGCCGCCAATGTCGACGAGAAGGCGATCGGCCGGCAGGAAGCCATGATCCTGTCGATGACGGTGAAGGAGCGCCGCGCGCCGCAGATCATTCACGCCTCGCGCAAGAAGCGCATCGCGGCCGGCTCCGGCGTGACGGTCCAGGACGTCAACAAGCTGCTGAAACAGTGGCAGGAAATGAACAAGGTCATGAAACGGATGAAGAAGATGGGAAAGAAGGGCCAGTTGCCCGATCTTTCCCAGCTTCAGGACGGCGCCCTGCCGGGAGACATGCAACTCCCCGGTCTGGGCGGCGGCGGATTGGGCGGCGGATCGGGCCTGCCCGGCGGCCTCGCCAATCTGCCGCCCGGCTTCGGCAAGCGCCGTATCAAATAGCGTAACACGCTTGAGAACCCCTGAACGGAACCAAGAGAACCCGCACATGTCACTACGCATCAGACTGGCCCGGGGCGGGGCGAAAAAGCGCCCCTTCTACCGGATTGTCGTGGCCGATTCGCGGATGCCCCGCGATGGCCGCTTCATCGAACGCGTCGGCTCCTACAACCCGATGCTGCCCAAGAACCATCCGGACCGGGTCGTCCTCAAGGAAGAGCGGGTCCGGCACTGGCTGGGCGTCGGCGCCCTGCCGTCGGACCGCGTGTTGAGATTTCTCGGGACGGCCGGCATGGCGTCCCAGCGCGAGGCGCCGGTCCAGACGAAGAAAAACCTGCCGGGCGAGAAGACCTTGGAGCGCCGGCGGGAACGCGAAGAGAAGCAAAACGCCGGGGCGAAGGCCGCTGCTGAAGCCGTGGCAGAAACCGAGCCGGAAGCCGGTCCGGAAGCCGGTCCGGAAGCTGGTCCGGAAGCCGGGACGGAAGCGGCGGCAGAAACAAAGATAGAGGCCGGGGCCGAAGGCTGACCCGGCGGCACTGCCGCCGGTCCGGCCGGTCATGTCGGAGCGCAAGATGGTCTGTATAGGGGCGGTTGCCGGGGCGCACGGTGTGCGCGGCAACGTCAGGATCAAGCCGTTTACGGACGCGCCGGAGGACGTTGCCGCCTACGGGCCGGTGACCGACGCCGAGGGCGCCCGCGCCTTCGATCTGACGCCGGTCGGCGAAGCCGGCGGGCTGGTGATCGCCCGGATGAGCGGCGTTTCGGACCGCGACGCGGCCGAGGCGCTCAAGGGCCTTCGGCTCTATGTCCCGCGCGCCCGCCTGCCCGCGCCGGCGCCGGACGAATTCTACCATGCCGATCTGATCGGTCTCAGGGTTGTCGATACCTCAGGCCGCGATGCCGGTACGGTCAACGCGCTGCACGATTTCGGCGCCGGCGACCTGATCGAGATCCGCCGGCCTGACGGCCGTCTGGTCCTGTTGCCGTTTACGCGAAGCGCCGTGCCGGCCGTCGATCTGGCGGCTGGCGACGTGACCGTCGAGGCCGCGCAACTGGCCGCGGCCGAAGCGCTGCCGGGCGCGCAGGACGACCGATGAGCGGCCGGACTGCACCCTGGTCGGCCACCGTGCTGACCCTGTTCCCGGAAATGTTTCCGGGCAGCCTGGGCCATTCCCTGGCCGGCAAGGCGCTGGCCGAGAGGCTGTGGTCCCTGGAAACCGTGGACATTCGCGAATTTGCGCGCGACAGGCACGCAACGGTGGACGATACGCCGTTCGGAGGCGGGCCGGGCATGGTGATGCGGGCCGACCTCGTCGATGCTGCGCTGCGTTCGCTGGATACCGGGTCGGCAGACGGCCGGCCGCGTATCTTCCTGTCGCCGCGCGGCGCTCCGCTGACCCAGCGGCGCGCGCGCGAACTGGCGGCGGGGCCGGGCGCGGTCGTCCTGTGCGGCCGCTATGAAGGCGTGGACCAGCGGGCGATCGAGGCCCACGGTCTGGAGGAAGTCAGCATCGGAGACTATGTGCTGTCCGGCGGCGAGCCGGCGGCGGCGGTGCTGATCGACGCCTGCGTGCGGCTGCTGCCCGGCGTCGTCGGCGATGCCCGGTCGTTGGCGGAGGAAAGTTTTGAGCGGGGCTTGCTGGAGCATCCCCACTACACCCGGCCGCAGACCTGGAACGGCATGGCCGTGCCGGAGGTGCTGCTGTCCGGACATCACGCGCGAGTCGCCGAATGGCGCCTGGCGCAGGCAGAGGAAATCACCCGGTTGCGCCGGCCCGACCTGTGGGCCCGATATGCCGGGCAGCGATCGGGGAAAGGCTTGTAGGTCCATGAACATCATTCAGGAAATCGAGCAGGAGCATCTCGCCGGGATTGCCGCGGACAAGGAGATCCCGGACTTCAGCGCCGGCGATACGGTGCGGGTCAACGTCCGGGTCGTCGAGGGTAGCCGCGAGCGGGTCCAGGCGTTCGAGGGCGTGTGCATCGCGCGCCGCAACGCCGGCCTGAACTCGTCCTTCACCGTGCGCAAGCTGTCCTACGGCGAGGGAGTCGAGCGCATCTTCCCGCTTTACAGTCCGAGGGTCGAATCGATCGAGATCATCCGCCGCGGCAAGGTCCGGCGGGCGAAACTCTATTATCTGCGCGGACGGACCGGCAAGCGCGCCCGCATCGTCGAGCGCACCACGGGCCGCGGCATGAAGAGGATGGCGGAGGTCGAGGAAAGCGCCGAAAGCGCGGCAACGGCCGCGCCGGCGCAAGCGCCTGCGGAAGCCATTGTCGAACCGGAGATCGCCGACGAGGCAGTCGCGGCGGACATCGAACCGGCGCCGGCGCCAGCCGAAACGGCAGAGAAGGAAGACTGATTCGCCCCCGCGGGCGCTGGGACGAAAACAGGACACGGAGGGCAAGCGATGAGCCAACCCAGAACGCTTTTCGACAAGATCTGGCACAGCCATCTGGTGCACGAGCAGGACGACGGGACCTGCCTGATCTATATCGACCGCCATCTGGTGCACGAGATCACCAGCGCCCAGGCTTTCGAGGGCCTGCGCGAGAACGGCCGGACAGTGCGCCGGCCGGACCTGACGCTCACGGTCGCCGACCATAACGTGCCGACCTCGCCGGGCCGGGGCATGAAGGTCGACGACGAGGAAGCGCAGATCCAGATCGATCTGCTGCGCAGCAACGCCGAGGACTTCGGCATCGAGTTTTTCGATATGGACGATATCCGCCAGGGCATCGTGCATATCATCGGCCCGGAGCAGGGCCTGACCCTGCCGGGCGCGACCATCGTGTGCGGCGACAGCCACACCGCGACCCACGGCGCCTTCGGCGCACTCGCCTTCGGTATCGGCACTTCTGAGGTCGAGCATGTGCTGGCGACCCAGACGCTGATCCAGCGCCCGCTCAAGAATATGCGCATCACGGTGGACGGCGCCCTGCCGATCGGCGTGACAGCCAAGGACCTGATCCTCGCGATCATCGGGAAGATCGGCACCGCCGGCGGTACCGGCCACGTCATCGAATATGCCGGCCAGGCGATCCGCGACCTCTCGATGGAAGGCCGCATGACGGTCTGCAACATGACCATCGAGGCCGGCGCGCGCGCCGGCCTGGTGGCGCCGGACGACACGACCTTCGACTATCTCAAGGGCCGGCCCAAGGCGCCCAAGGGCGCGCAGTGGGAAGCCGCGCTTGCGTACTGGAAGACTTTGCCGTCGGACGACCGCGCGCAATACGAGACCGAAGTCTCGCTCGACGTGTCGGACATTCCGCCGATCGTCACCTGGGGCACCAGCCCGCAGGAGATCTCGCCGATCACCGGCAGCGTGCCGACCCTCGACCAGGCGGAGAACGATGCCGAGCGCGCCGCCTGGACGCGCATGTACGACTATATGGGCCTGGAGGGCGGCGAGCGGATGACCGATCTCGCGGTCGATTACGTCTTCATCGGCTCCTGCACCAACGGCCGGATCGAGGATATGCGCGCGGTCGCCGAGGTCGCGAAGGGCCGCCGGGTCGCCGAGGGCGTGCGCGCGCTGGTCGTGCCCGGCTCCGGACTGGTCAAGGAACAGGCGGAAGAGGAGGGGCTGGACCGGGTGCTCTCCGAGGCCGGCTTCGAATGGCGCGAGCCGGGCTGCTCGATGTGCCTGGCGATGAATGCCGACAAGGTGCCGATGGGCGCGCGCTGCGCCTCGACATCGAACCGCAATTTCGAGGGCAGGCAGGGCCGCGGGGCGCGCACCCATCTGGTGAGCCCGGCGATGGCGGCGGCGGCGGCGGTCAGCGGCCGCCTCGCCGATGTGCGCGCACTATAGCCTGCGTAGGGATCGAGAGACCCGGAACAGAACGACGGGACGTTACCGATGGAAAAGTTCACCACCCTTACCGGCGTTGCCGCGCCGCTGCCGATGGTCAATGTCGATACCGATGCGATCATCCCGAAGCAGTATCTGAAGACGATCAAGCGGACCGGCCTGTCGGCCGGCCTGTTTCACGAGATGCGGACCGACAGGAACGGCGTCGTCACCGGCGACTTCGTGCTCGACAAGCCGGCTTACCGGGAGGCGAAAATTCTGGTCGCCGGCGAAAATTTCGGCTGCGGTTCGTCGCGCGAGCATGCGCCCTGGGCTCTGCTCGACGCCGGCATCCGCTGCGTGATCTCGACCAGCTTCGCCGACATTTTTTTCAACAACTGCTTCAAGAACGGCATCCTGCCGGTCACGCTGCCGCAAGAGGATGTCGACGCCCTGATGGCGGATGCGCAGATGGGCGCCAACGCGACAATGACGGTCGATCTGGAGGCCCAGACGATCGCCCGGCCGAACGGCGAAACCGTCGCCTTCGAGGTCGAACCCTTCCGCAAGCACTGCCTGCTCAACGGCCTGGACGATATCGGCCTCAGCCTGCAGAAGGCCGCCAGCATCGACAGCTTCGAAGCCGCCGCGGCCAACGACCGGCCCTGGATGACGCCGGCGGGGGCGTGAGGGGCGCGGCGATCTATCTGGAATTGAATTTTTCCAGGAAATGTGCGGTGAATTACAAGTTGTCGATTGACAACTATCATCATTGGAACCATCTGTGGCGAGGAATTAGCATCCGGACAAGAAAATCGAGGCTGCGCTAAAGAAACTCGAATCCGCGGGCTGGGTGGTCGAGGCAGCCAAGGGACGCAGCGCCCATTCTTGGGGATATGTCCTTTGCCCGGCGAATGCGGGAAATGCCTGTCGTTCCGGTACATTCTGCCGGATGTCGGTGTGGAGCACGCCGCGCAATCCGCAGGCCCATGCGGACGAACTGCTGAGAAAAGCCAACGGCTGCATCATGCAGGGATGATAACGAATATGTCTGGAACGACGTTCGAGTTCGATCTGGTCTTTGCGCTTCGGGGAGAGTCCTCGGACGAGGATGCAATCCTCGACGCTCTCTTCGAAGCCGGATGCGACGACGCGGCGATCGGTCTAGGCTCGCCGGGCTTGATCGGGCTGGGGTTCACGCGCGCCGGCCGTGAGGCCGAGGCAGTGATCTCCGCTACTGTCGATCAGGTTCTGGGGGCGCTTCCGGATGGGACGGTACTCCGGGAGGTAAGGCCGGATCTTGTCAGCCTTGCCGAGGTGGCCGCGCGGCTGAAAGTGACTCGGCAGGCGCTGCAAAAGCGGCCGATGCCGCCGCCGTCTCTGGGTGGGCTGTACCGGGCCTCGGAAATGCCGCCGTACCTGAGCGCAGTCAAAGGTAAGATGCGCGACGGATTTTGCGATGCGAGCGCTTGGTTCGCGGCTGCACCGGGGGCCCAGCGCGTGAATGCCAGGATCAGTCTCGCCGAACTTCCGCGGACCGCGCCCTAGACGGGTCAGGCGCGCCGGCCTTGCCGACGGCCCTCACCCCAACACCGCGGCCAGCTTCATGGCGACGCCGATGTCGCCGGTCACCTTGAGCTTGCCCATCATGAAGGCTGTGGTCGGGTCCAGCTCGCCGGTCGCCATCTCCTTGAAGTCGTCAAGCGACATGGCGATGGTGCAGTCCGCCTCCGCATCGTCGTTGGAGACGGCATAGGGCTCGCTCGTCCCGTCGAGATAGAGACAGCCGTCATCGCCGAAGTCGAACTTCACCGTGGCGTCGAGGCCGGAAGCGTCGCCGATGCTCTCCTGCATCGCTGAGGTGACGTCGGCAAGGCTCATGGCAGGGTTCCTCGTGGGGTTCGGCCGGCGGCTGCGCCGGCGCGTGTTCGGTTCAGCACCCGCAGCAATGTATGAAATTGCGGCAGATCGGAATCTATTGGCTCGTTCGCTCCTCGATACGCCCCGGAACAAGTCCGGGGCTACTCGGGATGCGGAATCCTGGGGCTTTCTTCAGCCTCAACAACACTCTGCCTCGACCTGAGTAGCCGCGAAGCGGCGTATCGAAGGACGCCGCGCCCTAGTTCACCCGCTCGATGATCGTCGCGGCGCCCATACCGGCGCCGACGCAAAGGGTGGCGAGGCCGGTCTCGGCATCGCGGCGCTCCATCTCGTCGAGCAGCGTGCCCAGGATCATTGCGCCGGTCGCGCCCAGCGGATGGCCCATGGCGATCGCGCCGCCGTTCACGTTGATCCGGTCATGCTCGATGCCGAGTTTCTTCATGTAGTAGAGCACGACCGACGCAAAGGCCTCGTTGAGCTCGTACAGGTCGATGTCGCCGGTCTCCATGCCGGCGCGCTTCAGCGCCTTGCGGGTCACATCGACCGGTCCGGTCAGCATGATGGTCGGCTCCGAGCCGTTGGAGGCGAACGCCCGGATGCGGGCGCGCGGCTCGAGGCCGAGTTCCTCGCCCATTTCCTTCGTGCCGATCAGCATGGCGGCGGCGCCGTCGACGATGCCCGAGGAGTTGCCCGGCGTATGGACATGGACGATGCGCTCGACATCGGGATAGCGCTGGATGGCAACGTTATCGAAGCCGAACTGCGCGCCGATACCCTCGAAGGAGGCGTTGAGCGCGCCGAGCGACTGCATGTCGGCCTCCGGCCGCATATGCTCGTCCTTCGCCAGCACGACCTTGTCGTTGACGTCCTTGACCGGCACGACCGTCTTCTCGAACCGGCCGTTCTCCCAGGCCGCCGCGGCGCGCTTCTGGGACTCGACGGCATAGGCATCGACATCGTCGCGCGAGAAGCCTTCGCGGGTTGCGATCAGGTCGGCGCCGATGCCCTGGGGCACGAAATAGATCGGCATGGCGACCGCCGGGTCCATGGCATAGGCGCCGCCGTCCGAGCCCATCGGCACGCGGCTCATGCTCTCGACGCCGCCGCCGACGGTGAGATCGGCCTGGCCGGACATGACCTGCGCCGCCGCCATATTGCAGGCGTCGAGGCCGGAGGAGCAGAAGCGGTTGATCTGGATGCCGGTCGCCTTCTCGTCGTAGCCCGCCTTCAGGGCGGCGAGCCGGGCGATATCGGCGCCCTGTTCGCCGACCGGCATGACGCAGCCCAGGACGATGTCGTCGATCTTCGACGTGTCCAGATCGCTGCGGTCGCGCAGGGCCGCCAGGGTCTGGCCGGCCAGATCGACCGGCGTGATCTCGTGCAGGGCGCCGTCGGCCTTGCCGCGGCCGCGCGGCGTGCGCACGGCGTCGAAGATGTAGGCATCGGTCATGGGTCGGGTTCCGGGACTATGGAAGCGGGCGATACCGCAAGATATAGCGGCCGGCGGGGTCTGCGTGAAGCGCGGCATGAGGCGCCGGCCGCGGCAGCTGGTGCGGCAGCGGAAAGGCGGCAGTATCCGCGCTCTTTACCGCTCCGACATAAAATGATATCAAAATGATATCATTTGAAAGGGACCCGGCGATGGCAACGATCAACGTGCGCCAGTTGGACGACGTGGTGGTTTCGCGCCTCAAACGGCGCGCTGCCGATCACAACCGGTCTCTCGAAGGCGAAGCCCGGCAAATCCTTCAGGACGCGGTCAGGGACGATGCGCCGGGGCGGCGTCAATCCTTCCTCGCCCTTGCCGCGAAGTTGCGTCGGGAAACCGAAGGCAGCCGGCAAACGCCCTCGGAGCTCCTGATCCGGGCGGATCGGGAAGCCGGGCTTCGAACGCCCGGGTAAGCCCGGCCGATGAGCCTGGTTATCGACGCCGGTGTCGCACTGAAGTTGCTGATCGCCGAAGAGGATTCGGACAGCGCGCACCGGCTGGTGGCAAGCGGCGACGCGCTGCACGCGCCGCGCCTGATGGTGTCCGAAATAGCCAACGTGCTGTGGCGCAAGTCCCGATCGGGCGAGATCGAGCGCCGCTGGGTCGGCGCGCTGGCGGCTGCCGTCGCGGCGATGCCGGTTCGCTGGCATGCCGACGAAACCCTCGCTGCGGATGCGGTTCGCCTCGCCCTCGCCCTCGACAGGCCGGTCTGCGATTGCGTCTATCTGGCGCTGGCGCACCGCTTCGGCGCCCGGCTTGTCACGGCAGACAGCCGCCTGGCCGATGCGCTGGCGTCGACCGAACACGGCTACATGGTGTCAGCGCTCGGGGATGTTGCGAAGACGCATCCCTGACCGGGCGATATGGCGCGGTCCGGACCGCCCGGGCGGACGAAGAAACCGGCCGCCGGATTTGACCGCGTTGCCGCCGGTGCGGGCCGCCGCTATGGTCGCGGCCATGAGCGGTACAGCGGAAAACGCCGGCAAGCGGCTGATCGTCGGGCTCAGCGGCGCATCGGGCATCGTCTATGGCGTGCGGGTGCTGGAGGCGCTGCGCGCGACCGATGTCGAAACCCACCTGGTCATGACGAAGTCCGCCGAGGTCACGCTGGCCTACGAGATGACGGCCAAGGTGGCGGACATCCGCGCGCTGGCCGATGTCGTGCATCCTGTCCACGATATCGGCGCGGCGATATCGTCCGGCTCGTTCCGCACCGAAGGCATGATCATCGCGCCCTGCTCGGTGCGCACCATGTCCGAGATCGCCGCCGGGACGACGGGCAGCCTGATGACCCGCGCCGCCGACGTTGTGCTGAAGGAGCGCCGGCGGCTCGTCCTGCTGGTGCGCGAGACGCCCCTGCACACAGGCCACTTGCGCACCATGACGCGATTGTCGGAAATGGGCGCGATCGTCGCGCCGCCCGTACCGGCCTTCTACCAGCGGCCCGAGACCGTCGACGACATCGTCAACCAGACGGTCGGCCGGGCGCTCGACCTGTTCGGCTTCGATCTCGGCATGGTCAAACGCTGGGGCGAAACGGAGGCGGCCGGCGGGGTCGGCAAACCGGCCCAGACCTCCCGCAAGGGGGCATCCCGCAGGGTCTGAACAGGCCGCCGGACCGACCTGCTGCGCCCTTTCCGTTCTTGACCGGTGCGGCAATTCGTCGGAAGAGAAACGGCTGATCGAGGGACGCGCCGCAAGGCGCCGGAAGGACAGGCCGCCGGAACTGCGCGAGAGAAGCAGCGGCGGCATCGGGAACGGCGGGGCGATGGCGGCAACCCATATTCACGATCTCGCACTGATCGTCGAGGATCTGGAACGCAGCGGGCGGCTGGCCCGCTTCACCGGCAGTGTCGATCTCACGCACGATCTGGCCGGCCTCGCCGCCGAACTGGAGGGGCAGCCGCGCGCCGTCCTGTTCGAGAAGGTTTCCGGCCACGAATGGCCGGTGTTGACCGGCCTCTACTGGTCGCGCGAATTGCTCGCCGACCTGCTGCGGCGCGAGGAACGGACGCTGCCGCAATACGTCTCCGACTGCATCCGCCAGTGGCAGCAGGCGCCGGTCGATCCGGTGGTCGTGCCGTCCGGCCCGGTTCTCGACGTGACGGAGCCGGATGTCGACATGACCCGCATGCCGATCCCGATCCATGCGGAGAAGGACGGCGGCCCCTATTTCGACGCCGCGGTGGTGATCGCGAAGGATCCGGACACCGGCGTGCGCAACGCCTCGATCCAGCGCTTTCAGGTCGTCGCCAAGGACTGCCTGCACGTCAACATCGACGCCGGCCGGCATCTGGAGCTCTATCTCGAGAAGGCGGAAGCCAGGGGAGAGACCCTGACCTTCACGCTCAACTGCGGCGTCGGGCCCGGCCTGCACTTCGCCGCGGCCGCGCCGGCCGAAGCGGCGCCTGCGGATGCCGACGAACTCGGCATCGCCAGCGCGTTTCACGGCGCGCCGCTGGAACTGGTCAAGGCGTCGAACGGCCATGACGATATGGTTGCCCACGCCATGTGGGCGCTGGAATGCGAAATCGTGCCCGGCGAGGTGGCCGACGAAGGGCCGTTCGCCGAGGTCACCGGCTATTACGCCACCGTCGCGCCGCGGCCGGTCGTCCATGTCCGCAAGATCCACCGGCGCGCCAGCCCTGTGTTCCAGACCATCCTGTCCGGCGTCGAGGTGTGGAACTCGGTCGGCCTGCTCGGCGAGGCCAACATTCTGCAACTGCTGCAGAAGCAGGTGCCCGGCGTGACCGATGTCTATATGAGCCACGGCGGCGGCGGCTTCTATCATTGCATCGTCCAGCTCGCCCAGAAGCGCCAGGGCTGGTCGAAACAGGCGATCCTCGCCGCTTTCTCCGCCTTCCCGCCGCTCAAGATGGTGACGATCGTCGACGACGATGTGAACCTGCGCAGCGCCCAGGACGTCGAATGGGCGATGGCGACGCGGCTGGACCCGAAGAAGGGAATCGTTACCATCGACGAATCCTTCGGCCACGGGCTGAACCCGTCTTTCCCGGACTATCTCGGCCCCAAGGTCGGTTTCGACGCCACCAAGCCCTATCCGCCCACCTGGGCCTATGAGCGGGCGACCTACAAACCCATGTCGCTGGAGGCCGTGGAAATGGTGCAACCGGATATCGTTCGCCGTGCAGCTTCGCCGCAACGGCAGGCAACGCAGCCCGGCGCGTCGCGCGACGAGGCCGAAGCGTTCGAAGCGTCTCTCGCCCGGCCGCAGGCCATCGACCTCACGCCGGTCCGACCCGGCGGCGCGCCGCCGGCAGCGGCTGCGGACAGCCCGGACTCCTGGATCGCGCGGCCGGCGCCCATCGATCTGACGCCGGTGCGCGCCAGCGGAGCGGCGGCCGCGGTCCGGGCCGCCGACGATCCCGATGCCTGGATTGCCCGGCCCCGCCCGATCGACCTTGCGCCGGTGCGCGCCGGTAGCGCAGGCGAACGGGCCCCTGCGCCGGCGGCAGCAGACGATCCGGACGCCTGGATCGCCCGCCCGGCGGCGATCGATCTCGGGCCGCGCCGCGCCGCGGAACCGCACCGGAAGACGAAGAGCACGGACGATCCCGATGCCTGGATCGCCCGTCCGGCGCCGATCGACCTGACCGATCTGGGCGCGGCTGAACCGGGTATCGCAAGCGCGCCCGCGACGGAACCTGCCGCACCTGCCGCTGACCCCGCTGACCCCGACGCCTGGATTGTCCAGCCGGCGCCGATCGATCTCGGGACCGGCCGCGCGGCGGACGCGCCGGCGAAAGCCGGAAAGAAAGCCGCCGGCAAGCCGCCGCGCCGCACGGCCAAAGCCGCAAAGAAGAAAAAGAAGAAAGCTGCGAAACCTGCCAGGAAAGAGGCGGAATTCTTCGAAGCTGCAATCCGGCCGGCGGGAAAACCGGCGCCGGCTTCCGGCAAGAAGGCTGGGAACGGTTCGAGAAAGGCGCCTGCCGCGCCGCGGGCCGAACGGAAAGAAGCGGCCCGGAAAGCCCCGGTGCCCGCCCGCCCGGCCGCGGACGCCGGGGAGGCCGTGCGGCCCGGCGCATTCTTCGACGGTTCGGCGGCGCCCGCCAAGCCGGCGCGCCCGGTCGTGCGCCGCACCGCGAAAAAAGACGGCGCACCGGCGGTTCAGCGCACCGCAGCGCCGCCGAAAGCCGGCAGTTTCTTCAGCGACGATTAAACCGAAGCGCTGTTGCTGAAATCAGTTCCGGCGAGCCCTGACGCTCTGCACCGCTATCGTCCGGCGCTGGGCCGGCTCGAGACCTCGTCGTACCAGCGCCGGGCGTTGGCGGCGTCTTCCGGCAGCGCCACCTTGATCCACTTGGCGAAGTCCACCATGACCAGGGCGGTAATGTCGGCGATGGTGTAGTCGTCGCCGGCCAGGAACGGCTTGTCGCCCACAAGGCCGTCGAAGCCGTCGAAGAAGCGCTCGAGGCGCAGGCGGCCGCGGGCGGCCAGTTCGGGAATCTGTTCGTAATCGTATTTGCCGGTCATCGCGCGCCCGGCCATCCCCCTGGCGGTGTTGCGCAGGCATTCGCCGATCGCCATGAAGCCGTCCATTTCGATGCGCCATTCGAGATCGCCGACCAGACCTTTCTCGGCGGGCGTCCGGCCCATCAGGGGCGGTTCGGGGACGGCAGCTTCGAGATAGTGGAAAATGCCGGTCGAGGAGGTAATGCGCCGGCCGTCGTCCAGTTCCAGGACCGGCACGGTGAGATAAGGATTGATGGCGGCAAATTCGGGCTTGCGCTGTTCGCCTTCGCGCAGATTGACGTCGATCACCTCGATCTCGTCCAGCAGGCCTTTCTCGGCCAGGGCGATGCGGGCGCGGCGCGGCGAAGGGGCGGTGGAGCAGTCGTAGAATTTCATGGCGGCAGTCTCCGAAACGGGCAGGTGCCCCGGTTATACGAACGGGGCCCGGTATCGTGAAGCCCCGGCCGGCGCGCCGAAAATGCGCGGCGACCGGCCCGGCGCCGGGTTCGAAGCATGGCGCTCACCATTTCTGACGGAGCGTTGAATTGTCGTGAAACCGGACCGTCCCTAGGTGTAAACTCAACGAAACTGCGGCGTTTGCGCGCCGCACAACATTCCGAGGAAACGCAGCCCATGTTCGTTCATCGCCGCCGGGGATGGGAAATCCCTGAAAACCGGGCGACGCCCGAGAGTGTTTTCCTGCAACGCCGCGCCCTGGCGAAAACCCTGGCCGCCGGGCCGATCCTGGCGGCGTCGGCGCCGCTGCTCAGCGCGAGCAGCGCATTTGCCGCCGCTGACCCCAGCGCCGGCCTCTATCCGGTCGGGCGCAACCCGAAATACACGGTGGACCGGGCGCTGACGCCGGAGCGGATCGCCACCACCTACAACAATTTCTACGAGTTCGGCTCGCACAAGCAGATCCACACGGCGGCGCAACGGCTGGAGACGCGGCCCTGGGTCGTCACGATCGACGGCGCGGTCGAGAAACCGATGAAGATCGATATCGACGATCTGCTGAAGAAGATGCCGCTGGAGGAACGGGTCTACGCCCACCGCTGCGTCGAAGCCTGGTCCATGGTGGTGCCGTGGTCCGGTTTTCCGCTCAAGGCTCTGATCGATCTCGCCAAGCCGCTGGGCAGTGCAAAATATCTCGTCATGCAGACCTTCAAGAATCCGAAGGTCGCGCCGGGCCAGCGCCAGATCTGGTATCCGTGGCCCTATACCGAAGGCCTGACGATGTTCGAGGCGGCCAACGAGTTGGCCTTCATGGTGACCGGCCTCTACGGCAAGCCGCTGCCCAGGCAGAACGGCGCCCCCCTGCGTCTCGCCGTGCCGTGGAAATACGGCTTCAAGCACGTCAAGTCGATCGTGCGCTTCCACTTTACGGACAAGCGGCCGGTCAGTTTCTGGGAGAAGCTGCAGGCCCGGGAATACGGCTTCTGGGCCAACGTCAATCCGAAAGTCGCACACCCGCGCTGGAGCCAGGCGAGCGAACGCGATATCGGCACCGGCAAGCGCATTCCGACGAAGCCGTGGAACGGCTATGGCGACTATGTCGCCGCGATGTACGCCAACATGAAGGGCGAGGTCCTGTTCCGATAGGGATGCGCCGCGCTGCCAGCTGCCTGATATTGCTCGCCGGCCTGCTGCCGGCGCCGGGCTCCGTTTCGCCTGGGCTTGCCGAAGAGGTCGATCTCGAACTCATCCTCGCCGTCGATATTTCCGGCAGTATCGACCATGCCGAAGCGCTGCTCCAGCGCCGGGGATACCTGAAAGCGCTGGTCGATCCGCGGGTCGTCCGGGCGATCACCGGCGGCGAGCGGCGACGGATCGCGATTACCTATATGGAATGGGCCGGCGGCCATTATCAGAAAGTCGTCGCCGGCTGGACGGTCGTGCGCGATCTCGCATCGGCCAGGGCCTTTGCCGAAGCGGTCGCCGGAAACCCGGTAACGACCGAACGCTGGACCTCGATCAGCGCGGCCATCGATTTTGCGCTCGGCCTGTTCGACGCCAATCCGTATCGCGGGATGCGCAAGGTGCTCGATATCTCGGGCGACGGGAAAAACAATAATGGCGGCCTGCTCGCGCCGGCACGGGCGCGTGCGCTCAAGGCCGGCGTGACGATCAACGGCCTGCCGATCGTGAATGACCGCCCCAACCCATGGGGAATTCCGCCGCCCAAGGATCTGGACCGGTATTATTTCGACCGGGTGATCGGCGGCCCGGGCGCCTTTATCGTCGTGGCGCGGGGGTTCAAGAGCTTCGGCGACGCCGTCAAGGCGAAGCTGGCGCTCGAGATTGCCGGGCCGGGCCGCCTGCTGCCGAATTTGGCGCAACGCCGGCGTTGAAGACAGCAGGCTAGGCCCCGGCCGGCGCGACGGAACTGCGGGCGAGGGGCGTTAGGGTGTTTGAAGCCGTTTGGCTGCCCACCCCCCCGATACCGGAGATCCTCTGGCCATGCGAACCCTGCCTCTCCTGCTCGCCGCCGGCCTGATCGGCCTGACAGCCGCCGCAGCCCCCGCCAACGCCCATCGCGGACTGCGCATGTTCGACCGGGCCGATGCAAACAAGGATGGCAAGGTCACCCGCGCCGAGTTTACCGCCGCCCGCAGTGCCCGGTTCGCCGGGATCGACGCCAACAAAGACGGCGCCCTCGAAGTCTCGGAACTGCGCGCCTGGAAACGCACCTGGCCGTCGCGCGCCCGCGACGCCCGCTTCAAGGCGCTCGACGCCGACGGCGACGGCAAGATCGGCGTTGAGGAATTCGTTGCGCAACGCAAGGCCCAGTTCACCGGAATCGACTCCGACAAGAACGGCGCGGTCGACAAGGCGGAATTCGATGCGGCGTTCGACAAGGTCCGCGAAAGGATGCTCGCGTATTACGGCGGCCACGGCGGCAAGCGACGTCATCGCTGGCGCAAACGGCATGGCTCCGGCATGGAACGGCGCATGGACCTGAACGGCGACGGCAAGGTGACGCGCGCCGAATTCGATACGCTGGGCCAGATGATGTTCCTGCGGCTCGACGGCGACGGCGACGGCGCCGTCACCCGGAAGGAAATGCGGATGGCCTTTCGGCGGTTCGACCGCCACGGCCACCGCCGCTAGGCGCAACGGCAGGACGGGAACAGGCGTGCGTGCCTCCGCACTTTGTGCAGCGCCTTTCGCCCGGACGCAGGCTATACCGTCCCGGATGACGCTGTCCGGGAACCCTGCGCCGGTGGCGGCCGACCGCGCAGCCATCGCTGCCGACGCCGCGCTGATGGGCCGGGTCGCCGGTGGCGATCCGGCCGCCGCCCGTGCCGTCGTCGACCGGCACCTGCCGGGCCTCGTCGCGTTCGCCTGGCGCATGGTCGGCGAGCGCGCCACCGCCGAGGACGTCGCCCAGGATGCGATGCTCAAGCTGTGGCGTCAGGCGCCGCGCTGGAAGCCGAAAGCGCAGATCGGCACCTGGTTGCGCCGGGTCGCCTACAACCGGTGCATCGATCTGCACCGCCGGACACGTCCGAGCGAAGATGTGACGGCCCTGGCGCTGGAAGATCCGTCGCCCGGCCCAAGCCGCCGGCTGCTGGCGGCGGAAGTCTCTTCAATCGTCCGCCAGGCGATGGAGGCGTTGCCGGAAAGGCAGCGTGCCGCCATCGCCATGGCCCATTTCGACGGGATGAACAACGGAGAGACCGCTGCGGCCCTCGAGATCAGTGTAGAAGCCGTGGAATCGCTGCTGGCCCGGGGCCGCCGGACGTTGCGCCAGCGCCTGACAGCGCTAAAACCGGATCTGCTGGAGGAGTTCATGCCATGAGGGCTCTGCCATGACCGGAAACGAAATCGAGCCCGGCAGGGATGAGGCCGGGCGGGCGCTCGACGAACTGCTGGATGCCTATGGCGCCGATCCGGTGCGCTGGCCGGCGGATGATCCGCGCCGCGCCGCAGCCTGGGCGCTGATCGAATCCGGCGACGCAACGGCGCAGCAATCCCTGGCGGCCGCCGCCGCGCTGGACCGGGCGCTGGACAGCGTCACGCCGCCCGGGCCTACGGCCGCACTGACCGGCGCCGTCCTGCAGGCGGCGCAGCGGACCGGGCCAGATCTTCGAGCCTGGGCCGGCCTGCTATGGAAACCTGCCGGCGCGCTGGCATGCGCCATGCTGCTGGGGATCGCGGTCGGGATTCTATCGCCGGTGCCGGTCGCCGGCGTCGCCGAGAGCCAGGTGGCCGGGCTGGAGACCGAAATGGCCTCCCTCGGGACGCTCGACGGCAACGGGGACGACAACGGATTCGGGGAATTCGCCCGGTGACGCGCCGCACGCTCATCATTCTGCTGATCGTTTCGGGCGGGTTGAACCTGTTCCTTGTCGGGATTATTGCGGCCAGCGTGATCGTTCATTGGAGCCGGTCGGAAATCGGCCGCGACCCCGGTCCGCGCAGGGCTTTCCGCCTGTATCGTGCGGTCGACAATCTGGACGAACCGCATCGCGCCCGCGCCCGCGCCACCCTGAAAAAAATGCACCCGGAAATTCGCGCAAAGATCGAGGTTATCCGCGCCGCGCGGCGCGCGCTTCGCAAGCAGCTTCGCGACAACGCCGTATCGCCCGAGGCGGTCGAGGCCGGATTCCGCAGCCTGCAGCAGGCCCGGAGCGAGACCCAGGCGGCCTTTCACGCCCTGGTCCGGCAGATCGCCGAAACCCTGTCCCCGGAGCAGCGCCGGCGCTTCTACCGCGAAGCCTACCGGTCCGGCGGCCGAAAGCGCAAATGGCGCCGGAACGGCGAGGGCGGACGGCGGGAATAACGGCGACGCCAATCCTTCGGACGCGCTCCGGGCGCGCGGCCGATAACGCGGCTCCTTCGGCTCAAAGCCCTTACCGGTCCGCAGGCCCGGTCAGTTGCGCTTCTTCCGCCAGGGCCTTGATGATGGTGTCTTTCGGCAGGATGCCTTTCAATTCGCCCTCCTCGCCCAGAACGGCGACGGGGATGTCCTCGCCAACCGTCATCGGCAGGATCTCCTCCAGGACCATGTCTTCGGTCGCGGTCGGCACGTCTTCGGCAAGACTGTCGACGGACTGGACATTGTTGCGTTCGCCGGTGCGGAGCGATGCCGCCGTGACCGCGCCGACCAGCCGGCCGTTGGCGTCGACGACATAGGTGACGCGCAGATCGTCCTCGCCAAGCTGCCGGAGCGCTTCGCCGGGCGCCGTATCCGTCCTGACGATTTTGCACTCGATCCTGACGGTTCCTGCCGTTAGCACGCGGCCGCGGTTCACATCCTCGACGAACCGGCGGACATATTCGGTCTGGGGTTGCTGGAGGATTTCCTCCCCCGTGCCGATCTGTTCGATCGCGCCGTCCTTCATGATCGCGATCTTGTCGCCGAGGCGCAGGGCCTCGTCCAGATCGTGGGTTATGAACATGATCGTCTTTTGCAGGTTCTCCTGCAGCTCGATCAGCTGATCCTGCATTTCCCGGCGGATTAGCGGATCGAGGGCGCTGAAGGCTTCGTCCATCAGCAGGGTGTCGGCGTCCGTGGCCAGCGCCCGGGCGAGGCCGACGCGTTGCTGCATGCCGCCGGACAGCTGGCTGGGAAACTGGTCCTCGTAGCCGGTCAGCCCGACCTGGCCGATCCAGTGCCGCGCCTTCTCGCGGTTGGCGCGCTTTTCGGCCTTGCTGCCGCCCTTGATATCCAGGCCGTAGGCGACGTTGTTTATCACGGTCTTGTGCGGAAACAGGCCGAAGCGCTGGAACACCATGCTCAGTTTCTGGCGCCGGAAATCCTCCAGCTCCCGGCCTCTCAGCTCCAGGATATTCTGACCCTCGACGACGATTTCGCCGGCCGTCGGCTCGATCAGCCGGTTGATGTGCCGGATCAGGGTCGACTTGCCGGAGCCGGACAGGCCCATCACCACAGTGCATTGCCCCGGCTCCACCGTCAGCGTCACATCCTGCACGCCGATCGTGTGTCCGGTGTCGTTCAGCAGGTCGTCTTTAGAAACGCCGCGCCGCACCTGTTCCATCACGCTGTGCGGCCTGGGACCGAAGATCTTGAAGACGTTGCTGATCTGAATTTGACCCATGGGGCGGGACGATCCGGTTGTTTTCGTATCCAGTGAGTGCCGTTCGGGGGCAGCCGGCGGGCGGGCCTAGTGGCCCACCGTGCGGTGCGTTTCCATGCGCCGGCCGTAGGACTGGGTGATCCGGTCCAGCACGATGGCGAGCAGCACGATGGAAAGGCCGGCAATGAACCCGGTGCCCGGCTCCTGCCGCTGCAGGCCGAACAGGACTTCCTGGCCCAGGCCGCGGACGCCGATCATCGAGGCGATCACCACCATGGCCAGCGCCATCATGATCGACTGGTTCAGGCCGGCCATGATGTTGGGCAGCGCCAGCGGTATCTGGACATTGAACAGCTTCTGCCGCCGGCTCGCGCCGAACGACGTCGCCGCCTCCATGACTTCCTTGTCGACCAGCCGGATGCCGAGGTCGGTCAGCCGGATCAACGGCGGCGCCGCATAGATCATGGTTGCGATCACGCCGGCGAAGTTGCCCAGGCCGAGCAGCATGACGACCGGGATCAGGTAAACGAAGGACGGCATGGTCTGCATCATATCCAGGATCGGCAGCATGAACGACCGGGCCCGGTCGCTCTGCGACATCAGGATGCCGAGCGGCAGACCGACCACCACCGTCACCAGGATCGAGACGCTCATCAGCGACAGCGTCTGCATGGTCGGCTTCCACAGCGCCATCGACCAGATCAGCAGGAAGGCGAACGCGACGCCGACGGTCACGAGCAGGTTCCGGCTGGCGTGCCAGGCGATGCCCGTGAACAGCAGGGTGAGCAGCGGCCACGCGATCGACTGGTGCAGGAAGCGCTCGAAAAACCCGATCTTGTGCACCACCCAGCGGTTCAGCTGGTCCAGCGGTTCGCCGACCTTGAGCAGCAGCCAATCGACCGCCTCGTCGACCCAGACGTCAATCGGGATGATGGAGGTATCCAGTTCCAGCCCGGTCAGGAATTTCCAGAGGCCGGCCAGGCCCGCTACGAACACGATCAGGGCGGCGCCGGCGCCGATTGCGTGGGTCCGGTAGCCTTCCGTGAGGGATTCATGCCGTCTGGCGGCGGCGTAGGCGATCCATCCGACGATCGCGGCGCACAAGACGAGCGAGAACAGGCTGCCGGCATCCATGGCGGCGTCTCCCGATTTTCCCGGCGGGGTCGTTGCGAGGCCCGAACGTCCTAAAAGAAAGTGCCTGCCGGGCAGCTAGAGCCCGGCAGGCACAAACTAACACAGGTTCAGACGGTCGGACGACCCGAGGCTTAAAGCGCCGCCTTGACCTTGGCTGCTATGTCGGCCGGAACCCACTTCGTCCAGATCGCCTCGTTATTCTTGAGGAAATTGGCGGCCGCCTTCGCGCCCGTCTTGTCCTTGTTCTCGCGCATGTAGACGAGGGCCTTGTTCACCGTATCGGTGTCCAGATGATATTTGGACAGCATCGCCGTGATCGGGCCGGCCGCTGCGGCGAACTTCTTGTTCATGCCGACAATCACCTGGATCGTCGGATAGGCGGTCGCCATCATGCCTTTGCCTGACTTGGCCTTGTCGAGTTTTTTCCAGGTTTCCTCGTTATATTCGGGCTCTTTCAGCATCACCATGTCGTACTTGCCGAGGAGCCATGTCGGGCCCCAATAGTAGGCGACGACCGGCTTGCCGCGCTTGTAGGCCGACGCGATGGCCGCGGCCAGCGCCTCGCCGGTGCCCGGGCGGAAGTTGGTGAACGTCTTGTCCAGGCCGTAGGACTGCATTTTCTTCGTGTTCACCCGCTCGCAGTTCCAGCCGATCTTGCAGTTGTAAAAACGGCCCTTGGACGGCTCTTCCGGATCCTCGAACAGCTTGGTGTATTTGGCGAGATCGCTGACGCTCTTGAGGCCCGGCGCCGCCGCCTTGATGCCGCGTTTCTTATCGCCTTCGATCAGGAAGCGGGGGACGAAGAACCCTTGAATCGCGCCGGTGATCGACACGCCGCCCGGTTCCATGACCTTGCCGGAGGCCTTCATCTTGTCCCAGATTTCCCGGTTGTTGGCGTACCAGATCTCCATGTTGATGTGCAGATCGCCCTTGGCGAGGGCGTTCAGGCTCGGCGCCGTAGTCGTCGGTATGGACTCGCTCTTGCAGCCCCAGCCCTTTTCGACCAGGACCTGCGCGACGGCGACATGGAAGTGGTTGGAGCCCCAGTCCAGGCCCGCGAACTTGATGGTATCCTTGACCGGGCAGCCGGCCGCGCCGGCCTGGGTCGCGGAAAGAGCGAGGCCGGCGGCCGCGACAAGCGCGCCCGCAGTCAGATTTTTCAGCATGATTTCCTCCCTGGAGAAATATCGCGATGCGTTGGAAGGCTGACCGCAACGGGACATCCGGATCTGGCCGGGTGACCCCTATTTTGCGGCTTTTTCTTTGGGGTCGATTTCACACGAAAACGCCCGTGAATTCGCGCCTCTACGAAACGACCGGTGGGAAGCGCCGAATTAACCGGCAATTCCAGCTTCCATCGTGCGAACCAGCATAACCGGCTTCCATTCCTTGTCAATTTTCAGGTTGGGACAGGAGAGAGCGGTCGAATCGCCCGCAACCTTCGGTTCGGCATCGTCTAGACGATTGAATCGTCGCAATTTCCCTGATTTCTATTCCTGATATCGATCAAAAACGCGTTACGTGCGCCCGGTACCGCCGGCAAATCGTTCCTTTGCGCCATGCGTATCTGTACGACGGCGCCTGACGGCTTTTTCTTTGCAGGAAATACCGCCATGGCGAAACGCCCGAATTTTCTCTTCATCATGGCCGATCAACTGGCGCCGCAGGTGCTTCCGGCATACGGGCGAACACCGGTGCAGGCGCCCCACCTCGATCGCCTCGCCGAAGACGGCGTCACCTTCGAAAACGCCTATTGCAACTTCCCGCTGTGCGCGCCGGCGCGGTTTTCCATGCTGAGCGGATGCCTGCCCTCCCGAATCGGCGCATTCGACAATGCAGTCGAGTTTCCCGCGTCGGTCCCGACCTTCCACCACTATCTGCGCACGGCCGGCTACCGGACCTGCCTTGCCGGCAAGATGCATTTCGTCGGCCCGGATCAGCTCCACGGCTATGAGGAACGGGTCACGACCGATGTATATCCGGCCAATTTTCAGTGGGTGCCGGACATGCGGCTCGACAGCGGAGTCTGGCTCGAATGGTACCACAGCATGCGCGCGGTGCTCGATGCCGGGCCGCACCGGCACAGTGTCAACGTCGCCTACGACGACGAGGCCGAATTCGAGGCGGTGCGCTGGCTGCACGAGCACGCGGATAGCGGCGACGGGCGGCCGTTCGCGCTCACCGTCTCGTTTTTCTCGCCGCACGATCCCTATCTCCCGCCGCCCGTCTGGTGGGAGAAATACAACGATGTCGAAATTGATCCGCCGCGGGTCGACGATATCCCGCTCGAAGACCGCGATCCGCATAGCCGGCGGCACTGGTTCCTGACCGGCCGGCACCGCGATACGATCGGCGAAGCAGACGTTCTTCGCATGCGCCGCGCCTACTATGCCGTGACGAGTTACGTCGATGCGAAAGTCGGCCGGCTGCTCGATACGCTGCAGGCGATCGGCGCAGCCGGCGATACCGTGGTGGTTTTCACCTCCGATCACGGCGATTCGCTGGGCGAGCGCGGCTTGTTCTTCAAGATGTCGTTCTACGAGTGGTCGGCCCGGGTGCCGCTGATCGTGCATGCGCCATTCGCCTTCGCACCGCGCCGGGTGGCGGAGAACGTCTCCCATCTCGATCTTTTCCCGACGCTGCTCGAATTGGCGGGAGACGGCGCCCTGCCGGAGCTTGCCGCCCCGGTTGACGGCAGTTCGCTCCTGGCGCTTGCTGGCGGCACTGCAACGGACTGGCCGGATCTCGTTTGTGCGGAATACACCGCGGAAGGCGCGCGCGAACCGATGGCGATGGTCCGCAAGGGGCCGCACAAGCTGATCGCGAGCCGCAGCGATCCGCCGCTGCTCTACGATCTCGCCGCCGACCCGGACGAGCTTGAGAATCTCGCCCAACGGCCCGACCGCGCCGGTGCGCGCGCCGAACTGGAATCGATCGTGGCCGGGACCTGGGATATGGAAGACCTGGAGCGGCAGGTGCTGGCGAGTCAGTCGGCGCGGCGCCTTCTGGTCAAGGCGCTCGCCGCGGGAAAAATTACGAGCTGGGATTTCCAGCCCCTGCGCGACGCATCCCGGCAGTATTATCGCGACGCCGGCGACGTCCAGACCGCCTATGCCGGTTCCCTGCCCGTCACCTCCGCGTCGTGACTGCTGCCTGCACCGGGTACCCAGGCGGGCGCAGAGTCGCCGGGCTCAGCCCAATCCCTGCATCTTGAGGGCGTTTCCGACGCCCGGGTCTTCCTTCATGCGCTTGCTGAATGCCTTCAGGTTCGGGAATTCGTTCAGCCGGTCGGGCATGAAGCCGGCCCAAAGGGTGAAGACGAACAGGTAGGGGTCGAGGATCGACCGGCCGGCGCCCATCATCCAGTCGCGGCCGGCCAAATGCCGGTCAATAATTTTCAACTGGAAGCCCACTTCCCCGGCCGCGTGGGCCCTCACCTCCGCCCTGGCGCCGTCGCTGTCCGCGAAGCGGTGGGTCATGAAGTAGGGGGTGAAGCTGGTGTGCACATCCCCGTTGAAATGGGACAGCCAGCGCTGCATCGCATGTCGAGATTTCGGGCTGCCGTCGTCTCCCAGCCCGGCCTCCGGCCAGGATTCCGCTATGAATTGCAAAACCGCGTTGACCTGGGTGACGCAGGTCCCGTCGTCCAGTTCCAGCACCGGTACCTTGCCGGCCGGATTCTTGGTCAGAAACTCCGGCGTGCGCGTTTCGCTGCGCTTCATTTCCGACAGTTCGTAGCCGGCGCCGGACCATTCCAGTGCGATATGGGGCGCCAACGCGCAGGAGCCCTGAAAATAATGAAGTTTCATAAGCCCATTCCGGCCGATTTCATTCACCGTTGGTCCAGACAAGCCCGGTTCCCGATTCGGCTGACAGGGTGTCCTGCTCCCTCGATACGGCCCCTGCGGGGCCTACTCGGGATGAGGGATTTTTTCATTCTCCCTCACCCTGAGTAGCCCCGGATTCAGTCCGGGGCGTATCGAAGGGCCGCGAACCCGATGCCGGCTATGCGACCTTCGGCAGCGCAGCGAGCGCCATCGCCAGTTCCTGATCGTTATAGTCGTCGTCGGTCAGCTGGCCAGAGGCGTAGCTCTGGTAGGCCGCCATGTCGAAATTGCCGTGGCCGCACAGGTTGAACAGAATCGCCTTCGACCGGCCGTCGCGCTTGCATTTCAGCGCCTCGTCGATCGCGCCCTTGACCGCGTGGTTGGCTTCCGGCGCCGGCAGGATGCCTTCGGCCTTGCCGAACGCAACGCCGGCGGCGAAGCATTCGGTCTGGTGCCAGGCGGTTGGCCGGACATAGCCCTCGTGGACCATCTGGCTGACCAGCGGCGACATGCCGTGATAGCGCAGCCCGCCGGCATGGTTGGCCGGCGGCACGAAGCCCGAGCCCAGGGTGTGCATCTTGACCAGCGGCGTCATCTTCACGGTGTCGCCGAAATCGTAGGCGTACTGGCCCTTGGTGAGCGACGGGCAGTTCGCCGGCTCGACGGCGACGATCTCGACATCCCGGCCGCCGCGCAGCTTCTCGCCCAGGAAGGGGAAGGCGATGCCGGCGAAGTTGGAGCCGCCGCCGGTGCAGCCGACGACGATGTCCGGATAGTCGTCGGCCATTTCCATCTGCTTGATGGCTTCCTGGCCGATCACCGTCTGGTGCATCAGGACATGGTTCAGCACGCTGCCGAGCGCGTATTTGGTGTCGTCGCGCTGGACCGCGCGCTCCACCGCTTCGGAGATCGCGATACCGAGGGAGCCGGTGCTGTCCGGGTTGTCCTTCAGGATCGCCTTGCCGCCCTCGGTCAGGGTCGACGGACTGGCGTAGCACTTGGCGCCGAAGCTCTCCATGAAGGCCTTGCGGTAGGGCTTCTGGTCGAAGCTGATCTTGACCATGAAGACCTCGACCTCAAGGCCGAAAAAGGCCCCGGCGAGGGCGAGCGACGAGCCCCACTGGCCGGCGCCGGTCTCGGTGGCCAGCCGCGCGACGCCTTCCTTCTTGTTGAAGAAGGCCTGGGCGAGCGCCGTGTTCGGTTTGTGGCTGCCGGCCGGGCTCACGCCCTCATATTTGTAGTAGATGCGCGCCGGGGTATCGAGCGCCTGCTCGAGCCGGCGGGCGCGGTGCAGCGGGCTCGGCCGCCATTGGCGATAAACGTCGCGCAGCGCGTTCGGGATCTCGATATACCGCTCGGTCGAGACCTCCTGCATGATCAGTTCCATCGGGAACAGGGGCGCCAGATCGTCCGGCCCGCACGGTTGCAGCGTGCCCGGATGGAGCGGCGGCGACGGCGGATTCTTGAAGTCCGCCATGATGTTGTACCAGTCCTTCGGAATGTCGTTTTCGTCGAGCAGGTATTTGACCTGGTTTGACATGAACTCTTCTCCCTGAAGCCTGCGGGATCCGGCGGTCCCCGCCGGCGCGATTTCGTACCCGGCGGCGTTTGTATCGGATATGTTGACCGCGAGAAACCGGGAATCTTGGCGCGCCCCGGGAGGCGCGGCCGGAGGAGGAACCATGGCCGAAGGCGATAAAGACACCGCGCGGCCCGGCCCCCATCACACCGGGGGCCAGACCCGCGGCGCAACGGCGCTGGGCGAGGACTTCGCCGGCGAGTCCTACCACGCGGACCTCAAGGGCCAGCGCAACTATCACGACATGCTCAAGCTGGACCAACTCCTCAGCGCCCAGCCGGTCATCACCGGCGAGCACGACGAGGCGCTGTTCTTCATTCTGCACCAGGTCAAGGAATTGTGGATGAAGCTCATGCTGCACGAGCTTGAGGCGGTCTTTCCGCACATCCGCAACGACGATCTCCGGCCCGCGTTCAAGATTTTCGCCCGGGTCAAGCGCATCCAGGAGAACCTGATCCAGGCCTGGCACATCCTGACGACCATGACCCCGGCCGACTATCTCGCCTTCCGCGACGGGCTCGGCCAATCCTCCGGCTTCCAGTCGTTCCAGAACCGCTCGATCGAGTTCATCTTCGGCAACAAGAACCGGGCGATGATCCGCACCTTCGAGCACAAGCCGGAGATCGCCCGGCGCCTCACTGAGCTGCTGGAACGGCCGAGCCTCTACGACGAGGTCATCATGCTGCTGGCCCGGCGCGGCTATGCTATCGATGCCGCGGTGCTGGACCGGGACTGGTCGCTCAAGCGCGGGAAAAACGACTCCGTGATGGCAACCTGGCGCGACATCTACTACGACAGCGACAAGCACTGGGGCCTCTACGAGTTGGCCGAAGACCTGATCGATATCGACGACTTGTTCCAGACCTGGCGCTTCCGCCACCGCAATGCGGTCGAGCGGGTGATCGGCCACAAGATCGGCACCGGCGGCACCAGCGGCGTCGGCTACCTCACCAAGGCGACGACGATCCGCCTGTTCCCGGAATTGTGGGCGGTGCGGACGGAGCTGTAGGGGGGGCGATGCGTATGCCGCCGCCCCGACCCGTCATTTCGACCGGAGCGGCTTAGCCGTCCCCGATGGTGTCATTTCGACCGGAGCAGCGCAGCCGCGAAGTGGAGAAATCTTTCAGTCGCGGCGTATCGTCTCCGGCACCGAGCGTGAAAGATATCTCCGCTCCACGAGCCTGCGGCCCGTTCCGGTCGATATGACGAAGGAGAATGGACGGGGGGCACACCTTGGAGAGGTCCGTGATCGCGGATGAATTTCTCGAACGCGGCTGGACCCGTTTCCCCGTCGATCCGTCGGTCCTCGACTGGCTCGATGCTGCGGAACCGGCCGCCCGCCGCGCTGTCGACGATCCCGCCTACCGGCAGTGGCACCGCTGCGGCGGCACCTGGTTCGCCGGGGTCAACGCGCTGGCGAACGACGAGGCCGGCGCCGTGCCCGGCGGGCCGCCGCTGCGGGGCGAGGCCGTCCGGTTCGCCGAGGATATGGCCGGCGGGCCGTTCGCGTGGGACCGGGCGCAGGTCTCGGTCTGCTGGCCCGGCTATCCGAAGCAGGGCGACGGCGAGAGCGACGCGTCTTTCGCCTATCGCCGCAAGCGCGACGCCGCCCATGTCGACGGCCTCCTGCCGGTTGGCCCGGACCGCCGCCGGTTCCTGCGCGAGCATCACCGGTTTATCCTCGGCCTGCCTGCCGGCCCGGCGGATGCGGCGGCCTCGCCGCTCGCCGTCTGGGAGGGCTCGCACCGCATCGTGCGCGAGACATTTGCCGAAGCCTTCGGCGACACGCCGCCGGCGACGTGGCGCGAACTCGACGTCACCGGGGTCTACCACGCGCTTCGGCGGCGCATATTCGCGGACTGCCGGCGCGTGACCGTCACGGCCGGCCGGGGCGAGGCGTATCTGGTGCACCGGCTCGCACTCCACGGCATCGCGCCTTGGGGCGCCGATGCAAAGGCCGCCGAGCGGATGGTGATTTATTTCCGGCCGGAATCGGGCGATCCCGCCGCATGGCTCAACGCCGGGTAAACTTTCCCGGCAGCGTCGCGCCGCTTGCAGTTTTTCGCCGCTGCGTTACGGATGGGGCATGAGCGACAGCGGCCATACCTATGGATTTATCGGCCTCGGCAATATGGGCGGGCCGATGGCGGCGAACCTTTCGGTTTTTCTGACGGCGGTCGGGCGTCCGCCCCTGATCGTCTTCGATGCGGCCGGCACGGCCGATCGCGCGCCCGAAGGGGCAGCGTGCGCGGCAGGCGCCGCCGCCGTCGCGCAGCAGGCCGACGTGGTTTTCCTCAGCCTGCCCGACGGGCCCATCGTGAGGGCCGTTGCCGAAGAGGTCGCGCAGGCGTCGGCGCGCCGCGCCACCGCCCTGGTCGACTTTTCGACCGTCGGGATCGACGCGGCCCGGGAGGTCGATGCGCTGATGCGGGCGCAGGGCATAACCTATGCCGATTGCCCGGTCTCCGGCGGACGGATCGGCGCCCAGAACGCGACCATCTCGCTCATGTGGGCCGGGCCGGCGGATCTGCTGGAGTTGCACCGCCCGGCGCTCGAATCTCTCGCCGGCAATGTCTTCCATGTCGGCGAGCGGCCGGGCCAGGGCCAGGCGCTCAAGCTGCTCAACAATTTTCTCTCGGCCACAATCACGGCGGCGACCGCCGAAGCGCTCCTGTTCGGCCTGACCCAGGACCTCGACCTCAAGACCATGCTGGACGCGGTCAACGTCTCGACCGGCGGCAGCAACGCCAGCCGGGAAAAATTCGTCCGGCGCGTGCTGCCCGGCACCTTCGATTCCGGCTTCGACACTGCCCTGATGGCCAAGGACCTGCAGCTGTTCGCCGACAGCATGCGCCGCGCCGGCTCCCCGGAGGTTTTCGCCGGCGCGTCGGAAGCCGTGTGGCGGGAGTTCCTGGCGGTCATGCCGGCCAGCGATCACATGGAAATCTACAAATTCATTCGCGACCGCGATGCCGGGCCGGAACATCGCCCGGCGGAGGATGATACATCATGACAGGCCCCATCGACCGGCGGCTCGAAGAGCTCGGCATTGACATCCCCGAAGCCCATCCGCCGATCGCGGCGAAGATCGAAGGCTGGGCGCTGCACAAGGACATGCTGTTCATCTCCGGCGCCGTGCCCAAGCTGAACGGCGCGCCGCAGTATATCGGCAAGGCCGGCCGGGAATTCGATCTCGCCCAGGCCCAGGCGGCGGCCCGGCTTTCCGCCCTGTGCATGCTCGCCCAGGCGAAGCTGGCGCTGGACGGCGACCTGAACCGGATCAGGCGCATCCTGAAGCTGAACGGCTTCGTCAACGCCACGCCGGACTTCACCGAGATTCCGCAGGTCGTGAACGGCGCCTCGGAGCTGTTCGTCGAGATATTCGGCGAGGCAGGGCGCCACGCGCGCACCGCCGTCGGAGTCGCCGTCATGCCCTTCGACGTCGTCATCGAGGTCGAGGGCACGTTCGTCGTCGAATGATCGAAAGGGCCGGCAGTCTTTCTGTTGGCTGGGGCGCCAGGATTCGAACCTGGGATCACGGGATCAAAACCCGTTGCCTTGCCGCTTGGCTACGCCCCACCCGACCGCCGGGAAGAATGCCCGAACGCGGCGGCGTTAGATAGGCAGGCTGCCCACCCGCCGCAAGGCGCGCGATGGCGCGTTCCCTTCGGCAAGCCGAGGGCAAGCTCTCGTTACGTCCCGCCCTTCAATGCGCCCCGGAATGCATCCGGAGCTACTCGGGGTGAGGGGATATTGAGGGTAGGAATTTACCCGACCAAACTTCCATCCGCCCGTCAGGCGCTCTCCCCGCTGCGGCTGAGCGTTAAAGCCTGGAGCCGCGCCGGCTCGAACATGTGCAGGGGAGGGTTTGAAACGGGGCTTATCCAGAATGGTTGAAGGAAGGCCATATGGTGCAGTCTTTGACCGCGCCGGACGGAGCGGCCTGTCCCGGACCGCGGTCCGGGGACCGGAGTCGCCCGATCGGACCGGCCGCCCCTTCGGCTTCGCTCAGGGCAGGCTCCCGACGCACCCTTCGTTGCCGCCCCGGACGGAGCGCAGCGGAGATC
>MPMX01000032.1 GCA_002238725.1 Rhodospirillaceae bacterium bin65
GACAACAGGCCCACGGCATGGTTGGCCCGGTTGGGCTTGCCCCGCAGCCCGTAGTGCAGCGCCGAGGCGTGCGAGCGGTTGACCTCGGACAGCCTGAGCCCGCCCAGCTCCGGCAGGATGTGCAGCGTGAGCAGGGACCGGTATTGCTCCACCGTCCCGGGCCGGCAGTTCACCTCGACATGCGCCGTCATGTAGCGCCCGGCCAGGTCCGCCACCGTCGGCTCCGGCGGCTCCGGCGGCGCCACCGGGTCCAGACCGCGCCGGATCCGGTCGATCATCTCCGCTGCCTTGCGCCGCGCATCCTCCGTGATTATCTCCGCATACCGGCCGATGACGCCGCGTTTGGGCAGGCCTCCCGGAATGCGGGCCTGTGCGACGTAGACCTTGTGCCCGGTGGAGTGCACCCGTATGCCGAATCCCGGCAGTTCGCTGTCCCAGAACACCTTGTTGCCGCGTTCCACGGTCAGGCCTTCGATCGTCCTCTTGTTCAGCTTGACGGTGCCCAAGGCTGCAATCTCCCGCTCCGGAATTCCGTTGCGAGCATGATAGCAAATGTGTCTTCATTCGGCAATCGCCCGGTATGCAATCGACGGGTCGCCCCGCTCCCGCCAGAGTTCTCCCTGGGTGGTGTCGCGAATCGCTGGTTAAAGCAAAAATCTTTTTAATAACAGTATGTTATGGACACCAAGAGCACCCCAGTTCCTGCTCTGCTCCCGTCTGTCCAGTTGGTTCGGAAAGGTGAGTCTAACTTTGTCATGATTCAGCCCGCCGCCTGTTCGCGCAGCAGGAATTTCTGTATCTTGCCGGTCGAAGTCTTGGGCAGGTCGCCGAACACGACGGCGGTCGGGCATTTGTAGTGCGCCAGCCGGCCGCGGCACCATTCGATAACCTCCGCCTCGGTCAGCGTCGCGCCGGAGCGCACGCCAACAAACGCGCAAGGCGTCTCTTCCCACTTCTCGTGCGGCTTGGCGACCACCGCGGCCTCGGCGATGTCCGGATGGGCGTAGAGCGCCGCCTCGACCTCGATCGACGAGATGTTCTCGCCGCCGGAAATGATGATGTCCTTGGAGCGGTCGCGGATCTGGACATAGCCGTCCGGATGCCACACCGCGAGGTCGCCGGTATGGAACCAGCCGCCCCTGAACGCCGCCTCGGTGGCCTTCGGATTCTTGAGGTAGCCCTTCATGATCGAGTTGCCGCGCTTCAGGATCTCGCCCATCGTCGCGCCGTCGCGCGGCACCGGCTCCAGGGTTTCAGGATCGGCCACGATCATACCGCCGTCCATGGTCGGATAGGCCACGCCCTGGCGCGCCTTCTGCTCGGCGAGCGCATCGCCGGACAGGCCCTCCCACGCCTCCTGCCAGGCGCAATGGGCGCTTGGCCCGAACGCTTCGGTCAGCCCGTAGACATGGGTCACGTCGAAGCCGAGCTTCGCGATGCCGTCGAGCACCGCCGGCGCCGGCGCAGAACCGGCGGTGAACACCTTGACGGACTGGTCGAACGGCACCCGGTCCTCCTCAGGCGCGTTGATCAGGGTCGAGAGAACGATCGGCGCGCCGCACATATGGGTGACGCCGTTGTCGGCGATGGATTGGAAGATCGCCCCAGCCTCGACCTTGCGCAGGCCGACATGGGTGCCGCCCATGATCGCGACGCTCCATGGGAAGCACCAGCCCAGTGCGTGAAACATCGGCAGGGTCCACAGATAGACCGGCCGGTGCGGCATCGCCCAAGTCACGACGTTGCCGAGCACCTCGATGTAAACGCCGCGCGCATGGTAGACGACGCCCTTGGGGTCGCCCGTGGTGCCGGACGTGTAGGACAGCGCAATGGCCTGCCATTCGTCCTCGATGCCGGGCCAGTCGTAGTCGGGGTCGCCCTCCGCGATCAGCGCTTCGTAATCCAGATCGCCCAGCCGTTTGCCGCCGGGCCCCTCGCTGTCGTCGATGTCGATCACCAGCGGCCTGACCTTTGCGATGCCGAGGGCGGCCTCGATGGTCGGCGCGAACTCGGTGTCGGTCAGCAGCACCTTCGCCCCGCCATGATCGAGAATGAAGGCGATGACCGGCGGATCGAGCCTGGTGTTGAGCGGATTGAGCACGGCGCCGGTCATCGGCACGCCGAAATGGGCTTCCAGGCTCTCCGGCGTGTTCGCGCCCATCAGCGCGACCGTGTCGCCGGCGCCGATGCCGCGCCTGGCCAGTGCGCTCGCCAGCCGGACCGACCGCTCGTGCTGCCCGGCATAGGTGATGCGCCGGGCGCCATGGATCATCGCGGTCCGGCCGGGGTACGTCTCCGCCGCCCGCTCCAGGAACCGGCTCGGGTGCATCGGCATGTAGTTGGCCGGGTTCTTGTCGAGATCGGTCTCGAACGGGTTCCGGTCGCCTGCGCTCATCCAATCCTCCCTGCACCGCGCCGCTTCCGCCAGCCTAATGCAACGGCAGGCCGCGGTCTGCCAATACTCTCTTATCCCGGATAGGCGTCGAGCCCGTCCATCGAGGCGCGGGCGATGGCATCGACGTGGAGCAGCCCGCCGTCGATCGTCGGATAGCCGGGATCGCGGCCGTCGAAAGCGACAAACAGGTCGGTGCCGGCGAGCAGCACCGCTTCCGCCCCCTGGCGCTCGACAAGGTCGCGGCCAACCCGGAACAGGGTGGCGCGTCCGTCCTCGCCGATGCTGCCGGCCCTGGCGAGGGCGATATAGACGTCGTTCGTCGTCTGGAGGTCGTCGCCTTCCGGGATCGCCGTCTCGATATCGGACAGGGCGCCATAGACGCGGCCGGTCATGGCGATCGCCGTGCCGATCAGGCCGATCTTCCGGATGCCGCGCGTCCGCAGGCCGGCGGCGATGGCCGGCGCCACGTTGAGCGCCGGCAGCGGCGAGATCGGCGCGAAGGCGTCGAAGCAGAAATGCCCGCCGATCGAGGTGATCGCCACGGCCTCGGCGCCGGCCGCTTTCAGCCGCGCCGTCAGCGCCGCGAATTCCGCCGCCTGCGCCTCGACCTTCCCGGACAATGCGTTGGCCGCCAGCGTATGCACATGGGCGTGTACGATGGTGAGTTCCATGCGCCGGCCCGCCGCCTCGTGGCGTGCGACCAGGTGGCGATAGTAGAATTCCGTTGCGGCCGGCCCGATGCCGCCGATCAGTCCGATGTGCATGGGTGCCCCGTCTCGAAAGAATTCAATGGATGCCGTAACGGCCCGGCGCGATCACGCCGTTGGGATCGAGTGCGCGCTTGATCGCGTTGCAGGCCTCGCGGAAGGACGGCATCAGCTTGTCCATGTGGAAATCCTGCCAGTCGATCGGCGCCCGGCCGACCGCGACGCCGCGCGCGTAGAAGGCCTCGGCGAGCGCCCGGTAGGCGGCGTCGGCGCGGGCGCTTTCGTCCGGATCCTCGCGATTGAAGGAAATGACGTGCAGGCCGCGGGCGAAACGCGGCCCGGCGACGTTCATCACCTGGTAGTCGAGCCCGTTGGCCTCGTAGATCGCGCGGCCCAGTTCTTGGAACTCGTTGGCGACCTTGCCGTCCATCGGCGTGCCCGGCGTGAACCAGGCGTTGCCGCCGCCCGGCCGCCATTTGAGCAGGCCCAGTTCGGTCAGCGTCGGCTCGCCGGAGAAGGAGGCGACGGCGCAGGCCAGCGCCGGCTTTTCCAGCGCCGCTTCGTGCGGGATGTAGGCCGCCTTGCCGGAAGCGCAGAAATGGTCGACGACGCGCTTGATCTGCGGCTCCATCGCCTCCATCGACGGGCCGTAGAAGGCGCCGGAGACCGTCCAGGCGCCCAGCCCGTGTTCCCGCTGCAACGCCTTGCGCGCGTCGTCGCCGATCGATTCGCGCCCGCCGGAGGCCGCGTAGGCCGGGCTCGGGACCTCGCTGCCGATCAGGTAGAGGTCGTTGGCGACGCGGAACAGGGTCGGCACGAAGTTCGACATCTTCATCGGCCGGCACAGCTCGACGATTTCTTCCAGATCGCCGTCGTCCGGAAACGCGAAATGGAAGGAGCGGATCGCCGGCGGCCGCGGCAGCAGCCAGACGCCGAGCCGGGTGACGATGCCGTAGTTCGATTGCGCGAACAGCCCGTCCAGGATCGGCCCGAAGGAATATTTCGAGACGTGCCAGTTGACCAGGCTGTCGCTTTCGATCGAGCCGTCGCCGGTGCGGATGACGTCGCCGGTGCCGAGCACGACCTCCATGCCGCAGCTAAAGCCGAAATGGTCGAAATAGGGGCCGTAGCCGGCGCCCTTGTCGAGCGCGTTGCCAATCATGCCGCCCTGGGGCGGGCCGGAGGTGGTCGAGTTCATCCACTGGCCGCCCCGCCGCTTCAATTCGTCGGCGAGCATCTGGAAGCTGACGCCGGGCTCGACGGCGGCAAAACCGAGCGTGTCGTCGATCTCGAGGATCCGGTTCATGCGCCGGCCGAGATCGAGCACGGCCATGCCCGCGGCCGGCGCGGAGCGGGTGCCGAGGCCCATATTGTTGCCGGTCGAGGTCGGGAACAGCGGCACCTTGTGAAGGTTGGCGAGCCGGACCAGGGCGGCGACCTCCTCGGTTGAGCCGGGATAGAGTACCGCGGACGGCCGCCGGTCGCCGCCCGGCATGGTGTTCTCGCCGTAGCGGACCAGCGTCTCGGCCCCAGTGTTGACATGCTCGGCGCCGAGACCGCTCGCGGCGTCGTTCAGAAAGGCGTCCATGCTCATGGCGTTCTCCCCCGTCCGGCCCCCACTCTACCAGATGGCCGCGCCGGGAGTACCGCCCGCAGACGCAGACGGGGGCGGCGATTCCGGAGGAGCCGATGCCGGGACCGGCGCCTTTGCGCGCGCGGCCGGCGGCGGCAGAGTGACTCGCTTGAGTGCCTCAGGCAACGGCCCGCCGGTCGCCCAGTCCAGCAGTTCGACGGTATGCAGCATCGGCAGGCCGGTAAAGCGGGCAAGCTGGGCGAGGCAGCCGAGATTGCCCGCCGCGACCGCCGCCGCCCCGGTGCTCTCGATATGGCCGGCCTTGCGGCGGCCCAAGGCCCCGGCCATCTCCGGCTGAAGCATGTTGTAGGCGCCGGCCGAGCCGCAGCAGAAATGGCCCTCCGGCACGTCGCGGACATCGACGCCCGCGGCACGCAGCAGGGCGCGGGGCCGGTTGCGGATCTTCTGGGCGTGCTGGAGCGAGCAGGCGTCGTGATAGGCGACGGTGAGCGGCACCGTGGTGTCCGGCAGCCGCAGATCGTCCGGGGCCAGCAACTCGGTAACGTCGCGGGCGATGGCGGCGAGGGCTGCGGCCTTCCCGCTACGGGCCGGGTCGTTGGCGAACAGGCGCGCATAGTCCTTGACCACGGTGCCGCAGCCCGAAGCATTGACGACCACCGCGTCCAGCCCGCCCCGTTCCAGTTCGGCGTGCCAAGCGTCGACGGTCCGCGCGGCCGCCGCGCGCGCCATGTCCGCCTTGCCCATATGCAGGGTGAAGGCGCCGCAGCAGCCGGCTTCGGCCGGGACAACGACCTCGATGCCGTGGCGGGTCAGCAGCCGGACCGTCGCTGCATTGATCTCCGGCGCCAGGGCCTGCTGGACGCAGCCCTGCAACAGCGCGACCCGCATCCGCCGCGCGCCTTCGGCCGGATGGGTGCCGGTCAGGTCCGGCATCGGCGGCAGGGCGGCCGGCGCCAGATCGACAAGGGTCCGAAGGCGCCCCGGCAGCAGGGCCCGGAACGGCCGGGCGAGCCGTGCGAGCAGGGTCATGCGGGAAAAGCGGGCCGGGTCGGCGACGGTCCGAGCGACCAGCCGGCGCAGCAGCCGGTCGCCGAGGGGGCGGCGGTAGTTCTCCTCGATATAGGACCGCGCGATATCGGCGAGATGGAGATAGTCGACATCGACGGCGCAGGTCGTCATGCAGGCGTTGCAGGACAGGCACGAATCGATATGGCCGACGGTCTTCGCGTCTGGCCGGCCGCCGCGCTCCAGCATCGCCCGGATCAGGTCGATCCGCCCGCGCGGCGCCTCGTTCTCGTCCCGGGTCAGCACATAGGTCGGACACACCGCGGTGCAGAAGCCGTAATGCACGCAGGTCCGCAAGATCCCGTCCGCCGCGGCAATCCCCGGATCGGCAAGCTGGACGGCGGTGAAGGCGGTTTTCATGGGTAGAGCCCGTGGGTCAGGAGAGTAGGCTGGCACGGGCGGCAGGCACGGGACAATGGGGAAGAGTGCGGGGCGGCCGGGTATGACCGGCCGGCCGCCGCCTATTCGAACAGCTCGCTATGGGTGCCCGCGCGGACGAAAACGACCGTCCCGCCCGGCCCGGCCGTTTCGTCGAGCCGGTAGATCAGCAGGAAATCGCCGCCGATATGGCATTCGCGATGCGTCGACCATTCGCCCTTCAAGGCATGATCCTTCCAATCGGCGCCGAGCGGCGCATCGTTTGCCGCCAGGAGGAGCATGACCCTTTTCAGGCGCTTCATGTCATAGCGGCCGGACCGCGTCAGCCGCTGCCAGTCCTTGAGGAAGGCCCTGGAATAGTCGACCCGGCGCGGCAGGGCCGTCCGCTTACTGGCGGCCGGCCGCTTCAAGCTCGGCAAGCATGTCGTCGGCCGTGGCGAAGCGCGCCTTGCCGGCCTTCACGATCCCGTCCGCCTCGGCCATGGCGGCCCGGGTCTCGGCATTGGGCACCTTGAGCTCCAGCGGAAACGCCTGGTCGGCCGCGATGCGGTGGAACAGCAGGCGCACGGCCTCAGAGGCGGTCAGCCCCATGGCGGCAAGCGCTGCGGTCGCTTCCCGTTTCAAATCGTCGTCCATCCGGACATGAAGCATGGAACTGCGCGCGGTCATATCGGCCTCCTGTATCTCAATTGAGATATATGGAGACGGTCCCGCGCCGTCAATCTACCGGCCGTCGACTGCCGCGCCGGCGCGTCCCCAAGGCCGGTTTCTTGTTCTCGGACTCGATCTCGCGCATGCGGATATCGGCGATAACCGGGAAGTCGCCAAAGCCGCAGGCCGGATCACGATCTATAAATCGGTTCCGCGGCGTTCAGAATCGCATTCCGCCGGATTGCGTTCGCGCTTCGCTCGATGGCGCGCCAGCTGACCAGATCGACGTCCCGCCCGAAAATTGCCGCCAGTTCGCGCTCCATCCGGCCGAAATCGAACAGTGTCGGGCGCGCCTCGGCCTCGAAGCGGACCAGAATGTCGATGTCGCTGTCCGGATCGCAATCGTCGCGCAGGACGGAACCGAACAGCGCCAGACCAGCGATACCGTTGGCGTGGCAGAACACTGCGATCCGGTCTTCGGGGATCGAGACCGGCAATGTCGGAGCGGTCATGGCAATTTCAACTCCGCCTTCCCGGAATTGCCTGGCGGCAGGATCAGTTTCGCCGCTGCGAAAAACGCCTCGTCCATTTCCGGTATGTCCGACGTGTCGATCTCCGCGTCGGGTATCGCTTCGATCTCAGCGAGGCGTTCTTTAGAGACAGGCATGCAATAGTTCTACTACAGCCACCACTGGATGACGTAATCGAACGGGCCTTCGGCGTTGAGCAGGTCGACGCGCTGGAGGCGGATACGATAGCCGCCCTCCCCGTCCGGCACCAACTCGTGGCGGTATTTGCCGGCGAAATGGCGGACCTCGTAGCGCAGATATTCCGAGCAGTGGAATTTCGAGCGCACCGTCACGTCGCCGTTCTCCGCCACGCTTTCGATCACGACGTTGGAGACGACATGGCTGAGCCGGTTCGGCGGGCTCTGGGACCAGGCGTGCGGGTGGGTGTTGCGCCGGATGCGCACGGTCATCAGGTCGAGGTCTTCCCAGAAGATGTTGGGCACGCCGTCGCCCCGGGTCTGGTCCTTGTGGGCCGGCATCCAGTAGCGGCCGTCCGGCGCGAACAGGCCGAGCCAATCGTTCCACAGGGCATCGTCCAGAATCTCGGCCTGGTGGTAGAGGAAGGCCTCGACGGCGCGCTGGGTCTCGGCATCGACCTGCGCGACCGGCAAAGGCGCGGCGGCTCTCGCTTCGGCGTCCGGCATCGCTAGCGCCCCCCTGCCCCGTTGCCCGCGCCCATATAGCCGGCCCAGGCCTGCATCATGTGGCGCAGCGGCATCTCGCTCATCGTGCCGGGCGCGCTGTAGAGTACGCCGTCGCGCTCGCTGTCCGTGCCGTAGTTGCGGTGCAGGCTGACCCAGTCGCCGCCCTCGCTCGCCAGGCCGTTGTGGCATTTCCAGAAATTGTGCAGATCGTCGGCGTTGACCATCGTCGAGGGCGCGTTGACCAGATAGTAATAGTCGAGCGCCCGGCGGTAGATCGCCTCTGGCGCGCCCTTGAGCCGGAAATGCCAGATCTCGGTCAGTGTGCGGTCGACGCCTAGGGGCCGGATCGCGCGCAACTGCTGGAGCGGCGGCTGGACCGAGAGGCTGGGATAGACCAGGACATGGTGCAGGTCGGTCGAGAGGATGGCCTCGCCCTTCTCCTCGCCGTGGGCCTGCTTGAGCAGGGTCTCGTATTCCACCGTGTCCGGATCCTGCGGGCGCAGGCCCATATAGCCGGCAAGGAAGCAGTGGCCATAGGGATGGCCGACCGTGTCGAACTTGCCCCAGTCCTCGATCGGCGTCTTGAAGGCGGAGATGAAGCTGTAGGCGAGCGGCGGCTTCTGGCCGTCGCGCTTCTCGATCTCGCGCTCGACCTGGCCGGCCGAGACGCCGGTCGATTCGTGGGTCGCCGAGGGGTGCGAGACGTCGAGCTGGTTCTCCAGGAAGATCTTCCAGTTGGATTTCTGGATCATGCGGAAACAGTCGCCGACGACCTCGACATCGCCGTCCGGCGCCCGGTCGACCAGCTGGTCGAAGGTCAGCGTCGCGCCGCCGAGAAAGGTCTCGAGATCGGGCCCATCGGGCGAAAGCGAGGCGAAATAGAAGCCGCGGTAGTTGTCGACCCGCGCCGCCGGTTTGAGGCCCGCATCGCCCTCGGCGAGCTTCATTCGCGTGCCGTCATAGCCGCTCGTCGCCGGGATGCTGGCGACGGTGCCGTCGAAATTGTACATCCAGGCGTGGTAGGAGCAGCGGAAGCGCTGCCCGGCATTGCCGCTGCGGTCCGAGCACAGCATGGCGCCGCGGTGCGGGCAGCGGTTGTAGAACACCCGGATTTCGCCGTCCTTGCCGCGCACCATGATCATCGGCTGGCGGCCGATCCGGGCGGTGTAATAGTCGCCCGGTGCCTTCACCTGGCTCTTGTGGCCGACATAGGTCCACAAGGTCTCGTGGATCCGTTCCATCTCCAATTCGAAGATGTCCGGATCGGTGTAGCACAGCCGGTGGACCCGGTCGGGCTCCACCAGGCCGGAAATATCGCGATCGCCGTTGCGCACAGGACTCTCCCTCGCCGTGTCGCGGTCTGGCGGAGAAAATGCCGGATGAAGCGGGTTGCAGCAAGCGCAAAGGCCCGATTCGCCGTCCAAGCTCTACGGCCAGAGCGCATCCAGCGGGAAGGTAACTGCGTCGAAGGGCGGGATGGAGACAGGGTCGTCGTTGCGCGCCGTGGCGATCAGGACCCATTCGCCATCGCGAAGTTCGAACGCTTCCAAATCGCGCGCGGCCGGATCGACGAACCAGAGATGGCGAACGCCCTCGCGGGCATAGACCGGCCGTTTGCCGTGGCGGTCGAAATCGCGCGGCGTTGAGGTCGTTTGAGGGCGGCCTGGGGTCGGGCCATCGCAAAACTCTCCCGACAAGCGAGGCGCCGAACCTAGCATGGCGGGGCCCTGAACGGTAGGACCGCCGCGGCGTTCCTTCAGCAGTCCGCCGCCAGCGCTGCGGCGGTTTCGGCGAGCGCCGCGCCCTGGATGCGCGCCATCGCCAGTTCCGCCGGGCTGGGGCGTTCGCCGGCGCCGCGGGTGATGGTGCCGGCGCCGAGCGGGCTGCCGCCATGCACCGCCGACTGGTCCATCACCTCCGCGGCGCGCAGGCCGAGCGGCACCAGCGTCATGCCATGGGTGCCGAGCAGCGACCACAGGGCGAGGATCGCGCTTTCCCGCCCGCCGCCGGAGCCGGCGCCCACGAATACGGTCGCCGGCTTGCCGATCAGGGCGCCGTCGAACCACATTTGGCCGGTCCGGTCGAGGAAGACCCGGAGCGCCCCGCTCATCGAGCCGAAATGCACCGGCGTGCCGAGCGCAAGCCCATCGCAGGCCAGCAGGTCGGCCGGCTCGGCGACCGGAACATCGGCGAAGGCGGCCCGCTTCTCCGCATAATCCGGCCCCTGGATCGACGGCGCTTCGGCAATCTCCGGCACCTGTTTCAGGGTCACGGCCGCGCCGGCGTCCGCCGCGCCATCGGCAACGGCCCGGGCCATCTTCCAGGTCGCGCCGCCGGTCGAATGAAACAAAACCAGGATGCGGGGCTCGTTCATCGCGCTACTCTATGCCGACAGCAGGACGGATTGAAACCGGGAGCACGCCATGCCGGAGAACGCAACGATTATCGAAATGCGCATCTACACCGCCCATGTCGGCAGGGCCGCCGCCTTCGTCGCGCTGTACCGGGAGAAGGGCCTGCCGATCCAGGAGCCGATCCAGGGCGGATTGCTTGGCCTGTACCGCACCGAGTTCGGCCCGATGAACCAGGTCATCCTGCTGTGGGAATATCCGGACCATGCCGCGCGCGACGCGAGGCGCGCCGCCCTGCTCGAAGCGCCCGGCTGGATGGATTTCCTGCGCGAGGCCGCACCCCTGATCCAGAGCGAGGAAAGCCGGCTGCTCCTGCCGGCGTGAGGCCCTATGCGGCCGGATCGAGCGTATTGAGGGTCAGCGCGGCGTCGATGGCGTCGACAATGGCATCGGAATCCGCCCGCTCGACGACCAGCGGCGGCGACAGGATCATGATATTCGCGGCGACCCGGACCAGGGCGCCGTGCTCATAGGCCAGATTCGCCAGCTCCCCGACATATTTCAGGCCGGCCGGCGTCTTGGCGTCCCGGTCGCTGACGAACTCCAGCGCCAGCATCAGCCCCTTGCCCCGCGCACTGCCGACGGTCTCGTGCCTGGCCTGCAGATCGGCCAAACGGGAGAGCATGTAATCGCCCTCGCCCTGGGAATTGCCCGGCAGATCCAGCTTGAACGTCTCTTCCAGACAGGCGAGCGCCGCCGCGCAGCCGACCGGATGGCCGGAATAGGTATAGCCGTGGAAGATGGCGCCCAGCATGTCCTTGTTGTTCCGGAACGCCTCTTCGATCCGGGCGTTCACCACGCAGGCGCCGAGCGGGAAATAGCCGGAGGTGATCGCCTTGGCGATGCACATCATGTCCGGTTTCACGCTCCAGCCGCGGCTGCCGAACCAGTTGCCGGTGCGGCCGAAGGCGGTGACCACCTCATCGGCGATCAGCAGGATATCGTAGCGGTCGAGCAGCGCGCGCAACTTCGGCCAGTAGGATGGAGGCGGCACGATGACACCCCCGGCGCCCTGCACCGGCTCGGCGATGAAGGCCGCGACGGTCTCGGGATCCTGGAACTTTATCTCGTCTTCCAGCGCGGCGATGCACAGGTCCGCCAGCCGCTCCGGGTCGGTTTCGTCGAAGGGATTGCGGTAGGCGAAGGGCGCCGGCACATGGTGGCAGCCGGGCATCAACGGCTCGTAGGCCCGGCGGAAGTTGCTGTTGCCGTTGACCGACGCGCCGCCGAAATGGGTGCCGTGATAGCCCTTCTTGAGGGACAGGAACTTGGTCCGGTCCGGCTGCCCCTTGACCTTCCAGTATTGCCGGGCCAGGCGCAGCGCCGATTCCACCGAATCCGAGCCGCCCGAGGTGAACAGCGCCCGGCGCATGTCTTCCGGCGCCAGGATTTCCGCCAGCCGGTAACCCAGTTCGATGATCCCGGGATGGGTCGTGCCGCGGAAGCCGGCGTAATAGGGCAGCCGCGCCAGTTGGTCGGCCATAGCCTGTTTGATCGGCTCGCAGGAATAGCCCAGATTGACGTTCCACAGCCCGGCGACCGCATCGACCACCGTCGCGCCGTCGAGATCCGTGATCCGCACCCCTTCGCCCGAAACGATGATCCGTGGCGGAATGGCCTCCATCTCGTTCGGATGGGCCATCGGGTGCCAGACCTGCTTGGCGTTATTCTCTTTCAGGAAATTCGAATTCGGAACGTCGAGCATCGGATCAGGTCCCCTGCCTGCCACAATCGATCGCAAGCGGCCGCCCCTTGCTTCGCGTTCGGCCCTTGCCGGTGTTCTGAATGTCTAGCGCGGCGGTTTGTAGCCCGGATGCCGCCGCGCCGTCGATACGCCCGTTGCGATAGCCAGAATTACGGGTTGGCGCTTGCGTCCCATTCGACCTCAAGGTTCTGGACGCCGCGAAAGGTCAGGGTCCGGATATAACTGAACTGCTGACCCGGTTTCAGGCGCATGTGCGGCAGGCGGCGGACCAGCTCTTCGAGGATCACCTTCAGTTCCATGCGGGCGAGCGGCGCGCCCATACAGAAGTGCGCGCCGTGGCCCAGACCTAGATGCCGCCGGGCGTTCTTCCGCGCCGGATCGAATTCCTCCGGGTTTTCGAAGACGCCCGGATCGCGGTTGCCTGAGCCCATCATGATGAGCACCTTGCCGCCCTCGGGAATCGGCATCCCGGCGATTTCCGTATCTTTCGTCGCGATCCGCCGCCAAGCGAAGATCGAACTGTCGTAGCGCAGTATCTCTTCGACGGCGTTCGGAATCAGGGATGGATCGGCGACCAGCTGCTCCCACTTGCGCCTGTCGGTCAGCAGTTTCTTGAGCCCGTTCGCCGACGCCTGGGTCGTCGTCTCGTGGCCGGCGAACTGCATCAGGAACATGACGTTGCGCAGATAGTTGATCGAGAAGCGCGACGGGTCTTCCCGATACAGCCGCACCATGTCGCCCAGATAGTTGTCGCCCGGGTTCTTGAGCGCGTTGTCCACCAGCTCGACGGTAAAGTCCCACGATGCGCCCATGTCGGCCATCATTTCGACCTGCGCCGCGTCGCTTGGGAAGCCCCAGTTGACGATGGCGCGCTTCGAGCCGAGCTCCTTGACCATGACCGCCTTGTCGTCCGGCGCGCCGAGAAAGATAAAGATGGCCAGCGCCGGTACTTCGTAGAGCATCTGGCCGACAAGCTCAGCCTCGCCGTCGTCGATGAAGCATTCGATGTAGCGGGTGACGATCTCCCGCACCCGCGGTTCGACCTCATTGACCCGCTTCGGCGTGAAGGCGTCGCCGAATGTCTTGCGGTGCGCCCTGTGGGTCGCGGAGTCTTCGTCTACCAGAGCCGGTTCGACCCCGATGTTCAGGGCATCCCTCGCCTCGGCCGCGGCCGGGCAGAGCGAACGCACCGGATGCCGCGCCACGATCGGCGAAAAGGTTTCCGGGTCACGGAACACGCGGACGCAGTCGACGTATTTCATCACGACCCAGCAGTCCATTTCCGGGCTGTAGAAGACGGGCTCGGCATCGCGCGTTTCGGCGAAAAACTGGTACGGATCGGCGATATATTCGTCGGAGAACGGCAGAAAGGCCCGGCCTGCGGCCGTTACCGGACAGCCGGCGCCGACAGGCCCGGCGCCATCGTCCGGATCGGACTGGAACATGCCGAATGCCGGCTTGTCTTCCATCTCGCCCGCTCAGCGGTCGCAGCATCTGCCGGCCCCGTTCGCCGGCCGGCGATGCCGTTTCCGCTGCTCCCTTGCAGGACGCCGCCGCTTCTCCGCCGGCCTACCCCTTGCCGCGCCAGGGAATGAGCTTGCGTTCGAGCATCCGCATCAGGATTTCGATGGCGAAGCCGATCAGCCCGATGATGACGATGCCGATCACCACGATATCGGTGTTCAGGAAGTTCTTGGCGATCATGATCATCGAACCGATGCCCCGGTCGGCCGCAACAAGTTCGGCCGCCACAACCGTGCCCCAGCAGACGCCCATGGCGGTGCGCAGGCCGGTGAAGATTTCCGGCAGGGCATTTGGCAGGATGACCCGGAGCAGAACCTGGAGCTTGGACGCGCCCAGCGAATAGGCGGCGTGGACCTTGGACACGCGCACGCTGTTTACGCCGGCGCGCGCCGCGATGATCATGATGAACAGCGAGGCCAGGGCCAGCAGGAATATCTTGGCGAACTCGTCGATGCCGAACCACAGGATGATCAACGGGATCAGCGCCAGCGGGGGGATCGGCCGGATGAACTCGACGATCGGATCGAAAATCCCCTTGGCGACGGACCAGAGCCCCATGGCGAAACCGAGCGGAATGCCGATCAAGGCGCCGTACACGACGCCCGACAACACCCTGTAAACGCTGATCCAGATATGGTCCCAAAGGGCGATGTTGCGGAAGCCTTCGTTGGCCAGTTTTCCGACGCGATCGAATACGGCATCGAGCCCCGGCCAGTAGATCGGATTGATCCATTCCGCCGCCGTCGCCACCCACCAAAGTATGATGAAGGCGAGCACAGAGATGACGCCATAGCCGCGGCCGGAATTGACCGCCGAGGCATCTCCGAACTTGACCGTTTTCTGCCGCGTGAAGCTGTTATCGGCCAGGCCCAGCCAGACCATCCAGCCCGAAGGTTGTTGCTGGCTGCTCATGCCGCATCTCCCGCTTGACCCATGATTTCCTCTTCCATTTCCCAGATCATGGAGAGGATTTCCTCACGTTTTTCGATAAAGTCCGGCGAAGCTTTGATTTCCCGCGGGCTTTCGTTCAGCCCCCGCTTGGCGAACGGCAGGCGGTATTCCCGTTCGATCCGTCCCGGCCGCGGCGCCATCACGATCAGACGCTCGCCCAAGAACAGGGCTTCTTCCACCGAATGGGTGATAAGGATGATGGTTTTCCGGGTCTCGTCCCAAAGCTGAAGCACAAGACCCTGCATCTTTTCGCGCGTCAGCGCGTCGAGCGCGCCCAGCGGTTCGTCCATCAGGATCACTTCCGGATCGTTCGCCAGGCAACGGGCCAGCGCCACGCGCTGCTGCATCCCGCCCGAGAGTTGGTAGACCGGTTTCTTGCCGAAGTCCTGGAGGCCGACCGTCTCGAGAAGATGCTCGACCGTCACCTTGATATCGGCCGATGACTTGCCCGCCATTTTCGGACCGAAGGCGATGTTCTTTTCAACGGTCAGCCACTCGAACAGGGCGCCCTGCTGAAACACCATGCCGCGTTCCGCCCCGGGGCCTGTGACAACCGAAGCGTCGGTATCGGCGATCATGCCGCGGTCGGCGCCCGGCCCGGTGACGACCGAGGCGCCGCCGTTTGCCTGCGGGTCCTGCAGGACGACCTGGCCCGCGGTGGGCGACAAAAATCCGGCGATGATGTTGAGCAAGGTCGTCTTGCCGCAACCGGACGGGCCCAGAACCGACATCAGTTCCCCGGGCTGCAGGTCGAGCGACACATGGTCGAGCGCGCGCACCGGATCACCGCCGGGCACGGTGAAAACCATCGAAATGTCCTGAATTGAGAGCGCTTTCATCGCCTCTCCCCTGTTCTCGCCGCGACGGATCGATGCGGGGCGAAAGAAAAAGGCGCGGCCCCGAAGGACCGCGCCTGTTCAGGCTTTACTTGAGGAAACTGGCGTTGACGGTGCCACTATAGCTGGCCAACGCTTTTTCCAGTTGCTTTTGCTGCACGAAGAAGTCCGCGACTTCCTTCATGAATTTCTGGACGGTTCCGCCCATCCAGGCCGCCGAAGCCTGCGCCTTGTTGGACGGGAAAGAGAACATCCGGATCATGTTGGCGGTGGCGGCGTTGTCCATGCCCGCAGCCTTGGCGATCTTCCCCAGTGCCGCCTTCGGATCCTTGTTATAGGCCGCATTGGCCGCGTCCGTGACGTCCATGAATTTCTGGACCAGTTTCGGATGTTTCTTGATGAAGTCCTCGTTGGCCGAGATCACGTCGAAGACACGGATGCCGATGGCTTCCTGCTCCTTGGCCGTCATCAAATACTCGCCCTTCTCCTTCATGCGCAGCATCGGGCCGCCGAAGGCACAGCCCATGACGATGTCGCCGCGGGCAAACGCAACGGCCGCATCGGCGCCGTTCATCTGCACCATGTTCACCTTAGTGGCGTCGACGCCCAGATGGTCGAGCATGCGCAGCAGCTTGTAGTGGGTCACGTTGCCGATCGGCGTGCCGACCTTCTTGCCTTCGAGCTGCTTGGCGTTGGCCTTGGTGATGCCGGAGGCCTTGCTGATGACGCAGTTGTCGGCCTCGGCATAGGACACGGCGACGCCGATCAGCCTCAGTTTCAGGCCCTTGGAAACGGCGACGACGAACGGCACGAGGCCCTGGCTGTAGGCGATCTGGACTTTGCCGGACGCCATGGCGGCCGACATTTCGTTGCCGTTGCCGAAGGCGCGCCAGTTGACCTTGACGCCCATTTCCTTGTCGTAGGTCTTGTCGAGCTGGGCGACCTGGTTGGCGGTCGGCCATTCCTGGAAATAGGCGACGGTGATTTCCTTGAGCTGGGCCTGCGCAGCAGGAGCCGCGACGGCCAGCACCGCTGCCCCCAGGGCGAGGTTACGGAGAAGTTTCATGGCGTTATCCTTCCTAGATGGTGGTGACTTGAACACCCTTGCGCGGTGTCCGGTCCCGATTGTTCCGGGGCTTGGGAAGCCTCCCGCCCGGTCTTGTTTCCGGCCCTTTCCGGCCGGTCAGTGCGCGATCGCTACCTCCGGATCGCGAAATTCGTAGCCGAGACTTTCGGCGACGGCTGCATGGGTAATGCGGCCGGCGTGGACGTTCAACCCGTTCATCAGATGCGGATCGTCAGCCAGCGCTTGCCGCCAGCCTTTGTCGGCGATGGCCAGCGTATAGGGCAGTGTGGCGTTGTTCAACGCCTGAGCCGAGGTGCGCGGCACACCGCCCGGCATGTTGGCGACGCAATAATGGACGACGTCGTCGACGACGAAGACCGGATCGTCGTGGGTCGTCGGCCGGGACGTCTCGAAGCAGCCGCCCTGGTCGATGGCGACGTCGACCACGACCGCTCCGGGTTTCATCTTGCTGACAAGTTCGGCGGAAACCAGCTTCGGCGCAGCGGCGCCGGGCACCAGCACGCCGCCGATCACCAGGTCCGCCGTGATGCAATGCCGTTCAATGGCGTCGCGGGTCGAGAACACGGTGTTCAGCGGCCGGCCGAACTGCCGCCACAGGCGGCGCAGCTGGTCGACGCTGCGATCAAGCACCCAGACATCGGCGCCCATACCGAGCGCGATATGGATGGCGTGGGTGCCGACGACGCCGCCACCGATCACCACCACCTTGCCCGGATCGACGCCCGGCACGCCGCCCAAAAGGATGCCCAGGCCGTAATGAGTTTTCTCCAGGTAATAGGCGCCCGCCTGTACCGCCATGCGGCCGGCCACTTCCGACATCGGCGCGAGCAGCGGCAAGCCGCCGGAAGGCGACGTTACGGTCTCGTAGGCGATGCAAGTCGCGCCGCTTTGGATCAGGTCGTCGGTCTGCTCGGGATCGGGCGCGAGATGCAGATAAGTGAACAGGATCTGGCCCTCGCGCAGCATCGCGCGTTCCGGCGCCAGCGGCTCTTTCACCTTGACGATCATTTCGGCTTCGGCGAACACGGCGGCGGCGGATGCCACGATTGAGGCGCCGGCGTCCTCATAGTGCAGGTCGGTCATGCCGATCGCCGCGCCTGCACCGCTCTCGACGACGACCCGATGGCCGTGTGCGACCAGTTCGCGGACGTTGCCGGGAATGAGCCCCACCCGGTATTCGTGGATTTTCGTTTCCTTCGGAACGCCAATCAGCATGTCTCTTTACGCCGCAACGCCCTTCTCCTGTCCGATCGGTGTAATCGAATACCTTTGAACCGTTAACCCTGAACCACGATCGTAGTGAAATCAATTGCTCGCGATGCATTTCGTTACCGGGCGCAGCGCAGAATTTGGTCTTTCCCGCGATGCATCGTTATGTCTCTATAAGGATTCGATGGACATTCCCGCCGCCGGCGAATGCATGCGGCGAAGGGGTGTTTTTCCGGAATCGCCGGGTTCGGCGGCATAATTCCCCGTTGGAGGGACTGGATATGGATTTCACGGCCAACTCGCTCGAAGAACACTGGATGCCCTTCACGCCCAACCGCGAGTTCAAGGAAGAACCGCGGCTGGTAGAGAAGAGTAGCGGCATCCGTCTCGTCGACCACCGGGGCGGCACGGTGCTGGACGGCTCATCCGGCCTGTTTTGCGTCCCTGCCGGGCACGGCCGCCGGGAAATTGCCGACGCGGTCCACGAACAGTTGCTGAAGAATGACTATACCGCGCCATTCAATCTCGGGCATTCGGGTTCCTTTCAACTGGCCAGGATGGTCTCGGCGATCACGCCGGATCCGATCAACCATATCTTCTTCACCAATTCCGGTTCGGAATCGGTCGATACGGCGCTGAAAATCTGCATGGCCTATCACGGCGCCCGCGGCGATCACCGGCGCCAGCGCTTCGTATCGCGCGAGCGCGCCTATCACGGCGTGAATATCGGCGGCGTGTCGCTCTCCGGCATGGTGAAGAACCGGGACATCTTCTCGGTCTGCATGCCTTATATCGTGAACATGCGGCACACCTGGCGCGCCGGGGACCGGTTCACCCGCGGCCAGGCGGAGAACGGCGAGGACCTGGCCAACGATCTGCAGCGTTTTTGCGATACCTACGGCGGCCACACCATCGCCGCCTGTTTCGTCGAGCCTGTGGCCGGATCGACCGGGGTGCTCGTTCCGCCGAAGGGTTATCTGGAACGCCTGCGCGAAATCTGCGACGCCCACGGCATCCTGCTGGTCTTCGACGAAGTGATTACCGGTTTCGGCCGGCTCGGCTTTCCCTTCGCCGCCGACGCTTTCGGCGTCACGCCCGACATCATGACGATGGCCAAGGCCCTGACCAACGGCTGCCAGCCCATGGGCGCCGTCGCCGTGAAGGACGAGATCTACGATACCGTGGTCGATTCGGCCCCGGACGGCGCGATCGAGTTCTTCCACGGCTACACCTATTCCGCGCATCCGGCCGCCTGCGCCGCCGGCATTGCAACCCAGACGCTCTACCGGGACGGTGGGCTGTTCGAGCAGGGCGCCGCTCTGATCGGCCATTTCGAGGACGCGGTCTACGCCCTCGAAGAAATGGACATCGTCACGGACGTGCGCGGCTACGGCCTGCTTGCGGCCTTCGACCTGAAACCGGGCGCGGTGCCCGGCGCCCTGGGGCCGCAGGTGCAGAAACGCCTGTTCTGGAACGGCCTCCACGTCAAGTTCACCGGCGATTCCGGCATCGTCGCGCCGCCGTTCATTTCGACCGAAGACGACATCGACGAGATGATGGACATCCTGCGTAACACGCTGCTGGAATATTCCTGATCCGGCGACGGACAGTATCGCAAAGGAAAGGCGGCCCGACAGCCGCCTTTCTCATTTTCGGATCGCCGCCGGCCGTCAGCCGATCGTTCCGCCGTCGTCGCGCTTGATCGCGATCACCGCCGAGCGCGGCACCGAATCGCCGCCGCCCGGCCAGTGGCTGTTGCCCCGTTCGCCGGGATGCTGGACGCCGACGAAGACGGTGCGGCGGTCGCCGCTGAAGGCGAGGCCGGTGATTTCGCACTCCTTCGGCCCGACCAGGAAGCGCTTGATCTCGCCCGTCGCCGGGTCGCCGATCAGCATCTGGTTGTTGCCCATGCCGGCGAAGTCCTTCGCGTTGGAGTAGTTGCCGTCGGTCTGGATCCACAGCAGCCCCCGGCTGTCGAAGGCCAGGCCGTCGGGCGAGTTGAAGAAATTGCCGGGATTGACGTTGTCCGAGCCCTTGCGGTCGTCCTCGTGCACCGCTGGGTTGCCGGCGAGGACGTACAGGTCCCAGGTGAAATTCTTTGCGGTGTGGTCGCCGTTCGCCGGGCGCCAGCGCACGATCTGACCGTATTTGTTGCCGGCGCGCGGGTTCGGGCCGCCGACCGGCGTGGCGTCGCCGCCGGCGTTCGGTTTCCTGCCGCGGTTCTTGTTGTTGGTGAGCGCGCAGTAGACCTCGGCCTTGTGCGGATTGGCGGCGACCCATTCCGGCCGGTCCATCGTCGTCGCCCTGACCGCGGAGGCGGCCATCCTGGTGTGGATGCAGACCTCGGCCGGGGACGCCATGCCGGCCGTCTGCGGCGTCAGCGCCAGCCATTCGCCGGTCCCATCGGCGTTGAAACGCGCGGCATAGAGGGTGCCCTTGTCGAGCAGGCTGTCATTGCTGCCGCCGGCCGCATACACGCCGTCCGAAACATAGCGATAGAGATATTCGCCGCGCTCGTCATCGCCCATATAGACGACGATCCGGCCATTCGCGGCGACGACCAGTTCGGCGTTCTCGTGCTTCATCCGGCCGAGGGCGGTGCGCTTCTTGGGCGTCGATATCGGATCGAGCGGGTCGATCTCCACGACATAGCCGGCCCGGTTCGGCTCGTTCGGATGTTTCGCGATATCGAAGCGCTCGTCGGCCGTCGCCCAGGCATAGCCCCAGTCCTTGTGCCGGATGCCGTAACGCTTGAAGCCAGGCGGCAGTGGCAGTGCCGCGTCACTCGAAGAGAAATAGCCGTTGAAATTCTCCTCGCAGGCCAGATAGGTGCCCCAGGGCGTGCGGCCGTTGCCGCAATTGTTCCAGGTGCCGAGCGAACGGGTCCCGGTCGGGTCGGCCCCGGTCTTGAGCAGGTCGTGGCCGGCCGCCGGACCGGTAATCTCCATCGGCGTATCGGCGGTGATGCGCCGGTTGAACGGCGAATCCTTCACGACCTGCCATTTGCCGCCGCCGGACTGCGCGATTTCCATGACGGAAACGCCGTGCGCCGCCTTGCCCTTGCGCACGTCGTCGGCGTTTTCCGGCTTCATCGAATCGCGCATGCCATACATGATGGCGCGGTTGGTATATTCGTTGTTGACGGCCAGGATGCTGTGGCGACCGGACTGGAACAGGGCCATGCCATCGGTATTGTCCCCGAACGCCAGTTCCTGGGACGCGCCGGTGCCGCGGGTCGCGGGGTCGAAGGGCGTGCCCCTGCTCCACAGCGGATCGCCCCAGCGCACGACGAGGTGCCAGCTGTAGCCTTCCGGCACGCGCACCGTGTCGTCGGTGCCCGCCGGCACCGCCTCGAAAGCCAGGCGGGTTCCGGCGGCGCGGGCGGCGGCGCGGGCGTCGCCGGCTCTCAGTGCCGCGGTGCCGGCCAGGAAAGCGCCGGTTCCAACGGCGACGACGCCGCCGAGAAAGCCGCGCCGGGACAGGGAATCCTCGACTATTCGGTCGAAATCGGTTTCTTCCGGCCGCGGATCGCTGAGTTCGTCGAGCCCGTCGAACGAAAGTTCTGCGGCATCCGGCGGCTCGCCGCGGTAATTCTGACGATCGGTCATTCCTGCCTCTTGCTTCGCAAATTCTGCGGCGGCTTCCGCCTCGGCTGTTCCGGGCGGGCCGGTCTGCCCGCCCCGACCGCCGTTCTAGCCTTACGAAATGTCAAATGCATGACAGATCGGCGATCGAAAACTGAAACCTGCCGGGCGCCGGCCGGCTGCGGCATCACGCGGAATAATCCAGCCCCCAGTCCCGGTATCGCGCCGGGTCTTCCTGCCAGCGGTCGCGGACCTTGACGAACAGGAACAGGTGGACGCGGCGGTCGAACAGCAGTTCCAGCTCTTTGCGCGCCGCGGCGCCGATTTTCCCGATCTGCCGCCCGCCCTTGCCGAGCACGATGCTCTTCTGGCTGTCGCGCCGGACATAGACCGTCTGCTCGATCCTCACGCTGCCGTCGTCCTGCTCCTCCCAGGTTTCCGTCTCTACCGTCAACGCGTAGGGCAGCTCCTCGTGCAGGTTGAGATAGAGTTTTTCCCGGGTGATTTCCGCAGCGAGCAGCCGTTCCGGCATGTCGGAGAGCTGGTCTTCGGGAAACAGGTGCGGTCCGGCCGGCAGGCGGGCAGCGCAATGGTCGAGGAAATCGCCGATGCCGCTTCCGGTCAGGGCCGAGATCATGAAGATGTCGGCGAACGGCCCTTCCCCGCTCATCCGGTCGGCGACGGCGAGCAGCCGGTCGCGTTTCAACAGGTCGATCTTGTTGAGTAACAGGATGGCCCGGCGGCCGTTTCGCAACAGCCCTTCGATGATGCGCACGGTATCGGAGTCGGTCTGCCGCTCGCATTTGCGCGCATCGACCAGCAGCCCGATCAGGTCGGCGTCCGCCGCGCCCTGCCAGGCGGCGGCAATCATCGCCCTGTCCAGGCGGCGTTTCGGCGCGAAAATCCCCGGCGTATCCACCAGAACGACCTGGGCGGCGTCGGGGCGGTCCCCGACCATGACGATGCCCAGAACCCGCGTCCGGGTCGTCTGCACCTTGGGCGAAACGATCGAAACCTTGGCGCCGGTCAGCGCGTTGACCAGCGTCGACTTGCCGGAATTGGGCGCGCCGAGCAGGGCAACGAAACCGCAGCGCAACCCGGCCGGAGCGGGTTCACCGATCACGGTGCATAACCCGTCGATTCGTCGAAGCGCTGCACTTCGCTACCCGTCATCGGAATCACAGCTCTCGATTTGGTCGATCATCCGGCGCGCGGCCGCCTGCTCGGCAGTGCGCCGGGAACGTCCTTCGGCGCGGACGGGAGGCAACCCGCGCACGGTGCATTCCACATCGAAGAGCGGCTCGTGCGGCGCCCCTTCCCGGCGCAAGATTGCGTAGACCGGCAGCGGCAGCGCCCGGGCCTGCGCCCATTCCTGCAGAGTCGACTTCGAATCCCTGGGCGGGCGCACGCTCTCGCGCATCATGGGTTGCCAGTAGCGACGTATCATGCGCGCGGCCGCATCGTCCCCGCCGTCCAAATACAGCGCCGCGATCACGGCCTCGCAACAGTCCGCCAGCGCCTGGGGATTGTCGGCGCCGCCCTGCTGCCGCTCGCCGGGCGACATATTCATGTAGATGCCGAGTTCGAGCCGGCGGGCGACACGGGCCAGGGCTTCTGCGCTGACCAGCGCTGCATGTCGACGGGCGATCTGGCCGACTTTTTCTTCGGGAAAGTCGTCCATGAGGAGGCGCGCGACGATCAGGCCCAGCACCCGGTCGCCAAGGAATTCCAGCCGTTCCAGATTGCGTTTGCCACGGCCCTCGCCCTCGGTGGCGCTCGGGTGAGTCAAGGCTTCCGCCAGCAGTTCCGGCTGCCGGAAGTCGTACCCCAGGTCGACCATCAGGTCGGCGACGCGATCATCGACGGCATTCACCTGGATCGTTCCTTATCCGCCTCCGGGTTCCGGGAAACTTCCCGTCGCCATGCAGTAAGCGGCAGGTTAATTTAGGAGTCTCCTGTCGGCTGACTACAAGATGTTCGTTTCAGGGTAAACTCGCATCCGCACACCGACATATCTCCCAATGGAGCCGGTTATGACGACAAAGCCCCAAGACCCGGCCCAGCCGCCGGTATTCGGACTGGACCATTCGGCCTACCGCTGCCGCGATGCGGAGGAAACCCGCGCCTTCTACGAGGATGTCGTCGGCTTCCCGCTCGCCCAGGCACTGCATATCGACCGGCATCCGACCACAGGCGAACCGGTCGATTATCTGCACATCTTCTTCGATATCGGCAGCGGCGATCCGGACAGGCCCTCCTACATCGCCTTCTTCGACGTCGTCGATCATCCGGGCGACAATCCCGACGAACTGTTCAGGACGCGCTGGGGCATGGACCTGCATTTTGCCATGCGTGTCGCGGACCATGCCGCGCTCGACGCCTGGAAGGCGCGGCTCGAGGCCAGGAACGTAACCGTGGAAGGCCCTGTCGACCACGGCATGTGCCGGTCGATCTACTTCCACGATCCCAACGGCTACCGGCTCGAATTCGCCTCGTCGGAGGCGGAGGAGAACCGGGTCTTCGCAGACCATGCCGAAAAATCGCGCGACCTGTTGGAGAACTGGGATTCGTGGAAAGCGTCGAGAACTTCCGCAGCCGCCGAATGATCTGCCTGTACGCGCCCGGCGCGCCGGGCGGGCGGTGCAGGGCCGCACAGGATACCGGGAGACAAGGATGAAGAACGCGTTGCTGCTGGTCGGAAGCATTCCCCTGGAAACGCCCGAGGAAGTGTTTCGCACGTTCGGGCCGTCGATCGGCCCCTCGCTCGCCTATATGCCGGACGGCGAGGTAGGCGACCGGCGTTTCTGGATCGATGCCGTGGCCTACCGGGTGTTGAACGGCCATCCCCAACTCGAGACGGTCGGCCGCCCGGCGCCCGACGAACACGGTGCCGACACCTGGCGCCCCCAGGGCGATCACGACCAGTTCAAATTCCGTGTCGTCCCGGGCGTCGATGACGTGACGTTCGGCGATCCGGGCTGGCGCCTCGGCTACGCGCGGGATGCGATCGGCTCCTACTTCGTCTTCAAGACCCTGAAGAAGGAAGGAAAGATTCCCGACCATGTCCGCTTCCAGGTGTGCCTGCCGCTCACCTACAGCACCCTCGGGCTGTTCGTTCCGGACGAAGCCGATCTCCTGAAGGTTGCGCCCGGCATGACGAAGGCGCTCAAGGCGGAGGTTGAGAACATCGCCGCACACATCCCCGCGGCGGAGCTTGCCATACAGTGGGATTTGGCAATCGAAAACCGGCGCATCGAAGCGAAAATCGTCGCCGGCGACCCGGATGGCGCACGGGTCGAGGCCGCGAAGGTCGCCGCACCGCTCGGGGAGATATGTGCAGATCTGCCCAACGAGGTTCATATCGGCCTGCACTCCTGTTACGGCACCGTCAACGGCTGGCCGGGCCGGCAGCCGGCGGACATTTCCGGCACGGTGCTGTTGCTGAATGCCCATGCCGCAGCGTGCGGACGGCCCGTCGATTTCGTACATTTCCCGACCGTCGCCGCGGCCGGCGACGCCTGGTTCCGCCCCCTCCGGGACCTCGATGTCGGCGAGGCACGCGTCTATGTCGGCGCCATACACCATCTGCACGGCGTCGACGGGATGCGCGCCCAGCTCGACACGGTAAAGCACTACCTGCCGGACTTCGGACTGGCGGCGCCCTGCGGTTTCGGCCGCGTCCCGGATCGGCCGGGACGCCAGTTGACGGACGAAGGCGACGACGTACCGCCGGACTATATGCGCATCATTCTCGAGGACCACAGGCGCGCGGTCGACGTGCTCGGCGAAGTCCTGCACTGACCGTCGGCGAGAGCCGGCGCGGCCGACCCGGCCGGCGCTAAAGTTCAAATTCGGTAACTAACAATTGTTGAAAAACAATGTATTTTGCTTTTATCCGTCTAAATTGTATTTCTTGGCGTGTTTACAATGACTTAGTCAAACATCGTTCCTATCGGTCTTCAAACCGCAAGCTGATTCAAGTCAATTCCCGACCCCGTATGTCCGCCGCAACCGCCCGAATTGCGGGAATGTTCCCATAACCGTTCGGGTCCCAGGGGATGCGCCCGGCGCTGTCCTTGCCCCGCCGGTCATGGGGTGGATCCAAGAAGCAGGGTGCCATCGTCCATGGTCGAGACGCGCCGCCGGCGATGCACCCAGTCGTCCAGGTCCTTGCGCAGGTAGCGCACCCGGCCCTCGAGCTTCACGAACACCGGCCCTTTCGCCTTCACTCGGTAGCGGGCCAGCGTCTTCACGGACAGGCCGATAATCCGGGCCGCCTGCAGCGGGGTCAGATAATCGGTCTCTTCCGTCGTTCCCGTCTCTCTCGGTATTCGGGCGGTAGGGACCTTTCGATCCTGCGCGGGCGCGTGGCCTTCCGCCTCGCCCGGGTCCTGCGAGACCTCGCGGAAGGCGATCCGGTACACCGCCCCCTTGCTGATCGTGTTCCTCTCGGGCAGGTAGCTCAGCACCTGCAGCGCGATCCCCACGCCTGCCGGGTCCGGTTCGCTCCAGGGGAATTCGCTGTCGTCCCCGCGGAGGGCCGCCGCCATTGACACCAGGGCGCGCGCGGCACGCTGTCCCAGCTCGTCGGGAAGCATCGAGAAATCGCAGTAGACCGTCCCGCCGTCATCCAGCCCGTCCCGCACCGGCAGGTCGAACTCGAGCGCTTCGCTGACCGACATACTGCATGTGCAGCCGGCATACGTCCTGCCCGGCCCCTCCTTGGTGGGCGGCATTTCAACAACAGCACGCATGACTGCACCTCCGGCATGCCATTCGGAACACAGACGGACGGGGAGTACCGGCCCGGCCGCCTGGCATTCCTGCCACTTCCCTCCAGCCACTAGCGAGCCAGGGCGGAAAGGGAAAATGCTGTTTGGATCAATATCCATGCCGCAACGGTGATAACCGTTCAAATTCCCGTCGTGGCTGCTGTCGAAAGCAACGGACCGAACGCTCGGCCCGGGCACCTGACTTTCGCAGGCCTCTTGGGGTGGCGAGACTCCGGAACGGGTGCGCTCGACATAACCGTGCGCGAAAACGCCGACCGGCCGAAGACTAGGATGAACGATGCGGAGCTCGAAGACGACGGCGAATCCTTCGCCGTACTCCGTGCATTGCCTGTGTCCGACAAGAAGGCGCTGTTCGCCGCCTGCCTCGCGCGCACGGTGAAGCCCCAGCTCGGTCCGGACTTGAAAGGCGGCACATTATCTATTGGTGTAACCTACCGGGGCGATCGCTCTTTGAACCCGCTCGCCATCCGCCTTGCGGGATTTTTCGAACATATTGCGATAAGCGTTGCCTGGGATCGACGTCGGAGACTGGCTTGAAATAGGCCGATATGTTGTTCGGCGCTTGACCCTTATTTCCGTGGCACCCTGAGGGCAACCTCGGCGCCGTGTAACACCCCGCCGCATGCCGCCGGCACGCGACATCGCCTCAGCCCGCTCAAAACACGTTGACCGGCGCCTGGGGGACGCTGCGCCAGAATTCGGGATCGTGGCCGAAAAAGATCCGGGCGCCGTTGCGGCGCAGCTTGCGAAGCAGGAGCAGCGAATTGACCATCTTCGCGCGGTCATAGACCAGCGACGGCAGATGCATGTTCTCCAGGGTTTGGCAGAAGTAGCAGGCGTCGGCGGCGAGGACGATTTCGCCTCCGGGCAGTTTGAGCTTCAGGGACTGGTGGCCTGGGGTGTGGCCAAATGTCGGGATCGTCACGACCGTCCCGTCGCCGAACAGGTCGAATTCGCCGTCGACCCGTTTCACGATATGGCCGTGGTCGTAATTGATCGGGTTATAGAAGTTGGCGTGCACCAGTTCCGGGATCCGGCCCGCCTCCCACTCGGTCTCCTGGACAACGACGCGGGCGTTGGGAACGAAACCGTTGCCGCCGGTATGGTCGAAATGGAGGTGGGAATTGACGATGTAGCGCACGCGGCCGGGATCGACGTCCAGCCTTTCGAGGCGCGATACGATATCGTCGCCCGGTCGGGAACGCACATCGAAGGCGTCGGCAAGCGGACCGACCAGGGTATGCGGGTCGTGAATGCTGCGCGGATGCAGGCCGGTATCGAACAGGACGAGGCCCTTGGGATGGTCGATCAGGTAGGTCGGGATCGGGAAGGTGATCCGACCCTCGCCGCCGGCGAGCATCTCGTTGAGGTCGCAGCTTAGCCAGCCGCAGGTCATGGCGTATAGCGCCATGCCGTCGCCGCGCAGGCGCCGCTGCGACGGCCGGCGGCCGCCCTTCTTCAAGCCGTCCCACCAGGCCTGGTTGGCGTTCAGTGCTCTCGCTTGCGGCCCTTGCATGCCCGGCGGTTCAGTATCCTGCGCCGCGGGCCGGGCGGATCGGAATGCTCCGGGATGCGGTCAACTCGTCCGCTCCTTGACGATGCGCAGGGCCTCGCGCAGGTAGACGCGGAAGACCTCGTGGTTCTCGCTCATCGGGAAGTGGCCGATATCCTCCATCTCGATATAAACGCCGCCGCGAATTTGACGGGCGGTGTTCTCGGTCGCCTCCGGCGGCGTGAGGTAATCGTAAATCCCCGTCATCATCACTACCGGGCAGCGGCGCGCGTCGATATTCTGCAGTTCCTCGCGCAGGTCGTGGTCGACCGAATAGAAATACAGATCGCCTTTGAAGGCCTCGGAACCCTGGCTGTAGTAGTGCCAGGTCAGCCAGCGGTCCATTTCCGGCGATTGCGGCGCCATCAGGTCCCAAACGCCGCTGGCGCAGACCTGCGCCGCGTTGGCGTGGGGATGGCGCCACCAGTCCAGGAAGAAGCCCGGCGCATGGTCGGCGGCCTCGACCGGGATGACGGCCTTGAAGCGGTCCGGGCGACGCAGCGCCAGTTGAAGCGCGACGTTGCCGCCGAAGGACGAGCCCATGAAGATCGGGTCTTTCAGCTCCAGCGCGTCGCACAGCTTGACGATGAAGTTCACATAGTGCTCGGCGGTGAGCCGGTATTCCTCCTTCCACCACTCCTTGTTGTGCGGCGGATCGGACTTGCCGTGGCGCGGCAGGTCGTAGGCGATGATGTTGTAGTCGCGGGTGAACTCCTCGTCCTCCAGCAGGCCGCGCCACTGGTGATTGTGCGCGCCGGCTGTGTGCTGGCAGATCAGCGGCTGGCCGGTGCCGTTGTGGAGATAGAACACCTTGTATTCGTTGCCGTCGACTTCGATCGTCACATAGCGGCCTGTCACTGGAGAATGGCGAGCCATCGTCTACTCCCTGTGAATTTGATTTGTCCGGTCCCGGTTTGCGCAGCCGCTCAAACCGGCACGCCGCACTTGCGCAGCAGCTCGAACTGAACGGTGAAATTCCTTAGGTTCTGCATCAGCACCAGAAGGTTGCCCTCCAGCTTCAGGTCCTCGCAGAAACTGGCGGCCCAGATGCCGTGGAACATCGGCTTCGGCACCGGTTTCGCGAATTCGCGCCAGGTCTGGGCGCTGGCGCGCAAGGCGAAATCGTAGGGATCGAGCGGCGCCGGATCGGTGTTGATGTTCTTCACCTTGCCGTCGTGCATCTCGACGATAACCTTGCGGTCCGTCATGTCGTACAGGAACGAGCAGGTATAGTACTTGCCCATGCATTGGATGGTTTCGTCGTTGTCCGTCAGGTTCTTGAACTTCGACGCCCAGGTCTTCACGTCCACGGCCATGTCTGCGTCCTCATCGGGTGTTCACAAGGGGGGTCTCCGGAGCCGGCGGATCCGCCGCCATCGCTGCTAGCTCTTCTCCGTTTCGGCGTTTCCTTCCGCCTCGCGCTCCTCGCGCAGAAGGTTGCCGATATGGGTAATCTCGTTCGGCGACATACCGATCTCCTTGAGCAGGGTATCGACGAAAGGCGCCTGGGCCCGGTAGCGCAAAGCGGCGCCGACGATATTGTCCGCCAGGGTGCCGCCGGTGCGCGGTCCCGAAGCGTTCGGCCCGCCGCCTTCGGGATCGCTTGAGGAATCGTCCGCGCCGCCCGCCCCGACGGCCGTCGGGGCGAGGCCGCTCAGGCCCGGCAATCCATCGACCTGGAGAATCTTGATGTCGCCGATATTGTCCATCGGCTTGACCGATTCGCGGATGATTCCTTCCAGGTGCTCGACCAGCTTCATGCGCAGGGTGCTCTGGCGGTTCTCGTCGCTGCGCATGTTCTCCGCCTCGTTGAGGGCACGTTTGCCGGCGGCATCGATCTCATAGCGCAACTGGGCCGCCAGGCTGGAGAACCTGTCCGCTTCCATCCGGTCTTCCGCAGCCGTCTTCTCGGCTGCCGCGATCGTGGTCAGCAGGATGGCCTCGCGCTCGGCCTGCAGGGCGGCCAGGATGGTCTCGACCCTCTTCTTGCGCTCGGCAATTTCCGTCTCCTTGACTGAAGCGACCTTCTCGGCCGCGGCGGTCTCCCGGGCGCGCGCTTCCTCTACGGCGGCCAGGGTTTCCAGCTCCTGCGTCTGCTTTTCGGCGACGGCGATGGAGCGGTCTTTCTCCTCGATGGCGAGAATCCGGCGGCGCTGAACCTCCAGGCGCTCGGTTTCCTGGGCGTGGGCGATCCGCTCGGCGTCCAAGGTCTTCTCCCGGTCGATCCGTGTCTTCTCGACCTCCTCGTGCGCCCGGATCTCGGCTTCCTCTGCCTCGCGCCGGCGTTCGGCCTCCTCGCGGGCGATCTCCGCCGCCCGCTCGGCGCGGCGCACGGCGACGTCGCGCTGCTGTTCGAGGCGCAGATACTCGGTCTCGCGCTCGATCCGGAGGTTCTCCTCCTCAGCCTGCAGGTTCTTCTCCCAGATCTGGATCGCGGTGTCTTTCTCGACGTCGTTGCGGTGCTTGCGCCGCGCCTCGATCTCTTCGGTCAGGCGGGTCTCGCGCAGGGAAAGCTCGGCCTCGATCGCCTTCTGCTGGGCAATCCGCGCCTTTTCCACCTCCTCGCGAGCGCGAATTTCCGCTTCCTCGGCCGCGCGTTCGTACTCGGCGCGCTCCTTTGCGATCTCCGCACGCTGATGCGCCTTGCGGACCGAGACTTCCTGCTCCTGCTCCAGGCGGGCATAGTGGCTGTCTTTGTCGATCTCCAGCGTCAGCTTTTCCGCGTCGAGGTTTTTGTTGCGAATCTGGATTGCAGTGTCCTGCTCGATGTCGTTGCGCTTCTTCCGGCGCGCCTCGATCTGCTCGGTCAACCGGGTCAGGCCTTCGGCATCGAAGGCGTTCTGCGGGTTGAACAGGCCGATATCGGCCTGGTCGAAACCGGTCAGCGAAACCGCTTCGAGCTCAAGTCCGTTCTGGATCAGCGCGTCCTCGACAAGCTCTTTCACGTTGCGCACATAGGCGCCGCGCTGCTCCTGCATCTCGTCCATCGTCATCTGGGCGGCGACGATGCTCAGCGCATCGACGAAACGGCCTTGCACGAGATCCTTCAGCCGCTCCGAGTCCATCGTGCGCTCGCCGAGCGATTGCGCGGCGAGCGCCACCGACTCCCTGTCAGGACGGACACGCAGGTAGAATTCGGCGACGACCTCGACGCGCATGCGGTCCTTGGTGATCAGGGCGCCGGCGCCGCCGCGCTTGACCTCCAGGCGCAGCGTGCGCATGCCGACCGGCGTAATGGTGTGGACGATCGGCAGCACCAGCGCGCCGCCCGTTAGTACCACCTTCTCGCCGCCGATGCCGGTCCGCACGAAGGACATGTCCTTCGACGACCGCTGGTACAGCCAGTAGAGAAGGTAGACGATGACCGCGATGGTGATCCCCGCCAGGAGGATCGCGGTGATGATGTCTACTCCGCTCACGGCTCAAGTCTCCCTGTTTCCGCCGGACGCATCGAGCGTCCGGATTTGATGGAGGCGCCCGTTTTCATCGCGTCAGCCCGTATCCTTCACCGCGGCCCGGTAAACCACCAGGCCGAAAGCGATCTTGTTCAGAAAATCGGCGAGGTTGTAGATCACGTTGATGCTCTTCGGATCCACGCCGCCGCCAAGGAATTCCATGAAATAACCGAGCGGATAGATCGCCCAGCCGATCGTGGCGATCAATCGCAGCGCATTGAAGGACCCCTGCACGACCGCGTTGCCGCTGGCCGAATTGATCTTGCTGGCCTCGCCCAGATAGACCTCGCCCAGGATGTAGAGCCCGCCGGCCGCCGAAATCAGGAAACCCAGGGTCGGACTCATATAGCCGGCCGCGCCGAGATAGGCGGAGCCGATCATCACTACCGACGCGACCAGCAGGCGCCAGAACACGCCCGCCGAGACCGCCGCAATGGCCGCCAGAATCAGGTAGAAGATCACCGTCTGCATCGGCACGGTCAGCTGCCAGTCGATGAACCGATACACCGTCGAAACCTTGCCGGTCGCGGTCCAGACGTCGCGCAGGTAGAAATACTGGAGGGCCGACACCAGCGTCACCGTACCCATGATGGTAACCGGCGCCTTCCACCGGTCCGCAACCCGGCGGCGCTCGAACAGCAGGAAGACCGTCGCCGCCGCCATGGCGATGGAAATCAGCCAGAAGGTTGCGCCAACAACATCGGTTGGGTCTACGAACTTAGTCATTCGCCTGCCCTTCGCCCCAGCCCGATCGATAACCCTTACTCATTTTCGCCTCAGATCTGGTTCCGGATATGCGGCGATCTGGCATAGAGCGCCACAAGCGGGATGATCAGCAGGCCGAACACGAACTGCTGCCCCTCGTAGTTCAGGCCGATCCCGACGAGGAACGACGTCAGGACCTGCAAAACCAGCACGCCGATCACCGTGAAACCGTAGCCGCCCCAGCCGCCGAGCAATGACGTGCCGCCGATCACCACGGCCGCCAGCGTCGTGAACAGGTAGGGATTGCCGACGCCGATAAAGCCGCTGCCGCTCCAGCCGAGAAGCAACGAGCCGGTCATGGCGGCGATGAAGCCGCTGATCGTGTACACGCCGACCCAGTATTTTCGCTCGGAGATCGAAAGGCGCCTGGCCGCCGTTCGGCTGCCGCCGAGGGCATAGAGGTTGCGCCCGTACACCGTGTTGCGCATCGCGATGATCAGCAGCACTGCGACGACGATCCAGATCAGGATCACCGGCGGAACCTTCAGGCCGAAGGTTTCGCCGTTCATCGCCGCGATATTGGTCAGCCATCCCGGCACGGCGCCGTGCACGTTGCCGGCGTAGCGAGTGCCGATGCTGGTGACGATCTGGGTGCCGCCCGCGACCGCGAAGCCGACGCCGAGCGAAACGATCAGCGCCTGTCCCTGCAGGCGGAAGCTGAGGAAGCCGGTAACCGCGCCGATACAGGCGCCGAGCCCCAGGATGATCAGGACGGCCAGCCAGTTGGGCAGGCCCTCGATTCCGAAGAGATAGGCGAGCGCGATGTTGGCCGATCCGATAATGAACGGGATCGACAGGTCGAGTCCGCCGAGCAGAACGACCAGGGTCTGGCCCAGGCAGGCCAGGCCGAGAAACGCCGCAAACACCAACATCGACTTGAAATTGATCGCCGAGAAGAACCCGTCGACGACCAGCGAGCCGACGACGAACAGGCCGACCAGGACGGTCACGCCGATATACGCGCTCTTGTTGGTCGTCACATAGCGGTTCAGCGCGACGGCCAGCGCCAGCAGAATCACCAGTATGATCGAGGCAAAGATGTTGCGCGCGGTGAAGAAGCCGTCGACCGTCGCTGTCAGGATCAGGAACAGGATAATCAGCAGGGCGACGCCGATGAGGATCGTGCGGATGCGGTAGATCAGGTTCCTGAGGAAGCCGCCGCTTTCATTGGCCTCTTCCTCCTGCGGATCCGGCTCCCGCACCGCGGCCTCCGGCGGTCGGGCGCTTTCGAGGCCGATCTCGTCCTGCTTGTAGACCCAGCGGATCGAGAAGTGATGCCAGCCCCACAGCACAAGCGCTACGGTCGCCGCGGTGAAGAAGATGACGTGCTGCAGCGGCACTTCCTCGACCACGCCGAGGATCGTCCCCACGCCGGCGATCAGGACTGCGATAACGAATCCCAGCCACTTGTAGAATAGATGCGCCGACCGGGTCATCGTCCGGCCCCCAGGACCATCCGGACACGCCCGCGCCCGCCGAGTTCGCGCCTGACGACCGACAACAGGCGGCCGCCGCGATATCCGCGCAGGAATTTCCACGCCCGCCGGGCGACGATGACTGCCGCAACGATCGCCACCCCGAGTTTCCACAACGGCGCTTCGGCAGCGTAGAACATCGCGCCGAGGAACAGGATCGAGGTCAGCACGATAAACGCACTGCTATAAGAAAAGACGCGCACACCCACGCTCTCGGCGACGTAAGCGAATATCCTGTTCCTTACCAGCGGCAGGGTTCCGATGTAGAGGGCCGCCGCCGCCAGGATGACCCAGAACACCGCAACCAACAGCGATTCGGACGGCTGAAGCTGGCCGATCGTAACGGCGGCGCCCGATCCCGCGGCCGGCGCCGCCGGAGCAGGCGGCGCGGAGCCGGGGCCGGCGGCGAAATACATCGCGCCGAGCGCGGTGACCGAAAGAACGGCGAGCGGCAGGATTACGGTGTTGCCGATTCTTTGCTGTACGCGCGGCAGGCTGACGACGAACAGGAGGGCGCCGACCAGAACCGCACAGAGTGCCGGCGTGAACAGCGTACCGCGGGACGCGGACACTCCCTGGTTCGCATAGACCACAACGATTGCCGCTGCTGCCCCCAAACCGATCGCGAAGAGCAGGGGCACGTTGCCGATCCGGCTGCGAACCCCGGTTTGCGCAATCAGGATCAGCAGCGAGGCAAGCAGCACGGTGCCGGCGATGACCAGCGCCACGGCAACTATGGGCGAGGTGAGCGCGCCGGAAGCCGCCGGATATCCAGCATCCGAACCGTAGGGCCCGACCCATTCGAGCAGGAGGTTTTTCAGGCCGGCCATGCCTGACGACGCCGCTTCGCCCGCGGCCACGGGCGGGTCCGGCCCGCCATAGAGCGACAGGCCCAGGACAAGCAGGGCCAGCACACCGATGAAAGCGATCAGCGACGCGCTGATGCCGCGATAGAGCAGATAGATCAGGAATACGACGACGGCGATGACGATGCCGGCAAAGACGACGGGCGTGCCCTTCGGTGCCGGTGGAGCCGCCTTGGCCTTGCCGCCGCCCAGCACCGTCAGCCCGGAGCCGCCGGAACCCGAACCCAGCGACTGGATCCCGGAGCCGCTCGAACTACCGGACCCGGAGCCCAGCGACTGGATTCCCGAGCCGCTCGAACTGCCGGAACCCGAACCCAGGGACTGGATTCCGGAGCCGCCGGACTTCGTCTGGCCGGAGACCTGTGCTGGCGCGGGCGGAGGCTTCAACTCCTCCTTCGAATATAGGATCACGCCCAGGGCAAGGACGCCGAGCATTGCGAAAAAGGCGAACGGCGATACCCGCGCGACCTGTTGCGGCAGTCTCGGTAGCGCCAGGGTGAGCAGCAGCGAGATTACAAGGACGGCGCCGTAGGCCGCCTCGGTGACGAAACTCTGCACCCGGCCGAAACTGAAGGTCGAGAGCACGTAGGTGATCAGGTAGATGTTCAGGGCGCCGAACAGCGATCCGACGATGCTGCCGCGTCCGCCGGCAAGGCTGGTGCCGCCCAGCACGAGGGCGGTGACGGCCATCAGCGTGTAGGTCGTGCCCTGGTTCGGGTCGCCCGAGGCGATCAGGGAGGTGAAGGTCAGCGCCGCCATCGCCGCAAATATCCCGGCGATAACATGCGCTCCCAGCCGCACGACGTTGATGCGCACGCCGCTGGCATAGGCGGTGCGCTCGTCCGAGCCCATCAGCCTCAGATGGCCGAAAAACGCGGTCCGGGTCAGAGCGAACCAGGCCAGGGTTGCAACGACGACGATGGCGAGGACCGGCGACAGGATCTCCGTACCCAAGCCCCAGTGCTGCATCCATTCGGGCACCACGCCGCCGGGCCGCCGCAGTATGACCAGATTGAGGCCGACCAGCGCCAGGAAGCCGCTGAGCGCGACGATGATCGGCTGGACCCGCACATAAACGATGATCAAGCCCATCAGCAGCTGGTAGAGCACGCCGACGGCAATGGCATAGGCGAAGAATTCCACCGGCGTCACGATGATCTTGGCGGCGTAGAGCTGGACCATGCTGACATTGATGAAACCGATCAGCGGTCCGATAGACAGGTCGACGCTCACCCGGCCCGCCATCGCGATGACGGTGAGCGCGTAGGTCGCCAGAATCAGCGGCGAGGCGACGATAACGGCGCTACCGATCCCGACGTTGGAAATCAGGTTCGGCGCGCGGAGCGTCGCAATCGTGAGCAGCCCGAACAGCAGCAGGATCGGCACCAGCAGATAGGTGTGCGATGGCGACGATGCATGCCTCAGTTCTGCAGCGCTCATGCCGGTGGCCTCACCGGGCGTCGTGGCACGAAGCGAAAGGAATGTCCGCTTCCGGGATCATCAGTCGAATTCCATCACCTTGATTTTCGGTCCCTTGCCGGCTTCGCTCTGCCGGCCGGCCTCGGCATCCGCGCCGAAATCCCTGATCTTGATCGCTCTGGCAGCCGGCCGCGACGGCTCGGGCGGCCCGGATTGCCGCGATGGTCCCGATTGCCCGGACGGCGAGTCGTCGTCGAATTCGACGATCTTGATGTGGCCAATATCCTGCGCCGTCGCGACGGTCTTGCGACCGTCCTCCCGGTCGTTGTCGAACTCGACGATCTTCATGCCTGTCTTTTCGCCCGGGCGGCCTGCCGGCGACCGGTCGTCGTCACCATCGAATTCGACGATCTTGATTTCATCACGCCCCATCGCGCTCATCCTTACTCAACTGTTTTCCCCCGGACCGCTATTCGTCGAAATAAACGACCTTGACCCGGTCGCCCGAAGCCGCTGCGGGGGAACGCTCTGCGTCCACCCCTTCTTCCGACTCCGTCTCGACGATCTTGATACGGCCGATCTGCACCTTTGGCTGCCGCTGTTTCCTGTTGGCCTCGAAATCGAAGATCTCGGCGGCAGAATGGATCTCGCCGTCGTCGTGGCGATGGCGATGCGCACCGCCGCCCTCGGTCTGGCCGAACATGGCTTCGAGGATCCTGTCCGGATCGATCTCGTCGTCGATGAAGCTGTCGAATATGCTGCCATGCCGGAACACGACGACCCGGCCGCACAGTCCGATGAACTCCTCGAGTTCGCTCGACAGGAAGACGATCGAATTCTCGCGCGAGGCATATTCCCGCAGGTGATTGTAGAGTTCCCGCTTGGTCTGGACGTCGACGCCGCGCGCCGGATCGTTCAGCACGAGAATGCCCGGCTGCATGGCGAAGGAGCGCCCGATGAGCACCTTCTGCTGATTGCCGCCGCTAAGCGAGGTGATCAGGTTGGAGCGGTGCCCGATCTTGATCGACAGCCGGTCGACGAACCAGGAGAACACGCTCGCCAGATCGGCCCAGTCGATGATTCCGAGCCAGCCTTTCTGGGTTGTCTTGCGATACAGCGGAAAGAGCAGGTTCTCGAAAATACTGAGGTTGGGGAAGATGCCCTCGCGCTTGCGGTCGCCGGAGACGTAGTAGATCCGGCACGCTTCCGCATCGTCCAGCCCCTCGACCGTGACGAAGGCGCCGGCATCGTCGCGCGCTTCCGGCAGCCCCTCCAGCGCCGGCTCGACACCGGCCAGGGCACGGACGAATTCGTCCTGTCCCTGGCCGTCTAGGCCGGCCACGCCCAGGATTTCGCCCCGTTTCAAATCGAATGCGAACCTGTCGCCATCCTCCCACAAGCGCAGGCCGGCGCCCCGCATGACGATCTCGTCGCTGAACGCCTGGTGCGCCTCCTGGCCGTGATGGGTCTCGGTAAAATCGCGCTCGCCGGTCATCAGCTCGAGCAGGTTTTTCTCGGTGATCTCACCCTTTTCCAGCACACCAACGTCGCGGCCGTCGCGCATGACCGTCGCCCGGTCGCTGATGCGGATCAACTCGGCGATCCGGTGGGTCACGATGATGACCGCGCAACCCCTGTCGCGCAACTCGCGCATCTTGGCGAACAGCCGTTCGGTGGAATCCAGATCGAGCGCGGCGGACGACTCGTCGAGGATCAGAATCCTGGGTTCGGTCAGCAGGGCGCGGCCGATTGTAATCCATTGTTTCATGCTGAGCGGCAGGCCGCCGACGAGTATGTCGGGGTCGATGTCGACGCCGGTCAGATCCCGCATGAGGGAGCCGGCGGTTTCGTATTTCGCGCGGGACGGGCGCGATTTCGACCACAGACCGTCGGCACCGACGAACAGGTTATCGGCGACCGAACATTCGTCCGCGACGAGCACTTCCTGAAAGACGGTGGCGATTTCGGCGCGGCGCGCTTCGATCGGCGACCTCGGCGTATGGCCGAGCATGGATATCTGGCCGCTGTCGGGGATCTGGACGCCCGACATCACCTTTGCGAGCGTGCTCTTGCCGCAACCATTGCCGCCCACGATCGCGTGGATTTCGCCCAGACGGGCGCTGAAACTGCATCCGTCCAGCGCCTTGGTGACGCCGAACGCCTTGTGTACGTCCACAACGGACACGGCATCGCGCGACGAACCCCCGTTCGCCGGTCCGGCGCCGGGGGCGTCACCCGTCGGGCGGTCCATTGGCGACGCTATGCTGTCCAATACCCTGTCCTACCGCTCGGCCGGAGCCGCTGTTCCGGCTCCGGCCTGCGATAGTACGGCGTCTAGTGCATCGATGCCTTATATTTCTCCGGATCGGCAGGGCGCAGGAAGAAGTTGTCCAGGAACTTCTTTCCGCCCCAGGTCTCGATGCCGACATGGGCCCAGAGCTTGTTGTTCTCGTCGCAATCCGTGCCCATCATCTTCTTGACGTCGTCCTTGCCGAACGGGATCACGTCGACCAGGACCGACTGCAGCTTCGGCCCCTGGCCCTGGAGCGTCCGCATCATGATATTCCAGATCAACTCGAAATCGTCGCCCGGAGGCCAGACATGATAGGCCGAACTGATATAATCGATGTTCTTGCGCCAGTAGCAGATGGCGCCAAGTTCGCCGCCGATCGTGACCGGGATCATCTTGCGCCCGGACTGCTGCAGCGCGCGGAGAACACCCATTTCAGCCGCCGACTGTACGACGATGCCATCCAGTTTCCCCGGGTGGGTGGCAAGCCACTTCTGCACCTCGGCCTGGGCGACCTGGTCGGTCCACATGCCGGCGATGCTGCCGACCACCTTGATGCCAGGATTCGCCGCGAGGCCGGCCTTGATGCCGCGGTCCTGCGAATCGGAACCGGAGGTTCCCGGAATGCCCTCGACCACCAGAACATTGCCCTTGCCGCCGAGCTCCTTGGCCATCCAGGTGCCCATGCGATGGCCGGCCAACTGGTAGTTGGACGATGAATTGATCGAATAAGGCGAGGTTAGGTAACCGACGAACGAGAAGGTCGGCACGCCCTTGTCGAACGCGTATTTCACCGTCGCATTCAGGGCGGTCGGGTTCGAGCAGCACACGATCAGCGCGTCGACACCGCGGTCGACGAGCTGGCGCATCTGTTGAATCTGCAATGCGTCGTTGAGGTTCGACTGGGTGACGAGGACCTCCTTGAGCAGGCCCAGCTTCTGCCATTTGCCGATCAGCTTCTGGACCAGCCGGTCCATGACGCCCGCGCGCCAGGTATTGCCGGCATAGGAACTGGCGTAGCCGATCGTCCACGGCGGCTTTCTCGGCGATTTCCAGTTGCGATACGCACTCGACCCGATCGGCTGCGACGGGTCCAGCATGTTTTTCGAGTACAGTTTCTCCTGGATGTCCTTCGGCAGCTCGTCCACGCCCTCGGCGATTGCGTGGCCCGGCAGGAGCAAAAGCGCCCCCAACAGGATGCCCAGCTTGGCCAATCGTCTCATCGTCTCCTCCCGATGTGTTTACAGCGGTTTGCCGTTCCAGCCGGAACGGTGCCTGCGAACGCCGCCGCGCAGCACGGTCGACATGTCGAGACCGCGCGCAATCCCGGGCAACGGCAGACTGGCGCTACACTAGACGGAATTATCTTGAGGTGCAATCGTTTGCAGCAATCGTTTGCATTTTTTTCCGAATGACGGAAAACTACTTGTCGATCGTACCGTCGGCGGCGGCGATCGATATTCGGTCCGCCGGTTGGAACCGGTTGACGGCGCAATTCGAGGATCCCCGGCACCTATGGAAAAGAAGACCGCCGACAAGCCGGAACCGCCCGGCAAGCGGATCAACGCCAAGCGCCTGGCCGAGGATCTCGACGTATCGATCTCAACGATTTCGCGCGCATTCAACAAGCAGGCCGTCATCGCGCCCGAGACGCGCAGCAAGGTGCTGGACTACGCCGACCGGCTCGGTTACCGGCCCAATCCGTATGCCCAGAGCCTGATCACCCAGAAAAGCCGGATCGTCGGCATCATCGTATCCCACCTCGAAAACCCGTTCTATCCGGAGGCGCTCCGCGGGCTGAGCGAAGCGCTGCGCGAAGCGGGATGGCATGTCATGCTGTTCACGGTGCCGTCCGGCGAAACCCCGGACGATATCCTGCCGCTCGCCATCAGCTATCAGCCGGAATTCGTCATCGTCATGGCGGTGACGATCTCCTCCCGGGCTCAGGAAGTGGCCGAGCGGGCCGGAACGAAGCTGATCTATTTCAATCGCCGCGATCCGAATTCCTCGATCTTCTATGTCGTCTGCGACAACGCCCATGGCGGCGGCATGATCGCCGACCATTTTATCGATACCGGGTGCCGCCGCCTGGCCTACATTGCCGGCTTCCAGAACGCCTCGACTACGTTGGACCGGTGGCGCGGATTTCGCGACCGGTGCATCGCGCGCGGGTTCGCGGATGTCTGGCGCGAGGAGGGCTACTCCTTCTCCTACGAGGCCGGTTATCGCGCCGCGATCCGTCTGATGAAGCGGCATCCGCACCCCGATGCGGTCTTCTGCGCCAGCGATATCATTGCGCTTGGCTGCATCGAGGCGGTGCGCACCGAGTTCGGCCTCCGGGTTCCCGAGGATGTGTCTGTCGCAGGCCTCGACAACATAGAAATGGCGGCTTGGCCGTCGCACTCTCTGACAACCTACTCCCAACCGCTCGACAGGATGATCGAAGCGTCGGTGAAGCTCATCGAGGAGATTTCGATCGGGGCGGAGAACGAGACGGTCGCCTGGCAAATCAAGGGCGACATCATCGTTCGCAAGTCGACTCGGCCGCCGCCGGGTGGCAAAAGGTCGGAGGTCGTGCCGGACTCACCGGCGTGATCGGGACCGCGGGCGCCGCTGGAACGAGGGCAGATCGTTGTCGGACAAGATCGTCTGGCTCTTCATCTTCCTGATCCTGTATTGGGGTTACTGCATATTCTGGGGTGCGCGCTGCGGATTCCGCGCGCCGACGGCGAGCGACTATTTCGTCGCCGGCAGGAAGCTACCGGTCTGGCTGTTCGTCATGGGCGTGACCACCGCGGCGTTCGGTGGATGGAGCTTCATCGGCCATCCGGGCCTCGTCTTTCGCGACGGCTTTCCCTATGCGTTTGCCGCCATCGGCGCGATCGCAATTCCGCTGTCCGGAGTCGTCCTGCTCAAACGGCAATGGGCGCTGAGCAAGCGCTTCGGTTACCTTACGCCGGGCGAACTGCTGGCGGACCATTACGGCAGCGAGGCGCTCCGCCTGATCGTCCTGGCTGTTGCGCTGCTGTTCGCAATTCCCTTCACCGGCCTCCTGCTGGGCGGCTCCGGCTTCCTCATCAGCGTCGTGACCGACGGATATGTGTCACGCGACATGGCCATGTGGGGCCTGGCCTTGGTCCTTGTAATCTATGTCACGGCGGGCGGCATTGCGGGCATCGCCAACGTCGCCGTCCTCCAGGGCATCCTGATGGCGATGGGCATGATCGTGCTCGGCCTCATCGCCCTCGATCATGTCGGCGGATTCGAGATGCTCAACCGCAAGCTCGCGGATCTCGCGGCGACTCAGATCGGCGGCTGGGGTACGACACGCGGCCTCGGCGGCGGCGACTATAACGGCCTGTTCGCCCTGCCGGGCGTCGCACAATGGACAGCCGGCCTGGGCAAGGAGGCGCCGGTCGGCGGCCTCTGGACCGGGGTTATGTGCCTCAGCTTCATGTTCGCCCTGCTCGGCGTGATGGCCGCGCCGACCTTCTCGATCTGGGCCTTTTCCAGCGCAACGCCCCGGCCCTTCGCGGCGCAGCAGGTCTGGGCTTCTGCCGCTGCGGTCGGCGCGATAATCCTGATATTTTCGGCGATCCAGGGCGTCGCCGCATTGTTCCTCGGCGCCAACGAGGCCGTTACCGAAGCCGGCCTGGCGGTCGCCCGGGTCCTGCCGGACCTGTCGGGCGGCAAACAGGCCGCGCTCGTCCCCTACTACATCAATTCGGTGACCGAGGCGTTGCCCTGGCTGGCGGCGCTGCTTGCCGTCTGCGGCCTGGTCGCCATGCAGGCGGCCGGCGCGGTGCATCTGGCAGCGTCGGGGGCGATGCTGAGCCGCGACGTATTCCGCCGCTTCCTGAAACCGGACGCCAGCCACCGCGGCCAGAAACTGTTTGCGCGCATTGCCGTGCTGGTCGTTACCGGCCTGGCTCTTGCGCTCGCCACCTACGACCGGATTGCCCTGGTCGAACTGGGTGCGCTGGCCCTGCCGGTCGCCTTCCAGCTCTGGCCGACACTGTTGGGCGCCACCTGGTTTCCCTGGATCACCCGCCAGGGCGCGCTCTACGGCCTGTGCGCCGGCATCCTCGCCGTGATCCTGACCGAGAGTATCGGCCAGACCCTGACCGGCGGCACTCTGCCCTGGGGGCGCTGGCCCTGGACCATTCACTCTGCCGGCTGGGGCATGTTCTTCAACCTGTCGATCTGCGTTATCGCCTCGGCCATGTCCCAGGAGGCTGCCGGCAGGCAGCGCCGGCAGAAGTTTCACGACTTCCTGCAGCAACACGCGGCGCCGCGGGCCACGGCGCGCGGCGTAAGGACCTTCGCCTGGATTCTGGTCGCGGTGTGGCTATTCTTCGGCGCCGGGCCGGGCGGGGTCATCGGAAACTATCTCTTCGGCGCGCCCGACGCCGGCTACGACAGCTGGGACTTCGCGATGCCGTCGCTGTGGGCATGGCGCATCCTCTGGTGGGGCGCCGGCGTCATTCTGATCTGGTTCCTGGCCTACGGGCTAGAGATGTCCACGGCACCGAAGAGACCGATCGTCTCCTTGTCCGAAGACATCCATGGCGGAACGGCCGGCCGTACGGCAGCGCTCTCGCGATTCAAGGCCGCTCGACACGCCGAGTACCCGCCGGGATGAATCCGACGGCACGCAAGCCCGAGTCCGACATTTGATCAAACTGCCGGTGCAAGCTTCTGTAACTTTCTGATTTGCAAAGAGATATTGAGAAGCGGCAGCGCAATGTTCACCAAGATATTCCTATCATATCCGGATTCATTGCGTCGATCCAACCCACGACTGCTAGCTCTCCTCAAACGAACGCGGCACAGGTCCGGACATACGCCGAGTGAGGTGACCCCACCTTTTCAGACTACTCGGCGGCTCGGTCTCTGTCCGGTGTGGGTTTCTATTGTGGGCTCATGGATACGCAAAGATGGCTGTGCCGGCCGCCGTTGGGATCGTGAAGCAGGATGACTGGGCCTGCTGTCCACCAGCAGGCCCAACAGCGCGCCGCCGTTGACATCGGGACAGCGGCGGAAAGCGTCGGATTTGCCGGAGATGCGTGGCAGCCATAAGGACAGACCCGGAACGCCCGCAGCGGGACTCGACAACTTGTTGATTTCACGTCCGTTTTCCCGATTAGAGTGCTGATTCCCACTGATCGCCAGATGCTGTGAACTCATAGCCTGTCAGCCTGTCCCTGCACGCATAGTATTTAAAGTAGTTCACATATGGCTTCGAAAAACAGTAAAAATTCACTGACGGTCCCTTGAGAAGGTGTTTTTCACGCTGTATCATGGAACTTCAGGGACATGGGTTGTTGGCTTCGTTTTTCAGCCAAGAGCATCGAAATTCATGAATGTCGCGCTTCAACATCGTTTTTCAGGGCCGATCACGGTTTTTCAGGGCAGGCGGTTGCCGGAACGGGCGACGCTGGCCGGCTACGCCGCCCTGATCGATGCCTGCAGCCTGCACGCTCCCTTGCCGCGGACCTTATCCGCTACGGGCGAGCGGCACAGAATCCGGGAGGAGGGAGGCTGGCGCCTTCTCACCCCGCGCCATGCCCCGCGCCCCACACTGGAAGCGCACCTGACCTTCGCCCTCAAATATGAGGGGCTCGATCTTGCCGTTCTAAAGCGCCTCTTCCTTGCGGTGGATGCGGCCGAGATCGAATCCATCGTCCGGGATACGCCCACAGGCGCCTATGCTCGGCGCCTCTGGTTTCTTTACGAGTGGTTCACCGGGCAGCGTCTGAACCTTCCCGACGCCACACGGGCCGACTATGTGCCGGTCGTCAACCCGAAGCAGCAATGGGCGGTCCCGGGCGAGAACTCCGCGCGGCATCGCGTCAGGAACAACCTGCCGGGCACACCGGATTTCTGCCCGCTCGTCCGGCGCACGCAAGCACTCGAGGAATTCGTCAACCTCGATCTCGCGGAGCGGGCGCGGGCCGTCGTCGCTGCGGTGCCGGGGGACTTGCTGGCCCGCACAGCCGCATTCCTGCTCCTGAAGGATTCGAAGTCGAGTTACGCGATCGAGGGCGAACGCCCGCCACAAAACCGCATTCAGCGCTGGGGCCGAGCTATCGGTGAGGCCGGCCGGCAACCCATCGACCTTGATGAACTGCTCCGGCTGCAGGAGATAGTAGTCGGTGACGACCGGTTCGTGCGCCTTGGCTTGCGCACCGAAGGCGGATTTGTCGGCGAGCACGAACGGGACACGGGCGGGCCGATCCCCGACCACATCAGCGCGCGGCACGAAGACCTGGCGTCCCTGATCGAAGGCATGGTCGCGTTCGACCTGGATCCCGCAACCGCCCTCGATCCTGTCATCGCAGCTGCCGCGCTGGCGTTCGGCTTTGTGTACATGCATCCCTTCGATGACGGGAACGGGCGCATCCATCGCTATCTCATTCATCACGTCCTGGCACAGCGGGGCTTCAACCCGCCGGGGGTCGTGTTTCCGGTATCCGCCGCGATCCTGGATCGGATCGACGCGTATGGCGCGGTTTTGGAGGACCATTCGCGGCGGCTCTTGCCGCTCATCGAGTGGGAGCCGACGGAGCGCGGGAATGTCCGGGTGCTCAACGACACGGCGGATTACTATCGCTTTTTCGACGCCACGCCTCATGCGGAATTCCTGTTCGAATGCGTGCGCAGAACGATCGAGGAAGACCTGCCAAACGAAACGGATTTTCTTCGGCGCTACGACCGGTTCACGAGACACCTGCAGGCGATCGTCGATATGCCCGATCGCACCGCCGACCTGCTGTTCCGGTTTCTGCATCAAAATGCGGGGCGTCTTTCGAACCGGGCGCGCGAAAGAGAATTCGAGAAGCTAACGGATGAAGAAACGGAACGGATCGAGCGCCTTTACGGCGAAGTGTGTTATTCAGCGCACGCCATTGACCCCACAGAATGACGCAACGTCAGAGGATTAGCATGCCGATCGGCGTCCAACAGAATGCCGATCAACACCTTTCTTCGCGCCGGCCGCCCAATCGTCCACCCTGAGCCCTTTGTCTCCGGCGACCTCGCCGCAGACTACGACCGGCGCCGGGTGTGCGTAGCCGGCTCCTTGCCGGACTTGATCCGGCCGATGACGGCCGCTGCCCGGCGCCGTGTCTCGCTCGGTGAGAGGTCCTCGTAGCGACCGATCGTAATCCGTTTCTTCGCGTCGCCGCGAGCCCGGGTCTGAACGATGTAGACCTTCCGTCCCGAGGGATAGACCCGAACCCCGAAGCCCTGGAGTTCCCTGTCCCAGAACACCGTGTCCCTTTCCACCGCGATGGCGTCGACGGTGCGCCGCGAGATCCTATTGTTTCTGAGCTTCACCATGCCTCAGTCGTGCTGACCGTGGTCCTGCATCGAGCGCACCTGCCCGTTGTCGTTGCCAGCAGGAAACGCGTATCGCAAAACCGGCTGAAATGACGGGGACCGGCGGGGCCGTAACCGACCGACCAAGAATGGATGACGCAAATCTCATTCGCCGGGTTACGGAATCATCGGTTTGTCCCTTCCTGTCCAGACAGGAAGGGACAAACGGGCTCATCTGATTGCCGGTTCCCAATTGTCCTCGATTGATCGGACAGAAAGAGTCAGGAAGGGTCCGGAAGGGGACAAGTAGGGACAAACGGGTGGTGTCATGTTTTGTTTTCATCTGCCAGAAAATCGGATTCGTCATGCAATTACAATGACTTAAGAAATAACTACCCTTATCGGTCTTCATATCGCAAGCTGATTCAAGTCAACTCCCGACCCCGCATGTCCCCCGAATTCGCCCGGATTGCGGGGAATGTTTCCGATCCTGCGCGGGCGACGGTAGCGCCCGGCGGCGGATGCCGCAATGCGGTTTCCCGCCTGCGCCCCGCCGGACGCCCGCTACGCGTCCGGTCCCGCGGTCGGGGCGTACCGCCACGGCTCCGGCACATGGCGGGGCACGAGGTCGCGCCAGCCGCCCTCTGCCAGCGCCCTGGCCTTGGGGATCCAGCGCCGGATCTGGGCGCGCATCCAGCCGTCGGAGGTCCACTCTTCGGCGACCCTTGCCTCGCCCCATATGCGTTCGGCCATCCAGCGAAGCGACTTCTCCGCGCCGATGCCGTCCATCACCGACACCAGCGCGCGATCCGCCCGTCCCTGAAGGGCCGCATCCGAGGAGGGGGCGGGCGCCCGGCGACCCGCCACAGGTCGGCGATCCGGCCGACCGGGGCCTCCAGCGGAAGGCCGAGGCCCAGCTTCGCCACGATCCCGTCTGCGGGTCCGAACACGCGCCCGGACGGGACCAGGATCTGGAGCACCGCGTCGCCCAGCTCCGCCTTGAGGACGAACCGCCCGTTGAGCAGCCTGAGCCCCTCCAGCTTCGCGCCCGCCTCGCCGAGCAGCCCGAGCAGGGTCGTCGGGTCCGGCCAGGGGTCCGGGTCGGGCTCGGCGACCAGCACCGGCATGCCGGGAAGGAAGGGCGTGCGCCACCTTTCGTTGTCCGGGTTCTCCCAGGCGCCGAGCCCCCAGTCGGCCGCCGCGAGGTCCGCACGGGTCTGGATCCTGAGCGGGAACGGCGCCGCCTCGAAGCGCACCGGGCCCGCCTGCGCCGCCCAGGCCGCGCGATAAGCGGCCTCGCGCCGCATGCAGGCCCAGGCGCAGGCGCGCCGGGCCGAGGCCCTCGCCGCCCGCGCCGAAGCGGAGCCCACGGGACCGGACGCCGGATCCGGGACCGTGGAGGCCGATCCGGACGGAAACGGCACTGCGACGGAGGCTGCGCCGGAAACGCAACCGTCGGAAGGCGACGGGCCCGAGGATGAACGTCCCGAGCCGTCCATCGCCGACGCCATCGACGCGATGAACGCGGTACCGACGAGGGCCACTGGCGCATGCTCTGGAACCACGAGATCGGCGAATTGCCGAGCCATCGCGAATCCCGCTTCTGGCTCGCCACCGGCCTGCTGCTGCCGGTCTGGGACCGCCTGCCGGCCGAGAACATGCGGGTGCGGCGGCTCACCAGCGATGACGGCATTGCGCTCATCGGGCGCGTGCTCGACGCGGAGCAGGTGCGGACGGTGCGTGCCGGCTTCGGGCTGGACGGCGGACCCGCCATGACCGGCCCGGAAGCCTTCGTGGCGGTCATGGAGCGCGGCAACGCGGTCGCGCTCGCCAACGGCTGGCGCCTCGCGCGCCGCCGCCTGATGGGCGCCAACCGGGTCGAGATCGAGGGGCCGGCGGATACCGACCTGCCGGCGCTGCGGCGCATGGGATGCACCGTCGAAATCGTCTCCTTCCGCGCCCGGATATTCGCGCCCGGGGCAGACACGCTCGAACGCCTGCTCGACCGCTGGCCGCTCGCCGCGTGATTTCGCCCAACATCGATGTCGCGCCGTCGCCCGCCGCAATACATATTGCCGGCCGGGCGGCGGCCGCCCGAAGGAGAATTCCATGACCGCACAGACCCTGCCCGACAACCCGGATTTTTGTTTCGTGCCTTCCTACGATGTCGAAACCGACGTTCAGCAGATCCACATCGTCATCGAGGGCTTGGCGGGCCACATCCCCACCGCGCTCATCGCGCTCGATCTGGACGATGCCCTGGTCATCGCGGACAAGCTCAACCGCCGCCTCGGGCTGGACCGGGAGGCCTGGACCGCCATGGCGGCCGTCTCCATGCGCGCCGAGGACGACGATCCGGAGGGCGGGGCCTGGCATTGAGACCGTACCGTCCCGCACCCCGGACGGGCGGCCCTCAAAGACCTCCGTACCGATTGCCCAGGCTGTCGATGATCGGGCAGTCCGGCCGGTCGTCGCCCCGGCAGGCCTCGACCAGGTGGGCGAGTTCGTCATGCAGCGACTGCAACTCGCGCTGCTTCTCCGCGATCTCCTCCAGACGCTTCGCCGCAATGCGCTTCACGTCGGCGCTGGACCGGTGACGGTCCTCGTACAGGCCGAGCAGTTCCCGGCATTCCTCGACCGAAAAACCGAATTCCCGCGCCCGGCGGACGAAGACCAGCTTGCGCACGGCGCTATCGTCGTAGCTGCGGTAGCCGGCCGACGAGCGGCCCGGCGCCGGCACCAGCCCGATGTCCGAATAGTAGCGCACCGTTTTGACCGGCAGCCCGGCGGCCTCGGCCACAGCTGAGATGTTCATGGCGAACCCCTTGACCTTCCAGTAACTGGAAACACTAGATTGGACCTGACGAAAAGGCAATCGGGGCGGACATGGTCGCTATTGCGCAAAATCTGGCGATAGACTGGCACTGCCGCCACACCTGGCGCCGGGCCTCGAAGAACACGGCATGGTGCCTGCTGGGGTGCGCCATCGGCGATTTCGGCACCATCGCTTTCTTCCAGTTTACCGGCATCCCCTGGCCGACCCTGGCGATCATGATCCTCGCGATCGTGAACGGGCTGCTGACCTCCATCGCCCTGGAGACGTTCATCCTCTCCCGTCAGATGGAATTGCGGACGGCCTTCCGCACCGCCATCGGCATGTCCTTCATCTCGATGATTTCCATGGAGGCCATGATGAACGCGGTCGACTGGGCGCTGACCGGCGGAGCCATGCTGACATGGTGGGTCGT
>MPMX01000033.1 GCA_002238725.1 Rhodospirillaceae bacterium bin65
TTGAGCGAAGCCGAAGGGGGTAGGGCATTCGGGCAAATTTCAAAATTATTACCCATTACTTCACTTTTTTCCTTGACATACAGATTTTTGTCTCCTATATCGGTTTCCGTCAACGCCCGAACTGCGCCCGCCGCAGTTTCCGGGCGCCCCCAGACCTTCCGAATGTCGATCCCTTTGCCGCCCCGGTCGGGTGGCACGAGGCGGCGACTGCCCTGTCCGGCCGGTCGGGTTTCACAGCCCGGCAGTCGCTTTCCGTTCGGGATGCCCGGTCTGCGGTCTGCGGTCTGCGGACCGATGCGGGGGCGGCGACCGTTGGAAACCGGCGCTAACGCTTGTTTTTTTCGGCCCTGACAAACCAGTGGCGCCGCCGTCGGGTGGCTTCCTCTGCGAAAGTCGGGCAGAGCAAAATTCGGCAGCGGTGGATCCTTCCCCGCGATACCCCTCCCCCTGCCCCTCCCCCAAGGGGAGGGGGGCAAGGCGTTGGGATTGCGGCTGTTCTTCGGCTTTGGCACGGCGTTTCCGGAACGAAGCTCCCCCTCCCCTCCGGGGATTCCTCTGCGAAAAGCCGCGCGCGTCCGCGGCGCTATACCTCCCCCTCTTCAGAGGGGGAGGCCCGGACAAGAATCGGGGTGGGGGTGGCGTGCCGCGAGACGCACGTCGCCGCAAGGCGACTCCGCAGGCGGTCCAAGACACCCCCATCCCCTCCGCTGCGCTCCGGGACTTCCCCCGCTGAAGCGGGGGAAGGATAACTTTTGCGGTTCGAAACCGTTTCGCAGAGGAATCCCCTCCGGGGGAGGGGGCGCAGGGGCGCGGCCCGAATCGCTGCGAAAGGGCCGTTCCGGCGCATTTTCTGCACAACGGGGCGCGCGCCATCTAGGCCAGGGAAACCGGCCAATCCCCTGATTTTCCGGCCCATTCGCCGGAAACGGGTCGCCAAATACCGGGCAAAGGCGAAAGGATTATTATCCTCTAATGCGGGATTTTGCGTCACAACCGGCATGACGCTCCGGGCCGCCGTTGTCCCGAAAAGCGAGGCGGCGCAAGGCTTTGCCCGCAGCGCCGCAGCGCTTCGGCCGGCCGTTCCGGCAATTTTTTGCAAAAGATGGAACGGTCTGTCCAGGTGAGGGCAGCGGGCCAAGCGCCTGTTTTTCCGGCCCATTTGCCGGAATCTGATGTTGAACGACCCTCAAAATACAGGGTAAAGACGAAGGATGGCTGTCCGGCCGTGTCCCGGTTCGGCTGGCGGCGCCGGACAAACCCGTTCCTTCCCCGTCATTCCGGCCGGAACTCCGGATTGATTCCGGGGACCGGGAGTCGGCCTGAATACCCGGGCCTGTGGCTCCCGGTCCCGGATCGTCGCTGCGCGCCGTCCAGGCGGCAAATGGGGAACGATCGGTCCTGGGAACTGCGCGTCTGAAACAGGACACCGGCGCGGATTCCCGGTGTGCCGTGCTTCAGAGTCAGCCCCGGCTGCGGGCGGCCTGCGCTGCGCCTTCGAAGGCCATTTCCATGCCCCGGCTCATGCTGCTCGAGCCGGTCAATACCGTGCCGCCGTCGACGGGGATGTTGCCGCCGGTGATGTAGGCGGCCATCGGCGACGCCAGGAACAGCGCCGCATCGCCGACCTCGGATTTGCGGCCGAAGCGCTTCATCGGCGTCATTTCCGCGGCCGCGCGCTTGGCCTGGTCGCTCGGCGCCAGCCGCTCCATGCCTTCGGTGCCCTCGATCGGGCCGGGGATGATGGTGTTGACCCGCACGCCCATCGGCGCCCATTCCAGAGCAAGGCCGCGGCACAGCATGTCCAGTCCGGCCTTGGCGGCGCAGACGTGGGTCTGGAAGGTATAGGCGTGGATCGCCTGGGGCGCGGAAATGGCGATGCAGGACGCGCCGGGCTTGACCAGACGGTCGAAGCCGGCGCGGAAGACGTTGAAACTGCCGTTGAGATCGATATCGACCACCGTCTTGAAGCCGTTGGCCGAGATGCCGAGCGCCGGGGCGACGAAGTTCCCGGCCTGCCCGGCGATCAGCGTATGGATCGGCCCGTGCCGCGCGACGGCCTCCTGCAGGGCGCCGTCGATCTGCGCATAGTCGCGGACGTCGGCCGACGTGCCGAACGCATCGCCGCCATGCGCCTGCAACGCGCCGACTGCGCCTTCGACCCGTTCGGCCGACCGGCTGCAGATCGACAGACGCGCACCCATTTCGGCAAAGCGGTGGGCGATGCCCAGATTGATGCCGCTGGAGCCGCCGGCGATGAAAACATGGGTGTCGCGGAAATCGGCATCGGAGAGCAGGACGGTCATGGCGGGGGCCTCGGTGACGGTGGCGGGGGACCAGCTTAGCGCTATCGGGCCGGGAATCGCCAGATTGCACAACTGTTCCGGCATATCGGCCGAAGCCGTCCGGAGAGCCCGCCCTGAGCGAAGCCGAAGGAGCCTGCCCTGAGCGAAGTCGAAGGAGCCTGCCCTGAGCGAAGTCGAAGGGGCGGTCTCGTACAGCGCCGAGCGCCCGGCACGCGCCAAGATTTCCCTTTCTCCGGGCGCCGTTTGCCGCCATCAGGGGCGCCATGTCCGACATCTCCAGCCGCTCCCTGCTGCCCATCCTGCGCCCGAATGCCGTTGCCGTGATCGGGGCGTCCGATACGCCGTCGCGCATTGGCGGCCGGCCGATCCATTCGATGACGGCGATGGGCTTTGGGGGCCGGATATTCCCGGTCAATCCGCGGCGCGAGACCGTGCAGGGGCTGACGGCCTACCCGACGATCCGCGACGTGCCGGAGCCGGTGGACTGCGCGCTGATCGCCGTGCCGGCCGCGATCGCCGTCGACACCATCCGCGACTGCGCCGACCGTGGCGTGAAATCCGCCGTCGTCTTTACCTCGGGCTTTGCCGAGCAGGGCGAGGACGGCGCCCGGGCGCAGGGCGACATCGCGCAGATCGCCCGCAACAGCGGCATGCGTATCGTCGGGCCCAACTGCCTCGGCGTCTTCGCCATGGACCGGAGCTGGTACGGCACCTTCACCAACGCGCCGGCCATGCTGGAGCTGCCGCCGGGGCCCGTCGGAATCGTCAGCCAGAGCGGCGCCTACGGCTCCCATGTCCTGCTGGTGGCCCAGAAGCGCGGCGTCGGTTCCAACTTCTGGGTGACGACCGGCAACGAGTGCGATGTCGATGTCGGCGAGGTCATCGACTTCTATGCCGAAGCGCCAGAGGTCGAAATTATCGCCGTCTATGCCGAAGGGGTGCGGGACGGCCTGCGGCTCCGGCGGGCGCTGGCCAAGGCGCGGGATGCGCGCAAGCCGGTCATTTTCATGAAAGTCGGCCGGACCGGCGAGGGCGCCCGGGCGGCGGCCAGCCACACCGCCAGCCTGGCCGGCAGCGACGCGGTTTACGACGCGCTGTTCCGGCAATACGGCGTCTACCGCGCCGGCACGACCGAAGAGCTGGTCGACGTCGCCTACGCCTGCCAGTACGGCAGCTTTCCGAAGGGCCGGAGAGTCAGCCTTCAGACCATCTCCGGCGGAGGCGGCGTGCAGATGGCGGACGATGCGGTGCGCTACGGGCTGGATGTAGCGCCCCTGCCGGCGCCGGTGCAGAAGAAACTCAAGGCGCTGATCCCCTTCGCCGGCACCAACAACCCGGTCGATTTTACTGCCCAGGCCCTGAACGATCCGGACCTGATGGTGACGAATATCGGCCTGACGATCGACGAGGCGGAATACGACAGCCATGTCATCTTCATGACGTCGGTGCCGTCTACGCCCTTCATGAAGGAAACCTGCGCCGGCCTGTTCCGCACGGTGCGCGAGCGCTACCCCGACGAACCGATGATCATGAGCCTGGTCGGCGGCCCGGATGTCGTCGAGGTATACGAGAAGCTCGGCTACCCGGTGTTCGAGGATCCGTCGCTGGCGGTCCGGGCGCTGGCGGCGCTGACCCGGTTCGGCGCGGCGTTCGAGTGCGGCGCCGAAAGCCCGCCGCCGGCCGCGCCGGCCGGGATGCTGCCGGCGCCCGCCGCGCCCGTGGGCGAGCATGAGGCCAAGGCGATCCTGGCGAGCGCCGGCATTCCGGCGGTGCGCGAGAGCCTCGCGTCGACGGCGGAAGCGGCAGTTGCCGCGGCAGCGGATATCGGCGGGCCCTGCGTCCTCAAGATCGTCTCGCCCGATATCCTCCACAAGACGGAGATCGGGGGCGTCCTGCTCGATGTCGAGGGCGAGGCGGCGGTCTCCGCCGGCGCCCGGACCCTGCTGCGCCGGGCTGCGGAACGGGTGCCCGCTGCAAGGATCGAAGGCGTGCTGGTGAGCGAGATGGTGTCCGGCGGCGTCGAAACCGTGCTCGGCATGGTGCACGATCCGGTGTTCGGCCCGGCGATCATGTTCGGCCTGGGCGGCGTGTTCGTCGAAGTGTTGAAAGATGTCAGCTTCCGCCTCGCGCCCTTCGGCGTCGGCGAGGCTCACCGCATGATCGACGAAATCCGCGGCCGGCCGGTGCTGGAAGGCGTGCGCGGCGGCCCGCCGGTCGACATCGACGCGCTCGCCCTTGCGCTCGCCAGCCTCTCCGTCTTCGCCGACGCCAACGCCGGACGGTTTGAGAGCATCGACATCAATCCCTTCATCGCCCTGCCGAAGGGCGGCGCTGCGGTCGATGCGCTGATCGTGCCGCGGTTGGCGGCGTAGGAGCGGTTCGCGAGCCGGCTGCCGCGACGATCCAAAGACTGTCCGAACTCCTGCGGCGAATGAAAAGGCCGGAATACGACCTGCAGAAATTCCGGCGGGCCGAGTGCTCGAGCGGGCCGGATTCCGGCAAGAAAAGCGGATGGAGAGCTACAGGAGCGTCCGGGTAACGGCGACGGACTGGTATCTTTATGCCGCTACCGCGCCGCGATCCGGCTGATCGTGCTATGGGCGGGACAGGCCGGCGGGCGTCCCTCGTTACGCCCCGGAATAGATCCGCGGCTACTCGGGATGAGGGAGTTTGTCAGAGTCCCTCATCCCGAGTAGCCGCCGAAGGCGGCGTATCGAAGGACGAAATCCCGTCTCGACGGGCTTAGCTGTACTTCACCCCCATGATCTCGTAGGCCCGCGAGCCGCCCGGGGCGGTGACCTCTATGGAATCGCCGGTTTCCTTGCCGATCATGGCCCGGGCGAGCGGTGAGGTCAGCGACAGCAGCCCGTTGCGGATATCGCCCTCGTCCTCGCCGACGATCTGGTAGGTGCTTTCCTCGTCCGTATCCTCGTCGGCCAGCGTCACGGTGGCGCCAAACCGCACGACATCGCCGGACAGGCTCCGCGGGTCGATCACCTGGGCCCGGCTGACCTTATCTTCCAGTTCCATCAGGCGGCCCTCGATGAATGCCTGGCGCTCCTTGGCGGCGTGATATTCCGCATTTTCGGAGAGATCGCCGTGGGAGCGCGCCTCTTCCAGCGCATTGATGACCGCCGGGCGCTCTACCGCTTTCAGGCGCTTCATTTCATCCTGAAGCATGCCGTAACCGCGCTCTGTCATCGGAACCTTATCCATCGGGCAGACCGTCTGTAGTCAAAGGGTTTTCCGAGCGTTCGCGGCAACAAGCTGCTTCATCGGCGTCTCGATGGGGGGACGCCGGGGATGTTGCGCGCGCTCGCGCCTTTTGGCTTCTCAGAAAGACGATCCGAAATATGACTGGAGCGGGGCGACTTCAAGTGCGCCGGTGCGAAGTGCCGCAATCGCCTGCACCGCGGCCCGGGCGCCGGCGACGGTCGTGTAATAGGGGATGTCGCGCAGCAACGCGGTCTGGCGAAGCGAGAAGCTGTCGCGGATCGCCTGCGCGCCCTCGGTCGTGTTGAAGACGAGCTGCACGCCGCCGTCGGTCATTTCGTCGACGATGTGCGGCCGGCCTTCCAGCACCTTGTTGACCTGCCGGGCCGGGATGCCGCGGGCGTTGAGGTCGCGCGCGGTTCCGCGGGTCGCGAGCAGGTCGAAGCCGAGCGCAACCAGCCGTTCGGCTAGCGGCGCCAGCGCTTCCTTGTCATGGTCGCGGACCGAGACGAACACGGTGCCGGACCGGGGCAGGCGGATGCCGCTGGCGATCTGGGACTTGGCGAAGGCGCGGCCGAAATCCGTGTCCAGCCCCATAACCTCGCCGGTCGATTTCATCTCCGGGCCCAGGATCACGTCGACGCCGGGGAACCGGTTGAAGGGGAACACTGCCTCTTTGACCGCGACATGGCCGCCGGCCGGCCCCATGCCGAGCGCGAACCCGGCGAGCTTTTCGCCGGCCATGACGCGCGCCGCGATCTTGGCGACCGGGGCGCCGGTCGCCTTGGCGACGAAGGGCACCGTCCGGCTGGCGCGCGGGTTGACCTCGAGGATGTAGACCGCCTCGTCCTTGACCGCGACCTGGATGTTCATGAGGCCGACCACGCCGAGCGCCCGCGCCAGGCTCTCCGCCTGGCGCTCGATATCGGCGAGCGTCGCCGCCGAAAGCGAATGGGGCGGCAGCGCGCAGGCCGAATCGCCGGAGTGGATGCCGGCCTCCTCGATATGCTCCATGATGCCGGCGATGCGCACGCTCTCGCCGTCGGACACCGCATCGATATCGACCTCGATGGCGTCCTGGAGATAGCCGTCGATCAAGACCGGGTTGTCGCCGGAAACCCGCACCGCCTCGGTGACGTAGCGGCGCAGGCCGGTCTCGTCGTGGACAATCTCCATCGCCCGGCCGCCCAGCACATAGGACGGGCGCAGCAGCACCGGATAGCCGATCTTCCGGGCTACGGCGACGGCCTGTTCCATCGACGTCGCCGTGCCGTTGTTGGGCTGGCGCAGGCCGATCTCGTGCAGCAGACGCTGGAAGCGGTCGCGGTCTTCGGCCAGGTCGATGGCGTCGGGCGAGGTGCCGAGGATGGGCACGCCGGCGTCCGCCAGCGCATGGGCGAGCTTGAGCGGCGTCTGCCCGCCATACTGCACGATCACGCCCTTGAGTCGGCCGGCGGATTGCTCGGTCCGGCAGATTTCGATGACATCCTCGGCGGTCAGCGGCTCGAAATAGAGGCGATCGGAGGTGTCGTAATCGGTCGAGACGGTCTCCGGGTTGCAGTTGACCATGATCGTCTCGTAGCCCGCTTCGGCAAGCGCGTAGACCGCGTGGACGCAGCAATAGTCGAACTCGATGCCCTGGCCGATCCGGTTCGGCCCGCCGCCCAGGATGATGACCTTCTCGCGCTCCGAGGGCTCGGCCTCGCATTCCGGGTCGGGGCCGCTCTCGTAACAGGAATACATGTAGGGCGTGACCGAGGCGAATTCCGCGGCGCAGGTATCGATGCGCTTGTAGACCGGCCGTACGCCGGCGGACCGGCGCGCCGCCGCGACCTCCGCTTCCGGCAGGCCGGCGAGCGCCGCCAGCCGGGCGTCGGAAAAGCCGAGGCCCTTCACGCGGGCGAGCGCATCGCTGCCGCCGGGCAGCCCATCGGCTTCGATCTGCCGTTCGGCCTCGACGATCTCGCGGATCCGGGCGAGGAACCAGGGATCGATCCGGCAGGCGTTGTGGATCGCGTCGTCGCCGAAACCCGCGCGCATGGCCTGGGGGCCGACCCGCAGCCGGGCCGGGGGCGGGCCCGGGGCGGACGCCCGGCAGCCGGTCCGGCGTCGGCTCGGCGAGCCGGGCGATCATGGTGTCCGCGCCGTCCTGTATGTCGATGGGGTCGAGCCCGGTCAGGCCGGTCTCCATCGAGCGGCAGGCTTTCTGCAGGGATTCGGCGAAAGTCCGGCCGATCGCCATGGCCTCGCCGACCGATTTCATCGCCGTGGTCAGGACCGGCTCCGCCCCGGCGAACTTTTCGAAGGTGAAGCGCGGCATCTTGGTGACGACATAGTCGATGGTCGGCTCGAAGGAGGCCGGGGTGACGCCGGTGATGTCGTTGCGGATCTCGTCCAGCGTGTAGCCGACGGCAAGCCGCGCCGCGACCTTGGCGATCGGGAAGCCGGTCGCCTTGGAGGCGAGCGCCGAGGAGCGGCTGACCCGCGGGTTCATCTCGATGATGACCTGGCGGCCGGTCGCCGGATCGACGGCGAACTGCACGTTCGAGCCGCCGGTATCGACGCCGATTTCGCGCAACACCGCAATCGAGGCGTTGCGCATCATCTGGTATTCCTTGTCGGTCAATGTGAGCGCCGGCGCGACCGTGATGCTGTCGCCGGTGTGGATGCCCATCGGATCGACATTCTCGATCGAGCACACGATGATGCAGTTGTCCGCCCGGTCGCGGACGACCTCCATCTCGAACTCCTTCCAGCCGAGCACCGATTCCTCGATCAGGACCTGGCTGACCGGCGAGGCGCGCAGGCCGCGGCCGACGATGTCGCGGAACTCGCTGCGGTTGTAGGCGACGCCGCCGCCCGTGCCGCCGAGCGTGTAGGACGGCCGGATGATGACCGGCAGGCCGATGGCCGCCAATGCGTCCTGCGCCTCTTTCAGGGAGCCGACCAATGCGCTTTTCGGGCTTTCCAGGCCGATCCGCGCCATCGCCTCGCGGAACTGCAGCCGGTCCTCGGCCTTGGCGATGGCCTCCCGGTTGGCGCCGATCAGCTCGACGCCGTGGCGCTCCAGGGCGCCGCTCTCGGCGAGCGCCAGCGCGGTGTTGAGCGCGGTCTGGCCGCCCATGGTCGGCAAGAGCGCGTCCGGCTTCTCCCTCTCCAGGATGCGCTCGACAATCTCCGGCGTGATCGGCTCGACATAGGTCGCGTCGGCCAGGCCCGGATCGGTCATGATGGTCGCCGGGTTGGAATTGACCAGGATGACCCGGTAGCCCTCGTCCTTCAGCGCCTTGACGGCCTGCGTCCCCGAATAATCGAACTCGCAGGCCTGCCCGATGATGATCGGGCCGGCGCCGATGATGAGGATCGAAGCGATGTCGGTGCGGCGGGGCATTCAGGCCTGATCCGCCGCCGCCATATGCGCCACGAAGCGCTCGAACAGGTATTGGCTGTCCTGGGGGCCGGGGCTGGCTTCCGGGTGGTATTGCACGCTGAAGACCGGCTTGCCCTCGACCTTCAGGCCTTCGCAGGAGCCGTCGAACAGGGACTTGTGGGTCATGGTCACGCCGGCGGGCAGGCTTTCGGCGTCGACCTCGAAGCCGTGGTTCTGGCTGGTGATCTCGACCTTGCCGGTCTCGAGGTCCTTGACCGGATGGTTCGCGCCGCGATGGCCGTGATGCATCTTGCGGGTCTTCGCGCCGAGGGCCAGCGCCAGCATCTGGTGCCCGAGGCAGATGCCGAAGACCGGCAGATCGAATTTCAGCAGCTGGCGGATGACCGGCACGGCATACGCCCCGGTCGCCGCCGGATCGCCCGGCCCGTTGGACAGGAACACGCCGTCCGGCGCATGGCGCAGGATTTCCTCGGCGCTCGCCGTCGCCGGCACGACCGTGACCCGGCAGCCGAGCGAGGCCAGGCTGCGCAGGATGTTGCGCTTGGCGCCGAAATCCATCGCAACGACATGGAAACGCGACGCCTCCTGCCGGCCGTAGCCCTCGCCCCATTGCCAGCCGGTCTCGGCCCAGCTGTAGGTCTGGGTGCAGGACACGTCCTTCGCCAGGTCCATGCCCTCCAGTCCGGGCCAGGCCTGCGCGTTGGCGATCAGGTCATCGACCGGAAAATCGCCGGCCGGATCGTGGCGCAGCACGGCGTTGGCCGCCCCGCCGTCGCGCAGCCGCCGGGTCAGCCGGCGCGTGTCGACGCCGGCGATGGCCGGCAGGTCGTGGCTCTTGAGCCAGGCGTCGAGATGCTGGCCGCTGCGGTAGTTGGACGGGTCGGTAATGTCGGCGCGGAATACGCCGCCGAGCGCCGCCGGGGTCGTGGTCTCGATATCTTCGGCGTTGGTGCCGACATTGCCGATATGGGGGAAGGTGAAGGCGATGATCTGGGCGGCGTAGGACGGATCGGTGAAGATTTCCTGATAGCCGGTGAGCGACGTGTTGAAACACAACTCGCCCGGCACGGTCTTCGCCGCGCCGGCGCCGCGGCCCCAGAACACCGTGCCGTCGTCCAGGAACAGGCCCGCCGTCGCCCATTCCGGCTGTTCCGGACGGCCGTCGGAAACCTGCGCCGAAGGCCCGTCGACGGACGCCGCGGTCGTCTCTGGCGGGGGGGATGTCTGCATCGACAGCCGCTTGTCGTTGGCCGAACCGGTCGGCCGGAATTGTTGGAAGCGCCGCTCCGAAAAGCCCCGGACGACCGGCGTTAGGTAGGGAAGGACTGCGGCGGCGGTCAAGCGCGGGCGGCGCACGGCCGGCGCCGCACCGGGCCGCATTTCGTCACATCGGCGGGCGAATATCCGCAGCGAGGGATAAGCATTCCGTTGACTCCGGCGGCCGGTTAATGGCACGAATGCCCGGTCATATCGCGGCGCCGGAACATGCCGGCGCACCCGGCATCGGGTTGGGATGGGCTCGTCGAATCGGGCCGGGACTGGAGACGGACAGATGGCTGACGCCATGCTGCGCGACCGAATCAAAGCCGAACTGAAAGAAGCGATGAAGGCAAGGGAGCGGCGGAAAACCGCCACCCTTCGGCTTATTTCGGCAGCGCTGAAAGACCGGGATATCGCCGCCCGCACCAAGGGGGTGCCGGACGGCATCGACGAGATGCAGATCCTGGGCATGCTGCAAACCATGGTGAAGCAGCGCCGGGAAAGCATCGACCATTACGAACAGGGCGGGCGGCTCGAACTGGCCGAACAGGAGCGCGAGGAGATCGAGATCATCAACGATTTCCTGCCGCCACGGCTGGACGAAGACGCGATCGAAGCCGCCGTCGGCTCTGTGATCGACGAACTCGGCGCGGCCTCGGTCAAGGATATGGGGCGCACCATGGCCGAGTTGCGCCAGCGCTATGCCGGCCAGATGGATTTCGGCAAGGCGAGCGCCCTGGTGAAATCGCGCCTGGCGCTGTAGCCGCTACTCCTCGATACGCCCCGGATTCGATCCGGGGCTACTCGGGATGAGGGAAGATGGGAGCCAATACCAACACCGTCCCTCACCCTGAGTAGCCGCGAAGCGGCGTATCGAAGGGCCCCGCCGCGCAGAACGCCGATGCGAACCGCGCGACTGCCGGGACGCTTCGTGCTAGTCTTCCGGCATGACGATCACCCCGCAATTCCTGGACGAACTGCGCGGCCGGGTGCCGGTGTCGGATGTCGTCGGCAAGCGGGTGAAGCTGGCCAAGAAGGGCCGCGAATTCACCGGCCTGTGCCCTTTCCACAGTGAGAAGACGCCGTCCTTCACCGTCAACGACGACAAGGCCTTTTACCATTGCTTCGGCTGCGGCGCCCACGGCGACGTCATCCGCTTCGTCACCGAAACCGAAGGGCTGACCTTTCCCGAAGCTGTCGGAAAGCTGGCCGGGATGGCCGGCCTGACGGTGCCGCAGGCGACGCCGCAGGAACGCCGGCGCGCGGAACGGGCGAAGAGCCTTCAGGACGCCTGCGAAGCCGGGCTGCATTTCTTCCGCCGGCGCCTCGACGGGCCGGACGGGGCGGCGGCACTGGCCTATCTGCGGCGGCGCGGCGTTAAGCCCGAAACAATCGATGCGTTCCGGTTGGGCTGGGCGCCGGATGGGCGGAGCGCGTTGAAAAAGGCCCTGACCGGCGAGGGCTATTCCGAAAACATGCTGATCGAGGCCGGCCTGCTGATAAAGCCGGAGGACGGCGGCGAGAGCTATGACCGCTTTCGCGGCCGGGTGATTTTCCCGATCGCCGACCGGCGCGGCCGGGTTATCGCTTTCGGCGGCCGGGCGCTCGGCGACGCCCAGCCGAAATATCTGAATTCCCCGGAAACGCCGCTGTTCAGCAAGGGCCAGCTGCTCTACGGCCTCGACAAGGCGCGCCAGGCCGTGCGCGACGGCCCGGACGGCCCGGACGGCAAGGGGGGGGCCGACGTCATCGTTACCGAAGGTTACACGGACGTCATCGCGCTCCACCAGGCCGGCTTCGGCGGCGCCGTCGCCCCGCTCGGCACGGCGCTCACCGAAAGCCAGATCGAGGAACTGTGGCGCCTCACGCCGGAGCCGGTGCTGTGCTTCGACGGCGACGAGGCCGGCCGCCGCGCCGCCGGCCGGGCGCTCGACCGGCTGCTGCCCCGCCTCGTGCCCGGCAAGACCGCCCGCTTCGTCTTTCTGCCCGAGGGCGAGGACCCGGATTCCTTCGTCAGCCTGTCCGGGCCGGAGGCCTTCGGCCGCTTGGTCGAACGGGCGACGTCCGTCTCGGAGGCACTGTGGCGGCGCGTGGCGGGAACGCAGACGATCGATTCGCCGGAATTTGCCCAAAACGTCAGAAAGAATATCGAAGAAGTTGTCGGTCAGATGGCCGAAAGGCGCACCCAAACGGACTATCGACGTTATTTGGAAGATAAACTTTTTTGGGCGGGCCGCACGAAGAAAGGCGGCGTTGAGAAGAAGAAACTTATTGAAATGAAATCCGATGTCGGGCCGGAAGAGAATATCTCGAACCGACAGAAAGCCCTGCTGGCGGCGTTGATCAACCATCCCCAGCTCATCCGCGGCTACGGCGAACGGCTGGTCGAGGTCGATTTCCTCTCGGCCGATCTGGCCGGACTATTGACGGATGCCATCGACCTGCACGGCCGATCCGAGGATATGGAAGCCGAAACTTTGAAGGAACACCTTCGGCGGCGCGGGCATGACAACCTGGTGGAGAGCATTTGCAGCCGGAAGATATACGCGGTGGCGCCTTTCGCCGATCCGGCTTTCGATCGGGCTTCGGTCGAACCGGGCTTCGCAGATGCGTTGCGGCAGTTGGAGCGGAGCTTCGCCAGGGCCGAGTTGCAGCAGCGTCTGAAGCGCGGCCTGTACCGGGACGACGACGCCGAGTATGCCCGGCTGACCGAGTTCGCCTCGGATATCGCCCGTCAAGTGACCGGAACCGACGAGGCAGACACGGTATAGACCACGGACGTCGGGCCGGAGAAACCAGCGAGGCCGGCCCGGCGCGATACGGACGGCGAGTGCAGTCGGCACCTTCCGCTCTGCCGGAAGGAATCGGATCGCGCGGACGAACAAATTTCCCGATGCCCAAAGCTTGAACGGCTATACAAATTATGGCAAAAATAACCGGATATAATAACCGGTCAAAAAATATGCAAACCATCAACGCCACTGAAGCCAAAGCGAAGCTGGCTGAACTTCTCCGCGCCGTCGAGCGGGGGGAGACGGTCGCGATCACCCGCCACGGCGAGACGATCGCCCATGTCATTCCTGCGCCGGCGGGCGATTGCGCCGGGCGGGAGGACGCCGTGGCCCGGTTTCGCCGCCAGCGCGACACCTGGGAGCCCGCCGGGATGTCGGTGGACGACATTCTTGGCGCACGTCACGAAGGCCATCGCTGGTGAGCGTTTTCGTCCTCGACGCCTCGGTCGCCATTGCCTGGCTACTGAACGAGGATACCGGAGGGCAGGCGGATTTGGCCCTTACCCTTCTGGTAGACGAGGACGCCTTGGTCCCGCAATTGTGGCACCTTGAGGTCCGAAACGGATTGCTGACCGCCATACGGCGTGGCCGGATCGAAGTCGACGCCGCTTCGGAACGCCTCCGCGCCCTGTACCTGCTCCCGATCAGGACCGATGCGGAGGCCGACCCGGATATCGCCTTTGACCTTGCCAGACGGCACGCGCTCACAATTTACGACGCGGTCTACCTGGAACTGTCGGAACGGCATACGGCACCGTTGGCGACCCTCGACAAGGCCCTTGCCAAAGCTGCCGCCGGGTTTGGTCTGCCCCTGGTCTGCGACCTCGGCATATTGTAGCGCAACGACGGAATCTGCCGCCGGGCTCCCCAAGAACAGGCCCAAGCCTGGCCGGATAGCGCTCCGCAACCGGCTTCCGGTCTTGTTGTCTGCCGGCTGGGGGCTATATCTCGCCGAGTCGCTTGACGGCGTTCTGGATTGCACCCTGAGGTTGCATTCGGCGGCGCATCGGGGGATCGGCGACGTTCGCGGGGGCGCCCGAGGCTTCGAGGGCGCGGACTTTAATCCTTGCGGAAACCAAAGCGGATAAACATTTCGCGCGCGCCGGAGCGCCTGTGCCGCGCGAATTCGGGGACAGTAGCTACATGGCAAGCAAGGCTACGGCCGCACAGTCGGTTTCCACCGAAGCCCAGAACGATACCGACGATGCACTGATCGATGCGCTGGCGGCGGCGGAAAAGAAGCTCGTCGCGAAGGGCAAGGAGCAGGGCTATCTCTCGGAAGAGGAAATCGACGCCGCCATTCCGCCCGACCGGGTGACCCACGAACAGCGCGAAGACATTCTGGCCCGGCTCTCGGTGATGGGCATCAACGTGGTCGATGCTGAAGCGGCGGACGACAAGGAGCCGGAAGGCGCCGGCGAACCGGCCGAGCGCAAGGGCAACGTCGCGGACGATGTCGGACGGACGGACGATCCGGTGCGCATGTATCTGCGCGAAATGGGGACGGTCGAACTGCTGTCCCGCGAAGGCGAGATCGAGATCGCCAAACGGATCGAGGCCGGCCGCGAGAAGATGATCGGCGGCCTGTGCGAAAGCCCGCTCACCATGCGCGCGGTCGTGGCCTGGCGCGACGCCCTTCAGGACGGCGCGGTCCTGCTGCGCGACATTATCGACCTGGAGGCGACGTTCAGCGGCCCGGCGGAGAACCGCGCTGAGGGCGAGGAGGCCGGCGGCAGTACCGAAAGCAGTGCTGCGAACGGCGCGCAAACGAACAGCCCGCATACGAACGGCGCGCAATCGAACGGCCCGCATACGAACGGCAGGGCGGCGGAACCGGAAGAAGCCGAAGCCGCCCCAAGCGAAACCACCGCCATCGACGAAGCCACTCCGGACGAAACGGTGAGCCTGAGCCCGGCGCCGGACAACGACAACGAACCGGCCGCCGGAACTGTTGCCGAACCGGCCGCCGGTCAGGCGGAGGCGGCCGTCGAGGACAGCGCCGCCGCCGGAGACGCCGTTCCGGCCGGGGACGACGAGGACAGGAACGGCGAAGAGGTGATCGACGTCGTTGCCGAAGTGGAAGGCGGCGAAACCGACGGGAATGGCGCTGCCGCACCGGAAGACGACGAGGACGACGAGGACACCGCCGCGAACATGTCGCTGGCCGCCAAGGAAGCCTCCCTGATGCCGGAGGTGCTGGCGAATTTCGACGCCATCGCCAAGACCTACGAGAAGCTGCGCAAGATCCAGTCGGCCCGGCTGGAGACCATGCGCGAGGGCAACGATCCCGGCGCTCGGGCGGAACGGCGCTACCGGGCGGTGCGCAACGAGCTGGTCGGTCTCGTCGAGCGCATCCACATGAACAACCAGCGCATCGAGGAGCTGGTCGAGCAGTTCAAGGAGCTGAACAAGCTGCTGCTCGGCCTGGAAGGCAAGCTGATGCGCCTGGCGCTCGACTGCGGCGTCGACCGGCATGAATATCTGAAGCACTATCGCGGCTCGGAGCTCGACCCTGGCTGGATGGACCAGATGGCCCAGCACAACACGCCGGGCTGGCAGGAACTGAACGACAGGCACCGGCTCGAAATCGAGGATCTGCGCGCCGGCGTCGCCGAGGTCTCGCGCGCTGCCGAACTGCCGGTCAACGAATTCCGCCGCATCTCCAAGACCGTCCAGCAGGGTGAGCGCGAGGCCGGCCAGGCCAAGAAGGAGATGGTCGAGGCCAATCTCCGCCTCGTCATCTCCATCGCCAAGAAATACACCAACCGCGGCCTGCAGTTCCTCGACCTGATCCAGGAAGGCAATATCGGCCTGATGAAGGCGGTCGATAAGTTCGAATACCGCCGCGGCTACAAGTTCTCGACCTACGCAACCTGGTGGATCCGCCAGGCCATCACCCGCTCGATCGCCGACCAGGCGCGCACGATCCGCATCCCGGTGCACATGATCGAGACGATCAACAAGCTGGTCCGCACGTCGCGCCAGATGCTGCACGAGATCGGCCGGGAGCCGACGCCGGAGGAACTGGCCGAGCGGCTCCACGTGCCGCTGGAGAAGGTGCGCAAGGTCCTCAAGATCGCCAAGGAGCCGATCTCGCTCGAGACCCCGATCGGCGACGAGGAAGACAGCCATCTCGGCGATTTCATCGAGGACAAGAACGCCATCGTGCCGCTCGACGCGGCGATCCAGTCCAACCTGCGCGAGACGACGACCCGGGTGCTGGCGACGCTGACGGCGCGCGAGGAGCGCGTGCTGCGCATGCGCTTCGGCATCGGCATGAACACCGACCACACGCTCGAAGAGGTCGGCCAGCAATTCTCCGTCACCCGCGAGCGCATCCGCCAGATCGAGGCCAAAGCACTGCGCAAGCTCAAGCATCCGAGCCGCTCGCGCAAGCTGCGGAGTTTCCTGGATACGTAGGGGGCGGGCGGCCCCTCGATACGGCCCTGCGGGCCTACTCGGGATGAGGGACTTTCTTGTGGTCCCCGTTGCTCCGACAAACCCCCACCCTCACCCTGAGTAGCCGCAAAGCGGCGTATCGAAGGGCCGGGCGCTACGAAGAGGGTCCGGTATCGGTTGCGTCGAGACCCGTCAATTCCTGAGCAGCAACTTGCCACACGCGTTTTGCGGGCCGTGCACCCCCGCGCCGCCTCCCCCGTTGGCTCTGCTCGCCGCTTGGCGTATTGCTGTGGCCGAAGCGTAGCGGCACGGGGGGATGCCATGATGCAGGAGCGGATCGAGGCGAAGTGGATCCGGGCGTTCGAGACGGTGTTCGGCCTGTGCGCGATCAAGCCGGGCGATGCGGTCGCCATTCTGTCGGAAACCCAGTCGCGCGCCGTCAATGTGCAGCTGGCCGAACTGGCCTTGAGCGCGATGGGGGCGAAGCCGTTCCATCTCGTCCTGCCGACGCCGCCGCAATCGGCGCCCGTGCCGGTGCGCTCGACCGGCGCAACCGATGTCGTGCAGCGGCTGGCGCCGGTGATCGAGGCGCTCGGCGCGTCGGCCCTGTTCGTCGACTGCACCGTCGAGGGCATGCTGCACGCGCCGGAACTGCCGGAGATCCTCAAGAAGGGCACCCGCGGCCTGATGATCTCCAACGAGCACCCCGAAGCGCTGGAGCGGCTGGCGCCCGACGCCGAACTGGAAGGCCGGGTGAAGACGGGCATAAAGATGCTGCGGGCGGCCTCGGAGATGCGCATCGCCTCCGATGCCGGAACCGACCTCACGATCCGGGTGGAAGGCGCGGCGGCGGGCGGCGGCTGGGGCTTCACCAAACGGCCCGGCACCATGACCCACTGGCCCGGCGGCCTGTGCCTGTGCTTCCCGGCGTCCGGCAGCGTCAACGGGCGGCTGGTGCTCGACCGCGGCGACGTCAACCTGACCCTCAAACGCTACATGGAAGCGCCGGTGACGCTCACGGTCGAGGACGACTACGTCACCGACATCGCCGGCGACAATCTCGATGCCGACCTGTTCCGCGCCTACATCGCCGCCTGGGGCGACCGCGAGGCCTATGCCGTCAGCCATGTCGGCTGGGGCATGAACCCGGCGGCGCGCTGGGAATCGATGGCGCTCTACGACAAGACGGATTTCAACGGCACCGAACTGCGCGCCTTCGCCGGCAATTTCCTCTATTCGACCGGCGCAAACGAAGTCGCGGGGCGGCACACGCTCGGGCATTTCGACCTGCCGCTGCGCCACTGCACGGTCGCGCTGGACGGCAGGACGGTCGTCGACCGGGGTGTGCTGCAGGGCGACCTCGCCGCATGAGCCTTCAGGCTTTGCAGCAGTCCCCTGCGCTACCGTCTCCGGCCGTTCCGTCCTGTATCGAAGCCGGGACCGGGCCGGACACCGTGCTTTTTCTGCACGGACTCGGCGGCGGCGGCCGCAGCTTCGACGACGCTCTGGCAGCGATGCCGGCGGGCTGGCGCGGCGTCGCCTGGGACATGCCGGGCTGCGGCGACTCGCTGCCGCTGGAAGAGATGACATTCGAAACGCTGGCCGCGGCGGCGGTCCGGCTGCTGGATGCGCGCCAGATCGGGTGCGCCGTGATCGTCGGCCACTCCATGGGCGGCATGATCGCGCAGGAAATCGCCGCCCGCTATCCGGACCGCGTGCGGGGGCTGGTGCTGTTCGCCACCAGCGCCGTCTTCGTCAGCCGCGATCCGTTTTTCAGGATGGCCTATCTCGCCGACCGGCTGGCGCCCCTCGACCGCGGATTGACGCCGGTGGAAATCGCTGCCGGCGTCGTCGACGGCATGTGCGGGCCGAAGGCATCGGCGCAAACCAAGGAGCGCGCCCTTGAAATCGCCGCGCACCTCCCGGGCGCGACCTACCGGCAGGCCTACGCCTGCCTCATCGACTTCGACCGTGAATCCGATCTGGCAAGGATCGCCTGCCCGACGCTGGTGCTGGCGGCCGAGCATGACCGGCTTTCGCCGCCGAGGACCCTGGCGCGGATGGCCGAAGCCATACCCGGCGCCCGTTATCGTTGTCTGACCGATGCCGGCCACATCGCCAATATGGAAAACCCGGCGACGTTCAACGCCGAAATCGCCCGTTTCTTGCAAGACATTTCCCGGCAGGAAGCAGATTGGAGCTAGGGAGGCTGCATGACGCAAGCGCTCATGGACATCCATGGGGCGGACGCGACCGCCCGCCAGAAAGACCTGATCGGCCGGATTCGCGAATTGGGGCGCGACCGGTTCCGCCCGCGCGCCGCGGAGCTGGACGCCCGGAACCTCTTCCCGTTCGAGAACTATGCCGATTTGCGCGAAGCCGGCTTCTACGCTCTGACGATCCCCGAAGACCATGGCGGCATGGGCGCCGACTACGGCACCTATGCCCTGATTTCCGCCGAACTGGGCCGCTGGTGCCCGGCCACGGCGCTCACCTTCAACATGCATGCCGCCACCCTGTTCTGGGCGTCGCGCCTGGCGGACGAGCTGGACATGCCGGACGAGGTGCGCGCCGAGCACAACATCCGGCGCGCGGACATTTTCCGCCGCGTCGTCGAGGACGGCATGCTGTTCGCCCAGCCCTTTTCCGAGCCGGACAGCGCGGCGGCGGCCGGCAAGGCGGCTTTCGGCACCATGGCAAGACCGGTCGAGGGCGGCTACCGGGTCGACGGGATCAAGCATTTTGCGTCGCTCTCCGGCGCGGCGAGTCACTACGGCCTGGTCTGCACGCTGCAACAGGAAGGCATCGAGGCGATCCCGCAGAACACCATGTTTCTCGCCGTCCCGGCCGATGCCGAGGGTGTGACGATCTTCGGCGAATGGAACGTCATGGGCATGCGGCCGACCGACAGCCGCTCGCTGAAGTTCGAGAATGTCTTCGTGCCCGACGAGCTGACGATGCTGCCGCACGGCCTTTACTACCAGGCCGCGCTTAACTGGCCGCACATGTTCATGACGCTGACGCCGACCTATCTCGGCCTCGCCCACGCGGCCTTCCAGTTCACCGTGGACTATCTGCGCGGCGAGGTCGCCGGTGCGCCGCCCGCCGGACCCGCCCGCCACAGCCCCGCCAAGCAACTGGCAGTGGCGGAGATGCGCATCAAGCTGGAGCAGGCGACCGCCCTGTTCCGGCGCACGATCGGCGAGGCCCGGCTGCGCCCGACCAAGGAAGACCGGCTGCGCGCCTACGCCACCCAGTTCACCGTGATGGAATACGCTAACGATATCGCGCGCCTCGGCCTGCGCACCTGCGGCGGCCGGGCGATCTTCAGGAATTTCGATATCGAGCGCTGGTATCGCGACAGCCGCTGCGGTTCCCTGATGCTGCCCTGGACGGCGGAAATCTGCCTGGAGCGGCTGGGCCGGGAGAGCCTGTTCGAACGCGGCGAGCGATAATGGCCGGTCGGCGGTTCTTCGCGCCGACAGGGCGCAGCCAGACCGACATTTCCGGCTGGATTGCGCAGCGCGCCGGCTGGGCGCCGGACGATACCGCCCTCCGGTTCGAGGGGGCGGACATTTCCTACGCAGCTTTGGAAGACCGGATCGGGCGGACTGCCGGGGCGCTCGACAGCGTCTTCGATATTGGCGATGGCGACCGGGTCGCCCACCTTGGCGTCAACGCGCCGGAGATGATCGAGCTGCTGTTCGCCTGCGCCCGGCTCGACGCGATCTTCGTGCCGCTGAACAGCCGGCTGACGGTCGAGGAGCATTTGTGGCAGCTGCAGGACTGCGGCGCGGCCGTTCTGTTCGTCGAACCGGATTATTTCGACCACGCCGCGGAGCTTGCCGCGGCGCTTCCCGAATTGCGCCTCGCAACCTACGCCGGCGACGACCCGCGCTGGCCGGCCCTGGAGCGGCTTCGCGAGTCGGCAGACCCCTGCCCGCCCGCGCTGTGCGCCGACCTGCGCCGCCCGGCGAAGATCGTTTATACCTCCGGCACGACCGGCCGGCCCAAGGGCGCGGTGCTGTCCCAGGAGGCGCTGTTCTACACGGCGCTCAACGGCCAGTCGGTTTTCGAGTTTACCCGGGCCGACCGTATCCTGACGGCGATACCGCTGTTCCATGTCGGCGGCATGAACATCCAGACCCTGCCGGGCCTGCGCGCCGGGGCGACGATCACGCTCCATCGCCGGTTCGATCCGACGGCGGCCCTGAATACGCTGATCGAGGACCGGACGACGCTGCTCGCCGTCGTGCCGACCATGGCGCGCGCCCTGTTCGCCCTGCCGGACTTCGCCGATGCCGATCTTTCGAGCCTGCGTTGCGTGTGCATGGGATCGTCTTCGGTGCCGCCCCCCCTGTTCGCGCCATGGCACGCGCGCGGCCTGCCGGTGAACCAGGTCTACGGCCTGACCGAGAGCGGCCCGACCGCGGTCGCGCTGCCCATCGCCGACGGCTTCGCGCGCAGCGCCTCGGCCGGCAAGCCTGTGCTGCATTGCGCGGCGAAGGTCGTCGCCGGCGACAGCGGCCGGCGAGCGCCGCCCGGCGACATGGGCGAGATCTGGCTGCGCGGCCCCAACCTGATGTCGGAATACTGGGGCGATCCCGAAGCGACCGCCGAAACCTTTACCGAAGACGGCTGGTTCCGGACCGGCGACCTCGGCCGAACCGACCGGGACGGCTACTTTTTCGTCGAGGACCGCAAGACGGACATGATCGTCTCCGGCGGCGAGAATATCTATCCGGCGGAACTGGAGCGGTTCCTTGCCGAAACAGACGATCTGGCCGAATTCGCCGTGGTCGGCCGGCCGGACGAAACATGGGGCGAGACCCCGGTCTGCATCGTCGTGCCGAATCCCGGCGCAACAGTTACCGAAGCCTCGGTCCTGTCCCTGTTCGACGGCCGGCTGGCGCGCTACAAGCGCCCGCGCGCGGTCATTCTGACCGATAACCCGCTGCCGCGCACGCCGCTCGGCAAGGTCCGCAAGTTCGAACTGCGCGAGGCCCTGCTGGCGGGGCGGCTGGGATCGTAGCTGCTCAATTCAAGCGTCAGGAAGGGAACCCGTATTCCCTTGCCCATTCCCGCCACTCGATTTCTTCTTCGGCAACCGGTTCGAGACGCTCGGCCAAGGCATGATTTTCGGTAAAGATCATAAGGTTATCGCAGTCCCAGCGCGCCGAGGGGGCGATCAGCCCGTCAAAGCCCAGAAATGCCAGCGCTGCGCCGATCCTCTGGGTCTGGGCGTAATCCCGCTCTCCGTAACGGCCCGAAGCGATGCCGAAATCCGCCAGGTCCGCGCGAGCGAGGCGTAGGGTCCGCGCCGTCGAAACGGCCAGGCGCGTTACCTTGATTGCGCGCGGACCGGGGACCGGCGTCAATCCGGCGAGGAAGGAGGCGACCTCGGCAAGTGCCCCGTCCCGCTCCAGGCTCGTATAGAGCACATACACGCCGGGATCGCCCTGCGGAGGTGGCGCCCACCGTCCGCCGCTGATCGAAGGAGCGGTCGGGTCTGCGCCGACGCGGGTAGCGCGGAACACCTCGCTTTCGAAACGCTCGGTACGAAGCGCGCTTAGACGGTCGGCGAGACCCTGATCGTGGATCATGCTTCGCCGACCGGGACCGCTCAAATGTATACTGCGTCGCGAAGCTGGTTCACGAGGCGCCGCACCTCGTCGATCCGGCCCTCCCTGATCAGTTCGGCTGGCGACGATCCGTCAAGATGCTTCTGCGGAGAGAAAATCCACTGACGCGCTTCGTTCGGCTCATAGAAGTCGGACAGTTCGTCCACGATGAACTCGAACTCCAGCAGAGTTTTTTCAGTCCTGGCATGGGGATAGGCGCGCCCCTGGTTCCAGCGCGACACCGTCTCCGGGCGGGTGCCGAGCAGGTTCGCAACCTCGACATGCCGCATCGCGCCCTTGTTGCGGATCGACTCCAGTTTCCTGGCGACTGCGTTACTCGCGACTGCTGCTCTTTCCGGTGCCATCGTTCGCTTCCCTGTCCGGCGCGCCGCTTCTCCCCGCGTCCGCAGCATGCGGACCGGTTGCCTGCGGAGGCAAACGGCCCCTTCATCAGCTATGACAGTAATATAGCGATTTCAATTGCAAAAGACGTTTACTTTTTGATTGATTTTCGAATCGGTCGAGGCTCGGCAGTTGGAACCGCCTCACACTGTCTTGCCCTTGAAGCGGCACAGGTCGTTGACGATGCAGGCCGAGCAGTCGGGCTTGCGCGCCTTGCAGACATAGCGCCCGTGCAGGATCAGCCAGTGGTGGGCGTGCTGCCGGAAGCGCGGCGGCGTCGCCTTCTCCAGCTTTTGTTCGACCGCCAGCGGCGTCTTGCCGGGCGCCAGGCCGGTGCGGTTGCCGACCCGGAAGATATGGGTATCGACCGCGATGGTCGGCTGGCCGAAGGCGATGTTCAGGACGACGTTCGCCGTCTTGCGGCCGACCCCGGGCAGGGCTTCCAGCGCGGCGCGGTCCTGCGGCACCCGGCTGCCGTGCTTCTCGATCAGGATATGGCTGAGCGCGATGACGTTCTTCGCCTTGGCGTTGTAGAGCCCGATGGTGCGGATATGCTCTTTCAGTCCGGACTCGCCGAGCGCCACCATCTGCTCCGGCGTCGTCACCTGCGCGAACAGCGCCTCGGTCGCCTTGTTGACGCCGACATCCGTCGCCTGGGCCGACAGCACGACGGCGACCAGCAGGGTATACTCGTTGACATGGTTCAGCTCGCCCTTCGGCGCCGGCCGCTGCGCCTCGAAGCGGCTGTACATCTCGACGATATCGGCTTTCTTCATGGCGCGGACCTTATCACGAAACGGCGAATGGGTTAGGGTTGGGCCATGAACGCGTCGCCGGTCTTTCTCGACGCCGAACTCCGGCCCAACCGCAGCCTCAGCCCGCGCGGCTTCCGCTGGCTGATGGGCGGCCTGCTGGCGATTTCCTTCGTCGCCGGCGTCGTGTTCGTCTCGATCGGGGCCTGGCCGGTCTTCGGCTTTTTCGGGCTGGACGTGCTGCTGATCTGGCTCGCCTTCCGCGCCAGCTACCGCAGCGGCGCGATGTTCGAATATCTCAAACTGACCCGCGATGCACTGGAGGTGAAGCGCATCCATCCCTCGGGCCGCGAGCAGAGATGGTCGTTCCAGCCCTGGTGGGTGCGGGTTTCCCTGCCCCGGCCGGTCGAGCACGAGAGCCAGCTTTCACTCTCGTCCCATGGCCGGCGGCTGATCGTCGGCGCCTTTCTCAGCCCAAGGGAGCGCGGCGAGGTCGCCGACGCGCTGGAAGACGCCCTGCACCGGATGCGCGCCGCGCCGGCCTGACCCCTCCGCCCTGGCCGCACCGGGCGCCGCGCGGCGTCCTCAACGCAACCCGAGCACGTCCGCCATGTCGTAAAGGCCCGGCGCGCGACCGGCCGCCCAGCGCGCCGCCCGTACCGCGCCGCGGGCGAAGATGGCGCGGCTGCCGGCCTTGTGGGTGATCTCAACCCGCTCGCTGTCGGTCGCGAAGACCACTGAATGTTCGCCGGCGACATCGCCGCCCCGCAGCACGGCGAAGCCGATATCGCCCTGCCGGCGCGCGCCGGTGACGCCGTCCCGGCCGCGGTCGGCGACCGCATTCAGATCGACGCCGCGGCCCCGTGCGGCGGCGCGGCCGAAGCCGAGCGCCGTGCCCGACGGCGCATCGGCCTTGTGCTTGTGGTGCATTTCCACGATCTCGACGTCCCAGTCGTCGCCCAGTGCCTTCGCCACCTGCTCGGTGACCGCAAACAGGAGGTTGACCCCCAGGCTCATATTGGGCGCGTAGACCACCGGCACCGACGCGGCAGCGGCCTCCAGGGCGGCGGTGTGTCCCGGTTCCAACCCGGTGGTGCCGACCACGAGTGCCGTCCCGGTCCCGGCCGCCGCGTCAGCGTGTCCGGCGGCCGCGGCCGGAACGGTGAAATCGACCAGCACGTCGCTCGCCCCGGCAGCGGTGCCGGCATCGTCGACCACGGTGACGCCCAGTGGATCGAGCCCGGCGACCGCGCCGGCATCCCGTCCGACCGCGGCGTTGCCCGGCAGTTCGGTCGCCGCGCCGATGCGGCAGCCCTCGGCGGCGCCGATTTCCCGGATCAGCATCTGTCCCATCCGGCCGCTGCAGCCCAGCACGGCAATCCGGCAATCGCCCATATCCACATATCCCGTTCGGCGAATTTTCCCTTCCCTGCCTAAGGCAGCCCGCAGGGCGGCGCAAGGCAGGCGCCGTGCCGTCGGTCGTGCATCGGCATGAATTTCAGCATCGGAGAGGGCCTGATTTGCTTGCCCCGATTCGATTACGTCTGTATTCGATATTGATTAACTTAACTACGTTCAGGATTGGGAGATTGATTTGTGCGGCAAACGACAACGATGACGGTTCGGCTCAGCGGTGCGCTTAGCGACTTCGTCGCGGCCAACGTCGGCGAGGCCGGATCCTACGAGAATGTCAGCGAGTATATTCGCGATCTGATCCGGCGTGACAAGGAACGGTCCGAGCGCGAAGCCTTCGACCGCCTCAAGGCCGAACTCGACCGCGCTTTTGCAGCGCCGGACGATACCTTTCGTGTGCTGTCGGCCGCCGATGTGATCTCGAGAAACAGGGCGCGATCGGGCGCATGACCCCGGTGCGCGTCCAGGACGCAGCCGCAGTCCGCATCGACGAAATCTACCGTTACACCCGCGACCGCTGGGGCGTGACCCAGGCAGACGCCTGCATTGAGGGGATGTTCGAAGCGTTCGAGGGTATCGCAACCGGCAAGACGGCGTCGCGGCCGGTTCCGGCGGAATTCGGTGTCGACGGCTATGTTTTCCGGTACAAAAAGCATTTCGTCTACTGGAAGAAAATGGGCGACGGGGCGGTCGGCATCGTCACCGTTCTGCACGAACGGATGCACCAGATCGATCGTTTTCTGGAGGACCGCGAGCCGTAGGCCTGCATTCCAGACCGGCACGATCCTGTGGACGCTGGTATCAGCATGGCGCACCGGTCACCGTCCCGCCGCGGCTGTCCCCCCTCTTCAGGCCAGGACGTAGCTGCGCAGGGACCGGTACACCGCGCCGTGCCGGGTGAGCCGGCTTTCGTAGAGGCGAAAGTTATCGACCTCGAACGGCGGCGCGCGAAAGTCGCCATGCTCGGAGAGGAAATTCGCCAGATGATGCCCGGTCTCGCCCTTGATCCGCGCCAGCGTGACATGGGGCTTGAACCGGCGCTCCTCCGGCGCGTGCCCGGCGCGCACGATGGCGGACTCGATCCTGGCCTGGAGTCGGTCGAGCGCCTCGTTCGCCTCGACCGCGGCCCAGACCGAACGGGCCTTGCGCAGCTTGCCGAAATGGCCGACGCCGGCCAGCGACAGGGCGAAAGGCGGCGCCTGGACCGCGCCCAGCGCCGAATCGATGTCCTCGGCCCGGTCTTCCGCCACCTCGCCGATGAAGCGCAGGGTGACGTGATAGTTGTCGGCGTCGATCCAGCGCGCGCCGGGAATGCCGCGTTCCATCATGGAAAGCGTCTCGCGCAAGGTCTCTGGAAGGCCGAGGCCGACAAAAAGGCGGATCATGGGATCGGGCGAAAAGGTCTCGCGGAACGGACCGCGGCACAGCGGATACGCCAGAGCAGGCCGTGGGGGAAGCGTATTTCTCGACCGGGCTAGCCGCCGGTCCGCGTTACGAGATTTTCGACGAAGGGTACGATCCGTTCCACGATGACGGACACGCCCTTGGCGTTCGGGTGGATGAGATCGGGCTGGTTCAGCTTCGGATCCAGCGCCACCCCGTCGAGAAAGAAGGGATAGAGCACAGCGCCGTATTGCCGCGCCAATTCCGGATAAGCGCTGTTGAAGGCCCGTTCGTATTCCGGGCCCAGATTGCGCGGCGCCATCATGCCGGCGAGCAGGACCGGGATCTTCCTTTCCCTGAGCCGAGCCAGGATGGCCTTGAGGTTCGCCCTCGTTTCGGCGGGGTCGAGGCCGCGCAGGCCGTCGTTGCCGCCGAGTTCGACGAGGACATAGTCCGGCTTGGAGGACAGGGCCCAGCCGAGCCGGGCGCGGCCGCCTGCGGTCGTATCGCCGGAGATGCTGCCGTTCATCACCTTGATGTCGTGGCCGCGCCGGCGCAGCACCGCCTCGAGCCGGGCGGTGAATCCCTGCGCCGCCGGCAGGCCGTAACCGGCGCCCAGGCTGTCGCCCAGCACCAGCAGCGTACGGGATGCCGCCTGCACCGAAGTCGCGCCGACCAGGCCGCACAAGAGGGCAAGCGCCCAGATGCTACGGGGAGCCCAACGGTTGATCCGGCGGCGGCCGGTCACATATGCCATGGCAGCTTCCTTGAGCAGCGCCGGCCGAGTCGGACCGGCCGGGTTCGCGGAATAAGGGTCATCTGGGGATCGCGCCGCCGGGATTCCATGGCTGACGCGTTCAACCGCCAGATCTTTCCGGACCGCCGATGATTGAACTTTCCAATATCCACCTGCGCCTGCCGAGTCTGGCCGGGGAGGTTCACATCCTGCGCGGGATCGACTTCTCGCTCGACGCCGGCGCGGCGGCGGCGCTGGTCGGCCCGTCGGGTTCCGGCAAATCGACGATGATGATGGTGCTGGCCGGCCTGGAGCGGCCGAGCGAAGGCACGGTCGCCGTTGCCGGACAGGAATTGACGGCGATGAACGAGGATACGCTCGCCGTGTTCCGCCGGGACACTATCGGCATCGTTTTCCAGAATTTTCATCTCGTGCCAACCATGACGGCGCTGGAAAATGTCGCCATGCCGCTGGAATTTGCCGGCCGGGCCGACGCCTTCGACATGGCGAAGGACGGGCTGGCCCAGGTCGGCCTCTCCCACCGTCTGACCCACTATCCGGCCCAGCTTTCCGGCGGCGAGCAGCAGCGAGTCGCGCTCGCCCGGGCCTGCGCCGCGCGGCCCCGCCTCATTCTGGCCGACGAGCCGACCGGCAATCTGGACGGCGACACCGGCACCGCGGTGATGGATCTGCTGTTCCACATGCGGGACGAACTGGACATAACCCTGCTGCTGATTACCCACGATCCGGTCCTGGCCGAGCGCTGCGGCCGGATCGTGCGCATGGCCGACGGGCGGATCGCCGATCACGGCCTGGCCCCGGCCGTGGCGGCTGAATGAACGGATTCGGCGCCGATCTGGCGATTGCCACCCGGCTCGCCCGCCGGGAGCTGCGCGCCGGCGTGCGTGGCTTCCGTATCTTTCTGGCCTGCCTGGCGCTCGGCGTCGCGGCAATCGCCGGCATCGGCTCTCTGGGCACAGCGGTGCGCGAAGGCCTGCGCGCCGATGCCCGGAAAATCCTCGGCGGCGATGTCGCCGTCCGGCTGATCCATCGCGACGCAAGCCCGGCCGAGCAGGCCTGGCTGCGCCGCAACGCGACGGTGTCGCAGGCCGCCGACCTGCGCGCCATGGCCTATACGACCGGCGGCGAGACCGGGCAGCGCAGCCGGGCTCTCGTCGAACTGAAAGGCGTCGACGGGCTGTGGCCGCTCTACGGCAGCGCCGCAGTCGACGGCGGGCCTGCCGGGCATGACCGGATTGCCGCGTTGCTGGCGGCGCGCAATGGGGTCTACGGCGTGCTGGTCGACCCGGTGCTGCCGATCCGGCTCGGCGTCGCGATCGGCGACCGGCTGCGTATCGGCGGGCAATCGTTCGAAATTCGCGGGCTGCTGACCGGCGAACCGGACCGCGGCACCCGCCTGATCAAGCTCGGGCCGCGCGTCCTGGTGAGCCGCGCGGGGCTCGACGCGACCGGCCTGGTTCGGACCGGCAGCCTGATCTACTTCCATTACCGCCTGAAACTGCCGCCCGGCGCAGATGCCGCCGCATTTGCCAGCCGACTGAAAACGGCCTTGCCGAAGGCCGGCTGGCGCGTGCGCTCGCTGGGCGAGGCGTCTCCCGGCGCCCGGCAGTTCCTCGCCCGGATCACGCTGTATCTGACGTTGGTCGGCCTGACCGCGCTGCTGGTCGGCGGCCTGGGCGTTGCCAACGGGGTGCGCGCCTGGCTCGACGGCCGCATCGCGACCATCGCCACCTTCAAATGCCTCGGCGCCTCGGCGCGCATCGTCTTCCTCACCTATCTGATCCAGGTCCTCGTTCTGGCATTCGCCGGAATCGCCCTCGGCCTGACCGCCGGCGCCATCCTGCCCGCCCTGCTGGCCGGCGCGGTCGAGAGCATCCTGCCGGTCACGCTGCGCCTCGGCATCTATCCGGCGCCGCTGGCGGTCGCCGCCCTGTTCGGCCTGCTGACCGCGCTCGCCTTTTCGCTCTGGGCCATCGCGCGGGCGCGCGAAGTGCCGCCGGCCATGCTGTTCCGCCAGACCGTGTCGGCCATCGAAGGCCGGCCGCGGCGGATCTATGCGCTGGCGACCGGGCTGCTCGTCGCCGCGCTGGCCGCGCTCGCGATTCTCACCGCGGCCGATCCGTTCATTGCGCTCATCTTCATCGGCGGCTGCGCCGGCGCCTTCCTGCTGTTCCGCGGCATGGCCTGGCTGGTTGCGCGGGCGGCGGCCGGCCTGTCCGATCCGGCGCGCGCCATCCGGCGCGGTCCGAACCTGCGCCTGGCGCTGGCCAACATCCACCGGCCCGGCGCACCGACCGCGAGCGTGATCCTGTCGCTCGGCCTGGGCGCGACGGTCCTCGTCGCCATCGCGCTGATCCAGGGCAACCTGATGGACCAGGTCCGCCGCCAGATGCCGGACCGGGCACCTGCCTTCTTCTTCATCGACATCCTGCCCGACCAGGTGGCGCGCTTCGATACGGCGGTGAAGAACACCGACGGCGTCAGCCGGGCGACCCGGATGCCGATGGTGCGTGCCCGCATCGCGAGGCTGAACGGCGTTCCTGCCGCCGTGGCCGCGGTGCATCCGGACGCGCGCTGGGCGACGCGCAACGAGCGCGGCCTGACCTATGCCGCAAATCTGCCCGAAGGCTCCCGCCTCATCGCCGGCAAGTGGTGGCCGGCGGACTATCGCGGCCCGCCCCTGGTCTCGTTCGACGCCGAACTGGCGCGCGGCATGGGCCTCGGCGTCGGCGACACCATCACCTTCAACGTGCTGGGCCGGGAGATTACCGCGACGATCGCCAATCTGCGCCGCATCCAATGGCGTACGGTGGGCATGAACTTCACCGTCATTTTCGCGCCCGGCACGCTGGAGAACGCGCCGCACAGCCACATCGCGGCGGTCTATGCGAGGCCGGACTCCGAAAACCGCCTGCTCGCCGCGGTGAACGGCGCCTTGCCCAACGTCTCCGGGGTCCGGGTGCGCGATGCGCTCAGCGCAGCGGCCGGGCTGCTGGAGAATATCGGTGTCGCGCTGCGCTCGACCGCGCTGGTGACCCTCGTTGCGGGCCTGCTGGTCCTCGCCGGCGCGATTGCCGCCGGCCACCGCCGGCGCGTTTACGATGCGGTGGTGCTGAAGGTGCTGGGCGCGACGCGCTGGCGGGTTTTGCGGGCCTTCCTGCTGGAATACGGCCTGCTCGGCCTGGTGACGGCGGCGATCGCCGCCATTCTCGGCGCGGTCGTTGCATGGGCGGTGCTGACCCTGGCTATGCGCTCGCCCTGGACATTCCTGCCCGCCACCGCCATCGGCACGGCCCTGCTCTGCCTTGCCGTCATGCTGCTGTTCGGCTTCGTCGGCACCTGGCAGGCGATGCGACAGAAGCCTGCCGCCCTGCTGCGCAACGAATGAGCCGGCAACCGTCCGGGGCGGCGAAGCCGTCGGAATGCGCGGGCGAAGCCCATTGATTTTTCGCGCCCGGACACCAAAATAGCGTACGGGCTTCAATCAACTCAACCGAGGGACTCCGAGAACCATGGATCCGCGTTACCAGGGTGGCGTCGCCAGCGGGGCCGCAACCGCCGCTGCGATCGACGAAGGCCTGCGGGCTTATATGCTCAAGGTCTACAATTATATGGCGATCGGCCTCGTCCTGACGGGCGCCGTGGCCTTCGCCGTGATCAATGTTCCGGCGATTTCCAGTATCTTCTTCGCCACGATCCAATCGGGCGGCTACACCTATACCCAGCTGACAATGTTCGGCTGGATTGCGTTGTTCGCGCCGCTGCTGTTCGTCTGGGTGTTCGCTTCGCGGCTGCACACCATGGACCCGAACACGGCGCAAACGCTGTTCTGGGTCTATGCCGGGCTAATGGGCTTGGCGATTGCGCCGATCGTGGCCGTCTACACCTCGATGAGCGTCGCCAAGGTCTTCTTCATGACCGCCGGCACCTTCGGCGCCATGAGCCTCTACGGCTACACGACCAAGCGCGACCTGACGAAATGGGGCTCGTTCCTGATGATGGGCCTGATCGGCGTCATCATCGCCATGGTCGTCAACATCTTCCTGGCGAGCCCGGCGCTGCACTTCGCCATTTCGGTGATCGGCGTGCTGGTCTTCGTCGGCCTGACCGCCTACGACACCCAGCGCATCAAGTCGATGTACGCCGCGGCCGACGGCACCGCCGTGATGACCCGCAAGGCGATCATGGGCGCGCTGCAGCTCTATCTCGACTTCGTCAACATGTTCCTGCTGCTGCTGATGCTGTTCGGCAACCGCGAATAGCCCGGCGGCACGACCGACGGAAAACACGGCCCGGCCCCAGCGCCGGGCCGTTTTCTTTTGACTGAATTTCCTGCCAATGGAGGCCGGTTCGTTCGCCGAAGGCCCTCGCTGCAGACGAAGTGAGCTATTCTGAAAATCCACAGTGCTTCCCCGGCCGACCAACGGGAGAGCCGGGGCCCAGAGCTGACCCGACAGGCCTATCCCTTTGGCTCTGGTCCCCGGATCGTCGCTGCGCTCCGTCCGGGGCAACATTCTGGGAGCCTGGGTAGGGCCCGAGCCAATTGACTGTTCCGAAACACGCTGATTTCAGAAGGCAGCTATGCCGGCGAAACGGCTTTTCCCGCAACTACAGGGTTAGCAATCAAGCAAAATTCGCCGCGATGCGCTCCTGGATGGCCGCCGCTGCTGCGGCCGGGTCGGGCGCGGTGCGGATCGGGCGGCCGATCACCAGATAGTCGGCGCCGAGATCGAACGCCTGCTCGATATCGACCGCGCGTTTCTGGTCGTCCGACGGCCGGTTGAGGCCGGGCCGGATGCCGGGGCAGACCGCGATCAGCTCGTCGCCGACGCTCTCGCGCAGGGCCTTCACCTCCAGGCCCGACGACACCACCCCGGCGCAGCCCAGCGCCAGCGCCCGCTTCGCCCGCGACAGCACGACCCGCCCGATATCCGCCTCGAAGCCCAGATCGTCCATATCGCCCCGGTCGAGGCTGGTCAGCACGGTGACTGCCAGGATGCCGAGTCCGTCGTCTGCCTCCGCCGCTTCAACGGCCGCTTCCATCATGGCGTCGTTGCCGTGCACGGTGCAGAAGGTCGCGCCGCGGCCGGAGAGGTTGCGCACGGCAGCGCCGACCGTCGCCGGGATGTCGAAGAATTTGAGGTCGACGAAGACCTTCCTGTCCCGCGCGGTCAGCCAGTCGAGCAGGGCGAAATAGTCGCCGCCCATCATCAGCTCCAGGCCGATCTTGTAGAAGCACACCGTTTCGCCCAGGCCGGTCACGATGGCTTTCGCCTCGCCGGCGGTCGGCACGTCGAGCGCCAGAATCAGGCGTTCTTCCGGAGGGATCGCCTTCGTCACGCCGCGCCCGGATTCAGCCTTGCATAAGGATCAGACGTCGAGATTGGCGACCTCCAGCGCGTGGCTCTGGATGAAGGCGCGGCGCGGCTCGACGACATCGCCCATCAGGGTCTCGAACAGTTTGCCCGCCTCGCCGACATGCTCGACCCTGACCTGGAGCAGGGTGCGGACGTTCGGGTCCAGCGTCGTTTCCCAGAGCTGGCCCGGGTTCATCTCGCCGAGGCCCTTGTAGCGCTGGATCGACATGCCCTTGCGCGCGGTCGCCACGACGGCGTCGAACAGGGCGATCGGTCCGGCGATGCGGTGCGCATTATCCTTCGCGCGGAAGGTGGCGTGCCGGGTATAGAGCGCCTGCAGCCGGCCGGCCTCGGCGTCGATCCGCCGGGCTTCGGCGCTGCGCAGCAGGGAGGGCGTGATCCGGTGCGTCTCGGCGACGTCGCGCACCGTGCGCCGGAACAAAAGGCCGCCCTCTTCCGGCACGGTTCCCTGCCAACCCTTTTCATGCTCGGCCGCCAGTGCGTCCAGCCGGCGCGCGACATTGGTAGCCGCATCCACCGCCTGCTCCGGGTTATCCAGGATATCCGGGTTCAGCACGCCGGCGATCGCCACCTGCTCCAGAATGTCGGGCACCGTCACATGGCGCAGCAGGGGCTGGATCAGGGCCTTGATGCGCCGGGCCTGCTCGACCCGCTGGCGCAGGTCCGGCCCGGCGATGGCGCTGCCGTCGTGGAGTTCGAGGGCGGCATCGTCGAGCGCGGTATCGATCAGGAAGGCGTCGAGCGCCCGGTCGTCCTTCAGATAGACCTCGGACCGGCCGCGCTTGGCCTTGTAGAGCGGCGACTGGGCGATGAACAGGTGGCCGCGCTCGATGATCTCCGGCATCTGCCGGTAGAAGAAAGTCAGCAGCAGGGTGCGGATGTGGGACCCGTCGACATCGGCGTCCGTCATCAGGATGATCTTGTGATAGCGCAACTTTTCGATATTGAACTCGTCGCGGCCGATGCCGGTGCCGAGCGCGGCGATCAGGGTGCCGATTTCCTGGGACGACAGCATCTTGTCGATGCGCGCCCGCTCGACGTTCAGGATCTTGCCGCGCAGGGGCAGGATGGCCTGGAACAGCCGGTCGCGGCCCTGCTTGGCCGAGCCGCCCGCCGAATCGCCCTCGACGATGAACATTTCCGAGCGCGCCGGATCGCGCTCCTGGCAGTCGGCCAGCTTGCCGGGCAGGGAGCCGACGTCGAAGGCGCCCTTGCGCCGGGTCAGCTCCCGCGCCTTGCGCGCCGCCTCGCGCGCGACCGCGGCCTCGACGATCTTCTGGATGACCCGCCGGGCGTCCGCCGGGTTTTCCTCGAGCCACTGGGCGAGGCGCTCGTTGACGAAGCTCTCGACCGCCGGCCGGACCTCCGACGACACCAGCTTGTCCTTGGTCTGGGAGGAGAATTTCGGATCCGGCACCTTGACCGACAGAACGCAGGTGAGGCCCTCCCGGGCGTCGTCGCCGGTCAGCGCCACCTTCTCCTTCTTCGCGATCCCGCTTTCGTTGGCATAGCCGTTGATCTGACGGGTCAGCGCCGCCCGGAAACCGGCCAGATGGGTGCCGCCGTCGGCCTGCGGGATGTTGTTGGTAAAGCAGAGAACGGTCTCGTGGTAGGAATCGTTCCACTGCAGCGAGACTTCGATGCCGAGACCGTCGCGCTCCCCGGCGATCGAGACCGGCGCCGGGTGCAGCGCGGTCTTGTTGCGATCGAGATAGCCGACGAAGGCGTCGATGCCGCCCTCGTAATGCAGTTCGACCGACTTTTCCTCGACATGGCGGTTGTCGGTCAGCGTGAGGCGCACGCCGGAATTCAGGAAGGCCAGCTCGCGCAGCCGGTGCTCCAGCGTGCCGAAATCGAATTCCGTCATGCTGAAGGTCCCGGTCGACGGCAGGAAGGTGACCTCCGTGCCGGTCCGGCCGCCGCTGTCGGCCACGAATGCCAGCGCGCCGTCCGGCTCGCCGTGGCGGAAGGTCATGGCGTGCTCGCTGCCGCCGCGCCAGATGCGCAGGTCGAGCCGTTCGGAGAGCGCGTTGACCACCGACACGCCGACGCCGTGCAGCCCGCCGGAGACCTTGTAGGAGTTCTGGTCGAATTTCCCGCCGGCATGGAGCTGGGTCATGATGACCTGGGCGGCGCTGACGCCCTCCTCCGGATGCAGCTCGGTCGGGATGCCGCGGCCGTTGTCGATCACGGTGACGGACCCTTCGCCGTTCAGCGTCACCAGGATGGTGTCGCAATGGCCGGCCAGCGCCTCGTCGATGGCGTTGTCGACGACCTCGTAGACCATGTGATGCAGGCCCGAGCCGTCGTCGGTGTCGCCGATATACATGCCCGGCCGCTTGCGCACGGCATCCAGGCCGCGCAGCACCTTGATCGAATCGGCGTCGTAGGCGTCGCCGTTTTCCCCGGAATCCGGAGGGGATTCGCCCGGGGCATTGGCGAGGCCGGGCGGCGGGCCGCCGTCGAGCGGCGCGGGGGCATTGCCCCCACTCATGCCGACCCTGCCGGGCAGTCGGTGAGGGCGAGCGCGCCGTTTTCGACGGCGACGAAGCCGGCGCGGCCGCGCAGGGCGTCGAACAGGCCGGGGTCCGTGCCGGTCATCCAGGCCTGGGCGCCCAGCCCCTCGATCTCGTCGAACAGCGCCGCCCGGCGATCGCGGTCCAGATGGGCGGCGATTTCGTCGAGCAGCAGCAGCGGCGCGGCCCCGCGCTCGACCGCCTGCAGGCGGGCGGCGGCCAGGACCAGGGCGATCAGCAGCGCCTTCTGCTCGCCGGTCGAGCAGGATGCCGCCGGCATGTCCCCGATCCGATCTTCGGTACGATCCCCGGTACGATCTCCTGTAGAACCGGGGGCGGCGTAGCGGACCGCCAGGTCGACCCGGTGCGGCCCGGCCAGCGCCCGGCCGGCCTCGGCATCGCGGCCGCGCGACGCCCTGAGCTGCGCCTTGAGCGCATCCTCCGCAACCAGCGACGGCGCGCCGGCGGCCAGGGCCCCGGTCGCGTCGCAGGTCGCGTTGCAGGTCGCGTCACTGGCGGCGCCGCAGGCCGCGTCGTCGGCTGCATCGCCGGCGGCGGCGTTGTCGGCGCCCGGGACGAGCGCCAGGTCCGGCGCCGGAAAGGCCGAGACCTGCGCCGCGCAGGCAGCGGCCAGCCGGGCCGTGAAATCCGCGCGCGCGGCGGCGACGGCGATGCCCTGTCCGGCCATCGTCCCCTCGAGGGCATCGAGCCAGGCCGGATCGGGCGCCGATTCCCTGAGCAGGCGGTTGCGCTCCCGCATCGCTTTCTCGTAGGCGGCGAGCCGGGTGGCGTGGCGCGGCAGGAAACCGGCGACCAGCCGGTCGAGGAAGCGGCGGCGCTCGCCGGCCGGGCCGGAGAACAGCCCGTCCATCTCCGGTGTCAGCCAGGTGACGGCCCCGAGGGCGGAGAGGTCGCCCTGCCCCTTCGCCGCAACGCCGTCGATCCGCACGATGCGCCGCCCGGCGCCCCCGGATCGGTTGGCGGCCGGCTCGGCGTCGGGATCTCCGTTGGGCGTCCAGGCCGGATCGCGGCCGGTGCCCGCCCGGCGCGGCCCCTCCGGAGTATCGAGCCAGACGCTGACCGCCCAACCCGCTGCCGGGGCGCCCGCGGCTGCGCCGGCGGTCTCGCCGCGCCGCTGAAGCTGCGCCATGCGGGCGCGCCGCAGGCCGCGGCCCGGCGCGAGCAGCGAGAGCGCCTCCAGCAGGTTGGTCTTGCCTGCGCCGTTCGGGCCGGTCAGCACGATGGTGCGCGCCGGCACGTCGAGCCGCACGCTGCGCCACGACCGGAAGGCGGTCAGCGCCAGCCGCCGGACGGCAAAGGCCGGCTGGGGCTGGGGCTGGAGCTGGGGCTGGGGCTGGGGCAACAGCGCCGCCATTCCCCCCTCCCCTTGGGGGAGGGGGTCAGGGGGAGGGGTGCGCGGCGGGTGCGGCAGTACAGAAGGCGGCATTGGCGCGCCGGCAGACGCCCCCTCCCCTGGCCCCTCCCCCAAGGGGAGGGGGATTCGATCCGAAGCATCCCCATTTCCGGGGGAATCCCCGGGGACGGGGAGTCGATCGGAGCGAACGCCGGCCGCTTCCAGCGCCAGCATCACATCGGTGAGGACCCCGTCGGTATTTGCCAGCACCTCGTTGTTCCAGAATCGCAGGACCTCATAGCCTTCGTCCCGGAGCCAGCGATCCCGTCTTGCATCGTGCGCTTTCTGCGCCCCGTTATGCTGGCCGCCATCGACTTCCACGACCAGCCTGGCCGCCGCGCAGTAGAAATCGACGATGTAGGGACCGATCGGCTGCTGACGCCGGAATCGTACGCCCAACTGCGCACTGCGCAGCTTCGACCACAGACGCCTTTCCGCGTCGGTCATCGCCGTGCGGAGGTCTTTCGCCAGGGCGGTCTTGAACGCCTTTCTTCGCGTCGAAGGAGCCCGGTCTGCGCGTGTCATGGGCGGGCCTCTCCCCCGAGGATTCCCCTGCGGCACGCCGTGGTCGGGGCTCTGCAACGGAGGTGGGCGCCCCCCCTCCCCTTGGGGGAGGGGGTCGGGGGGCGGGGTCCGCGGGTTTCCGCTTCAATCCCGGAACCGGACGTGAGCGCGCTGGCAGACGACCCCTCCCCCAAGGGGAGGGGGATTGCGGTGTAGCGCACGGCGCTTTCCGTTCGGTCGAGCAGCGGTCGAAGGCCCCGTCAGACCCGCATCGGCATCAGGACATAGAGCGAGGCATCGTCTTCCAGGTCGCGGATCACGGTCGGCGAGCCGCCGTCCGCCAGCTCGAACTTCAGCTCCTCGCCTTCGATCTGCATCGCGATATCGAGCAGGTAGCGGGCGTTGAAGCCGATCTCCATGCCCTCGTCGCCATAGGCGATCTCCAGCTCCTCGGTGGCGCTGCCGGCGTCCGGGCTGGTCGCCTGGAGGGTGAGATTGCCCGGCCCGAGCATGAGCTTGACGGCGCGCGACTTCTCCGTGGAAATCGTCGAGACCCGGTCGACCGCCTCGCGGAACAGCTTCGTCGCCACCGTCATCGCCTTGTCGTTGCCGGTCGGGATGACCCGCTCGTAATCCGGAAAGGTGCCGTCGATCAGCTTCGACGTCAGCTCGATATCGCCGAAGGTAAAGCGGATCTTGTTCTCCGACAGGCCGACCTGCACGGCCGAATCGGCCTCGGCGATCAGGCGGTGCAGTTCGTTGACGGTCTTGCGCGGCACGATCACGCCGGGCATGCCGGCCGCACCCTCCGGCAGCGGCATCTCCAGCCGGGCGAGCCGGTGGCCGTCGGTCGCCACGGCGCGCAGCAGCTGAACGCCGTTTTCCTCCTTGGCGTGCCAGTAGATGCCGTTGAGGTAGTAGCGCGTCTCCTCGGTCGAGATCGCGAAGCGGGTGCGGTCGATCACCGTGCGCAGGTCGGCCGCGCTCATGGCGAACTCGTGGGGCATCCCTTCGCCTTCGATCGCCGGGAAATCCTCCCGCGGCAGGCAGCTCAGCCGGAAGCTGGACCGGCCGGCGCGCAGCGCCAGGCGGCCGCCGTCGTCTTCGAGCGCCAGCTCGACCTGGGCGCCCTCCGGCAGCTTGCGGACGATATCGTGAAGGGTGTGCACCGGCGTCGTCGTCGCGCCGGCCGTCGTCACGCTCGCCTCGGTCGCCTCGACGATGGAGATATCCATGTCGGTGGTGTTGAGCCGCAATGTCGCGCCGCTCGCCTCGATGAGGACGTTGGACAGGATCGGAATGGCGTTGCGCCGCTCGACCACGCTCTGGACATGGGCCAGAGAGCGGAGCAGGGCGGCACGTTCGATGAATATTTTCATGGGACGGTGTCAGCGGTATCCTGTTCGTGTGCGGCGCCGGAACGCCGGCCCGGTTCCGGGCGGGAGCGCCCCTTCGTCAGGCTCGGGCGGGATTCCCCGACCGTCGAAATGAGCCGGCCGTGCGCCTGCGCAAAAGCGGCCCCGGAAGCGCTCCGGCGAAGGCCGGCCCCGGATCGTCGCCCGGGGCAGGCGGGCCAGCGCTGCACCGGGCCGCGATTATAGCAGAATCGCCTTGTATCCAAAGGCTAATCGACGGCCCCGGCGGGCTGCCGGATGGCCGCAGCCCCGGATACGGCGCCTGCGCGCCTGCCCGGCATCGGGCCCGCGGCGTATCGCACGACCCGCCCCCGGCCCGTTTAAAAGGGTGGGCGGCGCAGCCAGTTAACCGCCGCCGGCCATAAAAATTATTTCTGCCCAGGACCGATTGAGATAAATCGATTCAATTGCCAATGGTTTGCCGATTAACCTGCCGAAAAGCAGGTCAATCTATTAAATCACGGCGCTTTATAGCGGCCGAGCACGGGTCGATCGTTTGCCAATCGTTTGCCGGCCGTTATCGGGGCCGCATTTTTCAACCGGCAAATCGGGAAATCCTGTCAACCGGTCAAGCAAACCGGCCCGATACGGCGGCGCAATTCAAGCGCCGGTTTCTGCGGTCACGCTTTTCAAGAACCAGATGAAATCGGCCATGATGGCCAAGGAACCGGCCGCTACCGTATCGCGTACCCGCGCGCCTGCGGTGTCCCTGTACGGCCGGCTTACCCCGGTTATCCGCATTGCCTCGACGGAGGGAATGTCGTCGGTTCAGGCGCTCGACAACTCGCATTCGAGCTCACGCTTCGGCATCCGCTCCTCGGGCGGCATAAACAAGAGCATGTCGGTGTCGTCCACAATCGAAGTCGGCGTCAACGGCCCGAACCGTCCCGGTTCCGGCTTCGACATCAGCGGAGGCGCGCCTAGCATAGCCCTGCGAATTGCCGAGGCGTCGATTTCCGACGCCAGTATGGGCACGGTGACGATCGGGCACGGCTGGCTCGCCGGCGGCGGCTTCGGCGCCAATTTCGCCGGCACCGGCCACGTCTTCGGCATCTGGGGCCCCGGCGGCGATGGCATCAAGGCCACCAAGGACGGTGTGGAAGTCGGCAATGGCGTGCGTCACGGAGGGGGTCCGTTCCTGGCGTACGGCGCCCGCGTGGCTCGCATCATGTACGCCACGCCCAACGTCATGGGCCTGGGGCTCAGGGCGTCATACAACCAGGACAAGGGCTGGGGCGCCGGTGCGAGTTTTTCCGGCTTTCCGAACATGAAGGAAGTGTCGATCGCGGCGAACGCCAGCTATCATTCCGTCGGCGAGGAAGGCGATGAGACGGGCTTCGGCGTGTCCGGCAGCGTGAAGCACAACTCGTCGGGCGTGCTCGCCACCGGCATCTATGGCAAGCAGGGCGATCTTACCACCTGGATGGTCGAGGGCGGCTGGACCGGCGCGCTCAACAAAATGGGCGCCACGTCCGTTACGCTTGGCTACGGCCAGTGGGGCGACGGGGTCAGCGCATCCAACCGCTACCATCTCGCCATCAACCAGAATATCGCGTCGGCGGGGACCAACGTCTATATCGGCGTAGCCTACGACAACGGCAATGCAACGCATACGGTGGCGCATGCGGCGGGCGCCGGATCCGGCTTCAGTGTCGATTCTGCCACTGGTGATATTGTGGCGGGGACGGGAGGGACCTTTTGGGGGGGAGAAGGCGGTTTTGACCCGGCGGGGGGGGGGCCCGTAGGGGGGCCAACCCCAGGGAACACACATACACCGCTGCCGCGCGGCAGGCACTTTTGGCGATGACGATGCCGTTATCGACCAGGCGTGCGGCGCTGCTGAAGTGGACCAAGCCGATGCAACCATGATCACCGGCGTCCAGAACGGCAGTCAGTGCGCCCTGGACCGCGACGGCGTGCTCACCATAATCGCCGGCCTCATGATCCAGTTCTAGGCGAGCAAAAAGCGTAAGGGAGCGAACAGGTGCGGCTTCTTTCCCTCGCGGCTGTCGCCGCCCTGGCCCTGACGGCCGGCGCCTGCGCCGCCCCCTCCGGCGGAAAGTCCTCGTCGGAGGGGGTGGCCGGCGCCACCGCCAAGGCCGTCCCCGGATCGAGATCCGGGGCAAGCGGCAACGAAACCGAAGGGAAGAAACAGTCCTGGTGGCGTCGCCACGTCGGCCCGCCGGTACGGCCGAGGCAGCCCGGCGACGTGCCGCCTGGGCCGGGCCTGTTCAGCGGCAAGGACGGCGAGATCGTCCTTTTCCGCAGGGGCGAAGCCGGTCGGTCCTCCGGCCTGGACAAGCCCACCAAGGTCAAACGTTGACCCTGGATCGGGGTCCGGGGCATGCCCCGGGTTAAATCCGGGGGAGCCGGTACCGCTCCCCAAGAAATGTCCGGCCCGGATGGCGACATCCGGGCCGCTTTTTTTGGGCGCCGCCCTTCGATACGCCGCCCTTCGACAAGCTCAGGGCAGGCTCTGCGGCGGCTACTCAGGGTGAGGGTGTTGGGGTGGTGCAGGGGTAGGCAATCGATTAAAATTCCCCTCATCCCGAGTAGCGCGAAGCGCGTATCGAGGGGGCCATGACCTCTCCCCAACCGCCGACCTGCGTCTACATGCTGCGCTGTGCGGACGGCAGCTTTTACACCGGCCTCACCCGGCGCCCGATGGAAGAGCGGCTCAGCGAGCACAACAGCGGCGCGGTCGAGGGCTACACGACCCGCAGACGGCCGGTCGAGCTTGTCTGGTGCGAGGAATTTCACCACGCGACCGACGCCATCGCCGCCGAGCGCCGGATCAAGAAATGGTCGCGCCGCAAGAAGATCGCGCTGATCCGGGGGGATTGGGACGCGCTGAAGCAGGCGGCCAAAAAGAATTTCAAACGGCCGGGATAGCGTCCCGCCCCCTTCGGCAGGCTCAGGGCAGGCCCTTCGATACGCCGCCCTTCGACAAGCTCAGGGCAGGCTCTGCGGCGGCTACTCAGGGTGAGGGTGTTGTTGGGGATATTCCAAACCCCCTCATCCCGAGTAGCGCGAAGCGCGTATCGAGGGGCCCCCATCCCGAGCAGGCGCGTCAGCGCCGTATGCCCGCGCCATCGCCGTCCAGCAGGTCCCCGCCGATGCTGCCGGTGATGCGGGCGGCAGCGGTCTGGAGCGATTCCCGGCCGAGGTGGGCGTAGCGCGCGGTGGTCTGGACCTGGGTGTGGCCGAGCAGCTTCCCGATCATGGTCAGGCTCTCGCCGAGCGCCAGGGCGCGCGACGCGAAGGAGTGGCGCAGGTCGTGGAGGCGCACGTCCTCCAGGCCGGCGCGCTTGCGGATCAGCCGCCACGGCCGTTGCAGGTCGGTGCGGTGCGTGCCGGGAAACCGGCCGACGAACACCCACGGATTGCCGCGCTCGCGCGGGATCGCCGCCAGGATCGCCCGCGCCTCGGGGCCAAGCGGGACGATGCGCCCGCCGGTCTTGGAATCGGGCAGCTCGATGCAGTCCCCCCGGACATGCTCCCAGCGCAGATCCCGGATCTCGGACATCCGGCAGCCGGTCAGCAGCAGCAGGCGGATCGCCGCGACGGCCGAAGGCATCTCCTCCTCCAGATCGCGCAGGACCGCGCCGAGCCGCGCCGTCTCCCGTTCCGAGAGAAACCGCTCGCGCCTGTGCTCCTTGTAAGTCCTGACATGCCGGCAGGGATTGGAGCCGTCCGGCCGCCAGTTCCAGACCTCGGCAAGCGCAAACATCTTCGAAAGCATCCCGAGCGTCCGGTTGGCCTGGTAGGGCGTTTCCCGCATGCCGTAATGCAGCGCTGCGATATCCTTGCGCTGGACCTCCCCGACCGTCAGATCGCCGATGGCGGGATTGGCGAACCGGTTCACCATCCGGCGGTACTGCGCTGCCGTGCCCGGCTTGCAGTAGATCGGGACATATTCCTCCAGGAACCGGCGCCCGAGCGCCGCCACGGACGGCGCCACGGCCGGCTGCGCCTCTCCCGCGCGGGGATCGACGCCCTTCTTCGCCAGGGCCAGGATTTCCAGCGCCCTGGCGCGCGCCTCATCGACGCTCACCGGACCGTGCGGGCCGATGGTGAACCAGCGCAGCCGGCCGCGGACGCGGGTCTGGACGACGTATTTCTTCCGGCCCGAGGCGCGGACCCGGAGCCCGAAGCCGGTCAGTTCGCCGTCCCAATATACAGTGTCGCTGCCATTCGCCCTGATGGCCTCGACGCTGCGCTTGGTCAGTTTAGGTATATGCTTTTTCATATCGTTTATTCCCTCTTTAGTACGCACTAAAGATATTGTTTTTTGGCGAACTATTGGCAAACAGGTTCTGTTAATAGGGTGTAATTGCCATCATATATTTCGCCGAAACGATTAATTTATTTGTAGGAAATGCGGCTTAATTCAAAAGAATTTTATATCTTCCTCCTCGATTTGTTGCGCGAATAACTTTCGCCGGTCGATGCCGCAGCCCGGAACCGGGCCTTATGTTCGGTCCCTGGATCGGGATCGAAAAAAAGCGGCCCGGATGTCGCCATCCGGGCCGGACATGTCTTGGGAAGCGGCGCCGGCTCCCCCGGATTTAACCCGGGGCAGGCCCCGGGGCCTTGAGCCGGGGCAGGCCCCGGACCCCGATCCGGGGTCAGCGGCGGACCTTGGTGGGCTTGTCGGGGTCGGGCGACCCGCCTTCGCCCTTCCGGAGAAGGGTGAAGCCGTGTTCGTCGTCGCCCAGCAGGCCCTTGCCCGGCCGCACATCGCCATAGACCCAGGCTTTCTCCCTGGGTTCCCGGTGGGACTGCGTGATCCGCTGCCACCAGGAGAGCTTGGCCCCTGCCTTCTCGCCCTTCTCCCCGGAACCGGTCTTGCGGTCCGGGGCCCTGGCGGCCCGTTCGCCTGCCGCCTCCGCCGCGGAGGATTGCTTCGCGGCGGGGGACATGCAGGCGCCGGCCGTCAGGGCCAGGCCGGCGGCCAGGGCGAGGGGCAAGCCCGCCGCCCTGAGCCGGGAGAAGGAGAAGCGATGCACCGCAGCGCTCCCGTTACGCCGTTATCCGCGCCTAGAACTTGATGCGGACGCCGACGAGGAAGATCACCACGCCGTCGCGGTCGACGGAGCACTGGGTGCCGTCGTGGGCCAACCAGTCCGCGTTGTCGATAGTGCCGCTAGCATCGGAATCCGGGACGGCACCGCACGCCGCATCCACGGAATCTGCCGTGTGGAGGGGTATGTAGCCCTCGGCACCCTTGAATACGCTATTGGTATCCTGCTGCTTGTTCACACCGTCGCTCGGATCGATAGCGTAAGTGTTGGTATCCCCGTGCATCGCGGTGTGCGACACGGAACCGCTGTCGAAGGCCACGCCGGCATAGACGTCGGCCGCTGCGGCATCGACCTTCTGGTTGACGGCGATCCAGTATTGCTGGGCCTTGCCCATCATCCCGTCGCTGGAGGCGCCGTAGCCGACGCCGAGGGAGGTCGCGCCCATGTCGGACACCTTGCCCGTCCAGCCGCCTTCGGCGAACCAGTCGTAAGGCTTGGCGTCGCTGCCCTTCGTGCGCGACGATTCATAGCCGCCGCTGACGTTGAAGCCCGAAGAGTGCTTGACGCCGCCCGAAACGGCGAATGCTGTTCTCGCCGCGCCGGTCGCCTCGTTGGGATCGTAGCGGTAGCCGGCGGCGAAGGCCGAACTGAAGCTCTTCACGCCCGGAGGCGCTCCGAAATAGCGCAGGCCGACCGAGTAGGACTTGTTTTCGCCGTAGGACACGCGCAGACGGCCGCCCATCAGGCTCGGCGTCACATACATGATGCGGTTTTCACGGGCGCCGAAGAACGCGAAGCTCTTCGTGCCGCGCGACTTGCCGCTCGCGATGCCGGCGTCGCTCTTGGCCGCCGACACGCCGTCGGCCGCGTAGTGAGTCCCCGAACCGAACACGTGGCCGGTGCCGGTGACCGAGAACAGGCCGGCGGCATCGCCCGCGATCGAGCCGTGGCCCATCCAAACCTGGCCGAAGTTCTTGTGGTCGAGCCAGAGATCGACATGGCGCGAGCGGACCCGCACGTTGCCGGCGTTGTCCTGGCTGGTGGCCGAGCGCCGGTTCTCCTGCCATTCGAGCTCGTGCCAGCCGCCGATCGTCAGGTTCGCGTTGGCCTTGCCGACGGCGCGGATGCCGATGCGCGAGGACGAGCCGTCGTTGTCGACGGTCTGGACCGAGGATTCGCCGCCGGTCGACGTGATCCGGACGGCCTTGTTGACCTGGCCGTAGATCGTGACCTTCACGCGGCTGTTGCCGGACTGGATATTCTTGTCCGCCGGTTTGGCCATCATGGCCGATTTCATCTGGTTCTTGAGGAGCGTGACCTAGATTTGGTAGGTTCAAAAAAATCAAGGTAGTATATTAACTTATTGTTTTATATATTTTTTTACAGGTTTTTGTGCAAAAAAAATTCTTCCTGGCGGGCGTTTTGGCAAACAGTTGGCAAATCTTATCCACAACTCTCTTTCGTCGCCCACATGTGTTGTCGGGGAGCCATAAGATTAGATTCAGACTGCGACAAAAGCGCCCATAATGTCTAGGGCGCGCGGTACCATCCGCTGACGATCACCGACGCATACCCGCATAGGTCAATGTAGCCATGTCCCGATCTCCCGGATTGCGAATACCGCTGCTCCCTCTCTGTCAGCGACTTCGCTCCTGCCGGTGGTCGACAGCGAAATCGCGCTGGCGGAGTTCCCGACTGGCATTGGACGCCTGCGCGCCCGTGACGTGTTCGGCAAGATCGTCGCGACATTCTGAGGAGCGCGCTGGGGCGCATGGCCAAGGACCACACCTACACCGCGACCGTCACCTGGACCGGCAACCGGGGCGAGGGCACGCGCAGTTACCGGGGCTACGGCCGGGAGCATGACGTTGCCTGCCCCGGCAAGCCGGTGATCCGCGGCTCGGCCGACCCCGCCTATCGGGGCGATGCGGACCGGCACAATCCGGAGGACCTGCTGGTCGCCGCGCTCTCGGCCTGCCACATGCTCTGGTACCTGCACCTGTGCGCCAGCGCCGGGGTCGTCGTCACGGCCTACGAGGACCGGGCCGAAGGCACGATGCGGACCCACGTCGACGGCGCCGGGGAATTTACCGGGGTCACGCTCCGGCCGCGGGTGACGATTACCGGCGACAGCGACGCGGCAACCGCAGAACGGCTGCACGAACGGGCCGGCGCGATGTGCTTCATCGCCCGCTCGGTCAACTTCCCGGTCGGCCATGCGCACGTCGATACCGGGGAAACGCTCGCGAACCCTGTCGGCGAGTCCGTAGGCGAAATCGGTGATCCGTGCCCCCTGGCGCATTTCGTCCTCGCCCGGCAGCGCCACGGCGACGTTGACGCCGCTGACCCCGCCGTCGCGCGCGATCAGGCGGCCCGCAAGCAGCGGCTCGGCCAGCGCGATCGCACGAATCCGGGACCGCTTCTCGACATCGCCGGGAGCGGAGTCATCCACGAGATCGCGGATCACAATGTCATCACCGTCGGCCGTGGTGTTCTGGAAGTTGGTCAGCGAGTGGACGCGGGTCGCGTTGGGAATTTGCCAGGCTCGTTCGGTGAGCCAGAGAGCCGCCTCGAGCGCGAGGGCGGAGGTGGCGTCGCGGTCCTCAGGTGCGACAGCGAAGAAGACGTTGCTGGTCTCGCCGTAGATTCTCTCCATCGCTTCGCTTGCAAGGAACTGGGGATTGTCCCTGGAAAAGTAGATTCTGTCGTCGGCCGAGAATTCGAGAAACGCCGTGCCGCTCCAAGCGATCCCGGACAGGATCAGAGCGGTGGCGACGATCGGCCACCGGCGCTCGATGACCCAGCCGCCGAGGCGCGACTCCAACCCGCGCACCGCGTGCATCATCGGCTTTCCCGCCGAGCGGCATACGCCCGGCCTCCAAACCCGACTTGACCGCATCTTACTTCGCGACGGCGGCCCCGCGGTACGCAATTCGCGAACCGAGACCGGGCCGGAGTGAGCGGCGTCCACCCTTCAATACGGCCGGAGAGGGGGTAATCAGGTGTGCTTTGGGCCTGCCGGGTTTCCAAAATGGAGTGTCCATCCAGAGACCCGCTTCTGTAATGGGGCGTTTCCCGTCAAGCTCGATTTTCAAGGGGTCATTGTCGTGACAAGCAGTTGTTTTTCTGGCGCGGTTTAGCGGTTGCTTCGGCGTGGCTGCGATGCGCCGGGCCTTGCGTACATCACGAAAGCTGTGTGAGTTCCGCCTATTCGCCCGGCTTTGGTAGCTACCCATTGCCTATGTTGCAGGCTGTTGTATTTGGCGGAAGACCCGGCCCCTGCATTATCTGCCGATACTCATCAATCGCAATCGAAATCACGCATCAATTAGATTTTCCATTGCTGCTACTCTTAGGGCCGCTGACGATTTCGTCGACCAAATGTGCCGACGCGTCAATGCCCTCATCAAACGCTTCACGGAACGCAACTGGGACGATGGGATTCGCCGTTTCTGTTTCTCAGCAAACAGGTCGGAAATTGCGGTCATTTTGTCATTGGAGCGCGCAGCATCGCCGGTGAAGAGTAAGACCGTATGTCCTTCTGCGGCTGTCTTGTGACGGAGCGGTTCGCCCTACACTGGCGGCTTTCAACGAGGGTTGCTCGGCGAGCAGAGCCTCAAGCCAGGAGGGCGAACCGTGGTGGATTGTAGCGACCTTTTCATCGGAATGGACGTGTCGAAGGATCGCCATGCCGTGGCGGTGGCGGAGGGCGGCCGCGATGGTGAGGTCAGGTTTTTCGGCGAGATCGGCTCGGACGGCGGTTCTGTACGTCGTTTCGTGCGCAAGCTGGAACGGCCAGGCGTAGAACTCCGCTTCTGCTATGAGGCGGGGCCGACGGGCTACGGGCTGCAGCGGTCGATCGAGGGTCTTGGCCACGAATGCGCCGTTATCGCCCCTTCCCTGATTCCGCGCCGACCCGGAGAGCGGGTGAAGACGAACCGCCGCGATGCCGTGAAGCTGGCCCGTCTGTTCCGGGCCGGCGAGTTGACCGAGATCTGGACGCCGGACGAAGCCCACGAGGCGATGCGCGACCTGGTTCGTGCCCGCGAGCCGGCGGTCAAGGACCGTACGCGCAAGCGCCAGGAAATCCGTTCGTTCCTTCTGCGTCACGGCAAGATCCACCCGGGCAAGCAGGCGTGGTGCGGAAAATTCTTCAAGTGGCTCCGCGACCTCAGCTTCGACTGGCCCGCCCACAAGGTCGTCCTGCACGAGATGATCATGGCGGAGACACAGTGCTGCGAGCGGGTGGCGCGACTGGATCAGGCAATCCAAGACGCCCTCCTCGACTGGCCGCTCGCGCCGGTGGTGGAGCGCCTTCAGGCGCTGCGCGGAGTCAGACTCATCGCGGCGGTTACCTTCATGGTGGAAGTCGGTGACATCCGTCGCTTCGACAGTCCGCGGCGGCTGATGGCCTACCTCGGCCTGGTGCCCTCCGAGCGCTCGACAGGCGACAGCG
>MPMX01000034.1 GCA_002238725.1 Rhodospirillaceae bacterium bin65
GTCTTGGAATTGCGACGGTTTTCGGCTTTGGCGCGGCGTTTCCGGAACGAAGCTCCCCCTCCCCTCCGGGGGAGGGGGTCGGGGGGAGGGGGCATTGCGCGCGGCTCGCCCGTTTCGCAGAGGAATCCCTCTGAAGAGGGGGAGGTAAAATGCCGTCGGACGCGCGCGGCCTTTCGCTGAGGAATGTACGGGGAGGGAGGATTTGTTGCGGTGGACCGGCCGTTTCGCAGGGCGCTCGATATGGCTGTTGGGATTTTTTGTAGAATTTGTGCGAAAATTTGATTTATTTTCTTGATTTTTTGGAATCTCGTGCCTATGTTCCTTTTACCAACGCCACAGGTGCGCCTGCAGCCCGTCGGACGACCGGTAATGTACGCCCGTAGCCGGATCGGCCGAACTAAGGAATTAATCCTACATAAGAATCTTTTGTGTCACCGAATTCCGCCAAAATGGCGGATTTCCGCGGTTGGTCGACCCCGGAATCAATTTTTTTCAAAAGATATACCGGTCTGTCTAATTTCACGGCCCGGCTTTGTTTCCCGCCCTTGCATCTTGTCCGGGGCGGGCCAATGTAAGCCGGAGCAACCCCTGCGAGCCGATGCCCCGCCCCTCGACGTCCCGACCCGCTTCCGTCGCCGACATGCCCGCGCCGATCCCGGTGTTCCCGCTGCAGGGAGCGTTGCTGTTGCCCGGCGCGCGGATGCCGCTGAACATTTTCGAGCCGCGCTACCTGGCGATGGTCGACGACGCCCTGGCCGGCCACCGGACCATCGGCATGATCCAGCCGAAAGTGCCCGAGCAGGCCGTGGCGGACGACCATCCGCCGCTGCACGATCTGGGCTGCGCCGGCCGCATCGTTTCGTTCGAGGAAACCGGCGACGGCCGCTACCTGGTCGGCCTGCGCGGCCTGTGCCGCTTCGGCGTTGCCGAGGAACTGGCGCTGCACAACGGTTACCGGCGGGTCCGGCCCGATTACGATCCGTGGGCCGGCGATTTCGGCCCCCAGGACAGCGCCGGGATTGACCGCGATGCGCTCGCCGGCGCCCTGAAAGCCTATCTGGCGGCCCGGCAGCTGGGCGCCGACTGGGACGCCATCGACAAGACCGCGACCGGTGAGTTGATCGCCATCGTCGCGATGGTCTGCCCGTTCTCGCCGCTGGAGAAGCAGGCTCTGCTACAGTGCCCCTCATTGACCGGGCGGGCCGAACTGATCATTTCCATGCTGACCATGGACAGCGCCGGCGCGCCGGCGCCCGACCGGATCAATTAGCGGACGATTTTGGGGCGGCGGGGAGAATAGAGGATGACTGAGCCGGCCGCCGGAGAGAGCCCGAAAGTGGATCCGAAGCTGCTGGAAATCCTGGTCTGCCCGGTCACGCGCCAGCCGCTCAAATACGATGCCGCGGCCCAGGAGCTGATCTCGGAAGCGGCCGGCCTCGCCTACCCGATCCGCGACGGCATCCCGATCATGCTGCAGGACGAGGCGCGCGCCCTGTCGGTCGAGGAATGAGCGGCGCACCGACCTACGGCACCCGGGTCTGGCCGACGGAAATCGATCTCGACCGGGCCGAGAAGCGCCTGACCGTCACCTTCGAGGACGGCGCGACCTTTACCTATCCGGCCGAACTCCTGCGCGTCGAAAGCCCGTCTGCCGAAGTCCGGGGCCATGGCGCCGACGAGAAGAAGATCGTACCCGGCCGCCGGCATGTCGGCATCCTGAACATCGAGCCGGTCGGCAACTACGCGATCCAGATCGAATTCGATGACCTGCACGATACCGGCATCTACAGCTGGTCCTATCTGTACGGCCTGGGCCGTAACAGGGACGCCATCTGGCAGCGCTATCTCGAGGCGTTGAAGGAGCAGGGTCTCAGCCGCGAGCCGTAGTGCCTCTCCGTTTCAAGCGGGCCCTTCGATACGCCGCTTCGCGGCTACTCAGGGTGAGGGGTGTGGAGTATCTCGAACACTTTTCTCCTCATCCCGAGCAGGCGCGCTTGCGCGCCGTATCGAGGGGCGCCATATCGGCGCGGCTCCATCCAATGCGGACACGCTCCGGCCCGGCCGCCGGCTACAGCGCCTCGCCACGCAGCAGGCGGGGCAGATCGCCGACCGTGCCCATGGCATGCCGCATGAACAGGCGCTTCAGCCCGGGCAGGCGCTCGACCGCCGCCAGCCCGACGTCCCGCGCCAGACGAACCGGCCCGATATCGTTGGAGAACAGGCGGTTCAGGCCGTCGGTCGCGGCCATCAGGCTGACATTGTCGGGCCGCCGCCAGCGTTCGTAGCGCTCCAGCGTCGTTAGCCCGCCATGATCGAGGCCGAGCCGCCGGTCGTCCACCGCGACCTCGGCCAACGCCGCGACATCGCGCAAGCCCAGATTCAGGCCCTGGCCGGCGATCGGATGGATGGTGTGGGCGGCGTCGCCGATCAGGGCGAAGCGCGGCCCGACATAGCGCTCGGCGTGGAGCAGCCGCAGCGGATAGCGCCAGCGCCCGCCCAGGACCCGCACGGCCCCGTACCAATCGCCGAAGCGGCGCTGCATTTCCGCGCCGAACGCCGCGTCGGACAGGTGCATCATGCCTGGCGCGCGCTTCTCCCGCTCCGTCCAGACGATCGAGGAACGGTGCGTGCCGTCCGGTGCATCGGTCATCGGAAGAACGGCGAACGGGCCGGCCGGGAGGAAGCGTTCGTGGGCGATGCCGTCATGGGGCGCTTCATGGCCCATGGTGCAGACAATGCCGTCCTGCGGATAGCGCCACTGCACGGCAGCAATGCGGGCCTGACCGCGCAGCCGCGAATCGGTGCCGTCCGCGGCGACGACCAGCGGTGCGGCCAGAACCGATCCGTCGTCAAGCGTCAGTTCAGCGAGCGGATCGCCGGGCGTCAAACGCACGGCCCGGGCCGGCGACAGGACCTGCACACCGGGCGCGGCCTCGAGCATCGTCGCCAAGCCTTGGCGGATTGCGCCGTTTTCGACAATCCAGCCGAAGGGCGCGCCGTCCATCTTCGCGCCGAGATCCCGATGGTCGTAGTGCAGGAACAGCGACGACGCGCCGTCGGAAACCCGGATGTCCAGGATCGGCTCGGCCGCGTGCTCGACCTGCTGCCACAGGCCGATCTGCGCCAGCAACCGTTGCGACGCGTAGGCGACTGCCGAGGCCCGTCCGTCGTAAGGCGCTGCAGCCATCGCCGGCAGCGGCGTCCGGTCGACCAGGGTAACCGCGAGGCCGCCGGTTGCCAGCGCCAGCGCCAACGCGCCGCCGACCATGCCGCCGCCGACCACGACAACGTCCGGCGCGGTTTTCTGCCTGTGTGAGCTGCGCGCAGCCATCCGGGCAGATGTGGCGCTTCGCCCGGGCGCGGTCCACGGCTAAATCGTCCGCCAGCTTATATGCGTATTTATTATGCAGTATTCCATATCGCCTATTTTTTGTTCACAACCACCATGCATTTTTGCAGCGCATCATTCGCCGATTGAGCAGAAAATCCGCTGTTTTCCAATGTTTTCAGATAAATTTAATCTTTTGGCATGATTCTTGCTCTTTCACCAATATCGCGCGTTTTCGCAAATGCGAAGGCGCTACAGCCATTAAGGGGGAGTCGTTGTGAAACTGGTCATGGCGATCATCAAGCCCTTCAAACTGGACGAAGTGCGCGAAGCGCTGTCCGCCGTTGGCGTGACCGGGCTGACCGTCTCGGAAGTGAAGGGATTCGGCCGGCAGAAGGGCCACACGGAAATCTACCGCGGCGCGGAATACGCGATCAGCTTTCTGCCGAAAGTCAAAGTCGAGGCGGTCGTGGACGACCCGGTCGCGGACCGGGCCGTCGAGACCATCATCGAAACCGCACAGACCGGCAGCATCGGCGACGGCAAGGTGTTCGTCATGGACGTGCAGTCGGCCGTTCGCATCCGCACCGGCGAAACCGGCGCCGAGGCGCTCTAGAAATCGGGGGAAAAATGACCGTATCCAAATCGACCCGGGGCTGGCGCCGGATGGCGCTGGCGCTCGGTGCCGCTGCGCCAGTCGCGGCGTTCGCATCGCCTGCGCTGGCTGAGGTATCGGCGGAGTCGCAGTATATCTTCAACACGTTCTCCTTCCTGATCCACGGTGTGCTGGTGATGTTCATGGCCGCCGGTTTCGCCATGCTGGAATCCGGGCTGGTCAGGAAGAAGAACACGGCGGCGATCTGCCTGAAGAATATCGCGCTCTACTCGCTTGCCGGGCTGATGTTCTACCTCATCGGCTACACGATCATGTATCCCGGCGACGGCGGCTGGATCGTCAGCGGCATCTTCGGCAACCTGGCCTTGTTCTACGACCCGTCGGCGGCGGAAACCGCGTTGATCGCGGCCGGCGACAAGGCGACGCCCGAACAGCTCAAGGCAGTCGTGGACAGCGGCTATTCCGTGCCTTCGGACTGGTTCTTCCAGATGGTCTTCGTCGCGACGGCGGCATCGATCGTTTCCGGCACGATAGCCGAGCGGATCAAGGTCTGGCCGTTCCTGATCTTCGTCATCGTCCTGACGGCGGTAATCTATCCGATCCAGGCTTCCTGGGTGTGGGGCGGCGGCTGGCTCGACGCCATGGGCTTCAGCGATTTTGCCGGTTCCACGCTTGTGCATTCGACCGGCGGCTGGGCGGCGCTAGCCGGCGCGATCCTGCTCGGTTCGCGCAAGGGCAAATATACGGCCGACGGCAAGGTGACGCCGATGCCGGGCGCGAACCTGCCCCTCGCGACCCTGGGCACCTTTATCCTGTGGTTCGGCTGGTTCGGCTTCAACGGCGGCTCGCAACTTGCTCTCGGCAGCGCCGCCGACGCGGCCGCCATGTCCATCGTCTACGTCAATACCAACGTGGCGGCGGCGGCCGGCGTGGTGATCGCCATGCTGGTGACCCAGATGCGCTACGGCAAGATCGACCTCACCATGGCGCTGAACGGCGCGATCGGCGGTCTGGTAGCGATCACCGCCGGCCCCGATGTGGACGCCCACTGGAAGGCCATCGTTGTCGGCGGCATCGGCGGCGCCCTCGTGGTCTACGCCGTGCCGATGTTCGACAAGTTCAAGATCGACGATGTTGTCGGCGCGCTCTCCGCCCATCTCGTAGCGGGGATCTGGGGCACGCTGGCCGTCGGCATCTTCGGCGGCGGCAGCTTTGTCGCGCAGCTGACCGGCGTGGTGGCAATCGGCATTTTCGTTTTCGTCGCCAGCTTCATCGTCTGGTACATCCTGAAAGCCACAGTGGGTATAAGGGTCGACGAAGAGTCCGAAATGAACGGCCTCGATATCGCCGAGGTCGGCATGGAAGCGTATCCGGAATTCGGCCAGGCATCCTGACCGCGCCCGGAACGAACCGGAACGGGCGGCGCGTTCCCTCGCGGGAGGGCGCCGCCCGATGTCATCGGAGCGCAGGATGTGCCGTGACTGCTTCCCCTGGGGGCGTTGAGCGGCACGCAACGAGAGGAGTCACCCGTTGAAATTCATCATTGCCATCGTCAAGCCGTCCAAGCTGGATGCAGTGCGCGAAGCCCTCCAGGGCATGGGCGTCGCCGGCATGACCGTCACAGAAGTGCGCGGATTCGGACGGCAGGGCGGCCACAAGGAAATCTATCGCGGCGCCGAGTATGAGGTGCATTTCGTGCCGAAGATCCGGATTGAGATCGCCGTCAGCGCCGATATCGCCGACCGGGCCATCGAGACGATCCGCGACTCGGCCGGCGACGGACGGATCGGCGACGGCAAACTTTTCGTCCTCGATCTGGAACAGGCGGTCCGCATCCGCACGGGCGAAGCGGGCACGGGCGCGCTGTAGGCCGCTGCGCCGGGGACGGGCCGGTTTCGGAACCCGTCAAGACAACCGAACAATACTGGCAAAGAGGGGGAATCTCCCATGGAGGCTTTCAGGTCCGGCGGCGACGTACTCTTCGTCCTGATGGGTGCGGTCATGGTGCTTGCCATGCATGCCGGCTTCGCGTTTCTCGAAGTCGGCACGGTCCGCCGCAAGAACCAGGTCAATGCGCTGGTAAAGCTGTTTGCCGATTTCTGCGTATCGACCGTGGTGTATTTTTTCATTGGCTACACGGTCGCCTATGGCGTGAACTTCCTGGCCAATGCGGCGATGCTGACCGGCGCGGCCGAAGGCAGTCCGTTCGCCAAGAGCGGTTACGACCTGGTGAAGTTTTTCTTCCTGCTGACCTTCGCCGCCGCGATCCCGGCGATCATCTCGGGCGGGATCGCCGAGCGTGCGCGCTTCTGGCCGCAGGTCGTGGCTTCGGCAATCCTGGTCGGCCTGTTCTATCCGCTGTTCGAAGGCATCGTGTGGAACGGCAATTTCGGCATCCAGGACTGGCTGGAAAGCAGCTTCGGCGCGCCGTTCAACGATTTTGCCGGCTCCATCGTCGTCCATGCCGTCGGCGGCTGGATGGCGCTGGCGGCGGTTCTCCTGCTCGGCGCCCGCCGCGGCCGGTACCGCAACGATGGCACCGTGAACCCGATCCCGCCGTCCAACATTCCGTTCCTGGCGCTGGGCAGCTGGATCCTCTCGGTCGGCTGGTTCGGCTTCAATGTGATGAGCGCCCAGAAGCTCGCCGACGTCACCGGGCTGGTCGCCCTCAACTCGGTCATGGCGATGGCCGGCGGTCTGCTCGCCGCCACGATCGTCGGTCGCCGCGATCCGGGCTTCGTGCATAACGGCGCGCTCGCCGGCCTTGTCGCGGTGTGCGCGGGTTCCAACCTGATGCACCCGATCGGCGCCCTGGCAACCGGGGCTGTCGCCGGCGTCCTGTTCGTCGTCAGCTTCACCCTGTGCCAGAACCGCTGGAAAATCGATGACGTTCTCGGCGTTTGGCCGCTGCATGGCCTGTGCGGCCTGTGGGGCGGCATCGCCTGCGGCATCTTCGGGCTGACGGCATTGGGTGGCCTGGGCGGCGTCTCTTTTCTCTCGCAGCTGATCGGCTCTTCGGTCGGCGCAGGTTATGCGCTGGCTGCCGGCGCGATTGCCTATGGCGTCGTTAAATTAGCGATAGGGATTCGCCTGACGGAGGAAGAGGAAGACAGAGGCGCCGACCTGGCGATTCACAATATCGGCGCCTACCCCGAAGAAGAACTTATAAAGCGATAAACGCTTGTCTTCATGAAATTTCAGGGGCACTTCGCGTGCCCCTTTTTTATTTGCAGTATATTGTTGTATACTTAAGCCGATTGAAGCGTGCCGGCTGCCTATCGGTAGGGACAGGCTTCATGGATCGGACCTGAAGGTTTACCGGGCGGCGCGGAGCGCACGCCGCGGCCCGGCTCAATCGGGAGAAGCCATGGCGCGCGCCGCCGCCCTTTCCGGCAAAGGCAAATCCTCGTCCCGGCGGCTGAAGAAACAGCCTGCCGGCACGCTGCCCGGCGCGCAGGGCCGGCGCGGAGCGAGGCCGGCCTTCCTGCCGCCGGAGTTGAAGGTCCTGCTCAAGCGCAGTTGGCGGCGCACCTGCGGCGTCGTGCTGGCGCTGATCGCCGGCGCTTTCGTCCTGACGCTCGTGTCCTATACGCCGTCCGATTCGTCCTGGAACACGCTGTCCGATGCACCGGTCCGGAATCTGATGGGGATTGGCGGTTCCTGGGTTGCCGACGCCGTGCTGCAGACGATCGGACTGGGCGGCTATGTCCTCGCGCTGGCGCTCGCCGCCTGGGCCGGCCGGCTGGTAGGCGGCGTGCCGCTGGACGCTTTCGGTTGGCGCTTGCTGTTGCTGCCCGTAGCCGTCCTCATTCTGGTCGCCGCCTTTGCCGGTATTCCTGGCGCGCAGGGCTGGCCGGTGCATGCCGGGCCGGGCGGCGCAGTCGGACGGGCGCTGCTGATTACGGCGCGCGATATGCTCGGCAGCGAGGCGCAGGGCTGGCCCGCCGTGTTCATCGCCCTGGGGGTGGGAATCGTATTCCTGTTGCCGGTTCTGGGGCTGACGTTGCGCGAATGGCGTTGGATCGGAGCGCTTCTGTTCTGGCCATTCCGCTTCCCGTTCCGGCGGCGCGCCCGAACCGAATCCCGGGTGGAGCGCCCGCTGCGCGCAGAGCCCGATTTTGCTCAGGCCGATGACCGCGATATCAGCCCGGCGGCCGAAATCGCTGCACGGCCGCTCGCGTCCAAGATAAAGCGCGAGCGGGCCAAGTCAGGAGGCGCGGAAGGTTCCGACCGGAAACGCGGCAAGCGCGAGCCGGAAACCGGACAAGCGCCCGACCGTGGAACGAAGAAAGCGACTGCCGCCGCGCGTGCGGCAAAGCGGGCCGGAGCGCGGGCGAAACCGTTCCTGAAAAAACGCGCCAAGCTCATTGCGGACAAAGCGAAACCGCCGGCGCAGGGAGACCGGGCGCGCGAAGCCCGCGAACCGAAGCTGGATCTGGACCCGGGCCAATACAAGACCCCGGCGCTCAGCCTGCTGCAGGAACCGCCGCCGGGGTCGGGCAGCAGTCTGGACACGACAGCCCTTGAGCAGAACGCCCGCTATCTCGAGACCGTCCTGGCCGATTTCGGGATCAAGGGGCGGATCGTCAAGGTCAGGCCGGGGCCGGTCGTCACCCTTTACGAACTGGAGCCGGCGCCGGGTGTGAAATCGTCTCGGGTCATCAATCTCGCCGACGATATCGCCCGGTCGATGAGCGCCCTCTCGGTCCGCGTCGCCGTTGTGCCGGGCCGCAATGTGATCGGGATCGAATTGCCCAATCAGAACCGGGAGACGGTTTATCTGCGCGAGATGATGGCGGCGCGCAGTTTCGAGCGGTCGGCTCACAAGCTGGCGCTGGCGCTGGGCAAGGATATCGGCGGCGCGCCGGTGCTGGCCGATCTTGCGAAGATGCCCCACCTGCTGATCGCCGGCACGACCGGTTCCGGCAAGTCGGTGGCGGTCAACACGATGATCCTGTCGCTGCTCTACCGGCTGCCGCCGGACCGGTGCAAGTTCATCATGATCGACCCCAAGATGCTGGAGCTGTCGATCTACGACGACATCCCCCAGCTGCTGACGCCGGTGGTGACCGATCCGAAGAAGGCGGTCGTCGCCCTGCGCTGGGCGGTCCGGGAGATGGAGAACCGCTACCGGGCCATGTCCAAGATGGGCGTGCGCAATATCGACGGCTACAACCAGCGCCTCGCGGACGCCCGCCAGAACGGGGAATCGATTACGGAGAATGTCCGGATCGGCACCGACGATAACGGCCAGCCGGTCATGGAAGAGCGGGAAATGTCCCTCGACCCGCTGCCCTATATCGTGGTGATCGTCGACGAGATGGCCGACCTCATGCTGGTCGCGGGCAAGGATATCGAAGGCGCGGTCCAGCGCCTCGCCCAGATGGCGCGCGCGGCCGGCATCCACCTGATCATGGCGACCCAGCGGCCCTCGGTGGATGTCATTACCGGAACGATCAAGGCGAACTTCCCGACGCGTATTTCGTTCCAGGTCACGACCAAGATCGACAGCCGCACCATCCTCGGCGACCAGGGCGCCGAGCAGCTGCTGGGCCAGGGCGATATGCTCTACATGGCGGGCGGCGGGCGCATCACCCGCGTCCACGGCCCCTTCGTCAGCGACGAAGAGGTCGAGGACGTGGTGGCTTTCCTGCGCACGCAGGGCGAGCCGGTCTATCTCGACCGGATCACCGAAGAAGAGGACGAGGAGGACGGACTGCAAGGCCCGGCCGGCGGCGGGAATGGCGGCGACGACCTCTACGCCAAAGCCGTGGACATCGTCATGACAGAAGGCAAATGCTCGACCTCCTTCATACAGCGCCGGCTGCAGATCGGCTATAATCGGGCGGCGCGGCTCGTGGAACAGATGGAGCAGCGCGGAGTCGTGAGCCCGGCCAATCATGCCGGGAAGCGGGAAGTCCTGATCGGCGCCTGACGCGACCGGGCCCGGGAAGGGTCCTCCTGCCGGGCTGTTTTCGAGGTCGCCATGAAGCTGTTGCGCGCGTTACCGGGACTGACCGGGGCCGGCATCGCCGCACTCGTTTTGGCGGCCGGAGCCGCTGCGCAGACGCAGAAACCGGACCCCCTGAGCCAAAAGGACCGCGCCGATCTCAAGTGGATCGAAGCGAAGGTGAACGGTTTCCGCACGCTGCGGACCCGGTTCCGGCAAATTTCACCGGGCGGACAGGTCAGCCGGGGCGACATCTTCATCCAGCGGCCGGGCCAGATGCGGATCCAGTTCGATCGGCGGAACCTGTTACTCCTCACCTCCCGTCTGTGGCTGATCGTGCTTGAGGGCAAGCACGGCGAGCCGCAGCATTTTCCGCTGAACTCGACTCCTGCCGGCATCCTCGTCCGGAATAAAGTGAGCTTCGACCGCGATATCCGCGTGACCCGCGTTCGGCGGACCGGCCGGACGATTCTGGTCACAATCGTCCGGCGAAATTCGCCCCGCCAGGGCCGAATGACCCTGACTTTCAAGCGCCCGTCCCTCGACCTGACCGGCTGGACCATCGTCGACGCCCAGGGGCAGCTCACGCGGGTGTTTCTGTCCGAAACGCAGCTCGACGTGGCGCTGGCGCCGTCGCTGTTCGAGTTGCCGGCCGGCCGGCTGCCGAGCGGCCCAAGCATCGATCGATAGGTCGAAGAAGCATTTTACCCGGCCGCGCGTATGCCTATAGTGCGCGCCATGACTGTTTCCTCACCTGTCCCGATCGTCGGCGTTTCGGCCTGCCGGCGCACTTACGAGAACGTCTTCGTCGTCCACTGGGTGATGCAGCGCAATCTGGAAGCCGTCCTGGAGTCTGCCGGCTGTGTGCCCCTGGCGATTCCTGCGATGGCGCGACATTTTCCGGCCGGGGGGATCGACAGCATCCTGGATCGGCTGGACGGCCTGTTGCTGACCGGCAGCCCGTCGAATGTCGAGCCGCATCACTATGGCGGCGAGCCGTTCGAAGGCGACTTGAACGATCCGGACCGGGACGCAACGACCCTGCCGCTGATCCGCGGCGCAGTCCGGCGCGGCATCCCGGTCTTTGCGATCTGCCGCGGCATACAGGAATTGAACGTCGCCATGGGCGGCAGCCTGTACGGCAAGCTGCATGAGGCGCCGGGCCACCGGGACCACCGGTCGGACAAGACCCGGCCGCGGGGCGTGCGGTCAGCACGCCAGCACCCGGTATCCATCGCCGAGCAAGGTCTGCTGCGCCGGATTCTCGGCGCCGGTTCGGTGGTCGTGAATACCCTGCATGCGCAGGGCATCCGGGAGCCGGCGCCGGGTGCACGGATCAATGCCGTGACCGACGACGGGGTTGTTGAGGCGATCGACTTTCCGGAAAGCCCCGGCTTCGTTCTCGGCGTGCAGTGGCATCCGGAAATCACCTATGACACGGACGCCAACAGCCGCGCTTTGTTCGAGGCGTTCGGCGCAGCGGTCCGGGCCTATGCAGGGGTGGATACGGCGGGCGGCCTTTTGACCGCAGCCGAATAGGCATAGCATCCATCCTGAGACAGCGTTGCGGGCATGAAACTCGTCACTTGGAATATCAATTCCATCCGCCCGCGCCTTCACCTGATCGAACGGATGGTCGCGGCCGAAGACCCCGACGTGATCTGCCTGCAGGAAACGAAGGTCGAGGACGGCAAGTTTCCGCTCGAGCCCTTGCACGCACTCGGCTTCGCGCACATCGAACAATTCGGCATGAAGGCGTATCACGGCGTGGCGATCCTCTCGCGCTTGCCGCTGAAGGATCATGCCAGGCACTATTGGTGCGATATAGACGATGCGCGGCACCAGTCGGTGACCCTGCCGGGCGGGATTGAGCTGCACAATGTCTATCTGCCGTCGGGCGGCGACGAACCGGATCCGGAGATCAACCCGAAATTCGCCCACAAATTGCGTTTCATGACGGAACAGGCCGGCTGGTGGGCGACACAGGATCCGGACCGCCCGCGCATCCTGGTCGGCGACCTGAACGTCGCGCCGCTGGAGACCGATGTCTGGTCCCACAAACAGCTTCTGAAGGTGGTGAGCCACACGCCCGTCGAGGTCGAGCACTTCGGGCGGATGCAGGCGGCCCACCGGTGGGTAGACGCGGTTCGCGCGAAGATCGACCCGGCCGAGCCCCTGTTCACATGGTGGAGCTACCGCGCGCGGGACTGGCGCGCCTCGAACCGGGGCCGGCGCCTCGACCATATCTGGGTCACGCCGCCCCTGGCGCCGAAAATCAGGGCGGCCCGGGTGGCGATGGACGCGCGCGACTGGGAAAGGGCATCCGACCACGCGCCTGTGCTGGTGGAACTGGACGTCTGACCATCCGACTGCGGCGCCGCAGCCTTGCGGCGGCGCGGCCTCTTTCCCATATCCCGCCGGATGGCCGCCGCAGTGACAGCCGCAGTGACAGCCGCTCCGGGAACCCTTATGGCGCGCAACGCAAGAACCTTCTTGTTCGCCTGGGCGATCGTATTCGCGGCCTTCGGCGCCGCAGAGGCGCAGGAAATGCCGCGTTCCGGAACGGACCGCGCAACCGCCCCGGAAATCCGCCAATCCGGCTGGGACGCGGCCGGTCTCGACAGGGTCGTCGCGTTTGCGAAATCCCTGAGTACCGATACGCTGCTGATCGTTTCGCACGGCAAGGCGGTGGCGTCGCTGGGCGATGCCTCGCAACGATACAGTGTGCACTCGATTCGCAAGGCGTTGCTGAGCGCGCTTGTCGGACAGAATGCCGGCAAGGGCCCGAAACGGATCGATCTCGACGCGACCCTGGCGCAACTCGGCATCGACGATTCGCCGGAACCCCTGTCGCCGCGGCAAAAGCAGGCGACCGTCCGGCATCTCATCCGGAGCATTTCGGGAATAAATCACCGGGCCGCCGCCGAGGAAGGGCAGCGCGAAGAGAGGACGCGCCGCCTCGGCGCCGGCGAAAACGAACCGGGATCCAAATGGGCGTATAACAATTGGGACTACAACGCCCTGACGACAATATTCGAGCGGCGCACGGGACTGTCGATCGGAGCCGCGTTCATGGCCGGCTTCGCAAGACCGGCAGGAATGGCGGATTTCTCGGCGTCGGACGTGTCGTATGTCGCTGCACCGCAGGTATCGCGACATCGGGCAGCGATGTTCCGCATGTCCGGGCGCGACCTCGCTCTGTTCGGGAGGCTTTATCTCAACGGCGGCGCGGTCGACGGCAAGCGCCTGCTGCCCCGTTCCTGGATCGACCGTATTGCGGCGGAAGCGGTTGCGACCGGCATGGGCGGCCTGCGGGCCGGTCACAGCTACCTGTGGTGGGTGCCGTCGCCGGATACCGGGCTGCCGGCCGGCAGCTTCTGGGCGCTTGGCCTCGGCCATCAAGCCGTTATCGTGGTGCCGGCATGGCACACGGTAATCGTCCATCAGGCGGACATGGCGGTTTTCATGCGGCGCTTCCTGGGCCTGATCGGCGAACGGGGCATGGCCCCGAAGGCGGCGCTGGAATCCCTTGCCGTTTCGTGTCTTGGCGTTGCCGCCCGAACTTCCGATTTCTGCCGTAACGACAGATTCGTCCTGCGCCGGGAATTCAGGCAGCTCATTTCTTTGATCGCGGCGGCGCGCCGTTGAGCCGGTCGTACGGTCACCTCCGGTACAGGCGATAGGGCCAGGCCGAGATTCCTTCGGGCAGCGCCACCGCAGGCGGCTCCAGCCGGATCAGGCCGGCGCAGTCCATGTCCCGGTCGCCCAGCAGAATGCCGCCGGGCGCCAGCCGCTGCGCCATGACGCTGCCGACGAACCGGGCCAGCGCGGCATCGGCCCTGCGGCTCTCGGTGCCTATATCGGCATGGACAAACGCCGGCGGCCCTTCGATACCGGTCCAGCAGGTCAGCAGGGTCTCGCGAAAATCGCCGAGCACGATCCGCGCCGGCGCCGGTCGGCTGTGCGCCGCTGCATGGACCTCAAAATCGAACGCCCAGATTTCTCTGTCGGGAAACAGGCCGCGCAGATGGGAAAAGGTGCGCCCCTTGCCGAGGCCGATTTCGAGGATAGGACCATCGATGTTCGCGACCATCTCCGCGGCCCGGTCGAGCAGGGCCCGCTGGGTCGCCAGCCGGGCGATCATGCGTTCGAGCCGACTCTCCGCCACCGCATCCGTCATCGGTCGGCGCCGCTCTTCGTCAGGCCGCGGTCAGTTCCCGGATCCGGGCGTTGGTCGCCTCCAGCCGCTTGGCCAGTTCGCGCATGATTTCGACTCCGATTTGCGGAAATTCCATGACCAGGCGGAAAAACAGCTCTTTTGAAACCACCATCGTATCGAGCCGGGTCGTCGCTTGCACGGTTGCCGTACGCGGGACATCCGTGAGGATGGCGATCTCGCCGATCAGCGCGTTCTTCCGGAAATGCGCCACGGTCAGCGGCCCGTCGTCCGTATCGATGATCACGTCCGCTTCGCCGTCGACGATGATGTAGGCGCTGTCGCCCTCGTCGCCCTGGCGGAACAGGAACTCGCCCTCGCTGTAGGTGTGCCGTTCGCTCGTGAATGCGAGGAGCTTCAGCTTCGACGATTCGATATTCGCGAACATCGGAATGTTGCGCAGTATCTCAACTTCTTCGTTCAGGCTCACGTTGCGTCCTCCAGTCCCTCACGCGAGAATCCCGTTGCTGCCGGTCGCGGACCGGCCTGCCCTCGCCCTGGCTTATTCGGTCTCCAGCAGTTCCCGCAGCGCCGAACCTTCCTTGTCCAGTTCGGCGAAACTGCCCTGTTCGACGGCCCGGCCGCCTTTCAGCACGACAATATGGTCGAAGTTCCGGGCGAACCCCGGCCGGTGCAACGACCAGATAACGCCCCGGCCCTTCATCTCGCCCAGGACGGCATCGAGCACCCGGCGCTGGGCGGCGCCGTCCAGATTGCTGATGCCTTCGTTGACGATGAAGAGTTCCGGACGCTTGATCAGGCCGCGGGCCATGTTGACCTTCTGGCGCTGCGCCGCCGACAGCCGCGCGCCGCCGACGCCCACCGAATGCGCAAGGCCCGCCGCCATCACGGCGTCGCGCAGCGACAGGGAATCGAGCACGTCGCCGATCAGGGCGCTGAGCTTGCCGGCTGCATTGGCTTCGCCATAGGAGACCTTGCCGAACAGGATGTTATCCTGAAGGGTCGCCGCCCTGTTGTAGCGGTCCGGATCAAAGAGCTCAACTTCGCCGCGCAGCATATCCGGCAGGGTTGCGGCGAAAATTTCCCGTGCTTTCAGCGCCTTGGCCTGGATGTCCTCGGTAAGCAGGCCCAGCCGGTGGCGTGCGGGGATCAGCTTGAACGGCAGCGACCGCAGCCGGAACCTGTCGTCTTCCCGCATCTCCTCGGGTGACTGTCCGGCCGTTCTCGCCAGCAGTTGCTGATATTCCGGCATCTCTTCGGAGCCGAAGAAGCTGAACTGATCGAAAAAGGCGTGGCCCGGCGGCAGGTCGGCAAAAATCTCAACCATCGTTTCGGTGAGCTGCCGCCCGACTTCGAGCAACGTGTCTGCAAGACCGGCCTCGTGGATGACCTGCCGGACGAAGGGATGCTCAGCCAGGCGGTCGATATCGAATGCGGCGCCCGCGGGCGTACCGAACAGCAGGTTTTCGGCGAGGGTTGCATTTGTGTTGTAGCGCGCCCGGTCGAACGGTTCGACCAGCGCCGACTGCTGCGTTTCGTCGAGCCTGCTGCGCAACGCCGCCCGTGCCTTCAGCATCGCTTCGGCCAGTTCGGGCCGGTCTTCCGGATCGATCGTCCCGTGCAGGCCAAACCGATACAGGTCGTCGCCCAGATCGACCAGCCGCAGGATGTCGACGCATTTTCGGTCCAGCGCCTCACGGTCCGAGACACCGGCCGCATCGTAGTCCACCCAATCCGCCACGGGGTCGGCATCGATGTTCGCCGCCGCGTGGGCGTCGCGGATATAGCGGTTGCGCTGCGCCGTGCCGGCATCCGTTCCGGCCGGCGACCGGAGCGGCCGGTGGCGCAGGCCATAGTCCAGATTCGCGCGCAGGTCGGTCGAAAAAAGATAGGGGATCGGTCCGGCGAAGGACATTTTCCGGCCGGTGAAGGGCTCGGGCAGATCGTCCAGGTGACGGCCGGCCAGATCGACCCGGCCGCCGGTGCCTTTCACCAGCCGGGCAAGCAACAGGGCCAGTTCGTCCCGGCCGCTGCTGCCGCTGCCGACGATCGCCGTGTGCCTGTCGAGATCGACCGAGAAGGAGGCGCCGTCGACGGACTTGGACTGTCCGTCTTCGGAATAGGCGAGGCTGGCGACGTCAAGGGTGCGGCCCATGGATTCCGGACCGGCATCGTCGGTCAGTTGCAGCGTCTCGTCGAACAGGCCGGGCGGATCGAACTGTTCGATCACCGCTTCGTACTTCACCTTGATGTCGGCCTGGAGCTGGTAATAGTTCAGCAATTCCTTCCAAGGCGAGCTAAGGTCCTTGTAAGCCGCCAGGACGGCGGTCAGCGCCCCGATCGTCATGTCGCCGGCAATCACCAGATAGCCGCCGATGGCATAGAAGAAGAACGGCGTGAGCTGCGCCATGAAGCTGTTCAAAAACTTGATGGCGAACTTGCGGCGGAAAATCTCGTAGCGAATGGTGTAGATGCGGTCGAGGCGGCGGGCGATGCCGGCGCGCTCGTAGACCGAGGCGTCGTTGGCATGGATTTCGGCGATGCCGGCGATCGATTCGCCGATATTGTCGGCAAGGCCGCGCACCTCCCTCACCCGGTCTTTACCAAGCGCGATAACCCGTTTCTGCAATTTTGGAATGACATAGATTTGCAGCGGATAAAGCGCCGTTGCAGCAAGGCCGAGATAGACATCCTGGGCGAAAATGAATCCGAGATAGACGAGCAGCAGCCCGCCGAAATAGAGCGGTGTGGACGTAGCCGTGCCGATATAGCCGCCGACAGGCTCGACCTCCGCGGTAATCATCGGAATGATCTCGCCCTGGGAGACCTTCTTGAAATGGGGCAGCGGGAAGCGAAGGATGCGCGAATAGAGCATGTAGCGCAGCCGGCGCAGCATCTGTTCGCCCAGCCTGCCGGCATAGACGTTCAGCACATATTTTACGCCGCCGCTGAGGATCACAAAGAACAGGAAGCCAAAGCTGAGCACCATCAGGAAGGTGATCTGCTCCATCTCGGCGCCGAGAACATCGCGCGCCCAACCCTCCCGCGCGCCGATCGCCTGATCGATGATCGCCTTGGGCAGCTCCAGCGTCAGATAGATGATCGGCCAGGAAATGAAGGTCAGGGCGAGCACAACAAGCTGCTGGCGCTTGCTGTATTTCATGATGAAGCGGAAGATGCTCCGCTCCAGAGGCACGTTCGGTCGATAGCCGGGTGTCTCGGGGCCCGGCAGCCGGCCGGGGCGGTTGCCTTCGGCCCGGTCTTCCGCCATCAGGCTGCGTAACCGGCGGCATATGCCGCGGCAGGGCTGGCAATATTGTGCATGGATACCGACATTGAACCTGGAGCCCAGTTCTGACACCATAAATCAAGGCGTTGCGGACTGGCGATACGGCATTCAGTGCGCCGGAGCAAGCGGCGGAGAGGCGCCTGCCAGAGCTTGCAGAACGGCCGATCGGAGTGACGATGGCGACAGACAAGGCAGCGCGAGTCCAGGCCAATGCAGCTCTGCAGGGCGCAGGCGACAGTGAGTTCCTCCCAGCCGAAGCGCTGGGCGACGGCTTCCGCATCCTGATCTACAGCCACGACAGCTTCGGGCTTGGGCACCTGCGCCGCTGCCGCGCCATCGCCCACGCGATGGTCGAGCATCGGAGCAACCTTTCGGTGCTGATCCTTTCCGGTTCGCCGATCATCGGCAGCTTCGATTTCCGCTCGCGGGTCGATTTCGTGCGCGTCCCCGGCGTCATTAAGCTGCGCAACGGCGAATATACCGCGCTGAACCTGCACATCGGCCTGCAGCAGACGCTGGCCATCCGCGCGTCGATCATCCGGCATACCGCCGAGGTGTTCGCACCGCACCTGTTCCTGGTCGACAAGGAGCCGCTGGGCCTGCGCGGCGAGATCGAAGACACGCTGGCGTTCCTCAAGGAGCGTCGGACGCCCCTGGTGCTCGGCCTGCGCGACGTGATCGACGAACCTGAATTGCTGTTGCCGGAATGGGAGCGCAAGAACGCCGTGCCGGCGCTTTCGAAATATTACGATTCCATCTGGGTCTACGGCCTGCCGCAGATCTGCGACCCGCTCGCCGGAATGCGCGTACCGAAATCGGTGCGGCGCAAAATGGTTTATACCGGATACCTGCGGCGGGATCTCCCGGCCAGCGGGCCGGTCGACCCGGTTCCGCTCGATGATCCCTATATTCTGGTCACGCCCGGCGGCGGCGGCGACGGCGAGGCGCTGGTCGACTGGGTGCTGCGCGTCTACGAACAGCGCCGCAACATGCCGTTGCGCGCCGTTATCGTGACCGGTCCCTTCATGCAACAAGAGAAACAGGCTGAGTTCCAGCAGCGGGCGGCGGCACTGCACGATGTCAGCGTGACGACATTCGATGCGACGCTGGAATATTTGATCTCCGGCGCCGAAGCGATTGTTGCGATGGGCGGATACAATACCTTCTGCGAGGTTCTTTCCTTCGATAAACGCGCCCTGCTTGTGCCCCGGACCGAACCGCGCCGGGAACAGTTCATCCGCGCCTGCCAGGCCCAGGAGGCCGGCCTGCTGACCGTGTTGGAAGACGACGGAATTCGCGATGTCAAACCGATGGCGACGGCGCTGCGGCAACTCCCACAGCAGAACAAGCCGTCGGACATCATTGTGCCGGGATTGCTCGATGGGCTGGATAACGTCAACCGGCTGGTCGGCCGGATCATGGATCGCCGGCGCGCAAGCGCGCTGCCAGGCGCCGTAAAGGCCGTTTGAGGCGTTGGCGGGACGGGACAGGCCGCCGCACAGGCCGCCGGGCGCGCCCGGCGGGCCGCCCGGGCCGATCGCCTTTGTCCTGAAGGGCTATCCGCGCCTGTCCGAAACTTTCATCGCGCAGGAAATTCTGGCGCTCGAAAAACTGGGGCTGGATATCCGCCTGTTCTCCCTGCGCCAACCGACGGATTCCCGGCAACACCCGATCCATGACGAAATTGCAGCGCCGGTAACCTACTTGCCCGAATATCTGCATCGCGAGCCGGGCCGCCTCGGGTCTGCCTGGCGGCGGGCGCGGCGCCTGCCCGGCTACAAGGACGCATTGCGGATCTGGTGGCGCGACCTGCGCCGCGACAGAACCCGCAACCGCATCCGTCGCTTCGGTCAGGCCATGGTGCTGGCGGCGGAAATGCCGCCTGGGGCCGTGCGGCTTCACGCCCATTTCCTTCACACGCCCTCGTCCGTTACGCGCTACGCCGCGATCATGACCGGACTGCCCTGGAGCGCCGCGGCGCACGCCAAAGACATTTGGACGATTCCGGAATGGGAGAAGCGGGAAAAGCTGACCGACCTGGACTGGCTGGTCGCCTGCACCCGGTATGCGTGCGCGCACCTTCGCGATCTCGCGCCGTGTCCGGACAAGGTCGGTCTCGTGTATCACGGTCTCGATCTGCAGCGATTTTGTCCGACCGAATCAGCCGTGTCGCGGCGGGACGGATCCGATCCGGCGGAACCGGTCCGGCTCCTATCGGTCGGACGCGCCGTCGAAAAAAAGGGGTTTCGGGTTCTGATCGAAGCGCTGGCGTCGCTACCCGAAACGCTGCACTGGCGCTGGACCCTGATCGGTGCCGGTCCCCAGCTGGTCGATCTCCGGCGGTTGGCCGCCCAACGGGGAATCGCCGAACGAATCGACTGGCGTGGCGCCCAGGACCAACAGGCCGTTCTGTCGGCCTACCGCACGTCGGACCTGTTCGTCCTGCCCTGCCTCGTCGGTGAAGACGGCGACCGGGACGGGCTGCCCAATGTCCTTATGGAAGCGCAGAGCCAGGGCCTGTGTTGCTTGTCGACCAGTACGGCGGGAATTCCGGAATTGATCGAACACTCAAAAACCGGCTTCCTCGTCGAGCCGGACGACGCCGACACCTTGAAGCGGGCCCTGTCGAACCTGATTGCCGATCCGGAACGGCGCCGGAAATTCGGCGCGGGCGGTAGCGAACGGATCCGTGCGGGATTCGATGCTGCGGTCACCGTTCGTGCGCTCTATGACCGGTTTGCCGCCTGTCGTGCACATCCGCCTGCGAGGCTTCGGTGAAGATCGCATTTTACGCCCCGATGAAACCGCCGGATGCACAGCGGCCTTCCGGCGACCGTACGATCGCCCGGCTGCTGCTGCGGGCGATGGCGATTGGCGGCCATGAAGCGACGGTCGCTTCCGATGTACGCAGCTACATGGCGGCGCCGACAGACCGGGGACGCCTTGAGCAAATCGAGCGCCAGGCGGCCGACGATGCCGGCCGGCTGACGGAAACACTGTCTCTCAACCCGCCCGATCTCTGGTTTACCTATCATCTTTTTCACAAGGCTCCGGATCTGGTCGGGCCGCCCGTTTGCCGCGCGCTCGGCTTACCCTATGCGATCGCCGAAGCCAGCTTTGCGCCGAAGCGGGCGGCCGGGCCCTGGGCTGCCCGTCACGCTCAGGTGCGCGATGCCCTCGGCCTGGCCGACCACATTTTCTTTTTGAACCCGGCGGACGAGGCCTGCGTCCTGCCGCAATTGAAGACCGGCGCGACCCATTCGCGTTTGCCCGCTCTGGTGACTGTGCCGGCGGACCGCGAACCGAAGGGACGCGATGTATACAGGCGGCGGTTAGCGCGGGAATGGCGACTGCGCGAAGAGGCGGTCTGGATTCTCGCCGTTGGCATGATGCGGCCCGGCGACAAGCTGGCTTCGTTTACTTTGTTGGCGGAAACTTGGGAGAAGTGTGCCGACCTGCCGGCACACCTGCTGATCGTCGGCGACGGTCCGGCCCGCGCCGATGTCCAGCGGCGATTCGCGTCGTGTGCGGACCGTGTCAGCTTTCTCGGAATGCTGGATCGGGGCAAATTGGATTCGGTATACAACGCAGTCGATTTTTTCTTTTGGCCCGGTACGAACGAGGCTGTGGGGATGGCTTTGCTGGAAGCCATGGCCGCCGGACTGCCGGTGGCGACCGGCCCCTGGGGATCGGTGGCGCGGGAGATCGAGCAGGGCGTCACCGGGATGGTCGCCATGAAGGTCTGCGACTTCGCCGACGCGGTCGGCCGCCTTGTCGCCGATCCGGACCTACGGCGAACCATGGGCGCGGCGGCCCGGAAGCACGTCCTCCGGCACCACAGTTTGTCGGTTGCCGCGAATTCGCTGACTGCGGCGTTCGATGACGTGGCCGGCCGGACCGGGGCGGACTACGCCGGCGCAAGCCGCGCGGGGAGGGGCCGCATCGGGGCGGGCCGCATCGCATGACCGGCATCCTGTTTCTCCGGCACGGGCCGACCGACTGGAACGCCGAAGGTCGGGTCCAGGGCCAGACGGACGTACCGCTGAACGATGCAGGCCGGCAATCCGTCCGCGGCTGGCAGTTGCCGCGCTATGCAGCCAGTTGGGAGTGGCATGCCAGTCCGCTGCGCCGGGCTGTGGAGACAGCGACGCTCCTGGGCGCCGACCCTGCTTGTCTGCATCTTGACGATCGCCTGAAGGAAGTCGACTGGGGCGATTGGGAAGGGGCAATCCTAAAAAAATTACGTGCCGAACAGGGCGAGGCCATGCGGCGGATCGAGGCCCGCGGCCTCGATATGGCGCCGCCCAACGGCGAATCGCCGCGCCAGCTGACCAAACGGTTGGCCGAATGGCTCGCCGAAGTCGCCGGCCGAAACCGCGATATCTGCGCGGTGTGCCATGCCGGCGTTCTGCGTGCCGCCTACACAATTGCCACTGGCTGGGATATGCGCCGCGCCGCGCCGCTCGAAAGGGGCCACGCCTGGGCGCATCTCTACCACCTGGGCGAGGATGGTTCGCTGGTACCGGAAGCGCTCAACATTCGCCTCGCCGACAGCGAGCCGCCGTCCGGCTATGACCGATAGGCCATCGCCTCCGGCGATCCTGTTCTGGGTTCAGCACCTTCTCGGCGTCGGCCACCTTGCCCGGACAGCCGCACTCGCCAGAGGCGCCGCGGCCCACGGCTATGCCGCCCACATCGCAAGCGGCGGCCCCGGCGTTCCGGGCATCTGCACCGGCGCTGCGGCGCTCCATCAGCTTCCTGCGCTGCGCGCAGCGGACGATTCGTTCCGCGGCCTGGTCAGCGAACACGGCGCTCCCGTTACAGACGCAGATTGGCGAGCGCGCCGCCAACGGCTCGCATCCGTGCTTCGCAAAATCCGCCCGCAGCTTGTCGTTCTGGAACATTTTCCGTTCGGCCGCCGCGCGTTTCGGGAGGAAATTGCAGGGCTTCTGGACTGCGCTCGGTCCTTGGGCACCATCAAGGTCGCGGTTTCCGTGCGGGACATCCTTGTCGGCCGGAAGCCCGAGCGGTGGGCGGAAACCGCCGGTTTCATCGAGCGCCATGTCGACCGTGTGTTCGTTCATGGCGATCCTGCCTTCGTCGCCCTGGACGAAACCTTTCCGTTGGCCGCCAGGATTGCGCCGATACTTGACTATACCGGGTATGTCGACCTGCTGCCGGCCGGGGCGGAAGCGCTGGCGCAGGCGGAACCCGAAATCCTAGTCAGCAGCGGCGGCGGCGGCGTGGGATCGGCTTTGCGGACCGCCGCCCTGGCATTGGGCGCCGGACCGAACGGCCAACCGATCCGGGTGCGCGCCGGACCGGCCGTTCCCGCGCCGGACCTCGGAGAACTGCGGGCCTTGGCAGGTCCGCGTGTCGTCGTGGAGCGAAATCGGTCGGATTTCCGCGCGCGGCTGGCCGCCTGCGCCTGCTCGATCTCCCAGGCGGGCTACAATACCGTCGTCGATCTCCTGAAGACTGGGGCCCCTTCGGTCCTGGTCCCGTTCGACGCCGCTGGCGAAACCGAACAGATGCGCCGGGCTCGCCGATTGGAGGCGCTGGACCGGGCGGTGGTGCTGCCGGAGGCCTTATTGACGGCGCAACGGCTCAGCGAAGCGATTGCCGCCGCCCAGGCATTGCCGCGGCGCCCGGTCCCGGTGCGGTTGGACGGCGCCGAAGCGTTTGTCCTGGTTCTGAGCGACCTTATAGGAGCGCCGGCATGACGGGCTGGAGCGATCTGCGACGCGAACTCGACCATTGGGCGCGGCAGGGGGAAATTCCGAGTCTGTGGTGGCGCGACGACGATGCGATCGAGGCCTCGACAGATCTTGACCGGGCGATGGTACTCGCCGGTGCGTTCGCCGTCCCGCTCGCGCTGGCGGTCATACCTGCGCAGAACCGGCTGACCGCGGCAGATCTGGCCGGCCCGGTCACTCCGGTCCAGCATGGCTATGCCCACCGCAACCATGCCGGTCCGAACGAAAAGAAATGCGAGCTCGGCCCGGAACGACGCGCCGATCACGTAATCGCCGAACTGATGACCGGCCGCGACGCACTGGAGAAGGCGTTCGGCGATATGTTCCGGCCGGTTCTGGTGCCGCCCTGGAACCGCCTGGGGGCGCATTTGCCGCCGATGCTGCCGGAGTTGGGCTACGCCGGCCTCAGCCGGTTCGGTGCACGCCTCCGCTCGGCGATCGGCGCCATGCGGATGGTCAACACCCATGTCGATATTATCGATTGGAAAGGCAGGCGCGGCTTCATCGGCGCCGAACCGGCGCTTGCACAGACAATCGGCCACCTGAAGGCGCGCCGAGAGGGCGCGGTCGATCCCGCGGAAGCGACCGGCCTGCTGACCCATCACAGGGTCCATGACGCGGCCTGCTGGTCCTTCCTTGAAAAACTGTTCGCGGTTACGGCCGAAAAAGGCATTGCCGAGTGGCGCAGCGCGGCATCGATATTCTACGCTTGAGCCATGACCATGCAGCGCTATCCGCGCACGATCCTGCGCAACGATTACATTCGCGCCGGCGGCGGCGTGGCCCTGTGCGTGCCGCTGGCTGCTGTTTCGCAGGGAAGTTCGTTTGGTTTCTGGCTATTTGTGGGCCTGACACTGCTATTTGCCGTTTTCGGCGCGCGGACTTGGCTGCGCGGTCGTGCCGAATACAGATTGACCGAAGCGGGACTCCTGCGCACAAATGTCGCGCTCAAAGGGCAGGCGGCGACCGGGATCGCATGGTCGGAACTGTCGGGCCTGACGCTGCGCTTCTATCCTCTGCGCCGCGACAGATCCGACGGATGGATGCAATTGATTGTGCGTGGATCCGGCGCGCGCCTGTCCATCGATTCGACGCTTGAGGACTTCGACGCCATCGCCGAAGCGGCGCTGGCGGCCGGACTACGCAACGACCTGCCGATGACCCAGACTACACTGGCGAATTTCCGGGCTCTTGGTTTCTCACCCGAGAAACCTGCGGACTCTGGCTGACCGTAAGGCGGCCAAATCGTGACCGGACCGCTGATCGATATCCGCAACCTGCACGTTTCATTCGCAGTGCATGGCGGCGAAGTCCCGGCGGTGCGCGGCGCCTCGTTCAGGATTCCAGCCGGCGGTACAGTCGCGCTGGTCGGCGAGAGCGGCAGCGGCAAGACCGTTATCTCCCAGACCCTGATGGGCATTCTGCCGAACAATGCGATTATCGGGCAGGGTGAAGTTCTGTTCCGGGATCCGGAAGGGGATGGCGGCACGATCGACCTGGCCGCAGAAGACCCCGGCGGCACCGGCATGCGCGCGATTCGCGGCGGCCGAATCTCGATTGTCTTTCAGGAACCGATGACGTCGCTGTCGCCGCTGCATACCATCGGCGACCAGATCGGCGAAGCGCTGAGCCTGCATCGTACGGTCGGCACCAGGGAGCGGGACGAAGCGGTAACCGACATGCTCCGCCACGTCGGCTTTCCCGATCCGCAACGCGCGCTCAGAACCTATCCGTTCGAGCTTTCCGGCGGTCTGCGCCAGCGCGCCATGATCGCCATGGCGCTGGTTTGCCGCCCGGCGCTGCTGGTCGCCGACGAGCCGACGACGGCACTCGACGTGACCATTCAGGCGCAGATCCTGAAGCTGATCCGCGACCTGCAAGCCGAATTCCACATGGCGGTGCTGATGATCACCCACGATCTGGGCGTGGTCGCCAACGTCGCCGAGGAGGTCGTCGTGATGTACCACGGCGAGGTCATGGAAATCGGCACGACCGAGCAAATCTATCGCGATCCGCGGCATCCCTATCTCAAGGCCCTGATGAAGGCGGTGCCCCGCTTCGACATGAGCCGCGGCGAGCGCCTGACTCCGTTGCGCGAAATCGAGGCGGATTCCGGGCACCTCATGGCTGAACGTGCGCCTTGGCCTGGGGACGCGGACCGGGCCGGGCCGCTGTTGCGGGTCGAAAACCTCGTCAAAAGCTTCCGAATCCGTAAAGGCGGAGCCGCCGCAGCGGTGCGGGCCGTCGACAATGTCAGTTTCGATATCCGTCGCGGCGAATGCCTGGGCCTAGTCGGCGAGAGCGGCTGCGGAAAGACGACCCTCAGCAAGACGATTATGCGCGCGCTGACGCCGGACTCAGGCCGGATCGTTTACAACAAGCGCGGCGACCTGCGGGATGTGCTGGCCCTGAAGGGCGAGACGCTGAACGAATACCGCCGAGACGTGCAGTTCATCTTCCAGGACCCATTCAGTTCGCTGAATCCGCGCATGACGGTGTTCGACATCGTCAGCGAACCCCTGAAGATTCACGATATCGGCGACGCTGCGCGCCGCCGGGAGATGATCGCCGAACTGCTGCGGCGGGTCGGCCTCGATCCCCGTTTCCTGAACCGCTATCCCCATTCCTTCTCGGGCGGCCAGCGCCAGCGCATCGGCATCGCGCGCGCCCTCGCCCTCAAGCCCGACCTGCTGATCTGCGACGAACCGGTATCGGCGCTCGACGTGTCGATCCAGGCGCAAATCCTGAACCTGCTGCGTGACCTGCAGAAGGATCTGGGCCTCACCTATCTGTTCATTTCGCACAATCTGGCGGTCGTGAACTATGTCGCCGACCGGATCGCCGTGATGTGCGCCGGGCGCATCGTCGAGGTCGCCCGGGGGGAGGCGTTGTTCCGCAATCCGGTCCATCCCTACACCAAGGCGCTGGTCGCAGCCGTGCCGGAACCGGACCTGAACCACAAGCTGAACTTCGCCGCCCTGATGGAAGGCAAGGCATCCTCGCCCGAAGCCTGGCCGGAACCGTTCGCCTTGCGCGGGCCGGAACAGGCAGAAATTTTCCACGACGTCGGCGGCGGGCACCTGGTGCGCGCCTGGGAGCATGCTGTGCTCGACGTCGGGCCGGGCCGGGCGGAGGCAGGGCCGTGACCGCCCGGAAGCTGTTCATTGCCGCATTCGTCCTGTTTGCAGCGTATCGTGCGGGCGGCAACGTAGCAGCGTACGCAACTTCTTATATCGAGCCGCCTTGGTTCAATCCGAAGATTGCAGCCGGTGTCCTGCCGCCCATCGCTTTGCGACTGCCGGAGGCGCCGTCCGTCGTTTCCTTCGCCGGCACCGCGAAGAAACCGGGTCGATACGGCGGTTCGCTGACCATGCTGATGGCGCGGGCCAAGGATACGCGGATGGCCGTGGTGTACGGTTATGCCCGGCTCGTGGCCTATGACACCCGCTACCAGCTCAGACCGGATATCCTGGAACGATTCGAGGTGAAGGAAGGCCGGATCTTTACCTTCACCCTGCGCAAGGGCCATCGCTGGTCCGACGGCGCGCCCTTCACCACCGACGATTTCCGGTATTGGTGGGAAGCCGTGGTACAAAACAAGGTGCTGTCCCGCTTCGGTGTGCCCCAGGCCCTGCTGGTCGACGGCCGAATCCCGAGAGTGGAGTTCATTGACCGGTACACTGTCCGTTACAGCTGGCGGAAACCGAACCCTTATTTCCTGCCGGCTCTGGCCGGCCCGCGGCCACTCTACCTGTACATGCCGCGCCACTACATGAAGCGCTTCCACATCGACCATGCGGAGAAGAAACTCCTCCGAAAGATGACGAAAAAAGGCAAGAAGCCGGATGGCTGGGCGAAATTCCATCGCAAGCGCGGCCGAATGTACCGCTTCCAGAACCCCGCGCTGCCGACATTGCAACCCTGGATACCAACCACGACGCCGCCGGCGGACCGGTATGTTTTCCTCCGCAACCCATTCTTCCACCGGGTCGACCGGAACGGCCGCCAACTGCCCTACATCGACCGACTTGTCTTCATTATCGCCGACAGCAAGATCGTCGCCGCCAAGGCCGGCGTCGGCGAAACCGACCTGCAGGGCCGCTATCTGCGCTTCACCGATTTCACCTTCCTCAAGCGCGGCGAAGCACGGGGCAAGCACAAGGTATACCAGTGGCAGACCGCCGTCGGTGCGCAGATCGCGCTCTATCCGAACCTGAACCACAAGGATCCGGTGTGGCGCAGACTGTTCGGCGACGTTCGCTTCCGGCGCGCGCTCTCCATGGGCATCGACCGGCGCGAGATCAACCAGGTCATGTATTACGGGCTGGCCACGGAGGGCGGTAATACGGTCCTGCCGGGCAGCCCCCTGTTCCGGCCGGAATTCCGCAAGGCATGGGCGCATTTCGACCCTGAAAAGGCGAATGCTTTGCTGGATGGGATCGGCCTGCGCGACCGCGACAGCGAGGGCTATCGCCTGCTGCCCGACGGACGACCGCTGGAAATCATCGTCGAGGCGGCCTCGGAAGGCAGCGAGTACACCGACGCCATGCGCCTGATCAAGGATTCCTGGCACCGGATCGGCATTCGCCTGTTCCAGAAAAACACCCGGCGCGAGATGTTCCGCCGGCGGGTCTATGCCGGGCTGACCCATGTCGCCATGTGGTCGGGCATTGACTATGCCAATGTCCGGCCGGAAAATCCGCCGCTGGCCCTGGCGCCGACCGACCAGGTCCAACTCCAATGGTCGCAATGGGGCCTGTACTATGCGAGCAAGGGCCGGTCGGGCCAGAAGCCGACCGATCCGGGGGCGATACGGCTGATCGAATTGCTGCACCGCTGGGAGGCGGCAGGGACGACGGCGCAACGCCGTGAAATATGGCACCGGATGCTGCAAATCTCCGCCGACCGGATTTATTCAATCGGCATTGTCGGCGGCGTAATCCAGCCGATTGTAGTCAACGTGCGGTTGCGTAACGTGCCGAAAACCGGGATCTGGGCCTGGAACCCGGGCGCCCATCTGGGCATTTACCGGCCGGATACCTTCTGGTTCGCGAAACCGTCCGGCACGACCCACTGAAGATGCCGCGCCGCCGCTCAATCCACGCGTGCTGACCGGTCCGGCTGATGCTCCGCTACGTCGCCCATCGCCTGCTGATCATGGTGCCGACGCTGATCGCAATCAGCTTCATCGTGTTCGTCGTCATCCAGCTGCCGCCCGGCGACTATCTGACAACACTTATCGAGGAGCTCCGGGAGCTGGGCGAACCGGCCGACCTGAAACAGATCGAAGCCCTGCGCGAAGAGTACGGCCTCGATCAACCCTTCCTGATCCAGTATGTCGAATGGGTCGCCGGGCTGGTTCAGGGCGACCTCGGTTATTCCTTCGAATACGAACAGCCGGTTGCCGATGTCGTCGGCGACCGGCTCTGGCTGTCCTTCATCGTCTCGGTCGCGACCATCATCTTCACCTGGATCGTCGCCTTCCCGATCGGCGTCTATTCCGCGACGCACCAGTATAGCTGGGCCGACAATTCCCTCACCTTCCTCGGCTTCCTGGGGCTGGCGACGCCTAACTTCCTGCTCGCGCTGGTCATGGTCTACTTCGCGAATGTCTGGTTCGGCACCGAAATCGGCGGCCTGATGGACGAGCGGTATATCGGCCAGCCGTGGAGCTGGGGGAAGATCGTCTCGGTCCTTGAGCATCTGTGGATTCCGGTGATCGTGATCGGCACCTCCGGAACCGCCGGGATGATCCGCCGCCTGCGCGCCAACCTGCTCGACGAGCTGCAGAAGCAATATGTCGTGACCGGCCGGGCCAAGGGCCTGCCGCCGTTTCGACTGCTCGTCAAATATCCGCTGCGCATGTCGCTCAACCCGTTCATCTCGGATATCGGCGACCTGCTGCCCCAAGTGATTTCCGGCGCAGTCATTGTCTCGGTGGTGCTCAACCTGCCGACAACCGGCAAGATGCTCTATGAGGCGTTGCTCAGCCAGGACATGTATCTGGCGGGCTCTTTCCTGATGTTCCTCGCCCTGCTGACCGTGCTCGGCGTGCTGGTCTCCGATCTGGCGCTGGCGCTGCTCGATCCGCGGATCCGGCTTCAGGGACGGGCGGCGAGATGACCGGGCCGACGGCACCCCCGCCCGGCGGCAACGGTTCGCCGGCCGGGCCGGCCAACGAACGCTTCGTTTCCGAGGCGCCGTTCGATCCGCATTCCATCGAAGCGCTGACGCCGGAACAGGAGCGCCATTACCTGGCCGGCCAGTGGAAGCTGATGTGGTGGAAGCTGCGGCGCCACAAGATCGCAGTGTTCTGCGGCGGCTTGCTGGCCTTCATGTATGTATGCGCCATGCTGGCGGAGCTGCTGGTCCCCTACAACATGTCGGCGCGCCACACCGGCTTCATCTATGCGCCGCCGCAAGCCGTCCGGCTATTCCACGAGGGGCGCTTTGTCGGCCCGTTCGTCTACGGCCTGAAATACAAGCTGGATCGCGCTACGCTGCAGCGTACATATACGGTCGACCGTTCAAAAATAAACCGCGTCCGTTTCCTGTGCCGGGGCGATGCGTACCGATTCTGGGGCCTGGCTCCCCTGAACGTGCGCCTTTTCTGTCCCGCGAGGGATGGCACGCTGTTCCTCCTCGGCACCGACCGGATGGGGCGGGACATGTTTTCCCGGCTCGTCATCGGATCGCGGATTTCGCTCACCATCGGCTTTATCGGCGTTGCGATCAGCTTCCTTCTGGGCATCGTGATCGGCGGGTTGGCCGGCTACTACGGTGGTTGGGTCGATTCAATCGTCCAGCGTATCATCGAGGTTTTGCGTTCCTTCCCGGTGCTGCCGCTTTGGATGGCGCTGTCCGCCGCCCTGCCGGTCACCTGGTCGCCATTGTGGATCTATTTCGGCATCACCATGATCCTCGGCCTGCTCGACTGGACCGGCCTCGCCCGCGCCGTACGATCCAAACTGTTCGCCTTGCGCGAGGAGGATTTCGCCACGGCTGCGCAACTGATGGGTGCCAGCCCGCGCCGAATTATCGGTCGGCATCTGCTGCCCAGTTTCACCAGCCACCTGATCGCCTCGGCGACCCTTTCCATCCCGGCGATGATCCTGGGCGAGACGGCGTTGAGCTTTCTGGGCCTGGGCCTGAAGCCGCCGATCACGAGCTGGGGCGTGTTACTGTCCGAAGCACAGAATATCAATGTTGTGGCGCTCTATCCTTGGCTCATGCTGCCGGTGGTGCCGGTGATCGTTACTGTGCTGACCTTTAACTTCCTGGGCGACGGCCTGCGAGACGCGGCGGATCCGTACAAGTGAGACGTTGCGGGCGCCCTCAGCGAGCGGTGACGTAGGCCAGATCGACCGGCTCCGAGACATCGTCGATGTCCGAAGCGACTGTTCGCTCGTATTTTAATGATGGCTCAAATTTCTGATCGACCGCGCGGTCCAGGGTTTCGGCCGTCGTCATGATTTGCGCGTTCAGGCCCTTGCCGTGCTTATCCAGTTTTGCGGCCAGGTTCACCGGATCTCCGATGACGGTGTATTCTAGGCGGCTCTCGTCGCCGATCGCACCGAAAACGAGCGGGCCGGCAGTGACCGCGACCGCCACCCTGAGCGCTGGCTTCCCTTCGGCCTGCCGCGCTTCGGCCCATCGATCCGCTGCCACGGCAATGGCTTCCGCAGCACGCAGCGCATCGGCCGCGCAAGCCGCCGACGGCACGGTAGCGCCGAAAGTCGCCAGAATGCCGTCGCCCATGAATTTGTCGATCGAGCCGCCGTTTTCCTGAATTGCGGGCACCAGCCGAGCCTGATACTCGGTCAGGACTTCGATGACCTCGTTAGCCGGCAGGGCGGCGGCGCGGCGCGTGAAGCCGCGAATATCGGTCATCAGGATGGCGGCATCGCGCTGTTGGCCTTCGCCGGCGTGGATTTCCTCTTTGGCCCGGGTGATCTGGTCCGCGATTTCCGGGCTGAAAAACCGCGACAGCGCTACGGCGGCGGCATGTTCTTCGGCACCGCGCACCAGGGTCTTGCGCGCGCGCATGATCGCGACCGCCAGAATTGCCGTAACCAGCACGATCGTGATGATCTTGTCGAATTCCGCGCCCAGCAGAATCCGGTTTGCGGTCAGGTACTCGACATAGTCCCGGGTCAACCCGGACATGCCGCCGGCGTAGACGATGGCGTAACCGATCATCGCCAGCCAGCCGGCGGCGGCGGCGCACCCGGCCAGCACGACGTAGCGCGAATCGAACCGGAGCGCGCGGATCGCAATGAACAGGAAGACATAGAGCAGCGTCGGCGCCTTCAGATAGAAGGCCGGTGGCTGGCCGTAGTCGATATGAAAAGACCAGATGATGCCCAGGAGCAGCATCATGTCCGCGACGACGGACAGGGCGAGGAACCAGGCCGGCAGGCTAATCCGGTAGGATAGCGCTAGCCTCAGCAGGGTGAACAAGAAATAGGCCAGCAGCGCCCACCCGATCGGCCGCGCATATACGGCGGTTTCATGGGTCTTGGGCGACAACAGGAACAACACCCCCAGACCGACGATCACGGAAAACTGTATCCAGCCGATCAGCCGTTCGCTGGCGTCACGCTGCCGATCGATCGCTTCCCGGATTCGCGGCGCGACATCGGCCTCGTCCCGGCCCCGGAGCTGTGCGACTGCCGAGCGGACTGCGGAAAGAACCGATAATTCGGGATCATTCGGCGTTTTCATTTGTTCCTGTGAATGCTGCATACGTTTTGTATCCTGTATACCATTGCGCATGGATAATGGATACAACTGACATCCGGTCCGGCCGGGCCTATCGACGGGGCCTCTGTGCCAGTCATGCTGGAAGTCCCGATCGATTTCGGATCGTGCAACCCCGTTCCGTTGCGCCGCGCCGACGCTACGGCCGCAGAACCAGCCCTTCGCGGGCGACCGTCGTCGATGCGAAGATACCCTGCGCCTGGCCGGCAATCCGGTCCATATCGTCGTCGGTGTGTTCCGGTGCATGATGGAAAATGACGTAACGGCCGACGCAGCCGCGTTCGGCAAGTTCTGCGCCGGCTTCCCAGGTCGAATGGCCCCATCCCCTGAATGCCGGATACTCCGCCGCCGTATAGGTGGCGTCGTAGATGAAAATGTCGGCGCCCTCGATCAGCCCGAGTATGTTTGTGTCGATTTTTCCTTCGATATGCTCGGTATCCGTCACATAGCAAATCGACCGGCCGCCCGACTCGATCCGGTAGCCGGTCGCACCGTTGGGGTGATTGAGCGGCGCGGTACGAACCGCGACGCCTTCCTGCAACTCAAGGGATTCGCCGGCGCGAAACTCCTCGAAAACGATCTCCGCGCCGACTGCCTCCAGCGGCACCGGGAAGATCGGCGCTTCGATCAGGCGCAGGAACACGTCGCGCAGCCGGACATCGCTGTCCCAAAGATGGCCCGCGTGGATGCGCAGCCGGTTGCCCGGTTCGAACAGCGGAGCAAAGAAGGGCATCCCGACGATGTGGTCGATATGGGTATGGGTCAGCAGGATGTCGGTATCGACGGGCCCCGCGGCATCCAGTTCCGCTCCCAGCGCTCGCAGGCCGGTACCGGCGTCCAGAATGAACAGATGGCCGGCGCAGCGCACTTCGAGGCACGAGGTGTTGCCGCCGTAGCGGGCATAGTCGCTTCCGGGACAGGCGACCGTGCCGCGGACGCCCCGGAAGCGGACGAAAAAGTCCTCGTTGTGTGTCGCGCTGGAGGCGTTCATCGCGGCGGGCGGGGTTCTCCGGGCCGGTGGCGGGCTCGACCGGCCGGCTACGGTGCCAGCCGGTAACCGCCCGGCTCCGTCACCAGTATCTCGGCCTGGCCCGGGTTCTTCTCGATTTTCTGGCGCAGCCGGTACACATGGGTTTCCAGCGTATGGGTCGTGACATTGGCGTTGTAGCCCCAGACGTCGGTAAGCAGCGTCTCGCGCGAGACGGTTTCGCCATTCGCGCGGTAGAGGAACTTGAGGATCGCCGTTTCCTTTTCGGTCAGCCGGACTTTCTGTCCCGTCTCGTCGGCAACGAGCAGTTTCATTGCCGGCCGGAAGGTGTAGTGACCGATCGTAAAGACCGCGTCCTCGCTCGCCTCGTGCTGCCGGACGTGGGCACGGAGCCGCGCGAGCAGCACCCCGAGCCGAAAAGGTTTGGTGACATAGTCGTTGGCGCCGGCATCCAGGCCCAAGATGGCGTCGGCGTCGCTATCGGCCCCAGTCAGCATGATGATCGGCGCCTTGACCCCGTTCCGCCTTAGCAGGCGGCAAAGCTCCCTGCCGTCCATGTCCGGCAGGCGGACATCGAGCAGGACGGCGTCGTAGCGCGCTTCCTTGACCTTGTTCAGCGCTTCCGCCGCAGTTACCGCAATATCGGTCGCAAATTCTTCGTGAAGCCGGAACTGTTCGACCAGCGATTCCCGGAAATCGGTATCGTCGTCGACTAGAAGAAGTTGCTTACCGGGGCCGGGCGGGCGTTTGTTCACTGGCTGGGCCTGCAAGCTTTATTGGACGATAGAAGGCGGTCGACCGCAGCCGCGCCAGCGAATATCTGCTGACAAGATAGGCCCGGAACCCCCTTTAGCACAATCGTTTCCGGTTACCGCCCGGACCCACTTTCAAAGACTTTTTATATAGCCTTCGCTACACGGATGCCGTTGCAGGCGGCGCCTTTCTTGGACCGAAAATGGCGGTACCGAGGCGAACATAGGTCGCACCCTGTTCGATCGCGGCGGCGTAGTCGGCGCTCATGCCCATGCTGAGATGGCGCAAATCCCCGTCACGGGCCAATTTTGCCAGGAGGGCGAAATGGGGCACCGGCTCCTGGTCGACGGGCGGGATGCACATCAGGCCGGTCACGGCAAGGCCAAGATTGTGGCAGTGCCGTACAAAGGATGCCGTATCGGCAGGCGCGACACCGCTTTTTTGGAGCTCTTCACCGGTATTGACCTGGACGAAACAGTCGATCTGACGGCCCTGCCGTTCCTGTTCCCGGGCTATCGCAGCTGCGAGTTTCGGCCGGTCGACCGTTTCGATCGCATCGAAAAGAGCCACGGCGTCGGCGGTCTTGTTAGTTTGCAGGTGGCCGATCAAATGCAACCGGATGTCCGGGTACAGGGCTTTCAGTTCCGGCCATTTTCCTTGCGCTTCCTGAACCCGGTTTTCGCCGAACAACCGGTGGCCGGCACTCACGACGGGCCGAATGGCCTCCGGCGTCCAGGACTTCGTCACAGCAACCAGCGACACCGCATCCTCCGGGCGCCCGGCTTGCCGGCACGCCTGGCGGATCGCATCCAGAACGCGACCGAGATTGTTGCGAGTGTCCATCGTCCGGTTAGCTTGAAACGGCCGGCACCATAGTCAAGCGTACCGGGCGGACGGTCCGGTGCGCAGGCGGGCCGCTCTTGGCCGAGGACAGCGATATCGGATATACCGAATTCGCCGCCGTTCGGGGTATCGGTCGGTGGCATGTCAGACAGATCCCGTTGGAACGAGAGCGATATGAGCGAAACAGGCGGCCCGGCCGATCCGGAATTTGCCTTCTGCCCGAAACCATCCTGCCCGCGTTGGCGACCCTGGGCAGCTACCATTGCGGTCCTAAGCCTCGCCTCGATTCTAGGCGGTTGTGTCAAAGAGGAGATTCGACCAGGCACCGCCGTGAACATCCACGAGCGATACGCGCATGCGCGGGCTATCCGGCCTAACCCGGATCTTTGGGTTGCGGCAGGCAACCATGTCGGTTTCGCCCGAAAGAGAATGTCCGATCCGTTTGGCGGCGTACTGGCGACGGACTGGTACAGGCCGAAGAATGTGCCGGGCGAGCGGCTGCGTATAACCATCAACATTCTGGGCCCGGAGCTTGAGGCGAGAAATCTAAGGATCGCCATCTTCAGACAGGTGCGACGCGGCGGGGTCTGGCGTAACGGGCCGGTCAGCGCGTCCACTGTCGCCACCTTGCATACGAGGATTATGCGCGCTGCGCGTCACCGCGCGGCCGCAAAGGGTGCCTGATCCGGGGGTGGCCGCTGCGGCGCCCAGAATCCGGGCTTGCCGGAAACCGACAAACGGAGCTTCGCCGCCGATGGCGCGTTACAGTTTTCGAGAGGCGGAACCGAAATGGCAGAGGGCCTGGAACGAGGCCGGCTGTTTCGTGGCCGAAGCCGACCCCGGCCGGCCAAAATACTACGTGATGGAAATGTTCCCCTATCCGTCGGGCAAGATCCATATGGGTCATGTCCGCAATTATACGCTGGGGGACGCTGTCGCCCGGTATCGCCGCGCGCGCGGTTACAATGTGATCCATCCGATGGGGTGGGACGCCTTCGGCCTGCCGGCGGAAAACGCCGCGATCGAACGCGGGGTCCATCCGGGCGACTGGACCTACGACAATATCGCCACGATGCGGCGCCAGTTGAAGCGAATGGGGCTTTCGCTGAACTGGGACCGGGAAATCGCGTCCTGCCATCCCGGCTACTACGTCCATCAGCAGCACATCTTCCTGGATTTTTTGGAAAAGGACCTCGCCTATCGCAAGGAGTTTTGGGTCAACTGGGATCCGAAGGACGGGACGGTCCTCGCCAACGAACAGGTCATCGACGGCAAGGGCTGGCGCTCCGGTGCGGTCGTCGAGCGGCGCAAGCTCTCGCAATGGTTCTTCCGCATCACCCGCTATGCGGACGAGCTGCTGCAAGCGCTGAATTCGATGGAGCGCTGGCCGGAAAAGGTCCGGACCATGCAGGAGAACTGGATCGGCCGGTCGGAAGGCGCCCGGGTCCGCTTCCCGATCGTTGGCCGGGAAAGCCAGTCGCTCGAGGTCTTCACCACCCGGCCGGACACCTTGTTCGGAGCCTCTTTTTGCGCGCTGGCGCCAAACCACTCCCTCAGTGAGGAGCTGGCGCGGAACGATCCGGCGCTGCAGGCGTTCATCGCGGAATGCCAACGCATCGGCACCAGCGAAGCTGCTATCGAAGCCGTAGAGAAATTGGGTTATCGCACTGGAGTCGAGGTTGCGCATCCGTTTGTCGAGGGCGCGACGTTGCCGGTCTTTGTCGCCAACTTCGTCCTGATGGAATACGGCTCCGGCGCAATTTTCGGTTGCCCCGCCCATGACCAGCGCGACCTCGAATTCGCGCGGAAATACGTACTGCCGGTGCTGCCTGTCGTAGCGCCGCTGGCCGACGGCAAACCGCAACCCATCGAAATCGTCGAGGAAGCATATCTCAGGAAGGACAGCGGCGCCGTTATCGTCAATTCGGAATTTTTGAACGGTCTCGATGTGCCGGCCGCCATCCGCGCGGCTGTCGACCGGCTGGAGTCCGACGGTCGTGGCACCGGCACGATCCAGTTCCGCCTGCGCGACTGGCTGATATCCCGTCAGCGTTACTGGGGCTGCCCGATCCCTACGATTCATTGCGACAGGTGCGGAATCGTGCCGGTACCGCGGGATCAGTTGCCGGTGACGTTGCCCGACGATGTATCCTTCGATAAGCCCGGTAATCCGCTGGACCGCCACCCGACATGGAAACATGTCGATTGCCCGCGATGCGGCGAGCCGGCCCGGCGCGATACCGATACCATGGACACATTCGTCGATTCCTCATGGTATTTCGCGCGCTATTGTTCGCCGCGCGAGGAAAGCGCGCCGGTCGACAAGGCGGCGACGGACTATTGGCTGCCGGTTGACCAGTATATCGGCGGTGTCGAGCATGCGATCCTGCATCTGCTTTATTCGCGGTTCTATGTCCGCGCCATGTCTGACACCGGATCGTTGAACGAACTCGAGGAGCCGTTCGCCGGGCTCTACACCCAGGGCATGGTTTGCCACGAAACCTACCGCGACAGGGCCGGCAACTGGTTGTATCCGGAACAGGTCATCAAAGAAGGCGATGCGGTGCGCCTTGCAGAGACCGGTGAGCCGGTGACGCTCGGCCGGTCGGAATCGATGAGCAAATCGAAGCGTAACACCGTCGATCCGGAAGCCATCATTGAGACCTATGGCGCGGATACGGCCCGGCTGTTCATGTTGTCGGACACGCCGCCCGACCGGGACATGGACTGGACCGAGGCCGGCATCGACGGCGCGTGGCGGTATGTGAACAGGCTGTACCGGATGGTTATCGGTCCGCCCGTTGCGGTACCCGCTCCCGGGACGCCGCCGCCGGCTGCCTGGAGCGATGCCGCTCTGGCGCTGCGCCGGGCAACGCACAAAACCATCGCCGGCGTTACCGATGATTTCGAGCGCTTTCATTTCAACCGGGCGGTCGCCCGGATACGCGAGCTGACCAACACGCTTGCCGAGACCGGGGCGAGCGATGCTGCCGACATCGCCTGGGCAATGCGCGAAGGGCTTGAGATCGCGGTTCGATTGATCGCGCCGATGACGCCGCATGTCGGGGAGGAATTGTGGCGCGCTCTGGGCCATGAAAGCCTTCTTGCCGCTTCGCCCTGGCCCGAATACGACCCGGCGCTCACGGTCGATGACACGGTTACCATTGCCGTTCAGGTCAAAGGCAAGTTTCGCGGCACGATCGATCAGCCGGCCGGCGCCGACCGGATGGCAGTGGAGGCCGCTGCGCTGGCCCTGCCGGCGGTGGCCCGGCAGATCGCCGGGCAGGACATTCGCAAGATCGTCGTTGTGCCGGACAGGATTGTGAATATCGTGGTCTGATGCTGCGGGACGGGCTTTCGTCCGAGCTGTCGGCGTCAAACAGAGGATGGGCGAGACGATTTTGGAAACCGCGCGCAGCTTTGCCGCCGGCGCCGTCGTTGTATTGGCGATCAGTTTGTCGGGATGCGGTTTCCAGCCGTTATATGGTGCAAGATCGGGGGACAACGGCGTCTCCGGAGATATCGCGACGATACGCATAGCGCCGATTCCGGACCGGTCAGGCCAGATCCTGCGCAACGAGTTGATCGACCGCCTGAATCCCTCGGGCGAGTCTGCCGATCCCCGCTATTCTCTGGAAGTGCGCCTTGCGGTCTCTAAAGTGGATTTGGGAATCCGCAAGGATGAAACGGCGACTCGGACGAGCATGCGTTTTCGGTCGACTTTCAGGCTTCGCGACAGCGCTTCGGGCGCGATCGTCTATTCCAGCCGGGCGGCGGCGGTCACTTCCTACAACATCGTAGACAGCGAATACGCTACCATCGCTTCGGAGCGTGCGGCGCGCCGCCGTGGCCTGGTTCTGGTGGCGGAAAGGATTTCAATTCGGTTGGCCGCCTTTTTCAACCGGCTTCGGTCGCTGCGCCGTCGCAAGTAGTGCGCAGCGGGGCAGCGGATATGGAAATCAAGCCCGCCGGTGCACCGGGATTCATCGCTGAGCCACCGTCGGATATCCGCGTGTTCTTGCTGTTTGGGCCCGATGAGGGGCTGGTTCGGGAACGCGCCGATACGCTTGAGCGCCAGATCGTGCCGGATCCCAAGGATCCGTTCCGTCTGGCCGATCTGGACGGCGCTGCAGTCAATGCCGATGCCGCGCAACTGTACGACGAGGCGACTGCGCTTGCTTTCGGGGGCGGCCAAAGAGCGGTCAGGGTCCGGCGGCTGACCGGCAGGATTGCCGACGCGGTGATCGACATGGTTCGGAATCCAATCGGCGATGCGCGGATCATCCTTGAGGCTCCGGGGGCGAACAAAAGCAGCGCCATCGTTGCTGCCGCGATCGGGAGCGCAGCCGCTGCGGCTGTGCCCTGTTACCACGACGAGCGCCGGTCGTTGCGGGATCTGGTTGCAGAGGTCATGGCGGAAGCCGGGCTACGGCCCGGTCCTGGCGTCGTCGACTATGTTACGGATCGGGCCGGCGGAGACAGGGCATTGACCCGCCGCGAGATTGAAAAATTGGCATTGTTCGTCGGCGCCGGGCCAGAGCAGGCACAAAATCCGGTCGATCTGGCGCAGGCCCAGGCCGTGGTGGGCGACACGGCCCTGCTGACCTTGGACTCGCTCGTGGACGCGGTTTTTGAGGGGCGGATGGGGGATATCGAGCGGATGTTGCAGCGGGTCCGGCAGGAAGGAGTTGCCTCGGGAACCATTCTCCGGGCGATGGCGGCCCACGCCGCGCGACTGATGCGGTATCGCGGTTTGGTGCAAGGCGGTCTCGATTCGGCGGCGGCCGGCCGGCGGGTCAGGCCGCCGGTGCATTTTTCCCGGCGAAGGAATGTGGAGCGCCAGGCCCGCATGTCATCGAAGGCCCTGTCGTCAATCATGGTCCGGATTGCCGAAGGGGAGCGGCAGATCCGCCGGTCGGAAGTGCGGGACGAGACCGTCTGCGACCGTGCTTTGACCGGCGTGGCGGCGGCGGCGCGCCAGCGTTGACTTGGCTTAGCAGTTGAGGTTTCAGGGTTTTTCGAGAAGTCGGGCGAGGAGGTCGTCGAGCTGTTCCAGGGAATTGTAGCGGATCGAGATCTGACCGCCCGTATCCTTGTGATCGATCACTACTTTCAGGCCCAGGCGCTCTTCCAGGGCGCGTTCGAGAGCCACCGTATCGGCGTCTTTCCCGGTGCGGCCTCCGCCGCGGCCGGCAGCGGCTCCCGATCTTCCCCTGCCGCGCCCTTGCGCCAGCCTTTCGGCCTGGCGGACCGACAGGCCTTCCCGGACGATCTTCGCAGCGAGATCGTCGGGATCTGCGGCGGCGAGCAGGGCGCGGCCGTGACCGGCGCTCAACGCGCCGGAATCGAGCAGTTTCCTGGCGCCGTCGTTCAATTTGAGCAGCCGGAGCATGTTTGCGACATGGCTGCGGCTCTTGCCGACGATTTTTGACAGCGCTTCCTGGGTGTAATGGAAGTCGGCAATCAGCCGGCTATAACCTTCGGCTTCCTCCAGCGGATTCAGATCCGTGCGCTGGACGTTTTCGACGAGGCCGACCTCGAGCGTTTCCCGGTCGGACAAATCGTGAACGACAGCGGGAATTTCGTGCAGCTGGGCACGCTGCGCCGCCAGCCAGCGGCGTTCGCCGGCGATCAATTCCCAGCAACCCGCCTCATCGGGGTGCCGCCGCACAAGAATTGGCTGAAGGACGCCTTTTTCCTCGATAGACGCTTTCAGTTCTTCAAGCGCCCCGTCATCGAAAGTGCGGCGCGGTTGAAATTTTCCGGGCCGGATATCGCCGACCGGCAGCCGGAGAATGCCGCCTGCCGCCTCCCGTCCCGAATGGTGTGTGTCCTGGTCCGTCGCGCCGATGTTAGCGTCGCCGCCCAGCAGCGCATCCAGGCCCCGGCCGAGACCTCGCCGTTTGCCGCCGTTTTCATTCATTGATGAATACTCATATTGAAAATTTCGCCTTCGCGCAGAATAACTTCCCGGGCCAGGCGCGCGTAGGCCATCGCGCCGGAGCAGCGCAGATCGTAAAGCAGGACGGGTTTGCCGTGCGACGGCGCTTCGGAAACCCGGACATTTCGTGGTATGATTGTTTCATAAACCTTCGAACCGAAGCATTTCCGGACATCTTCGGCCACCATACCGCACAGTCTGTTGCGCTTGTCGTGCATGGTCAGGACGATGCCCTGGATGTCGAGTTTTTTATTGAATGAGGACTTGACCCGCTTCACCGTCCGAACAAGGTGGCTTATCCCTTCCAGCGCATAATATTCGCATTGCAACGGCACCAGGACGCCATCCGCGGCGACCAGCGCGTTGAGAGTCAGCAGGCCGAGCGCCGGCGGGCAATCGATCAGGACATAGTCGTATCCGGCTGCCTGTTCCCGGAGCGCGTCCGCCAGCCGGTATTCCCGGCGCGGCGCCTGAACCAGTTCGATCTCGGCGCCGGAGAGATGCATCGTGGTCGGCGCGACATGGAGGTCCGGCACCTCGGTCTCGACGGCGATCTCCGCCACCGTCGCATCACCGATGATCAGGTCGTAGGTGATAGGATCGTGCGCCCCGGGAACGATCCCCAGCCCGGTGGTGGCATTGGCCTGCGGATCGAGATCCAGGATGAGCACCCGCGACCCGACCGCCGCCAGCGCGGTGCCGAGATTGACCGCTGTGGTGGTTTTGCCGACGCCGCCTTTCTGGTTGGCGACCGCGAGGATTCGCGCGCCCCGGCCCGGGGCGCTGCCGAGCTGCCTCCAGGCTTTCAGGGTTTCCGATCCAGTTTCGGGCGTGGCGTCAGATTTTAACACGGGCGATCCTTTCAATGCTCAGCAGGCATCCGTCCGGATGGGTCACGCTGTCGATCTGCCGGACCGTCATATTCCAACATTTAGCGGTTGAAATCAATTCACTCTCAACATTTTGTCCTTTCAGGAGCAGAAACTGGGGGTTATCCACAGACCATCCGCTGGCCAGCTCCAGCAAGGCGGCAAGCGGCGCCAGAGCCCGTGCGGTTACGATATCGGCCCGCGGCCGGGCCTGACCCCGCGCGACTTCCTCGATACGCGCGGCGACGACCGCGACGTCGATCGAAAGCATCGCCGCCGTTGCCGTGAGAAAAGCTGCCTTTCGCTTGTCCGCCTCGATCAGATGGACCTCAAGATCCGGCCGCAGCAATTTCAGCACCAGACCGGGAAACCCCGCGCCGCTGCCGAGATCGACCAGACTTCGGGCGTCCGCCCGCAGGTGTGCCGCGAGCTGGGCGCTGTCGGCGAAATGCCTGCCCCAGACATCGTTCAGCGTCGACGGCCCGACCAGGTTGATCCGGCGCTGCCAGCGCCGCAGCGCCTCTTCGTAGCGGACGAACTGCGCGCATGTTTCACGTGAAACGCCGAACTGCGCGGCAAATTCCTCCGGCCCATAGTCCGCCCAGTAGCCTGCCCGGTGGCCCACCCGGTGGCCCACCCAGCGGCCCGCCTCGGGTCGGGACATGGCCCGGCGCGCCCGGCGATGCGGCTTACGCAGCGCGCCGGCGCTCGACGACCTGCAGGAGCGCCGTCAGGGCCGCCGGCGTCACGCCGGAAATCCGCGCCGCGGCGGCCATTGTCGCCGGCCGCGCCTCGCCCAGCTTCTGCCGGACTTCGTTGGACAGGCCGCCGATGGTCCGATAGTCCAGGTCAGCCGGCAGCTTGAGCGCCTCGTCGTTGCGGAAAGCCCGGATGTCCGCGACCTGGCGGTCGAGATAGCCGGCATAGCGGCCCTCGATCTCGATCTGCTCGGCGACATCCCGCTCGAGCGCGCCCAGTTCCGGCCAGATTGCCGCCAGCCGCTCCAGGTCGACGCCCGGATAGCGCAGCAGGTCAACCGCAGATCGCCGCACGCCATCGCGATTGACCGCAAACCCGTGCGCCGCCAGGCGGTTCGGCGTCATGGTCAGTCCCTGCGCCAGCGCGTGCGCCCGGCCGAGCCGGGCCGTCTTGCCCGCAAAGCGGCGCGCGCGCCCCGAAGACACGATCCCCCGGTCAATGCCCCTTTGCGTCAATCTCAGATCCGCGTTGTCGGCGCGCAGGAGCAGCCGGTATTCGGCGCGCGACGTGAACATGCGATAGGGTTCGCGGGTGCCGAGCGTCACCAGGTCGTCGATCATCACGCCGATATAGGCATCGGCCCGGTCGAGCACGAATTCCGCGCTGCCGGACGCCGCGAAGGCGGCGTTGAGCCCGGCGACCAGGCCCTGGCCGGCGGCTTCTTCATAGCCCGTCGTGCCGTTGATCTGGCCGGCCAGATACAGGCCCGGCAATGCGCGGCACTCCAGGGTCGGCAGCAGCGCGCGCGGATCGACGAAATCGTATTCGATGGCGTAGCCGGGCTGCAGGATCTCCGCCCTTTCCAAGCCCCGAATCGCCCGGACCATCCGGTGCTGCACCTCCTCCGGCAGCGAGGTCGAGATGCCGTTGGGATAGATCGTGTCGTCGTCCAGGCCTTCGGGTTCCAGGAAAATCTGGTGGCTGTGGCGTTCCGGAAACCGGACGACCTTGTCCTCGATCGACGGGCAATAGCGCGGCCCGACGCCTTCGATCTGGCCGGAAAAGAGCGGCGCCCGGCCGATATTTGCCTGGATTTCCGCGTGGGCCGCGGCATTGGTGTGGGTGATGTGACAGACCGTCTGGGGGACGTCGATCCGGTCGGTCATGAACGAGAACGGCGCCGGTGGATCGTCGCCTTCCTGAACCTCCAGGCAATTCCAGTCGATGGTCCGGCCGTCGAGGCGGGGCGGCGTGCCGGTCTTGAGCCGGCCGAGCGGCAAACCGAACCGGTTGAGAGTCGCGGCCAGGCGCGTCGAGGGCGGCGCATCGATCCGGCCGGCCGGCCAGGTCTTTTCGCCCAGATGGATGATGCCGCGCAGGAACGTCCCCGTGGTGATGACGACCGCGCCCGCGCGGACGGTCCGGCCGTCCTCGAGACCGACCCCTGCGCAACGGTCGTGCGAATCGACGATCAGGTCGCCGGCCGCCCCTTCGACGATCTCGAGGCCGGGCTGTTCGGCCAGCAGCGCCTGCATCGCCTGACGGTACAGCTTGCGGTCGGCCTGGGCGCGCGGACCGCGCACCGCCGGGCCCTTGCTGCGGTTCAGGATGCGAAACTGGATGCCGGCCCGGTCGATCGCCCGCCCCATGACGCCGTCCAGGGCGTCGATCTCGCGCACCAGATGGCCCTTGGCCAGGCCGCCGATCGCCGGATTGCACGACATGACGCCGATGGTGTCGCGGCTGTGGGTCAGCAGGACGGTGCGCGCGCCGGCACGCGCCGCGGCCGACGCGGCTTCGCAGCCGGCATGGCCGCCGCCGATCACGACGACATCGGCGTTCAGGGTATCCGGAGCCTTCATGGGCGCAGACATTGCACGGCCGGCCGCGGAGTCAAGAACGGCGGCCGGGCCGGGCCGGTATCCGCCGGATTGTTTCACGTGAAACACGGCCCGGCGGCGGCGTTCGGCCCCATCCAAAATGTCAGGAAATGTCATGATCCATCATGGTCCGGAACGAGACAGACCGGTCTATATTCTGCATTTTTTGCCGTAGAGCCGTCTTTTTGGCGCGGAATCCGCAGAAATCCGCCATTCCCGCTGCAGCGGCCGCGAACCGGCGGCGACAATTTGTGCATGATTTCCTAACTCCTCCCTGTCAGAGGGCCGCGCGGATGCAGGGGGGAGGGGTGTCGCGGGGAAAGCCCGGCCGCCGCCCCGATCCGATCTCTCGAAACCCCAACACTTTTGCCGCCCCGGACTTGTTCCGGGGCCCAGGAGCGACCCGAAAGGCCTCAGCCCGTGGCTCCTGGTCCCCGGATCTCCGCTGCGCTCCATCCGGGGCGGCAACGAAGGGTGCGTCGGGAGCCTGCCCTGAGCGAAGCCGAAGGGCCGACCCGAAAGGCGTTGCCTGTAGCACCTTCGACAAGCTCAGGACAGGCTCCTGGACCCCGGATCTCCGCTGCGCTCCGTCCGGGGTGGCAAGGCAGGGTCGGATCCGGGGCAGGCAGGGCGCGCCGGCCCCCCTCCTTTGGGTTTCTCCTGCGACACGGCCTGGAGTCGAAAAGGATTTTTTCCCCCTCCCCCAAGGATTCCTCTGCGAAACGGTTTCACGCCGGAATACATGTCCTTCCCCCTCTTCAGAGGATTCCTCTGCGAAAGTCGGGCAGAGCCAAAGTGGGTGGCGGCGCCGTCCCCGCGATACCCCTCCCCCAAGGGGAGGGGGGTAATGTCTTGGAATTGCGGCAGTTTTCGGCTTTGGCGCGGCGTTTCCGGAACGAAGCTCCCCCTCCCCTCCGGGGGAGGGGGTCGGGGGGAGGGGGCGTAGGGGCGCGGCTCGCCCCATTCGCAGAGGAATCCTCTGAAGAGGGGGAGGCATAGCGGCGCTGATGCGCGCGGCATTTCGCAGGGGAATCCGCTTCAGCGGGGGAAGTCCCGGAGCGAAGCGGAGGGGATGGGGGTGTCATGGGCCGCCGGCAAAGTCGCCTTGTGGTACGCCGCGACGGATCACACTCCGGCGGGCGCCGCCGGCGTCGCACGCGGGCGCGCGTTCCATCGCCCCTATGTCGGCCTGTGCGGCGGCAAACCAGTCGTCCCCGGGCGCCGCCGGTTTATCGCCTGTCGGATCGTCTGTCGGATCGGGCGCCGGCTCTTCCGGCAACGCCTCTTCCCGCGCCGGCTCGTCCGCCCCGGATCGCCGCCCGGACGGCGATTCGGCGCGGCGCGCCTCGGCCTCGATTTCCTCGTCGAACGCCAGCTGGGCCTCGCTCCACAGGTCGGTCGGCCGGACGCCCGCGCGCATTTCCTGCATCCAGAGGCTCTCGGACGTATCGACTTGCGCATCGTCGCCCGGCTGGAGGTCCGGGCCGGTCCGCGGGACCGGCAGCCCGCCGCGCGCGTACCGTTCTTCCGGCGGATCGTCGGCGACCGTACCGGCCCTGTCGTCAGAAGCGTCGTCCGGAGCGGCGTCCGCCGCAGCCTGCAATACTGTCGGCCTCGGCGCATGGACGGCCGCGCGCCCGAGCCATTGGCGGTCTTCGATGGCGCCCTCGTGCGTCCGGTCGGCCTCCGCCCCGGCTCCCGCGCCGGCGCAAGGCGCGCGCAACGGCGACCCGGCCGCGGCCCGGCGCCGGGCGAGCGCCCGCTCCGCCCGGTCCCGCTCCATGCGCACCGCGCCGGCCAACGGACCGTCCGGCAGGCCGACCTCCGCGGTGGCGTCGAAGTCGAACTCCGGCAGGCCCAGTGCGCCGAACTCGTCCTCGCCGGGCACCGGCCACAGTGCGCCCCGGTTCGCCTCGCCCGCGCCGGCCAGGCCCGAAAGCGCCTCCTGTTTCCGGATCACCAGATACATGAGCCATGCCGAACCCCGGTCGACCGCTGCGTCCCAGGCCTGTTCGAGGCGCGCAAGCAGGATCCGCGCCTCCGCCCGCTCCGATTCGCGCCAGAGAAGGCGGATCTGGCGCACCCGCTCGACGATATGGGGCCGCTGCAGCAGCGCGTGGCCGGTCTGCCGCGCCGAGGCCGGGGCATAGCCGGACTGGCGCGCCGAACCGGCGGCGTTGCCGGTCGCCACAAAATGCCGGCAGAAGGCCTCCTGCCGGCTCGACAGGACGGGAAAGCGCTCGGCCTCCGGAATCATCTCAGGCACTGGGTCGGGGTGCACCACGATCGTTCTCCACTTTCGCTGTTTGTTCCACCCCGGCAATCTAGAAACTTTTCCTGTCTAGTCAAGTATTATTTCTTTGTTCCGGTGCCGCCGCGCCTGTTCCACGATGCAGAAATCCCGAAAAATCGGCTCGGGCAGAGCCGGGATGGGCGCTGGCGGACCCTTCCCCACGACACCTCTCCCCCTGCCCCTCTCCCAAGGGGAGGAGGGATAAGGCATTGAAATCGCGCCGGTTTTCGGCTTGGGCGCAGCGCTTCCGGAGCAACGCTCCCCTCCCTTTGGATTCCTCCGCAAATCGCCGCGCGCGTCCGCGGCGCTATACCTCCCCCTCTTCAGAGGGGGAGGCCAGGTGGGGGTGGCGTGCCGCCCGTACCCGTTGCGAGACGCACGTCGCCCCAAGGCGACACCGCCGACGGCCCGGAACACCCCCATCCCCTCCGCTTCGCTCCGGGACTTCCCCCGCTGAAGCGGGGGAAGGACATCCTTTGCGGTTTGAAGCCGTTTCGCAGAGGAATCCCGCCGGGGAGGGGGCGAACAGCGTTGAAGGCAGATCATGCGCGGCGCCGTTGCTTCGCACGCGCCGGTGCCTGTACGGTCGCCGCAGCGGGAAGCCGCCAATCGATTGACGCGGGAGATGAGAATGCTTCGAGTTTGCGCCGCGCTGTCTGTGGTTCTGCTGGTTCCGGGGATGGCCTCGGCCAAGGAGCTGAAACCCAAATTCGGCGATATCGGCGGCGTCTACTACACCGACGTGTCGCAGAACCGCGAGGCCTGCCGGCAGGCGATCAAAAACAAGATCGCCCTGTGCCGCCAGAATACGAGCTTCGTC
>MPMX01000035.1 GCA_002238725.1 Rhodospirillaceae bacterium bin65
ATTGATGCCGTCCTTCCGATCGCCTCCCTTACATTTCCTGACACTTCCCGGCATTCCGGTAGCAGCGGGGCAGCGCCATGCCGTTTGACGGCCGCCCCGCGCGCATCCCCGGCCCCGCGCCGGGTCCGGCCCCCGTCCCGGCCCCCGTCCCGGCTTATGCCGAGTTGCAGGTGACGACCAATTTCAGCTTCCTGCGCGGCGGCTCGCATCCGGAGGAGCTGGTCATGCGGGCGGCGGAACTGGGCCATCGTGCGATCGGCATCGCCGACCGCAACACGCTGGCCGGCGTCGTCCGGGCCCACAGCGCGGCCAGGCGGGCCGGAATCGGGCTGCTGGTCGGCGCCCGGCTGGACTTGCAGGACGGCGTCAGCCTGCTGTGCTTCCCGCAGGACAAGCCGGCCTACGCCCGCCTCTCCAGCCTGCTCACCCTGGGCAAGCGCCGGGCGGAGAAAGGCGATTGCCATCTCCGGCTCGGCGACCTGCCGGACCTTGCCGGCGGCCAGTGCGTCGTCGTGCTGCCGCCCGACGGGGTTCCGGAATGCGAGGCAGCGGGCCGCGCCGGGGACGACGATGATTTTCCCTTTATTCTCAATCGTATCGGCGGTCTTTTTCAGGATAATACCTGGCTCGCGGCGAGCTGCCTGTACCGCGGCGACGACGCCAGGCGGCTCGAGCGGCTAGCCGGGCTGGCGGCGGCGGCCGGGGTGCCGCTGGTCGCGACCAACGACGTCCACTACCACATCCCGGCGCGCCGGCCGCTCCAGGACGTGCTGACCTGCATCCGCGAGCACTGCACCCTGGACGAGGCCGGCTTCCGCCTGTTCGACAATGCCGAACGCCATCTCAAATCCCCGCAGGAGATGGCGAACCTGTTCCATACCCACCCGTATGCTATCGAGCAACAGTCTGAAATCGTTGAGAAAATTTCTTTTTCGCTCGATCAGCTAAAATATGTCTATCCGGTCGATCCGATTCCCGAAGGAAGGACCCCACAACAAGAACTGGAGCGGCTGACACGGCTTGGCGCGGCGGAACGCTACGGCCGCCATGTCCCGGACCGGGTCCGGGCGGCCGTGGAGCACGAACTGGCGCTGATCGGGCAGCTCGGCTACGCGCCCTACTTCCTGACCGTGCACGACATCGTGCGCTATGCCCGCGGGCGGAAGATCCTGTGCCAGGGCCGCGGCTCGGCGGCCAACTCCGCGGTCTGCTACTGCCTCGGCATCACCGCGGTCGATCCCGGCAAGGTCGACCTGCTGTTCGAGCGCTTCGTCTCGGCCGAGCGCAACGAGCCGCCGGATATCGACGTCGACTTCGAGCACGAGCGGCGCGAGGAGGTGATCCAGTATATCTACGCCAAATACGGCCGCCACCGCGCCGGGCTGACCGCGACCGTCGTCACTTACCGGCCGCGCAGCGCGATCCGCGAGGCCGGCAAGGCGCTCGGCCTGTCGGAAGACACGGTCGACATCCTGGCCCGGACGGTCTGGGGCTGGAGCGACGACGGCCTCAAGCCCGACTATATCCGCCAGACCGGGCTCGACCCGGCCGACGCCACCCTGCGCCGCGCCCTCGTGCTGGCGCTGGAGCTGGTCGGCTTCCCGCGCCACCTGTCCCAGCATACCGGCGGCTTCGTCATCACCGACGGGCCGCTGCACGAGCTGGCGCCGATCGAGAACGCCGCGATGGAGGACCGCACGGTCGTCGAGTGGGACAAGGACGATCTCGACGCGCTCGGCATCCTCAAGATCGACGTGCTGTCCCTCGGCATGCTGACCTGCATCCGCAAGGGCTTCGACCTGCTGGCCCGGCATTACGGCCGGCGCCACGGCCTCGCCACCGTGCCGGCCGACGATTCCGCGGTCTACGACATGATCTGCAAGGCCGACACGCTGGGCGTGTTCCAGATCGAGAGCCGGGCGCAGATGTCGATGCTGCCGCGCCTCAAGCCGCGGGATTTCTACGACCTGGTGATCGAGGTCGCGATCGTCCGGCCCGGCCCGATCCAGGGCGACATGGTCCACCCCTACCTGCGCCGGCGCAACGGCGAGGAGAAAGTCGTCTTCCCGTCGAAGGAGCTGGAGGACGTGCTCGGCAAGACGCTCGGCGTGCCGCTGTTCCAGGAGCAGGCGATGAAGATCGCCATCGTCGCCGCCGGGTTTACGCCGTCCGAGGCCGACCTGCTGCGCCGCGCCATGGCGACCTTCCGCAAGACCGGCAAGATCCACGGTTTCCACGCCAAGATGGTCGAGGGCATGGTCGCCCGCGGCTACGAGCGCGGGTTCGCCGAGCGCTGCTTCCAGCAGATCGAGGGCTTCGGCGAATACGGCTTTCCGGAAAGCCACGCCGCCAGCTTCGCCCTGCTGGTCTATGTCTCGGCCTGGCTCAAATGCCATTATCCGGCGGCCTTCGCCTGCGCCCTGCTGAACAGCCAGCCGATGGGCTTCTACGCCCCGGCCCAGATCGTGCGCGACGCCCGGGAGCACGGCGTCGAGGTCCTGCCGGTCGACGTCAACCGCAGCGTCTGGGACCATACGCTGGAGCCGGGCGCGGACGGCGAAATGGCGCTGCGCCTCGGCTTCCGCCAGGTCAAGGGCCTGCGCGAGGACGCGATGGACCGGCTGGTCGCGGCGCGCGGCAACGGCTATCCGGACCCGTGGACCCTGTGGCGGCGCGCCGGCCTGCCGGCGGCGGTGTTGGAGCGGCTGGCCCGGGCCGACGCCTTCGGCTCGCTCGGCCTCGACCGGCGCCGGGCGTTATGGGCGGTGCGGCGTTTCCGGCCGGCGGCCCTGCCCCTGTTCGCGGCGATGGACGAGGACGAGCAGCCCGGCGACCCGCCAGCGATGCTGCCGGCGATGACGCTGGGCGAGCAGGTCGTCGACGACTACGCCAGCGTGCGCATGACCCTGCGCGCCCATCCCCTCGCCCTGCTGCGCGCCGAAACGCCGTTCGACCGCGCGACCCTGCATGGCGACCTGCTGAACTGCCGCAACGGCCAGCAGGTCGAGGTCGCCGGCCTGGTGCTGATCCGCCAGCGGCCGGGCACCGCCAAGGGCGTGGTGTTCATGACCCTGGAGGACGAGACGGGTGCGGCCAACGTCATCGTCTGGCCCCATGCGCTGGAGCGCTACCGGCCGATCGTGATGGGCGCCCGGCTGGTCCGGGTCGTCGGCGAGATCCAGAAGGAGGGCATCGTCATCCACATCGTCGCGCGCAGGCTGGAGGATCTGTCCGCCCGCCTCGACGGGCTGGGCCGGCTCGATGCCGCCTTCGATCCCGCGCTGGCCCGCGCCGACGAAATCGCCAGCGAGGCGCGCGACCCCCGCGAGTCGAAACGCGACCCGCGTCGCGACCGCCTGCACAAGCAGATGTACCCGTCGCGGGATTTCCATTGAGGGCCTCGGAACGGACATTTTGAGACGGCGCTGGCGCGTCTCCTCAACGCCTCCTCAAAGAAACGGCAGCCCGGCGCACGCCCCAGCCGCTGCAAAAGCTGTGCCACCCCGGCCGACCGCAGGGAGAGCCGGGGACCAGAGTCGTTAGGCACAGCATTCGCTCGTGGCTCTGGACCCCGGATCGCCGCTTCGCTCCGTCCGGGGTGGCAATGTCTCTTGGAAAAAAGGAGATGCGCAATTCCGGCCGGACGACGCGTCCCGAAGCCTTACAGCGACCTTGCGATCAGTTCCTTCATGATCTCGTTGGTGCCGCCGTAGATTTTCTGGACGCGGGCGTCGGCATACATGCGGGAGATCGGGAACTCGTCCATGAAGCCGTAGCCGCCGAACAGCTGCAGGCACTCGTCGATCACCTCGTTCTGCTTCTGGGCGCACCACCATTTGACCATCGCCGCGGTCGTGACGTCGAGGTCGCCGGCGAGATGGCGCTGGAGGCAGTTGTCGACGAAGACCCGGGCGATATGCGCCTCGGTCTTGCACTCCGCGAGCTTGAAGCGGGTGTTCTGGAATTCCATGATCGATTTGCCGAACGCCTTGCGCTGCTTGACGTAGTCGGTCGTCAGCTCGATCGCGAGGTCCATCGCGGCGCAGGCGCCGACGCCGATGATCAGCCGCTCCTGGGGCAGCTGGTTCATGAGTTGGAAGAAGCCCTGCCCCGCCTCGGCGCCGAGCAGGTTGGCGGCCGGCACCTTGACCTCGTCGAAGAACAGCTCCGACGTGTCCTGGGCCTTGAGGCCCAGCTTTTCGAGGTTGCGGCCGCGGCTGAATCCCTCGGCCTCGTCGGTCTCGACGACGATCAGCGAGACGCCGCGCGCCTTCTCGTCCGGGTCGGTCTTGGCGACGACGACGATCAGGTTGGCGTGCTGGCCGTTGGTGATGAAGGTCTTCTGGCCGTTGACGACATACTGGTTGCCGGTCATCCGCGCGGTCGTGCGCACGGCCTGGAGGTCGGAGCCGGTGCCCGGTTCGGTCATGGCGACGGCGCCGACCAGTTCGCCGGTCGCCATCTTCGGCAGCCAGCGGCGCTTCTGCTCCTCTGAGCCGTAGGCCAGGATATAGTGGGCGACGATGCCGCTGTGGACGGCGTTGCCGAGGCTGCGCACGTTGGCCCGGCCCTGCTCGTACAGGATGACGCTCTCGTGGGCGAAAGTGCCGCCGGCGCCGCCATACGCCTCCGGGACGCTGGCGAGCAGCAGGCCGGCCTCGCCCGCCCTGTTCCACATCTCCCGCGGCATGATCCCGTCTTTCGCCCATTGCTCTTCGTGGGGGACGAATTCGCGCTCGAAGAAGCGGCCGGCCGCGTCCTGGAGCAGGGAAAGCTCTTCGGTCATCCACGGGGAGACGTAATCGCCCATCGGAATTTCCCCTTGTTTTTCAAAGAACTACGGGCATTTCCCGCAGTGCTTCAGTTTGAGTTTCGGCTTCGGGCAGAACTCGAAGTTCTTTCCGCCGCCCCGATGTGTCACCCCGGCCGACCGCAGGGAGAGCCGGGGCCCAGGGCCTGCCCTGAGCCTGTCGAAGGGGCCGACCCGAAAGGCCTCAGCCTGTAGCCCCTGGTCCCCGGATCGTCGCTGCGCTCCGTCCGGGGCGGCAAAAGAGGGATGCCGGGCGTTGCGGCGCAACGGATAATTTCAAACTGACTCACTACCGCATTTCCAAAAGTCCAGTTCCCGCCGGCCCCGGTTCAGATCAGCAGGCCGCCGCCGGCGACGATCACCTGGCCGCTGATATAGTCGCTCTCCGGCGTGCAGAAGAGGTAGACGGCGTCGGCCGCCTCCTCCGGCGTGCCGCCTCGGCCCATCGGGATGATCGCCTCCATCATCTGGATCATGTGCGGCTGGACGCCGACGCGAATGTCCCGGCCGCCGATGTCGAGGACCGGCGGATCGTCCTTGTCCATCGGCTGGGTCATGCGGGTCTTGATGTAGCCGAAGGCGACGCAGTTCACGCAGACCTTGTAGCGGCCCCACTCCTTCGCCATCGTCCGGGTCATGCCGATCATGGCGGACTTGGCCGCCGAATAGTTGATCTGGCCGGCATTGCCGTAAAGCCCGGCGATCGACGAGATGTTGACGACCTTTCGGATGACCTCCCGGCCTTCCATCGCCTCCTTCTTGGCGGCGATGCGGATCGGCTCGGCGGCGGCGCGCAGGATGCGGAACGGCGCCTTGACGTGGACGTCCATGACCGCGTCCCACTGCTCGTCGGTCATCTTCTGGATCACGCTGTCCCAGGTATAGCCGGCATTGTTGACGACGATGTCGATGCCGCCCCAGGCGTCCATCGCCGCCCTGACGAAGCGGTCGGCGAAATCGTCGGCCGCCACGTCGCCGGCGCAGGCGACCGCCTCGCCGCCCAGCGCCCGGATCTCCTCCGCGGTTTCGTTGGCGGGATCGGCGTCGAGATCGTTGACCGCGACCCGCGCACCCTCCCCCGCCAGCTTGAGCGCCAGCGCCCGGCCGATGCCGCGCCCCGAGCCGGAGACCAGAGCGACCTTGCCGTCGAGTTTGGCCATGTGGCTTTCTGCTTTCCGTTGAATTTCAGGGAGTTGCAAGACGATACGCAGCGCGGCCGGCGGCGGTCAGCCGACCGCGACGACGGCCTCGCCCTTCAGCTTGACGTCGCCGTGCTCGTCCGTGGCGGCGATGTCGAGGCGCAGGCGCGGTTCGCCGTCCTGCTCGAACTTCTCCGTCACCGTGCCCGTGCAACGGATCTGCGCCCCGACCTGGGTGATCGACGCGAACCGGACGCCCCAGCTGCGCAGGGCCGATTGCGGCGCGATGCCGGTCAGCGCCCGGCCGAGCCAGGCCATCACCAGCATGCCGTGGGCGAACACGTCGCCGACGCCGGCCTCCCGGGTGAAATCCGTATCGATATGGATCGGGTTGTGGTCGCCGGACGCGCCGGCATAGAGCGCCAGCGTCTGCCGGGAAACCCGGTCGATCGTCAGTTCGGGGATGGCGTCGCCGACCCTCAGGTCCGCTGCGTTCATGCCGCTCTCCTCTAACCGTGGCGCTGGACGACGACGGCGGTCATCGTCGCGCATAATTTGCCGTCCTGGTTCACGGCGTCGGTCTTCTGCACCATGAATTCCAGCAGGCCGCCCTTCTTCTCGTAGATGTCCTCGATCCGGGTGCTGAGCGTGATGGTATCGCCGGCGCAGACCGGATGGAAATATTCGAAATGCTGCTCGCCGTGCAGCAGCTTGGCGACGTCGAAGCCCAGCCTGACCAGCCTTTCGGTCGGTTCCGAATTGCGCTGGGTCAGGCAGAAGACGAGGGTCGGCGGCGCGGCCAGGTTCAGGTAGCCGGCGGCCCGCGCCGCTTCGGGATCGGTATGGATCGGGTCGGTCGCGCCGATCGCGTCGGCGAACTGGCGGATCTCGCCCTTCTCGACCTCCGCCACGATGGGCTCGAGCACCGTGCCGATCAGATCCCGGTCCAGCCTGGGCATGCGCGCTTCCTTCGTCGTCGGGGCTGTTAGCCGTTCGGGCTATCGCCCACGCCCCGCCCTGTCAACGCGGCAAACGGAATGCGTTGCCGCGCCGGCCAAGCCTGCAAACATCGCTCGTTCGCCCAGGCCCGACAAAAATCATTCCGATTGTAACTATTAGTGCCGCCCCGGACTTGATCCGGGGCCCAGGGGCGACCCGAAAGGCCTCGGCTTGTAGCCCCTAGACCCCGGATCTGCGCTTCGCTCCGTCCGGGGTGGCACTGATGGGATAATTTACGGCGTCGGCTATCGGAACGGCAGTAGGCAGAGAACGCATAGCTACAGATATAATCCCCTTTGAAACCCTCCCTACACCCTCTCGGCCCCTGCGCCATCCGGTCAGGCGATGTGCGGAATATCGGCTCGAGTCCTGGGCACTTTTCCCTTGGCCTTGCAATCCCGCGGCCAAACGCTAGGGTCGCATCGCGCGATCCGCAACCGAAGACACCCCATGCCCGACGCCGAAAGCCCAGCACTTATCTTCGATCCGCTGTCGGCCGAGGCGATCCGCGATCCCTACACGGCGATGGCGCCCTTGCAGGCCGAAGCACCGGCCTACTGGTCGGACGTCCTCGGCGCCTGGGTGGTCACGCGTTACGACGACATCCGCGACGCGTTCCGCGATCCGCGCCTGTCGTCGGACCGCATCCGGCCGTTCATCGAACGCGCGCCGGCCTCGATGCAGGACACGCTGAAGCCGCTCGGCGACCATCTGAACCTGTGGGCCGTGTTCACCGATCCGCCGGACCACACGCGGCTGCGCGGCCTGATGAACCGCGCTTTCACGACCCGCGCCGTCGAGGCGCTGCGCCCGGAAATCGCCCGTATCGTCAACAGGTTGCTGGACGACATCGATGCGCGGATCGAATGGTCCGGCAGCCGCGAGTTCGACCTGATCCACGAATTCGCCTATCCCCTTCCCGCCCTGGTGATCGCCCATATGCTCGGCGTGCCGGAAAGGGATGTCGACAAGCTGAAGCGCTGGTCGGACCTGCTGGCGAAATTCGTCCTGACCTCGCGGAGCGATCCGCAGAAATACCGCATGGCGTCGGACGGCATCGTCGAGATGGAGGCCTGGTTCCGCCGCTTCCTGGAGGAGCACCGGGCAAGCGGCGCCGAAGACGTGACGACCGGCCTGCTCGACGCGCGCGACGAGGGCGACCGCCTCACCACCGACGAGCTGGTTGCCTGCTGCGTGCTGCTGCTGTTCGCCGGCCACGAGACGACAACCCAGCTGCTCGCCAACGGCATGCGCGCCCTGATCGAGAATCCGGCGCAGATGGCCGACCTGCGCGCGCATCTCGACGACATCGGGCTGGTGCGCAACGCCGTCGAGGAAATGCTGCGCTTCGACGGTCCGTCGCTGTCCATGGTCCGCGTCGCCACGGAGGATTTCGAGTGGCACGGCCGGCGCATCGCCACGGGCGAGCGGCTGTTCCTGATGATGTGCATCGGCAACCGCGATCCGCGGGTGTTCCCGGAGCCGGACCGCTTCGACATCCGCCGCGACGAGGCGAAGAAGAATTTCGCCTTCGGCTACGGCATCCATTTCTGCATCGGCGCGCCGCTGGCCCGGCTCGAGGCCGAAATCGCCTTCCCGCTCCTGCTGCGGCGCTACCCGGAAATCGCCATGGCCGAGGACGACCCGCCCTGGTCCGACAGCATCCTCAACCGCGGCATGCTGCACATGCGGGTGCGGGTGTAGGCCGGCATATCGCACAAGGCGTGGCCCGCCGCACCGCCCGGCACTCCGCTATACCGTAATCCGCACCCGCATTCCGAGCGCCCGCGCAATCCGCGTGACTGTGGTGAAGGTCGGATTGCCGTTTTCCGACAACGCCTTGTAAAGCCCTTCGCGGGTCATGCCAGCATCGCGCGCCAGCCGGCTCATATTCTGCGCCCGCGCAATGTCGTTCAGAGCCGCGCGAATCAGGCTTCCGTCGCCCGGGTCTTCCTCCGCGCACGCTTCGAGATAGAGGCGCACATCTTCTTCGGTGCGCAGATGCTCCGTCGCATCCCATCGCGCAAAAGCTTCTGTCATGCCTGTCTCCAGTCCGCCGCCAGCCGTCCGGCGTTCTCGATGTCGCGTCTCTGGCTGCCCTTGTCGCCGCCGCAAAGCAGGACAACCGTCCGGCCTTCGCGTATGAAATAGAGGCGGTAGCCGGGTCCGTGGTGAACGCGCATTTCCGATATGCCTCCGCCCACAGGCCCGGTGTCGCCGAAATTGCCTAGCGAAACATTTCGCAGGCGCGCATTGATCCGGGCAACCGCGCTGCGGTCGCGCAGACCGCGAATCCAGCGCTTGAAGGTCGCGCCTTCGATTATGTCGATCATTCGCGATATGTCAACTTTGGTTCACAGTCCGTCAAGGATAACCGCGGGCCGGTCTTTCTGCCGGGTGGCGGTGCAGGGCCAGACCCGGCCTCGCCATGCGGAGAACGCCCCCCTGGTCCGACAGCATCCTCAACCGCGGCATGCTGCACATGCGGGTGCGGGTGTAAGGCGTCCCTCGATACGGCGCGCGAGCGCGCCTACTCGGGATGAGGGGAAATATGTTGGGGCTTTTGTTTCGAACACACCCTCATCCCGAGTAGGCCCCCGGAAGGGGGCCGTATCGAGGGGCGCTCAATACGCGTATTTCACCGAGCAGCCGTATTGACGCGTTACCGGTTGGCTGACCTTGCGGCCGGCGGCGATTTCATCGAGCGCCGCGGTCACATAGTTTTTCGCCCGCGGAATGTCGGCGGGATTGGCCGAGCGGATGCTGTCGATCGCGCCCATGTAGAGCAGCGTGCCATCCTTGCCGACGATGAACATGTGTGGCGTGTTGGTCGCTTCGTATTTCCGCCCGATGACCCCCTTCGGATCGAGAATGACGTGGCTCGGCGCCGCGCCGCGGGTCTTGGACAGCCGGTTCGCTTCGGCGCCGTCGACATGGCCCTGCCGGCCGGGCGCGGACGAAATGATGCTCAGCCAGACCGCGCCCTTCGCGCGCGCCGATTTCTGGGTCTTCTGCATGTTGCCGGCGCCGTAATGCTTCGAGACATAGGGGCAGCCGTGGTTGGTCCATTCCAGCACGACCAGCGTGCCCCGCAGGGCCGAAAGCGTCACCGAAGCGCCGTTGCTGTCGACGCCGGTGAAGTCCGGCGCCGGCCGGCCGACTTCGGGCGTGGACGCCGCCGCAGGGACCGAAGCCAGCAATGCGGCGGCAAAGGCCGTTGCGGTCAGGGTCTTCAGGCGCTTGGTCATCGGTCTCCTCCTCGTTTCCCGTATCGGTGTTCCGGCCGCGGCGGCCGGCGGTCAGTTGCCGGACCGTTCGGCCCGTTTGGCCTCCGCGGCCATGCTGCGGATCGCCGCGATCGTGCCGCCCTCGGTCAGGATTTGCGGCAGCAGCATCGGCTGTTTCGGCGATCCCTTCGGCGGATAGATCACATAAAGCGGCACGCCGGAGCGGCCGAAGGCGGCCAGATGCCGGGTGATGACCGGATCGCGCCGGGTCCAGTCGCCCTTGAGCGTTGCCATTCCGGCCGCGTCGACCGCCTGCCGGACGCTCTCCAGCCGCAGCACGACCTTCTCGTTGGCGATACAGGTGATGCACCAGGCCGCCGTGAAATTGATCAGGACCGGCCGGCCTTCCGCGCGCCGTTGCGCCAGCCGCGCTTCGGAGAACGGCTCCCAGACGATTCCCGTGGCGGCGGCGGACTCCGGTGCCCGGTCGGCCCGGACCGGGGCCGGTGCGCCGCCGTCGGCGTAACGCACCATGGCAAAGGCGGCGACAACGGCCAGAGCGGCGAGGCCGATGCCGGCCGGGCGCCAGCGGCCGGACGCGCCGGCGCTCGCCTGCCAGAGCCAGACGGCGAAGCTGAGCAGGATCGCGCCGGCGAGCGCGCCGAGCAGCGCCGCATCGCCGGCCTGCAGGGACAGGACCCAGATCAGCCACGCCGCCGTCGCAAACATCGGGAAGGCGAGGAACTGCTTGAACCGGACCATCCACGGCCCCGGCTTCGGCAACAGGCGCAGCAGGGGCGGCGCCAGGCTGAGCAGCAGGAACGGCAGGGCAAGGCCGAAACCGAGGGCCAGCATCACCGCCATGGCGACCGCCGCGGTCTGGCCGAGCGCGAAGCCGACCGCCGCGCCCATGAAGGGCGCCGTGCACGGCGTGGCGACGATGACGGCGAGCACGCCGGTGAAGAAGGAGCCGGAGAGGCCGGCGCGTCCGGCCAGGCTGCCGCCGATGCCGGCGAAACGGCCGCCGATCTCGAACAGTCCGGCGAAATTCAGGCCGATCAGCACCATGAGATACGCCATGAGCAGGACGAACACCGGCTCCTGGAGCTGGAAGCCCCAGCCGGCCGCCTCGCCGGCGGCGCGCACCGCCAGCAGCACGGCGCCGACGATGGCGAAACTCGCCAGAACGCCGGCGGCATAAGCGAAGCCGTGCCGCGCCATCCCCTGGCCTTTGCCCCGGCCCTGGTTGGCGTGGCGGGCGAAGCTCAACGCCTTGACCGCCAGCACCGGCAGCACGCAGGGCATCAGGTTCAGGATCAGGCCGCCGAGCAGGGCCAGGGCTACGGCCTCCCAGAAGCCGATCGAAAATCCGGAGTCCGCCTCGATGGCGGTCAGACGAAAGGCCTGGGTAACCGTGCCGCCGTCGCCCAGTTTCTCCTTGAGCACGAGCAGGCCGCCGACCTCCGTTATCGGTTTTGCCGCCTTGCCGCGCTGCGTTTCGAGGGTGAGCGCACGGTCCGTCACGGTCAGTTTCTGCGGCGCGGCATATTTCACCACGCCGTGGCCGTAGGGATAGAACCAGGCGTCTTCGATGACCTCGCGCTTCAGGCCCGCCGCTGCAACATCGAGCCGGAACCTCTTGTCCTCAAAACGGAATTGCGCGGACCATGGCGACGGTTTCGGCAGCGCGGCCCGCGCCTTGCGGAAGATCGGGCCGGCGCGGAGGTCGGCAACCGGCGCGCCGCCGGCAACCGGCAGGCTGAGTTTCAGCACCCCCTCTTCCGGGATGCAGACCTCCTCGCAGACCAGCCAGAAGACGTTCGCCGTGAGGGTTGCATTTGGCCCGGGCCGGGCGTCCTTCGGCACTGTAATCGGCACCATGTGGATCGCCTCGTCGCTGTAGCCGTAGTTCGCCAGCGGCCCGACCGGGATGCGCTCCGGCGGCAGCCAGACGATCTCGCCGGCCGCATACCCTTTCGGAAGGGCCCAGTCGATCCGCGTCGCCTCGCCCGAATCGCCGGCGTTGCGCCAATAGGTGTGCCATTTCGGGATGATATTGAAATAGAGCGCCACCCAGGCGGTCGCGCCGGGCCGCAGCGTCGTGTGCTCGCTCAGCAGTTCCGCCGTGACGTGCTTCGTTTTGAAGACCGGCCCCGCCGGAGCGTCCTGCTGCGCGCCGCCCTGCGGCTTCAGGCCGGGCAGGTCGAGGCCGCGCAGCGTGCCCGGCTGCGATGTCTGCGCAACAGCCTGGCCGGCTATCGCAAGCCCGGCCAGCAGCGACAGGCACGCCATCCATCGAAAGAATATTCCAATCATTCCAGTGCGTTACCGGCCTAATTGGCGGAATTGTCGGCGGCTGACGGAACATGGGCGGCCGGCCGCCGGGTGGCAAGGCCGCGGAAAATCGCAGCTTATCACTTTCGCGCCATTGCGCCTCATGCGCCGCGGCGGCTGGCTACTGGCAATCCGGCCGGGCGCTGGTGTAAACAACCGGCGACGATTTCAGGCAGTTTCGGGAGGAAAATGCCATGGCCGGCTCGGTCGCCACCATCATGGATTATCCACTCACGCTCAATCACTTGCTCGGGCGAATGAAGGACGTTTATCCGACGCAGGAGGTGGTGTCCCAGCGGCCCGACAAATCCGTCCTGCGCCAGACCTATGCCGAGACCTGCGACCGGGCGGAGAAGCTGGCCCGGGCGCTGGTCAAGGCCGGCGTGAAGAAGGGCGACCGGGTGGCGACCCTGGCCTGGAACCACAGCGCGCATCTGGAATGCTATTACGGCATCCCGGCGGCCGGCGGCGTCATGCATACGCTCAACCTGCGGCTCGGCCCGGCCGACATCGGCTATATCGCGACCCATGCCGACGACAGGATCGTCATCGTTGACGATGTTCTGCTGCCGCTCTACGAGCAGTTCAGGGACCGGATGCCGGCGCACCGCACCGTCGTCATCCCGTTCGGCGGGCCGGTGCCGGACGGCATGGAAAGCTATGAGGATTTCCTTGAGACCGGGGACGCCGATATCGCGCTGCCGGAGATCGACGAAACCGACGGCTGCGCCATGTGCTACACCTCCGGCACGACCGGCGACCCCAAAGGCGTGATCTACTCGCACCGGGGCATGGTGCTCCATTCGATGGTCGGCGCCCAGCCCGACATGCTGAATTTCAGTATGAACGACTGCATCCTGCCGGTCGTGCCGATGTTCCACGCCAACGCCTGGGGCATCCCCTACGCCGCGACGATGACCGGCGCCAAGCTCGTCTTCCCCGGCCCGCATCTGGATGCCGACAGCCTGATCGCCCAGTTCATCGAAGAGAAGGTTACCTTCTCCGGCGGCGTGCCGACGGTCTGGCTCGGCATCATCCAGACCATCGAGAAGGATCCGGCGAAATACGAAGCCTTGCGCGGGCTGCGCACGGTGGTCGGCGGCTCGGCCGCGCCGCCGGCCGTGATCCGGCGCTTCCAGGATTTCGGCATCACCGTGCTGCACGCCTGGGGCATGACGGAAATGTCGCCGCTCGGCACGGTCGCCAACGTCAAGCCCCATCTCGCGACGCAGGGCGAGGAGATCTATTTCGACTACCGCTCGAAGCAAGGCTACGCGGCGCCCTTCGTCGACCTGCGCCACCGCGACGGCGACGGCAATATCCTGCCGTGGGACGGCGAATCGATGGGCGAACTGGAGGTCCGCGGGCCCTGGATCGCCAGCAGCTACTTCAATTATCCCGAAGCGGACGATCGCTGGAGCGACGACGGCTGGTTCCGCACCGGCGATATCGTGACAATGGACAGCGAAGGCTATGTCCAGATCACCGACCGCTCGAAGGACGTCATCAAGTCCGGCGGCGAATGGATCAGCTCGGTCGATCTGGAGAACGCCATCATGGGCCATCCGGCGGTCAAGGAAGCCGCGGTGATCGCCCTGCCCCACACGAAATGGGACGAGCGGCCCCTCGCCTGCATCGTGCTCAAGGACGGCGAATCGCTGACCAAGGCGGAGCTGGACAGGCATCTTTCGATCGACTTCGCCAAATGGCAGCTCCCGGACGACCTCGTGATGATCGAAGAAGTGCCCAAGACCTCGACCGGCAAGTTCCAGAAACTGACCCTGCGCAACCGCTTCGCCGACTGGCAATGGGGCGCAGACCGGCGGATGGCGGGCTAGACATGGCCGCCCCCCCAAAACGCAGCGGCGATGAGGCGCCGCCGACGGCGCTGTTCGCCGCCACCGACATCTCCCGGCGGGTCGATTCGCTGGCTGCCGGGATTTCAAAGGCCATGGGGCCGGATTTCGTCCTGCTCTGCGTCCTGAACGGCGCGTTCATCTTTACCGCGGACCTGGCCCGGGCGCTGGCGGCGCGCGGGTGCCGGCCGCGCATCGAGTTCGCCAGCTTCAAGAGCTACGGCAGTTCGACGGAGAGTTCCGGCCGGGTTCGGCTGATCGGCGAATTTCCGGCCAACCTGGCCGGGGAGCGGGTTCTGCTGGTCGACGACATACTGGATACCGGCCGGACGCTGCTGACCGCGCGCATGATGGTGGAGGACGCCGGCGCCGAAAAGGTCGCAACCTGCGTGCTGCTCGACAAGCCGGCGCGCCGGGCCGCGCCGGTGGAGGCCGACTATGTCGGCTTCTCCATCGACGATGTCTTCGTGGTCGGCTACGGCATCGATTACGCCGAGAAATTCCGCTACCTGCCCGACCTAGCGCATATCTCGGGGTAGCGCCGGAGCCGGCCCCGCTCCCGGTCGACATTTCGATCCGGCTCTCACCCAGGCCCGTCTTTTCGACCGGATCCCCGGAATTTTTCCGGGGCGTAGTGGAGGAAACTTTGGGATTTATTTGCTTGACTATGCAGTGCCGGAATTCCCACCACGGCGAGAGGAAGCCGGTGGAAACTGCAAAGGCCGGTCGTTCGTCGATGTCCGAATAACACCAACATTGCCGCCCCGGACTTGATCCGGGGCCCAGGAGCCACGAGGCGAAGCCGTGCCGGGCGACTCTGGTCCCCGGATTTTCGCTTCGCTCCATCCGGGGTGGCACTGAGGGGAATTTACGGCAGCGGCTATCGGAGCGGCAGTGGGCCGCAAACGCATAGTTACAGGTATAACCCCCAAATCTCTCCGGTACGGCGCTTCGACCCCGATTCCGCGGCGGAAAGATATCTCCACTCCGCCGCCTGGCGGGCGGCTCCAGTCGATATGACGGTTCAGAGAGAGTCGATGTCCGTCTCGAAAAACCCTAACTCCGCCACCTCAACACCGTCTCCGTCACCGGGTTGCGGAAGTCGCGGCCTTCGGCGCGGGACGCCGCCAGCTCCTTCTTCAGCGCCAGGTACCATTTCGCCGGCGTGTCGGCGTCCGGCAGCAGCATCGCCGCGTCCGACTTCTTGCGGCCCTCGCGCTGGAGGTTCATCGCGGTGCGGTCCTGGTTCAGGAAGTTGCGCGTGGCCGGCACGACCAAGGGCTTCGCGAGCGTCATCAGCGGGTGCGACCAGTACATGACGTGATGCATCGCCGTCCGGTATTCCGCGATCGGCGTCATGGCGGTCAGGCCGACATAGTAGTGCCGGTCGCCCAGCGTCATATGCTCGACTCGGACGCCGGGCAGCCGAAAGCCGATCTCCACGGTCTTCTGGCCGCGCAATAGGCGGATGATGCGGCTGTTGTCGCTCGGCGTGTGGCGCACCATGGTGAAGCCGAGGTCCGACGGCGCATAGCGCTTCGCCTTTTCCTTCAGCGTTTTCGACGACCGCCACAGCCAGGTGCGGTGGACATAGGCGCCATGAGCCGGGTCGATCAGCCCGATCACGGCGTCGTCGAAATGACATTCCAGTTCCAGGGTTTCGGCAATGCCCGGCCGGCCGCGCACCGGCATCTCGGGAATCGGCGGCAGACCCTCGTCGCCGGACCCGGCATCGTCGCCGAAATAGACCCAGACCAGATGCTGGACCTCGCGGCAGGGATAGGATTTGACGCCGATCCGGTCGAGACGGATATTCTTTGCGGTGTCCTCGACCAGCGAGGGAATCGCGCGGCACACGCCGTCGGTGCCGAACTGCCAGCCGTGATAGGCGCAGGTCACCGTTTCGCCGTCGAACCGGCCGGCCGAAAGCGGCATCGCCCGGTGTGGACAGATATCCCGCATGGCGAACACCTTGCCGGCCTTGTCCCGGCCGATCAGCACCGGCTCGTCGAGCAGGGTGCGGTGAACCGCAGTGCCGCGCCTGAGCCGCATGCCCGGCATGGCGAGATACCAAAGGCCGCGCGGCGCGGCGGCAACGCCGCCCCCGGCGCCCCCAGGCGGGCCTGTCTGCGTCTCCGATCGAAATATCGGCGCGCTGCCGCCCATCTGCGTCTCCGCCATCGCTCCTGCCGCACCGATACCGGCGGCAGGAATGACGGACATGGCCCGGCCGGCCCGGCGGGGCAACCCCGGACCGGGCCCGAACCGGGTCAGCCGCCCATCCGCGCCTGCAGCCCCTCGTCCAGCTTCTCGAGGAATCCGCTGGTGGTCAGCCATTCCTGGTCCGGCCCGATCAGCAGGGCGAGATCCTTGGTCATGAAGCCGTTCTCGACGGTTTCGACGCAAACCTTTTCCAGGGTCTCCGCAAAATCCGAAACCGCCGGCGTTTCGTCCCGTTCCCCGCGGAATTTCAGCCCGCGCGTCCAGGCGAAGATCGAGGCGATCGGGTTGGTCGAGGTTTCCTTGCCCTGCTGATGCTGCCGGTAATGGCGGGTGACGGTGCCGTGCGCCGCCTCGGCCTCCGCGGTCCGGCCGTCGGCGGTCATCAGCACCGAGGTCATCAGGCCGAGCGAGCCGAAGCCCTGGGCCACGGTGTCGGACTGGACGTCGCCGTCGTAGTTCTTGCACGCCCAGACGAAACCGCCGGACCATTTCAGCGCCGCCGCCACCATGTCGTCGATCAGCCGGTGTTCGTAGCCGATCCCGGCTCGCTTGAACTTGTCGGCGAAGTCGGCCTCGAAAACCTCCTGGAACAGATCCTTGAAGCGGCCGTCATAGGCCTTCATGATCGTGTTCTTGGTCGACAGGTAGACGTCGCAGTTCCGGTTCAGCCCGTAGTTGAACGAGGCGCGGGCGAAATCCCGGATCGACGCGTCCAGGTTGTACATAGCCATCGTGACGCCGCCGCCGGGGAAGTGGTAGACCTCCCGTTCGATCATCGTGCCGTCATCGCCGTCGAAGCGGATCGTCAGCTTGCCGCTGCCCGGCACGACGAAATCGGTCGCGCGGTACTGGTCGCCGAAGGCGTGGCGGCCGATGATGATTGGCTCGGTCCAGCCCGGCACCAGGCGCGGCACGTTGCGGCAGATGATCGGCTCGCGGAACACGGTGCCGCCCAGAATGTTGCGGATCGTGCCGTTGGGCGATTTCCACATCTGCTTGAGGCCGAACTCCTCGACCCGGGCCTCGTCCGGCGTGATGGTCGCGCATTTGACGCCGACGCCGTGCTCCTTGATCGCGTTCGCGGCGTCGATGGTGATCCGGTCGTCGGTCTCGTCGCGCTTCTGGATGCTCAGGTCGTAATAGTGCAGGTCGATATCGAGATAAGGCAGGATCAGCTTGTCCTTGATGAACTGCCAGATGATCCGGGTCATTTCATCGCCGTCGATCTCGATAACCGGCCGGGCGACCTTGATTTTGCTCATGTCGAAGTGTCCAGATTTAGCGGAGGCGAATTCATTGGAAGGGTGCGCCGGCGGCGCGACGATGGCGGTGCCGCACGATGGCGCCGGACGACCGGCCGGTCATTCCCGGGGCGTCACCCAGTTCGACCAGGCAGCGCGTTCGCTGCGCTTGTCGCGCAGGCCGCCGGGTATGCGCTCGCCGCCGTCGCCCGGAAACACGAACACGGCGCCGAGCAGGATCTGCTGCGTCGGGATACCGAGAAGGTCGAAGGTGGCGGCGTCGCGAAGGTAGCCGCCGCTCGACCAGTAGGTCGTAAGCCCCCGTTCCGTCGCCGCGAGCAGGAAGGACTGCACGGCCGCGCTCGCCGCCGCGATATGCTCCATGTTCGCCATCGTCGGCTCGAACAACCCGTTGGCCGCATTCCCGCCCTCCTCTTCCCGCTCCGGCGGGTTGGGCAGCCATGTCGCCAATACGAGCGCCTGCGCCGCCGCCAGCATCTGGGGCACACGGCCGGCCTTTTCCGCATTGGCTTGCACGAAACCGATCAGGCGCCGGCAGGTCGCGGCGTCGGCGAGATGGAAGCGCCACGGCTCGATGGTCCGCGTGCCGCGCCAGTGAACCCGGTGCGCCGGCTTGTGAAACGGCGCCCACCCCGCCAGGGCGATGAGCGATTCGATGGTCTCCCGGTCGGTCTCGGGCGCGGCCGGACGATCGGGATCGAACATGACCTTGGTGGTCTTGCGCGAAGTGAGGATATCGGCGACGGGGTATGACGGCATGGCGGCGGCTTTTCCTGACGGACCGGTGGCGACAATATCGGGCAGCGGGACCGGTTTTTCGAGCGGCGGTTCGGCGCGGGCTACGGGCCGGCGGATTCCAGCGCGGCAAAGACTTCTTCCACCGACCGCACGACGGCCATCAGCGATAGATGCGCCGGGTCGACGAAGCCGTGTTCGACCTGCGCGTTCAGCAGGTCGAGCAGCGGCTGCCAGAATCCGCCGATATCCGCCAGCACGATCGGCTTGTCGTGGAACCGCAGCTGGCGCCAGGTCAGGATCTCGAACGTCTCGTCGAGGGTGCCGAGGCCGCCGGGCAGCGAGACGAACGCGTCGGACAGTTTCACCATCAGCAGCTTGCGTTCGTGCATCGAGTCCACGACATGCAGTTCGCTCACGGCGCGATGGCCGTGCTCGCGCGCGACCAGGTCGCGCGGAATGACGCCGATCACCCGGCCGCCGGCCGCCATGGCGGCGTCGGCTGCCGCGCCCATGAGGCCGACATTGCCGCCGCCATAGACCAATTCGATGCCGCGCTCGGCCAGGCCGGCGCCCAGGGCGGACGCCGCCTCTCTCCAGGCCGGATTTTCGCCGGCGCGGGAGCCGCAATAGACGCAGACGGCGCGGGGATAGCGGCTCACGGGCATTTTCCTTTCGACGCGGAGGGATGAGTGGACGGGGCTGTCGCGGTTACCCGATTCACACGGCGGTTCCGGCTGTGTCAATCGTGTCGATCCTGCTGACGGGTTCTCCGCCGCCAATTCGCCGGTGGTTCGTTCTCGTACAGATACGGTGCGGAACGTCGAATTTCACCCTATAGTGAATCGTTGTCGGCCGTTCGATACGGCCTGACCGATCCCGGAGGAGACGATGGCGAAACAGTTCCCTACGAAACGCGCGATTGCCGGCGCCGTGCTCGCCGGCGCCCTCCTTTCCGCGGCGATCCTGTCCGCGTCGGCCCAGGCCCTCGACCCGGGCGAGGCAATCCAGACCCGCAAGGCGGTCATGACGTCGATCGGCGCGCACATGAACGGCGTCAAGGCCGGCATGGCCGCCAAGAACGGCAAGCTCGTCGCCGACCATGCCCGCGCGCTTGCAGCGCTCGCACCGGTCTTGCCGCACCTGTTCCCGAAGGGAAGCGGCCGCACGGCGGGCGAAACCCGGGCGCGGCCGGATATCTGGGAAAACTGGGACGATTTCGTCGCCACGACAAAGGCGCTCCGCGAGGAGGCTGTCGAACTGGCCGAAGTCGCCGCACTCGGCGACATGGCTTTGGTCGGCGCCCAGTTCGGCATGATGGCGCAGGCCGGCTGCGGCGCCTGCCACCGCCGCTTCCGCACGCGGAAGTAGTCGTTGATATTCGGCTGCGTCCCGCCGCGCGCCCGAGCTTCGCTTCATCGTCATATCGACCGGAACGGCCCGCAAGAACCCGCCCCTCCTGTCAATTCGACCGAAGCGGTCCGCAGAACCGCGAAGTGGGGAAATCTTTCGCCCGCGTCGCTCCGGTTCTGGCGCCGCCGTGAAAGAGCTGGGGATTATATCTTTGACAATGCAGCGCCGGATTTTCCTCCGGCGGCGGGGAACGCCGGCGACAACTGCAAACGCCGCTTGTTCGGCAATGCCAGAGAAAACAAAAATGCTGCCCCGGACTTGATCCGGGGCCCAGGGCCTGCCCTGAGCGAAGCCGAAGGGCCGACCCGAAAAGTCTCAGCCTGCGGTCCCTTCGACAAGCTCAGGGCAGGCTCCTGGACCCCGGATTTCCGCGTCGCTCCATCCGGGGTAACATTGAGGGGCAATTTACGGCGTTGGCTATCGGAACGGCAGCAGGCCGCGAACGCAAAGTTACCGATAAAGCTCCCGAAGATACCTCCGCTCCGCCCCGGATCGAAGCCGGGACTCCGGTCGATATGACGGTTGAGGAACCGGTACTGCAAAACGGCTGAAAGGCAGCCGGACGCCGGGACGTTCAGAGCGTGATGCTCGGGTTCCTCAGATTCCGGTCGCAGTCGATCAGGTTGACCTGCTTGGCGAGGATCGAAAAGCCGTCGCCGGTAGTCTCCAGCCGATGACCCGCCCAGCCGGCCCAGTGGCGCAATTCGCCGTCGAGCAGTTCGGCAATCAGGAAATTGGAGCGCACCATGACGATGCCGGCGTCGCCGGTCGCGAACAGTTCGACATTGGAGACGGAGCGCACGGTGCGGCTGGCCGGAGCCTGCGACCAGGCATAGCCGGTTCCCAGCCGGTAGACCCGGTCCTCGAGCTGGCGGCGGTCGTGGAACGCGACGGTGATTTCCCGGGACGGATCGCCCCGTTCGGGCGTGCCGGGAACCCAGTAGGCGCATTCGGGCGCGAACATCGCCAGCCAGGCCGCATAGTCTCCCCGGTCCAGAAGGCGCGCCTCGCGCTCCAGAAAGGCGCGCACCGCGTCGCGGCGCGCCGGATCCGCGATGGCGCGCTCGTCCCGGTCCCAATCGGTGAAGGCCCTGACCAGCGCCGCATAGAAGGCGTCGCCGACATAATACGAGCTTGTCGAGGGATCGCGCTGCGCAGGTGCGCCCATCGCTAAATCTCCCGCGTCGGCGCGATGGCCGGTTCGGTCTGCATCAGGCGCCGGTAGACCCGCATATAGTCGCGCATGAACACTTCGTCGGTCGCCGGGCCGATCGTCGTGCCGTCGCCGCCGTCGCTGTAGCGTTCGGGCAGGCCGAGGCCGCGGTGCATGTAGATCCACGCGTCCTCCTCGGCGGCGAGCCCGGCCTGGATCTGCTCGAAATTGGCCAGATCGTCGACCTCGCCGAAGGTCGGGAACTGCTCCTGGGTGCGCATGCGCAGGGCGTTGACCGGGCCGAGCGCAGCGCCGAGTTCGCCGTCGGGATCGACCACGGCGGTGCCGTACCAGGTCGTCGCCGTCTCCGTGACCGACAGGGGCTCGCTGACCTGGATATGGTTGCCCAGGATATGCAGGTTCGGAAACACGTTGATGTTGACCGGCTCCGACGACGCCAGGTCGAGGAAGGCATCCGCCCGGTCCGGGAAGTCCCGGCGCAGGGCCGCCTCGTAGTGCTCCATGCCGGGATGCAGCCCCTCGATCGCCCACAGGGCGCCGGGGCGCTTGGGAATCGCGTCGCGCTTGTCCTTGAAATGATGGGCGTTGGGGAAGGAGTAGAGCTTCACCGGTCCGCTGTCCGGGCTGTCCTTGTAATAGGACATGCCCTTGCCGTCCCCGTCCTGAAGCCGGTTCTCCATCATCAGCAGCGAGCGGTGCGAGAAGACGACGTGATAGCCGTCGGCCGAATTGTCGTAGAGCAGCTTCCAGTTGCCGTTGAATTTCAGCCGGTTGGCCTCGCGCACCTCGAGCGCGCCGCCGGGATGCCGGTCGAGCCATTCGTCGATCGGCCGGCGCACCGGGCCGAGATAGTCGGTCAGCGACGGCGCGTCCGCGTTCAGGGTGGCGAAGATCAGGCCGCGATAGCTTTCGACCCGCGGCACCTGCATCAGATTGAATTCGGGCCTGGAAAAATCGCAGCTGTAGCCCTCGGGCCAGGGCACGCCGGAAAGCTTGCCGGTGTTGAGATAGGTCCAGCCGTGATAGGGGCACTGGAACGCCTTCGCCGACCCCCTGTCCCGGCGGCAGACGGTAGCGCCGCGATGGGTGCAGCGGTTGTAAAGCGCGCGCAGGACGCCGTTCGAATCGCGCACCACGATGAGCGGGCGGCGGCCGAGCCGGGCGCGCACGAAATCGTTCGGCTGCGGCACCTGGCTCTCATGGGCCAGATAGACCCAGACCGCGCCGAAGATGCGGGTCATCTCCAGGTCGAAGATCGCCGGGTCGGTATAGAGCGACCGGTGCACCCTGTCCTCGTGGACCAGGGAGTCGAAATCGAAGACCCGCTCGGGCAGGATCGGTTTCTGCTGCGTCGTCATCGGCGCCTCCCCGGCAACCCGCTAGAACGCATCGAAATACTCGTTGACCTCCCACTCCGTGACGCCGGCGGCGGGATCGACGCCGGTTTCGGAGAGGAAAGCGTCGAAGCGGGCCATCTCCGCGCGTTTCAAGGCCAGATAATAGTCGATATAGGCCGCACCGAAAGCGTCATGGTAGAATGCCGAACTCTCCAACGCCTTCAGCGCCGCCGGCAGGCCGGTCGGCAGCAACGGCCGTTCGGCCGTATAGGGCGAGTCGTCGGCAGGCCAGGGTTCGGCCGCCCGCGCCACCCCGTCCAACCCGGCGGCGACCTGTGCGGCGATGAAGAGATAGGGGTTGGCCGCCGGTTCCCCGGTGCGGATTTCGTACCGCGTCGCCGGATCGCCCGCGCCGCCCAGCACACGCACCGTCGCGCCGCGGTGGTCGTAGCCCCAAGTCACCCTGTCCGGCGCCAGCGAGTAGGGCCGGAAACGGCGATAGCCGTTGACGGTCGGTGCGCCGAAAACCACACCTTCCAACGCGTGCTCCAGCAGGCCGGCGAGAAAATTGCGGCCGAGCGACGACAGGGGGCCGGTTTGAGAATCGGGACCGGAGTCCGGCGTCAAGACGTTGACGCCGGAGTCGTCGCGCAGCGAGACGTGCAGGTGCCAGCCGCTCGGATACAGGCCCCTGCGCCCCGGCGCCGCCATGAAGCTCGCCATGTAGCCCAGACGCCGGCAGACCTGCCGGGTTGCCGTGCGGAACAGCACATAGTCGTCGGCAGCCCGCAGCGCCTCCCCGGGCGCGAAGGTGCATTCGACCTGCCCGGCGCCCCACTCGTTCTCGACCGAGCGCAGGCCCAGGCCCAGCGCATCGAAATGGCCGGCGAGCGCGCTCAGCGCCGGCTGCATCAGGTCGAGGTTGCTCTCGCTGTGATAAGAGAAGCCGGAATCAAGCGGCGCCACCGGCAAGGGCCGGCCGCGCTCCCCGAGGATGCCGATATTTTCCTCGCCCAGCGTCGCGTCCAGCAGCCTGAGCAGATACCACTCCACCTCGATACCGACGAATGCACCCAGGCTGCGCTCCGCCAGATCGTCCAGCGTGCGCCGCAGCACGCGGCGCGCAGAGAAGTGAAAGGGCGTGCCGTCGCGGAAATATTCGTCGCACAGGATCCAGCCCACGTCCGGCGCCCAGGGCAGGATCCGGAAGGTCGAAGGGTCGGGCACTGCGACCAGATTGGGGGAGCCCGTCATTTCCGGCAAATTCATGCCGCCGCCTTGGGTGAAGGAGGCGAAGACACGGCTGCCGGAGGCGTCGAGGGTCCACAACGCGACGTTGATGTTGTGGCCGTCCATCAGTGCGGCCTCGAAGGCCGGCAGGGTCAGGGCCTTGGCCCGGCAATGGCCGTGGCTGTCGGACCAGGCGAGCCGGACAAGCTGAAGGTTCTCGGCCCTGGCCCGCGCCGCGACGTCCCGGGCCAGACGCGCCTGGTCGTCGGTCCACAGGCCGTGGCGGGCGATGAAGCCGCCGGGATCGGTTCGATCAGTCATGGCCGGGCAGACTAGGCGATCCGGCCCCGGCCGGGGCAATTTTTTCCGGTTCGGCCCTATGGCCGGCCGGTCGAGCTGGAATGGCCGCCCCGCTCCGCGCCGTCCTTCTCCCGGTTCGCGTCGGCAGGCGGCTCCGGCAGCCAGTCGTCGACCACGACCGCGCTCACCACCGGCACATCCAGTTCGCGCTGGCCGTCGGACGGTTGGATCTCGCTGATCGCGAAAGGGTGGTAGCGCTTGCCCGGCGTCACGGCTGTCGCAATCAGACGGATCCAGGCCGCATCCACCGGCCGCGACAGCACCACCATCTGCACGCCGTTGCGCTCGGCCAAATCCACCCGGTCGGTGAGGCCATCCGATGTCTGGATCAGCACCTGGCGCAGCCGCCCGTTATCGGCCCAGGCCTTGGGCGACCGGCTGTCGCCGTTCCACAGGGTGAGGTAGCGGAGGCGACGGACCCGGACGAAGCGGATCTCAATCGAGTTGCCGAGGTTGAGGCCGCGCTGGCCCGGCGCCCAGGCGGTCATCGGATCGCCGTCGGCAGCATGGCGCGGATGGAAGAAAACGGTCGGTCCGCCCGGTTTCTCCGGGGCGAGGGGCAGCCGCACCGTGGTTGCGCAGACCGTCCAGCCGCGTTTCAGCACCTGCTGACAGAACAGATTCCCCGGCAGGTCTTCAGCCGGCACCGCGGCGACCGCCGGCGCGGCCAGCGCGGCCAACTGCAAAGCCAACAAGACAGCGCGATTCATGACGCTTGGGGCGATAGGCGGATTTGCCGGACGGCGCAAGGCCGCGGGCCGCGGCGCGCTGTCCCGATCCGGTTCCGGTACGCCGGATCAGCGGGCGGAGCGGGACTTCCGAAGCGGCAGCCCCTTCGGCAGCATCCATTCGGCGAAGACTTCCGGCCCCGGCGTCCAGAGCTGGGGTTCCCAGTCCTCGGTCAGGTAATCCTCGTCCCAGAAATACTCGGCGAAGCCGCCGCAGGGATTGTGTACATACCAGAAGTAACAGGAGGAAATGCGGTGCCGGCCGGGCCCGACCGCAGTCTTCCAGCCGCAGTTCGTCATGCGCTGCCCGCCGGCGAACATCTCGTGGATGTCGCGCACCGCAAAGGCCAGATGGTTGAGCCCGGCCAGGCCGGTCGGCGATTGCAGCAGGAACAGGTTGTGATGGCTGTGCCGCGGTGCGCAGCGCAAGAAGACGCTGCCATTGTCGTAGGCGTCGGACAGGTGGAAGCCCAGAACCTCGCGATAGAAGGCGGCGGCGGCGGCGGCGTCCGGCACATTGAGCACGATATGGCCGATCTTCAGTGGTTCGGCCCGGTCGTAGAAGCCGGCGCGGGCATCGACGCGGTTGATATCCTGGGGCGCGTTGGCGGGCGACGGCGCCACTTCGGGCATACGGGTGACGGATACGACGAATTCGAGGGCGAACCCGGCGGGGTCGACCGTTTGCACGCCCGGACCGTCCGCGAGGTTGCCGGATTCGGCCAGCCGCTCCCGCACAGCCGCGACATCGGCAGCGGATTCCATGCCCCAGCTGATCTGCCGGACGGAAGATTTCGCCTCCACCGGCGGCGGCAGCGTCGGATCGCTCCGGCGCTTGAGAATCACGCGCGATCCGTTCGCTGCCGCGAATTCTGCGGAGTTTTTGCCGGCCGCCCGTTCCTCCAGGCCGAATTCGGCCCAGAAGCGCCGCGCCTTCGGCAGGTTGGTCACGCCGTAGGTGGCTGCTTCAATCCCGACAAATCTCATGCCGGTTTTCCTCCCTCATGCCGATTTGCCGGCGCGCCGGCCGGCCCATATTCCGCCGGTTCCTTCGGCGCCCGGACGGCCCTACAGTAGCGTCTTACCGGATTTCGGATAGCAGGATTATAGCATGACGGCACGCATCGGCATCATCGGTTACGGTGAGGCCGGCCGCGCCTTCGGCGCCGGGCTGGCCAAGGCCGGCGCAGCGGTCGCGACCCACGATATCCTCGTGCCGACGCGCGACGGGGCGGCGATCCGGGCGAACGCGGCGACCGACGGCGTGGCGGTCTGCGCCACGGCCGCGAAGGCGATCGCCGGCGCCGGCATCGTCCTTTCGCTGGTCCCGGCGGACGCTGCCCGGGCAGTCGCCATCGAAGCGGCAGGCCATTTGCAGGCCGAACAACTCTTCATGGACATGAACTCGGTCTCGCCGCGCGAAAAGGAGACCGGCGCGGCGATCGTCGGGGCGGCCGGCGCCCGTTATGTCGAAGCGACGATCATGGAGCCGGTGATCGAGAACGGCGCCGCGAGCGAAGTCCTTCTGGCCGGCCCGGCGGCGGCGAAAGCGAAGGAAATCCTCAGCCCCTACGGCATGGTCCTGGCCATCGTCGGCGACCGGTTCGGCGCCGCAGCGGCGGTCAAACTGTGCCGCAGCGTCATCGTCAAGGGGTTCGAGGCGATCGTGGTGGAGAGCATGCTGGCCGCCCGGCAATACGGGGCGGACGGCGCCGTCCTGGCGTCGCTGCAGAAGAGCGATCCGGAAATCGACTGGGCCGCCAGGGCCGACTATGTGTTCGAGCGGGTGCTGCGGCACGGTCGCAGACGCGCCGCCGAAATGCGCTTCGCCGGCGAGGCGGTGTCCGACGCCGGCTATCCGCCGCGGATGAGCGACGCCATTGCCGCCTTGCAGGATGCCATGGCCGATCATGCCGACGCCGACCGAAGCTTGTTCGGTCTTGCCGATTACAAGGTATCTGCCGACCGGATCGGTGCGTCGATGCAGAATTCCGGGGAAGCCGCCGATTCGGTCCAGCTTCGGGAAACAGGATAGTTTCGAGGCCGATCGGCCCCTCGATACGGCGCTGGCGCGCCTACTCGGGATGAGGGGCATTCGGGAAGGATGTTCTCATCCTGTTATTTCCCCTCACCCTGAGTAGCCCCGGCTCAAGACCGGGGCGTATCGAAGGGCCGACGCTGTTTTCGATGTTTCGCAAACCGCCCAGGTAGCGCCGTCAGGCTCCGACCCCGTCCGGCGCCATATCGGTCTCGCCCAGCACCTCCAGGCGCCAGATATCGTTGGTCGAGGCCCAGCGCAGGCGCACGGCGGTTTCGCAAACTTTGACGGCGCGGGCGGCGTCTTCCGGCGTCCGGATATATTTCTCGCACAGGTCGAGCTGGCGGGTGGAATGCTCCAGGTCGGCCTCGGCATGTTCGACGAAGAAGCCGATTTCCGGATCGTCCTTCGTCAGGCCGTAATGCTTTTCGAAGGACGGGATGGTGATCTCGTTGTTCAGCGCGACCTGCTGGCCTTCCTGGGTCGAGGCCATGGCGAGCGCCACGCCGAGCGGCTCTTCCCGGTTGACGTGGCAATAATACAGCGTCCGCGCCCACCAGCCGGGGGTCGGTTGGGTATTCTCGATCTCCTCGTCCGACAGGCCGGCGTGGCGGCAGAAATCCGAGATCATCTCGAAATGGTCGTGCGGGACATGGCCGGGCTTGGGAATCGCCATCAGGCCTTCTTCCTCAGCCATGTTCTCGGCGATCATGCGCCGGATGTCGGACGGGCCGCGCCAGTAGAGAAAACCGAAGGACGGCACGACATAGTTCACGAATTTCAGATGTTGGGCCATGTAGACGCCCAGCGCGCGCAACGGCAACGAACCGTCGAGCATGGCCTGGAAAAACGGGTGTTTCTTGGTGTGCCATTGCTCGCGGATGGCGACAACCTTGTCGGCAATGCCCTCGGGGCTGACGACGACGGATCCTTCCGGCATGGGGCGGGCTCTCCTGGTTGATTGACAGCAGCAATAAAGCCGCGTTCGGCAGCGGGATCAACCGCGGACGCGCGGCAAAACATACCGCCGGCGGCGGGGCCGCCCTATTCGGCTGCCTGACGCACCGGCTCGGAGACCGGCTCCCGCATCGTCACCAGTTCCTCGGCCGCGGTCGGATGAATGCCGATGGTGGCGTCGAAATCCTGCTTGGTCGCGCCCATATTTATCGCCACGGCAAAACCCTGGGTCATTTCGCCGGCGCCCGGGCCGACGACATGCAGGCCGACGACCCGCTGGGTCTCGCGCACGACGACCAGCTTCATCAGCCCCCGCTCGTCGCGGCCGGACAGCGTGTGCTTCATCGGCCGGTAGGTCGAGCGGTAGATGTCGAGCGCGCCGAATTTCGCCCGCGCCTCCGCTTCCGTATAGCCCACCGTGCCGATTTCCGGCTGGCTGAAAACCGCCGATGGAACAAATTCATAGCCGACGGTCTTGCCGGACGGGTTGAACAGGGCGTCGGCCAGCGCGTGGCCTTCCTGGATCGCCACCGGCGTGAGCTGGATCCGGTCGGTGACATCGCCGATGGCATAAATGTTCCCGACATTTGTGCACCAGTCCGCATCGACGACAACGGCGCCGTCCCTGCCCGCCGACACGCCGGCCGCGTCGAGGCCGAGGCCGCCGGTGTTCGGCACCCGGCCGGTCGCATACATGACCAGATCGGTCTCCACCGAGCCGCCGTCCGCCAGGCCGACCGAGTAGCTGCCGCCGGGCCGGCGCGTCACATCCCGGACGGCGGCGTCGAAGCGCAGATCGACGCCCTTCTTGACCATTTCTTCGGCCAGGAATTCCCGGACATCGTCGTCGAAACCGCGCAGGAACGGGTTGCCGCGGTAGACCTGCGTCACCTGCGCGCCCAGCCCGGTGAAGATGCCCGCGAACTCGACCGCGATGTAACCGCCGCCCACGATGACGATGCGCTCCGGCAGCTCCGGCAGGAAAAAGGCGTTGTCCGACGTGATGACATGCTCGCGGCCCGGAATGTCGGGCACGAACGGTCGGCCGCCGACGGCGATCAGGACCGTATCGGCCGTGACCCGCTTTCCGTCGACGTCGAGCGTATGATTGTCGACGAATGTCGCGCGGGCGTCGAAAATTTCAGCCCCCGGCCCTTCGATCAGCCGCTCGTAGATGCCGTTCAGCCGGGCGATTTCGCGGTTCTTGTTGGCGATCAGTGCCGGCCAGGCATGGCGGCGCGGCCCGACTGTCCAGCCGAAGCCCTCCGCGTCCTCGAAATCCTCGGCGAAATGGGCGGCGTAGGTGAACAGCTTCTTGGGCACGCAGCCGACATTGACGCAGGTGCCGCCCAGATGGCGCTCCTCGGCAACCCCTACTTTCGCGCCGTGGGCGGCGGCGATGCGGGCCGCCCGCGTGCCGCCCGATCCCGCGCCGATGACAAAGAAATCGAAATCGTATCCGCTCATATCAGCCTGCCGTTCCGTGCCGGCAACAGATGGGCCGGCTCCACCGCCGGATCAACCGGATGCGGCAGACGCGACGGCCCGAATGGCGAACGCTGCCAACGATCCCTCATGCAACGACTTGACGGACGATCTTATCGCCAACATTTCGAATGGACGGGAGAAAAAGCATCGATCGAATGACAGGCCGTCGTGGGGAGGCGGACGCAGGAATGGTTTGAAACGAGAATTTTATCTCTGACAAAGCCGCCCCGGACCTATTCCGGGGCCCAGGAGCCTGCCCTGAGCGAAGCCGAAGGGCCGGCCCGAAAGGCCTCGGCCTGTAGCCCCTGGACCCCGGATCTGCGCTTCGCTCCGTCCGGGGTGACACTGAGGGGATAATTTACGGCATCGGCGATCGGAACGGCAGCAGGCCGCGAACACATAGTTACCGATACAATCCCCTTCGAAACCCTCCCCTGCAAAATTGGCGAAAAACCGTTGCGCTCGATGTTGAGTAGCGCTCAGGGGCGTCCGGCGGATCGATGATTTCCAGCCGGCCCGATTTATTGGATATTTTGAGACTTGAGCCCTATCTTTGAATACACGCGCCAGGCTGCACAGCAACAAGGCAGCGGCCTGCAAGACAAACCCGGCAGAACAGCCACGACCGGTCCGATGCACAGTATCCTTTTACTGAACGGCCCCAACCTTAATCTTCTCGGCAGCCGCGAGCCGGAAATCTACGGTGCGGCGACCCTGCCGGAGATCGAGGAGAAGTGCCGGGTCTGGAGCGCGGAGCTGGGCCTGGAGGTCGATTGCCGACAAAGCAACCACGAGGGTGAACTGGTTGAGGCGATCCACGGGGCAGCATCCGGCTGCAGCGGCATCGTCATCAACGCCGGCGCCTTCACCCACACCTCGGTCGCGCTGCTCGACGCGGTCCGCGCGGTCGGCCTGCCGACCGTGGAGGTGCATCTGTCGAACGTCCACGCCCGTGAATCCTTCCGCCGCCGGTCCTATATCGCCCAGGCGGCGCTGGGCGCGATATCCGGCTTCGGTGCGGACAGTTACCGGCTTGCGCTTCAGGCGCTGGCGCTGCACTTATCGGCGACCGGTTCGCCGGGGAGCGGGTGAGCCGGCCTGCGGCGCCCGCTGCCCGGCCGACCCGCCTTTCCGCACGGAGCATTTCTCCATGTCCAAGACGATCGACAACGACAGCGTGCGGCGCCTCGCGGAATTGTTGGACGAAACCGGGCTGACGGAGATCGAGTACGACAACGGCGATATCCGGATCCGGGTCGCCCGCCAGCAGGCCGGCGCCGTCGCCTATGCCCCACTGCCGGGTGCGCTTCCCGCACCGGCGGAGGCCGGCGGCCCGCCGCTCGAGGCCGGAGGGTCTGCGTCCGAAGTTCCGGCGGCGGTTTCGGCCGATCATCCCGGCGCCGTCACCTCGCCCATGGTCGGCACCGTCTATCTCTCGCCCGAGCCGGGAGCGGCCACCTTCATCGGTGTCGGCGATAGCGTGAGCGTCGGTCAGACGCTGATGCTGGTCGAGGCCATGAAGACCTTCAACGAGATCAAGGCGCCGCACGCCGGCACCGTCAGGCAGATCGTCGTCGAGAACGGCATCCCGGTGGAATTCGGCGACGTTCTGGCGATTGTCGAATAGCGCGGGAGGCTGCTCTGTCGCGTCACCCGGACCGATCGGAAGCCGAGACCGGTGTTTGAAAAGGTCCTGATCGCCAACCGGGGCGAGATCGCCCTGCGCATCCACCGCGCCTGCCGGGAGATGGGCATCCATACGGTCGCGGTGCATTCCACGGCCGACGAGAACGCCATGCATGTCCGGCTGGCGGACGAGAGCGTCTGCATCGGCCCGGCTCCGTCGGCGGAATCCTATCTCAACATTCCGAACATCGTCAGCGCCGCCATGATCACCGGCGCCGAGGCGATCCATCCCGGCTACGGCTTCCTCTCGGAAAACGCCTATTTCGCGGAGATCGTCGAAGCCCACGGCATCGCGTTCGTCGGACCGTCGCCGCAGCATATCGAGACGATGGGCGACAAGGTCGCCGCCAAGGAGGCGATGATCGCGGCCGGAGTTCCGGTCGTCCCCGGGAGCGACGGCGCTGTCGCCGCGATCGACGATGCCCGGCAGACCGCAGACCGGATCGGCTATCCGGTGCTCATCAAGGCGGCGAGCGGCGGCGGCGGCAAGGGCATGAAGGTCGCCGACAATGCGGACATGCTGGCCGAGCAGATCAATCTCGCCCGGCGGGAAGCGAAGGCGAATTTCGGCGACGACAGCGTCTATCTCGAAAAATACCTCGCCAACCCGCGCCACATCGAATTGCAGATTATCGCCGACGACACGGGCAACGTCGTCCATCTCGGCGAGCGCGACTGTTCCCTGCAGCGCAAGCACCAGAAAGTGCTGGAGGAGGCCCCCTCCCCCGCGCTCAATGCCGGGGAACGGCAGCGCCTCGGCGAAATCGGCTGCAATGCCGTCCGCAGCCTCGGCTACCGCAACGCCGGAACGCTCGAATTCCTGTACGAGAATGGCGAGTTCTTTTTCATCGAGATGAACACCCGTCTCCAGGTCGAGCATCCGGTCTCCGAGGCGATCAGCGGCATCGACATCGTCCGCGAACAGATCCGGATCGCCGACGGTGCGCCGCTTTCGTTCAAACAGGAGGACATCGATTTCTACGGCCACGCCATCGAATGCCGGATCAATGCGGAGGATCCGGCGACCTTCGCGCCGTGGCCCGGACGGATCGTCGAATACCACCCGCCCGGCGGGCTGGGCATCCGGGTCGATTCGGGCCTCTATGCCGGCTATTCGGTGCCGCCTCACTACGACAGCATGATCGCCAAGCTGATCGTCCACGGCGCGACTCGAAACGAATGCCTGATGCGGCTGCGGCGCGCGCTGGAGGAATTCGTCATCACCGGCGTGCGCACCACCATACCGCTCCACCAGCAACTGATGGCGCAAGACGATTTCATCAACGGCGAATACGATATCCGCTGGCTCGAGGAGTATGTCGCCCGGGAGGCCGGGGCGTGAGAATGCCCGTTCTGGAATTGGCATGGAATACCGCCTGACGCCCGAACTGTTGCTTCGCGCCTACACGACCGGCCTGTTTCCCATGGGCGAATCGCGCGGCGATTCCGACATCGTCTGGGTCGATCCGGAATGGCGCGGCATCATCCCGCTGGACGGCTTCCATCTCCCGCGGCGGCTGCGCCGCACGGTCCGCCGGGCCGGTTTGGCCGTGCGCGTCGATACGGCGTTCGGCCGGGTGATGCGGGCGTGCGCCGCGCCGCGCCGGGGCCGGCGGGAAACCTGGATCAACGACGATATCCTGCGCGCCTATGCCGAACTGTACCGGGCGGGTTTCGCCCATTCCGTCGAATGCTGGCGGGGCGACGCGCTGGTCGGCGGCCTGTACGGGGTTGCCATCGCCGGAGCCTTTTTCGGCGAAAGCATGTTCACCCTGGAAACCGACGCCAGCAAGGTCGCCCTGGTCCATCTGGTCGCCCGGCTGGACCGCGCCGGCTACCGGCTGCTCGACACCCAGTTTCTGACCGACCATCTGGCGCGTTTCGGTGCGGTCGAGGTGACGCGCCAGGAATACCGGCGCCTGCTGCACGAGGCGCTGGCGGTCGAGGCCGAATTTCCGAGAACGCTGCCGGAGGGCGCATTCGAGCGCTATTTGCAGTCCTTCACCCAGACGTCGTAGATCGGGTGATCCATCGCCGAGAGCGCCGGCTTGGATTTGAACATCCAGCCGCTGAACGCCTTCGTCCGTTTCCCGGTCTCCGGGTCGATATCGTAGATCTGTAGAAATGCCGCCTTTTCGGGCGGTTCGTCCGGCGGCGTGCGCTGGCAACGGCGGATGACGATGTCCAGCGTCCGGAACCGCACGGTTTCGCCGACAGGGCCGCCGAACGTAAGAATTCGGGCGGTTTCCTTGTCCAGACCCTGCAGCACGACCTGCTTGAGGTCCGGCTCGAAGGGTTCTTCCGGCGGCTCCTCTTGCGCGTTCCTGTCCGGAGACGCCCGGGTTTCCGGATCGGCCTGCTGGGCGCCGCCGGGAACGGGCGTCAGCGCAACGGCGAGGATCGCCGAAAGGGCGAACAGCAGACCCGGGCCTCTGCCGGCGAGCGGTTTCAGGAGGCGCATATCGGTTGTGCGGACGCCATCGGCGCTTCCGGTTCGCAGCGGCGGCTACCGCGGCTTGTCGGCGGCGAAGCGCAGGCGGACATAATCTGCGTTCCAGACGCCGTCGGCATCGCGCAGCTCCGATTCGACCTTCCGGGCCACCTCGGCCTTGACCGCCTCGGCCTCGGCCGCGCTCAGCGCCGCCAGCCAGCTTTCGGCGAAGGTGTCGAGCCAGCCGCCCAGTTCGCCGGGCAGCGGCGTCATCCGGTCGATCAGGCGGATATCGCGCACCGCGAAGCCGGCGTTTTCGAGCCGCACCCGGTATTCGTCGGGCTCCGGGAAATACCACGGATTGTAAAGATCCGGATCGAGGTTCCGGCGGCGGAAGGCGGCCTCGACGGCCCGGCGGATGCGGCCGACATTGTCGCCGCCGCCCATTTCGGCGACGAACCGGCCGCCGGGCTTGAGCGCCTGCCAGACGCCGCGGATCACGGCATCGGGGTCTTCGTCCATCCAGTGCAGCGCCGCGTTGGAGAACACCGCGTCGTAGGCTTTGGCCGGCAGATCGAGCCGCTGCCCGTCCATGACCTGCGCATCGAGCCCGAGGGCCCGGGCGGCCTCGATCTGCGGCGCGCTGGCGTCGACGCCGGTCACGTCGACGCCCATGTCCCGGAGCTTGAGCGTGAGCGCGCCGTCGCCGCAGCCCAGGTCGAGGATTTTCTCGCCCTTCTGCGGCGCCAGCAGTTCGACGACCGGCATCCCGAGGTCCGCGACGAAGCGGGCCTGCCGGGCGTAACGGTCGGGGTCCCAGCCCTGTTCGCCGGGCCGGGAGCCGGACTCCATGGCGCGCTGCGCGTCGGTCATTGTGCTTCGCTTCCGGTCGGCTTGCCGCCGTCCTCCGCGCCTCGCGGCGGTTCGGCAAGCAGGAATATCGCGCGCGCCAGCAATTCTTCCAGCGCCAGTGCGTCGCGCGTATTCTTCAGGGAATCGCCCGGCGCCAGGCGCCGCTCCGAGGCGCCGGGAACCAGCCGCAGATATTTGCCGCCGAGCAGGCCGTCGCTGGTCACGGACGCTTCGGTATCGGCCGGCAAGGCAAGGCCGGCGCGCACGGTAAAGTCGATTTCGGCGCGATAGCTTTCCGGATCGATGCGCTGGCCGGTCACCGTGCCGACCTTGACCCCGCCGATGCGCACATCGCTGCCCGGCCCCAGCCCGCCGACCGAGGCGAAGCTGGCCTTCAGGGTGTAGCCCTCGACGGGACGCAAATCGGCCGTGTTCCAGGCGAAGACCAGGAACAGCGCGGCGACCGCCAGGACCACCGCCCCCATCACCGTTTCGATCAGCCTGTGTCCCACAGCGGTGCGCCCTCACCCGTTCCGGCTATTCCGGTTTACGGCGCGCGGCGGCGGCGGCCTGCACGATCCGCTCGAGCAGGCTCTCGACGATCACGGCGTCCTGCACCAGCTCGAACTCGCTGCCCTTCGCCATCATGTCCTCGCCGGAGCCCGGTTCGATCTTGACGAACTTGCCGCCCAGCACGCCATCGCTCACGATCATGGCGGCGCTTTCCTCCGGCACGCCGACGCCCTCGTCGATCCGCAGGGCGACCTGCGCCTTGAAGCGCTGCGGGTCCAACCGCAGGCGCTCGACCGCCCCGACATGCACGCCGGCGAGATAGACCGGCGCGCCGGCGGCCAGCCCGTCGGCCTGGTCGTAGGTCGCGTAGAGAAGGTAGCCGTCCCGCCCACCGCCGCCGCGCGACAGGCCGTAGGCCATGCCGGCCAGGATCAGCGCGATCGCAAACGCGCCGGTGAGCGCAAGGACAGTGCGGTTTTCCCTCATCGGCGGCAGGCCTGTCTCGATCCGGGAGTTCTCTATGGACCGGGAATTGCGGCGATTGCACGGCGCCGGGCGAATCGACCCGGCAGCCCCGCGCCCGGCATTACGAAGGGCGCCACGGCTCGTAGTCGCCGGTCGCGGCGTCGCGCCGGCCGCCCTCGTATTCGCTGCCCGGCGGATGCCAGGCCTCGGGCGTGCCGGTGAGGTTGGGCTGGTGCTCGGCCTGCCAGGGCTTGCGCTCGACCGGCGCCTCCTCCGGCGTCTCGTCGACCGTGTAGTGCAGCCAGCCGTGCCATTCCGGCGGCACGCGCGAGGCCTCGCGCTCGCCCTTGTAGATGACCCAGCGCTTGCGCTTGCGGGCCGTCGTCGGCTCGTGCCGTTCGACATAGTAACGGTTGCCCTGATCGTCCGTGCCGACCTGCAGGCCGTTCAGGACGGTATAGATGCGGGTGCCGATATGCGTGCCCAAGGCGGGTTCGCGCTCCTGTCGCGGCAAAGGCGGAAGTGCTTGCGTCGGACTATATGGCAAAGCCGGGGGGCGGCGTCCAGCGCGGGTGCGAAAAGCCTTGCCCGCGCCCCGTGGCCTTGGGATAGGAGGCGGCCCATGACGCCCTCCGCCGAACCGCCCCCCGACTCCGCCCCTGCGCCCGAGGCCGCACCGGCCGTATCAGCACCTGCAGAAGCCCCGCCGCGCCGCCCGATCGCCGCCCGCCTGCTGAGCGACCGGGCCGCGATCGGCTATCTGCTGATTCTGGTCGCGACGATCCTTTTCAGCGCCAACAACAACCTGGCCAAGGAGGCCTACCGGCACGGCGTCTCGGTCGATACGGTGCTGGTCGGCCGCTCCTGGTTCCTGGTGCCGCTCCTCTGCCTCTGGTTCGCCGCCCGGCGGACATGGCCCGCGGTGCCCCGCGGCATGGCGGGCTGGCTCGTGCTCGGCGCGATCCTGTTTTCGGTCAACGGCTGGTCGCTGCTGTCGGCCTTCGACCGGATGTCGGTGAGCCTGGCGATCCTCGTCTTCTACCTCTTCCCGTTCATGGTCGGGCTGCTGGCGGCGGCGCTGCGGATCGAGCCGCTGCGCCCGGCCATGGCGATCGGCCTCGTCGTCGCTTTCGCAGGCCTGTACCTGGCCCTCGATACCGAGGGCGAATTGCATCCGATGGGCGTCGTGCTCGCCCTGGTGTCGGCGCTGGCGATCTCCGGCAATATCCTGGTCAGCGGCAAGCTGATGCGCCACGGCATGTCGCCGGTTGCTGTGGCCTTCTGGATGGTGCTCGGCTCGTCCATCCTGTACGGCGGCACCCTCGCCGCCTCGGGCGGCTTCCACTGGCCGAACAGCACGACCGGTTGGGCGGCGTTCGCCGGCACGATCGTTTTCATCTGCGCCGCCTTCGTCATGTTTTACGGCGCGCTCAATTTCCTGCGCGAAGCGCGCACGGCGCTGGTGATGAACCTGGAGCCGATCTTCACCATCGTCATGGCGGTCGCCCTGTTCGGCGAGGCTTTCGGGGGAACCCAGTGGCTCGGCGCGGCGCTGGTCGTCCTCGCCATCTTCGGCGTCGCGCTGGCCGGGCGGAAGGGGTAGGCGCATTATAATTTCGACGGTAACGGCACGCCTTCGCCTCGAACGGAACTCCCGTAAGTGTCGGTATACCCCCATTTGCAAACGCTACGCGTTACGTCCAGCCTATTTCACGCATACGAATTGCGTACTCCATATCGACGGCTGTCCGTAGCACAAGAAGAACCTGATCTAGTAGGTAGCGCGTACATTTTGCACAACATCTAGTTGACACACGAGTACGTTTCGCAATATTTAGCGAAAACAAGATTACACACCGCAAGATGTAGGGGTGAGGAGTCGACGCCAATCGGGCGTCTGACGGACAGGGAGATGCCGATGAAAATCCGGCGCCATTTCACGGTCGAGGGTCAGGATGCCTATGACGGCATCGCCTTCCGGAAGGCGACGAGCGAGATCCGCAATCCGGACGGCTCGGTCGTGTTCAGGAACGACCGGGTGGAAGCGCCGGAAGACTGGTCCCAGGTCGCCATCGACATTCTGGCCCAGAAATATTTCCGCAAGGCCGGCGTTGCGGATGCCGCCGACCTGAAACCCGTTCCGGAAGAGAATATCCCGGCCTGGCTGGCCCGGCGCGCGCCCGGGAAGGATGCCGCGACCGGCGGCGAGACCAGCGCCCGGCAGGTCTTCGACCGGCTGGCCGGCACCTGGACCTACTGGGGCTGGAAGGGCGGCTATTTCGCCGGCGAAGCCGACGCCCGCGCCTACTACGACGAGATGCGCTTCATGCTGGCGCGCCAGATGGCGGCGCCGAACTCGCCGCAATGGTTCAACACCGGCCTGCACTGGGCCTACGGCATCGACGGTCCCGGCCAGGGCCACCACTATGTCGACCACGAGACCGGCGCGCTGACCGAGGCGAGTTCGGCCTATGAGCATCCGCAGCCCCACGCCTGCTTCATCCAGTCGATCAGCGACGACCTGGTGAACGACGGCGGCATCATGGACCTGTGGGTCCGAGAGGCCCGCCTGTTCAAATACGGCTCCGGCACGGGCACCAACTTCTCGAACCTGCGCGGCGCGAACGAGCCGCTGTCGGGCGGCGGCAAGTCCAGCGGCCTGATGAGCTTCCTCAAGATCGGCGACCGGGCGGCCGGGGCGATCAAGTCCGGCGGCACCACGCGGCGCGCCGCCAAGATGGTGATCGTCGACGTCGACCATCCGGACATCCTGGAATTCGTCAACTGGAAGGTGAAGGAAGAGCAGAAGGTCGCCGCGCTGGTCGCGGGCTCCAGGCTGGCGCGCAAGCATCTCAACGAAATCATGCGGGCCTGCCGCGAGTTCGACGGCGCCGAGCCCTTCGACCCGCGCGCCAACCCGAGCCTGAAGAAAGCGATCCGCGCCGCGCGCAAGGCGATGCTGCCGCAGAACTATATCCAGCGGGTCATCCAGTTCGCCGAACAGGGCTTCGAGGAAATCGAGTTCGCGACCTACGACACCGACTGGGATTCGGAGGCCTACCTCACGGTTTCCGGCCAGAATTCCAACAATTCGGTGCGCGTCACCAACGAATTCCTCGAAGCCGCGATGGCGAACGGCGAGTGGACGCTGTTCAAGCGCACGACCGGGGAAGAGCACGGCACGGTGAATGCCGGCGAGCTGTGGAAGCAGATCGCCGAAGCCGCCTGGCAGTCGGCCGATCCGGGCGTCCAGTTCGATTCGACGATCAACGAATGGCACACCTGCCCGGCCGGCGGGCGCATCAACGCCTCGAACCCGTGCTCGGAATACATGTTCCTCGACGACACGGCCTGCAACCTGGCGTCGCTCAACCTGCTCGCCTTCCGCCGGCCCGACGGCGCGTTCGACGTCGCCGGCTTCGAGCATGCCGTGCGGCTGTGGACGCTGACGCTGGAGATCTCGGTGCTGATGGCGCAGTTCCCGTCGCGCAGGATCGCGGAACTGTCCTACCGCTACCGCACGCTGGGCCTCGGCTTCGCCAATGTCGGCGGCTACCTGATGGCGTCGGGCCTGCCCTACGACAGCGACGCCGGCCGGGCCTTCTGCGGCGCGGTCAGCGCCTTGATGACCGGCGCGGCCTACGAGACCTCGGCCGACATGGCGGCCGAACTGGGCCCCTTCCCCGGCCATGCCGACAACGCCGGCGCCATGCTGCGGGTGATGCGCAACCATCGCCGCGCCGCCCATGGCGAAGCCGAAGGCTATGAGGGCCTCACCGTCCTCCCCGTCCCCCTCGACCGGGCGGCCTGCCCGGACGGGGCGCTGCTCGACTCCGCCCGCGCGGCCTGGGACCGGGCGATCGAGAAGGGCGAAGCCGCCGGCTACCGCAACGCCCAGGCGACGGTGATCGCGCCGACCGGCACCATCGGCCTGGTGATGGATTGCGACACCACCGGCATCGAGCCGGATTTCGCGCTGGTCAAGTTCAAGAAGCTCGCCGGCGGCGGCTATTTCAAGATCATCAACCGGCTGGCGCCGCTCGCCCTGCGCACCCTGGGCTACGCCCGGCCGCAGATCGAGGAAATGATCCGCTACGCCGTCGGCAACGGCTCCCTGAAAGATGCGCCGTCGATCGACCATACAGCGCTGCATAACGTCGGCTTCACCGACATCATGCTCGACCGGGTCGATGACGCCCTCGCCAAGGCGTTCGACATCAAGTTCGTCTTCAACAAATGGACCCTGGGTGAGGATTTCTGCGTCAACCGGCTCGGCCTCGACCCCGACGCGCTGAACGATCCCGAATTCGACATGCTCGCCGCCCTCGGCTTCGAGCGCAGCGAGATCGACGCGGCGAACGCCTGGGTCTGCGGGGCGATGACCCTGGAAGGCGCGCCCCATCTCAAGGACGAGCATCTGCCGGTGTTCGACTGCGCCTCGCCCTGCGGGCGGACCGGCAAGCGCTTTCTGAGCTGGGAAAGCCATATCCGCATGATGGCGGCGTCGCAGCCCTTCATCTCCGGCGCGATCTCCAAGACGATCAACATGCCGAACGGCGCGACGGTCGAGGACTGCCGCGACGCCTACCAGCTGTCCTGGAAGCTGGGCGTGAAGGCCAACGCGCTCTACCGCGACGGCTCCAAGCTGAGCCAGCCGCTCTCGGCCACGGTATTCGACGATCTCGGCGACGAGGACGCGGCCGAGGACGCCAAGGAGGCCGTCATCCGGGCGCCGGCGGCGGAACAGGCGACCCAGGTCGCCGTCCAGGCCGCGATGAAAGTCGCCGACAAACTGGAGCAGCGCGCCCGCCGAGTCCGCCTGCCCGACCGGCGCCGCGGCTATACCCAGAAAGCCATCGTCGGCGGCCACAAGGTCTATCTGCGCACCGGCGAATACGACGACGGCGCGCTGGGCGAGATCTTCATCGACATGCACAAGGAAGGCAGCGCCTTCCGCAGCATCATGGACAGCTTCGCCATCGCCGTCTCGGTCGGCCTGCAATACGGCGTGCCGCTGGAGGAGTTCGTCGACTCCTTCACCTTCACGCGGTTCGAGCCCCAGGGCCTGGTCGAAGGCAACGACACCATCAAGATGGCGACCTCGGTGATCGACTACATCTTCCGGGAACTGGCCGTCTCCTACCTCGACCGGGACGACCTCGCCCACGCGACCGGCGACGACCTGCTGCCCGACTTCATCGGCAGCGGCGCCGAGGAAAGCGCCCTGCCCGACGGCGAGGCCGCCCAGGCCGCCGCCGCCCGGGTGTTCGACGGCATGCAGCGGGTGACCAGCAAGGGCTTCGTGCGCAACAAGTTCGCCGTCCTGGAAGGCGGCCTGTCGCTCGCCCCGAACGGGTCGGGCAACGGGTCGGACACGGGCAACGGGGCGGATGCCGCCGGCAACGGAGCGGCGAAGATCGCAACCAACGGCAACGGTGCCACACAACAGTCTTCGGTCGGCAAGCCTGCCGGTGTTTCCGCCGCATCCTCCGGCGGCGGGAACGGCAGCTTGCAGACCGCGGACCTCGGGAGCGGGTCAGCGGCTCTCGAGGTATCCCCCGCGGTCGCCGAGGCGGTCGACCTCAAGCTCAACCAGATCCGCGAAGCGCGGATGAAGGGCTATGAGGGCGACTCCTGCGGCGAATGCGGGAACTTCACACTCGTGCGCAACGGCACGTGTCTCAAGTGCGACACCTGCGGTTCGACAAGCGGGTGCAGCTAATAATGATAACGTAAGAGGAGTAATTCCAATGTTCAAAATCGAAGGGTTGTACCACGTCAACTACTCTGGACCGTTTGGTCATGGCTTCGGGCAGTTTGTCCTGAAACAAGGCGAAATAAACGGCAGTGATGCCGGTTCTGGAGAATATCGCGGGAAGTATTGGCGAGATCCTTTTGGCACCAACTATATTCTCGATATCGAACTAGTTCTGAGCCAACAAAATTTGCTGGTAACGGACGGAATACCGAGGATGCCTGGTACTTCTCTCAATTTTCAAATTTCCATTTGCGAAGATAAGATCGGTAAACCATGCGCTGTAGACCTACCGACAGGACCAATAATTCTAACTATCTCGCGCGTCTCCGATCTGCATCAAGACGCGGCCTAATCTGCACTCATAGGAGGATAGAGATGGGAAAGAATCAGCACATTGTTCCGCACCCTGCAGGATGGGCTGTCAGGGGTGCAAGAAATTCCAAAGCGACTTCCGTGCATCGTACTCAAACTGAGGCAATCGAAGAGGCCCGTGGAATCGCGATCAATCAACAAAGTGAAATGTTGATCCATGGTCGAAACGGCCAAATTCGTGAGCGAAATACCTATGGGAGAGATCCATATCCACCCAAAGGCTGAAACAAGCTTTGAACCGAAGCAGGTGCGGCGCGCTATCCTCCGGCGCCGGGTGCTTCGGATCGAAGGGTACAGAGGCGGGTCAGCGGTCTCTGAACCTATGAGCAACCGTTCTCAGGTTGCTAGCTGACCGGGCATGTTTGCCTGACCGTTACTCCTCCCTGAACTACGGGGCGGACTCCTCGGAGCCGCCCCGATTTTCTTGCGGGATCGCCAACGGCAATCCGGACCGGAATGCCGTGGCCAACGGCCGCCCGGAACTCCCAATCCGTCATTCCGACCGGAGCCGCCCGCAGAGCCTGCCTTGAGCGAAGTCGAAGGGGCGGCGGAGTGGAGGAATCTACCCGGCGTGCAACCGACGCCAAATTGCCGTGCCTACGGTCGAATCCCGTCGCCAGCCGGATTTCTCCGCTACGCCGCTTCGCCGCTCCGGTCGAAATGACGGATTGGGGGGCCGGGTCCGCCTGAAATAACGGGAGGCGCGCGCGAACGGCGCCGCGCCGGACAGATTATCGGTTGAACAACGGCCAGAGGTCCCGGAATTCGGGGGTGGACTGGGCAATCAGCGAGAGCTTCTTTTTCCGCCGCCAACGCTTGATCTGCTTTTCCCGCGCGATAGCGCCGAGGATGTCGTCGTGCGGCTCGCACCACAGCAGCCGCCAGATATTGTATCGCGTCGTGAAGCCCTTGACCGCGCTAGTGCGATGTTCGTGAAGGCGCCTCGCGAGATCGGCGGTCACACCAACGTAAAGCACCCGGCTCAGACTCCCCAGGATGTAGACGTAGCCACCTTTCCGCATTAAAGTACAAATAATGAACAAATAAAGCTTCGTCAACTGCCAGACCTGTACGCGCACGTCTCGGTTCGGTCCCCCTTCCGTCATTTCGACCGGAGCCACCCGGAGGGCGGCGGAGCGGAGAAATCTACCCGGCGTGCGGCCGACGCCAAAGCGCCGTGCATGCGGACGATTTCCGTCGCCAGCCGGATTTCTCCACTACGCGGCTTCGCCGCTCCGGTCGAAATGACGGGAAGAGAAACGGCTTTGCCGCTTCGGTCGGGATGACGGAAAGGGCGGCGGCGAGGCTCCAGCCGGGTCGATGGGAGCGAGTGCAGGGCGCGACCGACATCCCGGACGCCTCTTGCCACCGCGCGACGCGGCTGCTTCCATGCCGGCCGCTTTCGCCGCCTGCCGGAGATTCCCCATGCCCCTTACCTGCGCCCATCTTGTCGGCAGCCTGCCCTATACGGACGCCGATACGACCTTCACCGAGATCGCCGGCCGGCTCGGCGGGCATCTCAAGCGGATTCCGGACGGCGAGACCGGGGAGCGGGCGCGCTGGATCTTCTGGCAGCGCGCCAAGGTGGCGGAGCATCCGGCGATGGAGGTGGCCGCGGACGACGACCTTCAGCGCATCCACCAGTGGGACGGCAAGCTGATCCGCGAGTGGGAGCTGTTCCGCTTCAGGGCCGGCGTCGATCCGGCGACGGTCGCGTTCGACCCCGGCTATGCGCCCGAGGCCATCGCCTCCTACGCCCGCTTCGCCGCCATGCGCGAGGCCGGGACGCTGCCGGCGGACGTGCGCTTCCAGGTCTGCCTGCCGACGCCGATGGCGATCGGCTACTGGTTCGTGGCGCCGTCGGCGCGGCCGGACTTCTTCGCCGCCTATGAGCGCGCCTTCAAGGCCGACCTGGCGAAGATCTGCAACGCAATCCCGCACGGCGACCTGGCGATCCAGTGGGACGTCTGCCAGGAGGTGCTGGCCTGGGAGGGGTATTTCCCGAGCCGCCCGGACAGCTACAAGGAAGACATCACGGGGATGCTCGCCCGCCTCGGCAACGCGGTGCCGGAAGCGGCGGAGCTCGGCTACCACCTGTGCTACGGCACGCCGAACGACGAGCATGTCGTGATGCCGGCGGACCTCGCCAACGCCGTCGAGATGATCCACGGCATCCTGGCCGGGCTGGCGCGCGCGCTGCAGTTCGTCCACGTTCCGGCGCCGAAACACCGGGACGACGCGGCCTATTACGCGCCGCTGGCGGACCTGACCCTGCCCGAAGGCTGCGAGCTCTATCTCGGCGTCATCCACCACGACGACCGGGACGGCGACCGGCGCCGCATCGCCGCCGCGGCGCAGACCGTGGCCGATTTCGGCATCGCGACCGAATGCGGCTGGGGCCGCGGCGACCCGGCCCGCGCCCCCGGCCTGCTCGACAGCCACAGGATTGCGCTCGAAGGCGGGTGAACGGGGGGTGGGATCGGCGCGGTCCTTACAGCAGAGACGACGCTGGAATCCCCCTCCCCCAAGAGACTCCCCTGCGAAAGGGGCGACCCGCGCGCGTATGCCCCCTCCCCCCGACCCCCTCCCCCGGAGGGGAGGGGGAGCTTTGTTCCGGAAACGCCGCGCAATACCGAAAAACCGGCGTATTCCAAAGACTTTACCCCCTCCCCTTGGGGGAGGGGGTAGGGGGAGGGGTATCGTTGGGAAGGGTCCGCCGCCGCCCATTTTGGCTCTGCCCGATATTCGCAGAGGAATCCCGAGGGAGGGGAGGACGGTGCAAACCGGTTACATGGGTAACAGAATAGACCGGATAGACGGGATTCACCCGGTCCTGACCGCCGCCTTCGCGCTGTCGATTCCGGCCGTGATCCGGCGCACGAGAAAGATCGCGAGCGCGGCGGCTACCAGCAGCATGACATCCCCGGCGATATAGGCGATCAGCGCCTGCCGGAACGATTCGAATCCTTCTTCGCTGCCGATCCTGCGGACGCCGTAGCGGTCGGCGCCGTTCGCGAACAGGATCAGCAGCCACCAGACGATGACGGGGGCGCTGCCGATATGGCGGCGCGGGGCCGCGGGGCCGCCGGCAAGCGCGACGCGGTAGAGCTCCAGTATCGCCCGTGGCGCCTGGATCAGGTTGGCGATCGGGACGAACCACCAGCCGACCGCCCAGCCGGGCCGGAATTTCATGTCCGCGAAGCCGAGGGCATGGGCGTTTGCGCTGGCGCGGTAGACCCAGACCAGGAAAGCGACCGCCGTAACGATCAGGATGCCGAGCGTTGGAAGGAGAATCCTGTCGCCCCATTCGAACGCCGCAGCCATGTCCAGCACGGCCTCCCTGCTCCTTTCCTCGATCACGGCGTCGAGCAGAACGAGCAGGTGGATGTCATAGCCCAGGTCGACGGCCGCCGCGACCAGCCCCAGAGCCAGAAGAAGCGTGACCGTCCTGCCCAGCGGCCGCAGTGGCGTGTAGCGATAGGCCCGTTTCGGATCCTTCATGTCCATCTTCTTTAAAATTCTTGATTTGTTCTTATCTCGTTCTATATTCAATCGGTTGTCAAGCCAGATTTTCTGCCGGGCCGGCGACAGGGGCAGGCACTGGCGAATCGGCCTCTATTGCAACCGACCATGACGCAACATGACATTTCCTGACACTTGCCGATTCATGCTGGCCGGCTTGTCCTTCCCCCGCTTCAGCGGGGGAAGTGGCCCCGGATTTATCCGGGGTCGATTGGGGGTGTGCCCGGCAGCGGCCCGAACCCTCCCCACTTTGCCTGTCGGGTCGACGGTGCGCGGCTGGCGCCGCGCCAACCCCACCCGGCGCGCAAGACGCGCGCCGACCTCCCCTTCTGCAGAAGGGGAGGTACAGGAACGGCCGACGGGGCAAGAAGGACGAAAACATGACAAGACATGACAAAACAAAGCAGCAATTTTCAACCTGATGGACAAGCGGGGACGTTTGGGGCCGTTCGGGGTCAGGAGCATGATAACACACTGTAATCATTGGCGTTGTGTTTTCTCCGCAGGTCGGATATAAGCCCCAGGAAGGGTCAAGCGATAGCTTGTGGGGACACCGATTTGACATCAGTCGGTTGCGATTTGAAGACCGATTTGCCGACCGGAATTTCGCCGGCCTCCCGGAACTCCGGCCGCCCGTCCGGTCGGCGGGAGTTGGGAACGAACCGGGTCCATAGCCGCTTCGCCCCTGTCCTGCGACAAGGGAAGGATTACGGCTCATGGGCGCCGTGAAGCTGAGCAAGAGGACCATCGACCGCCTGACCGTAGAACGCGCCTCCGCGGTGTTCTGGGACAGCGAGCTGCCGGGGTTCGGGATACGGGTCCACGCCACCGGGCGCAAGGTGTTCGTCGCCCAGGCGCGCACGCCGGGCGGTCTTCCGAAGCGGGCGACGGTGGGGCGTTACCGGTTGATGGAAGTCGAGGATGCTCGGCTGAAGGCGGCCGAGATGATCGACCGCATCCGGCGCGGCCGGGACCCGGTGGCGCCGCCCGCCCCGGAGGAGCCGACGGTGGCCGATCTCGCCGAACGCTTCCTGGAGGCGCATGTCGAGGTGAACTGCAAGCCGCGGACGGTGGAGACGTACCGGAGCCTGCTCAGGCTGCACATCCTGCCCGAACTTGGCGCGCTCCGGT
>MPMX01000036.1 GCA_002238725.1 Rhodospirillaceae bacterium bin65
ACGTGACCTTGGGATGAACTACGAGGGTTACAAGGTTCGTTGTAGCAGTGACGTTCCCTGAAGCTTATCGAGTGCGAGTGAGGCAAAATGGTCGTGTTCCCACACGTGGTGTAGGAGCTCTCGCCTTCGTTGGTAGCTGTGGGTAAGCAGCCCGCCGCAGCGACCGCCGCGAGTCTGGCGGCGGCGGGCTGCTTACCCACAGCGGAGGCCATCGCGGTTCCGGTTTAGGGTTGGGCGCTTGCAACGACCCGGACCCTTAGGAGGAACCACGATGACCGACGACATGATGATCGGACAGCTCGGCCTGCAGCTTGACGACGCGCAGCATGAGCGACGCGGAGCCCTTCTCCACCGCGGCGTCCCAAGCCTGTCCGAGCCGGCCGAGCAGGATCTGGGCCTCCTCGTGCTCGACCGCCCGCCAGGCCGCCCGGAAGTCCCGCACCCGTTCGGCGATGGCGGGCCGGTCCAGCAACTCGTGCCCGGTCTGCCGGGCCGAGCCCTTGGCATAGCCTGCCTCCCGCCCCGACCCGGCGGCGTTGCCGGTGGCGGCGTAATGCCGGCAGAAATCCTTCTGACGGAGGGTGAGGCGCGCATCCGGGGGCGGAGCGCAATCGGATGCGGATTCGTCACGGGCGGTCGGCACAACTATCGACATGATGGATTTCCTTTTGATCGATAAATGTCATGTTCTGTCGGGATTCGCGAGGAATGGGCAGGATATCCGCACCGGAGCGGCCGGGAGTATATGGGTAAACTTATGTCAAGTCGGCGATAATTCAAGGAATTATATCGTAATTTTTGATATTTTTCTTTTTCCTGTCCGGCTGCGACCTCACGGCATTCGCAGCGGCAACGGCTTGGCGTCGGCGTTCCAGCCCGTATAGTAGGCGACAGACAGCCCTTCCCCCGCCGCCGCGTGGCGGCATCGGAGGTCAGCGCCATGAATATCGCCATAACTGCCCCCGCCGCACAGGACAGCGCCGACTTCACCGCCGTGCCGGTCGTCGATATCGGCAGCCGGACCGCCGGCGATGCCGCGCGCCGCGCCCTCGCGGAGCGGCTTGGCGAAATCTGCCACCGCGTCGGCTTCGCCATCCTCACGAACCACGGCCTCGAGCCGCGTGTCGTCGGCGACGTGTTCGAGGAAATCGGCCGCTTCTTCGCCCTGCCCGAACCGGACAAGCGCAACATCGACAAGCGCAACTCGCGCCATTTCCGCGGTTGGGAGCCGGTCGGCAGCGAATACACCAACAACCAGCCGGACATGCGCGAGCAAATCGACCTGTGGACCGACCATCCGGCCCGCGCGCCCGACGCGATGCCCCGCTATCTGCGCCTGCTCGGGCCGAACCAGTGGCCGCCGGAAGACGTGGCGCCCGGCTTCAAGCCAGCGCTCGACCGCTGGCTGGCCGAAATGCCGTTGCTGGCCGACGACCTGTTGCGCCTGCTCGCGCTCAGCCTGGGTCTGGAGGAGAACCATTTCGACCGGCTGTTCGGGGCGGAGCGCATGTCGCTCACCAAGCTGATCGGCTATCCCGAGACCCCGCCCGGCCAGTTCGGCGTCAACCCCCATCACGACGCCGGCTTCCTGACCCTTCTCGCGCCGGGCAAGACGCCGGGCCTGGAGATCGAGAACGCCAACGGCGACTGGATTCCGGTTCCGGTCGTGCCGGACTCCCTGGTCCTCAACCTGGGCGAGGTGCTACAGAAGATGACCGGCAACTATTTCGTCGCCACGCCGCACCGGGTGGTGACGCGGGAGCCGCGCCTCTCGGCCGGCTATTTTCACGGGCCTTCGCTCGACACGGCCCTCGACCCGCTGCCGCTCGACCCGCATTTCTCCGAAGCCGTGGCGCGCAGCCCGCGTCACGCCGGCGCCGGGTTCATGGCCCAGCGCAACGAAACCGAAGCCGGCGTCGCCCCGATGCAGAGCAAGCACCATCCCGGCACCTACGGCGAGCAGCTGTGGAACTATTTCTCGCGCAGCTATCCCGACAACGTCGCGCGCTACTATCCGGACGGCTGAAGCGCCGCTTCCGCTTCCACGATGGGGGACCGCGGGATGAAGTCCTGGTTGGCGCCCTCGATCCGAATCAGCCGGGTCGGCCTCGTCCGCTTCGGCGAATGGACCGCGCCGACGCCGTAAAAGTGGGCGTCGCCGGGCCGAAGCGTATAGGTCCGGTCCGGGACGACGCGGGACGGATCGCCGCCGCCGCCCGCGTCGACAATGCGCCAGTCGGTCATTTCCGTCGTACCTTCGGCCTGGCCGTAGATCGCCCAGGTCGTGCCGTGGTCGTGCGGCTTGCCGACCGACGCGCCGGCATTGACATGGCCGCAGATGCAGAAGCCGAGGTCCGGGTCCTCATACAGGATTTTCCGCACGCCTTCGCCGTCCTTGCGGTCGGGCAGCATGGCCGCGGTGAACTTCCGGTCTTTCAGGGCATCGCTCAGGATCGCGCACAATGCCGCCGCCCCGTCCGGGACCGGAGAAGCCTTCATCGCGTCGCGCAACCGCTGCGCCAGGGTATCCAGGGTCATCATGTCTTAACGTCCGCCGCTTGCGCCGCCGTGACGGCAATCATGTGATAGACATCGTCTTCTGTACAGCCCCGCGACAGGTCGTTGGCCGGCCGGGCGAGGCCCTGCAGGGTCGGGCCGAGGGCGATCGCGCCGCCCAGCCGCTGGGCGATCTTGTAGCCGATATTGCCCGCGTTGAGGTCCGGGAAGATCAGCACGTTGGCCTGCCCGGCGACCGGCGAGGCCGGCGCCTTCGACGCTGCAACATCGGGCGCCAGCGCGGCATCGACCTGCAAATCGCCATCGACGGCGAGGCCCGGCTCCTGCTCCCGCACCAGCGCGGTCGCCCGCTGGACGGCGGCGACCTTGCCGTGCGCGGCGCTGCCCTTCGTGGAGAAGGACAGCATGGCGACCCGCGGCGTACCGCCGACCAGCTGGCGGTAGCTCTGCGCCGACGCCCGCGCAATCGCGGCAAGCTCTTCCTCGTTCGGCGCCACGACCAGGCCGCAATCGGCGAAGATCAGCGCCCGGTCCGGCCAGACCATCAGGAAGAAGCTGGAGACGAGGGCGTAATCCGGATGCTTGCCGATGACCTGCAACGCCGTGCGGACGGTGTCGGACGAGGTATGGATCGCACCGCCCAGCGTGCCGTCGGCCAATCCCTCGCGCACCATCAGCGCGGCGAAGGTCAGCGGATTGCGCACCGCTTCGCGCGCCGCTTCCCGGTCGACGCCGTGATGCTTGCGCAGGGACCAGTAGGTTTCGGCCAGCCGGTCCGCATCCGGCGCCTCCGCCGGAGAGATAACGTCCACGCCCGCCCCGGCCACGCCGCCTTCGGCGCGCAACAGCGTAATCTTCGCCAGCCGGTCGGCCGCCGCCCGCTGCGCCGCTGCCGCGATCCGCGGATCGTCGCCCTCCGGCAGCACGATATGCGGCCTGAGCGCCCGGGCGCGGTCGGCAAGGGTATCGAGTACGGACACGGCTACGCTCGCTGTTGCCAGCCCCTGTTGTGCATCGGCGCCTGAACGCAGAGAAGGTTCGGATCGTCGCAAAGCCTGTTGTGCATTCCGGCGGCAACCCCATACTATTCGCACGGAGATCGCGACGGTATTGGAGGCTCTCATGGCGGATACGCCGAACTGGCACATCGTCGGCGACTGGTTCGACAATTGCAGTTGCGCCGTCGCCTGCCCCTGCACCTTCGCCCAGCCGCCGGATAACGGCTATTGCGACGGGGTGCTGTTCTGGCACGTCACGCGCGGGCATTACGGCGACACCGTCCTCGACGACCTCGCCTTCGTGCGGGTCGGCCGCTGGGAGGGCGATCTGTGGGCCGGCAAGGTCAAGGGCCGGGCCGGCGTTTTCGTCGACGACCGGGCCGACGACGCCCAGGCCGAGGCGCTGGCGGCCATCATCGGCGGCCGCGCGGGGGGCTTCATGGGCAAGGTCAACGCCCTGTTCTCCGAGGGCCGGACGGTCCTCGGCATGGAACGCGCCAAGATATCCTTCGAGATCGCGCCCGACCAGTCGCGCTGGGGCGTCGACATCGCGGGTAAGGTCAAGGCCTGGGCGGAGGCGTTGACCGGACCGACCAGCAATCCGGGCGAATATCCGCGGCTCGCCAACGCGCCGGGATCGGAAACCGGGCCCGGGCCGCAACTCGTGACCTGGGGCAAGTCGGCCGTGTGCAAGGTCGACGCCTTCGGCTTCGACTTTTCCTGGGACGTCAACTCCGCCAAGCACATCCCGTTCGACTGGACGGGGCCGTAAGTCCCGGGCAAGAGCGATTAGATCACCATTGCGGCGCCGGCGGCAATCAGGGCCGCGCTGTAGAGCCAGGTCAGCCACCCCGGCATTTGCGGCCATTTCTCAAGCGCCACCGCGAGGGTCAGGAACGCGATCCAGACCGGATTCATGACGCCGGCGACGAACAGCAGCAGCATCAGCGCCCAGCAGCACCCCGCGCAATAGAGTCCGTGCTTCAGGCCCATGGCGAAGGCGCCGCGCGTACCGTCGCGCCATTCGGCCATCAGGAAACCGAGCGGCGTCCGGCAATGTCTGAGGCAGGCCTGCTTCAGCGGCGTCAGCTGATAGAGGCCGGCCAGGATCAGCAGACCCGCGGTCAATCCGCTGGAGCTGCTGACGATCATCGGCGTCAGCATGCCGCTCGCCTGCAATGCCCATTGCGCGCCGGCGGCGAGCGCGGAGAAGCCGATCCACACGAGCAGATACGCGCCGCCGAAGGCCAGGGACCGCGACGTCGCCCGCCCGGCCTGAGCATTGCGGCGCTCCAGGCCGTCGAAGGCCAGGATCATGGGCGCGGCCGAGGGCAGCATCATGGCAATCATCATGCCGCCCCACATGACGACGACGGCAGCCGCCGTCGCCCAGGACCAGGCCGTGTCGAGCGGCATCGCCAGCCGGACGAGCGGATGGGACATGCTGAGGGTCATCCAGGCGACGAATGCCCAGCCCGCCACGAAGACGAGCCCCATTGCAGTCAGGATTTCAGCGTGGCGAAGCGCCTGGCGGACGATTGCGTGCATCGCCGTTCGCTCCGGGGTGCGTGACCGGATTCGTAGGGGAGGGTTTGAAACCCTCCCCTACACCTTTGGGTCCACAATCGCCTTTGACAATAGCCCCGGTGTCGCCCCGCCCCGATCCCCTACGCCGCCTGTTGGGCGCGCATGTCGGCGGGGTCGATGCCGGCGACCTCGACCGGCTTCTTCATGGCGTCGCGGCGGAAGGGTTCGCCCAGTTCCTGGTTGAGCAGCACCTCGATGAAAGTTGTCACGCCGTCCTTCATCTGGGCGTCGACCGCCTTCTTCAGTTCGTCCGTCAGCCGGTCCATCGACATGACCTGCACGCCCCTGAGGCCGCAGGCCTCGGCGATCCGGGCAAAGTGCACGTCGAGGTCGAGCTCGGTGCCGACGAAATTGTCCTCGAACCACAGGGTCGTATTCCGTTTCTCGGCGCCCCACTGGTAGTTGCGGAAGATGACCATCGTGATGGCTGGCCACTCCTCCCGCCCGCAGGCGGTCATTTCGTTCATCGAGATGCCGAACGCGCCGTCGCCGGCGAAGCCGATCACCGGCGTGTCCGGGCAGCCGATCTTGGCGCCGACGATCGCCGGGAAGCCGTAGCCGCAGGGTCCGAACAGGCCGGGCGCAAGGTATTTCCGGCCCTGCTCGAAGGTCGGATAGGCGTTGCCGATGGCGCAGTTGTTGCCGATGTCCGACGAAATGATGGCGTCGCCCGGCAATGCCGACTGGATGGCGCGCCAGGCCATGCGCGGGCTCATCCTGTCCGGCTCGCGGGCGCGGGCGCGCTCGTTCCACGTCGTGCCCGGATCGTCGTCCTCGTGGTCCATGCCGCTCAGGGCCTGCAGCCAGGCCGAGCGCGTGTGGTGGATCGCCGACAGGCGGGTCTCCCGGTCGGTGTCGCCGGCATCCGGGGCGAGATTTTCAAGAATCTGTTCGGCGACCAGCCTGGCGTCGCCGGCGATGCCGATCGCCACCGGCTTGGTCAGGCCGATTCGGTCCGGGTTGAGATCGACCTGGATCAGCTTCGCGGTCTTCGGCCAGTAGTCGATGCCGTAGCCCGGCAGGGTCGAGAAGGGGTTGAGCCGCGTGCCGAGCGCGAGCACGACATCGGCCTTCCCGATCAGCTCCATGGCGGCGCGCGAGCCGTTGTAGCCGAGCGGGCCGACGGACAGCGGATGGCTGCCGGGAAAGGCGTCGTTGTGCTGATAGTTGCAGCAGACCGGGGCGCCCAGTCGCTCCGCCAGTTCGCGCGAGGCGTCGATGGCGCCGCTCAGCACCACGCCGGCGCCGTTCAGGATGACCGGAAAGCTTGCCTCCGAAAGCAGCCCGGCGGCAGCCTCGATCGCCGCCCGGCCGCCGGGCGAGCGCTCGAGGCGCACGATCTGCGGCAGCTCGATATCGACCACCTGGGTCCAGTAGTCGCGCGGCACGTTGATCTGCGCCGGCGCGCTGCCGCGCCAGGCCTTTTCGATCACCCGGTTGAGCACTTCGGCGATGCGCAGCGGATCGCGCACCTCTTCCTGATAGCAGACCATGTCCTTGAACACGGCCATCTGCTCGATCTCCTGGAAGCCGCCCTGCCCGATCGTCCGGTTCGCCGCCTGGGGCGTCACCAGCAGCATCGGCGTATGGTTCCAATAGGCCGTCTTGATCGGTGTGACGAAATTGGTGATGCCCGGCCCGTTCTGGGCGACCGCCATGCTCATCTTGCCGGTGGCGCGGGTATAGCCGTCGGCCATCATACCAGCGTTGCCTTCGTGGGCGCAGTCCCAGAAGGTGATGCCGGCCCTGGGGAACAGGTCCGAGATCGGCATCATGGCGGAGCCGATTATGCCGAAGGCGTGCTCGATGCCGTGCATCTGCAGCACTTTCACAAAAGCTTCCTCGGTCGTCATCTTCATCGGTCGTTCCTCGCAGAATGCGCTTTCGTCAGGCCGCCGCCCTGAGGCGCGCCGACAGCAGTTTCGGAATATCGCTCGGCACGTCGGCGACGGCGACCCCCGCCGCTTCCAGTGCCTTTCGCTTCGAGTGGTAATCGCCTTTGCCGCCGGAGACAATGGCCCCGGCATGGCCCATCTTCCTGTCCGGCGGCGAGGCGCGGCCGGCCACGAAAGCCACTACGGGCTTGGCCATGCCGGCGGCGTATTCCGCGGCCTCCTCCTCGGCGCTGCCGCCGATTTCGCCGCAGATCGCAACCGCCTCGGTCCGCGGGTCGGCGTCGAACATTTCGAGCGCTTCGCGGGTCGTGGTGCCGATGATCGGGTCGCCGCCGACGCCGTAGACCGCCGACTGGCCGAAGCCGTTCTGGGTCAGCACCAGGCTGAGCAGGGTTCCCAGACTGCCGGAGCGGGAAATCACCCCGACATTGCCCGGCCGGAAGACCGCGCGGTTGAAGGCGGGCAGGATGCCGGCGAAGGATTCGCCGGGCGTGACCAGGCCGGCAGTGTTCGGCCCGACGATCCGTGTGCCATTGGCCCGCGCCGCGGCGTGCATCTCCATGACGTCGTGGAGCGGGATATGCTCGGTCAGGCAGACCAGCAGCTTCGCGCCGGCCTCGCAGGCGTCGAACGCCGCGTCCCTGGCCATGGCCGGCGGAATGAACATCAGCGCGACGTCGAACGGCGCTTCCCCGGCCGCCTCCGCCGCCGAGGCGAAGACCGGCAGGCCGAGATGGTCCGTGCCTGCCTTGCGCGGGTTGACGCCGCCGACCACCGCCGCGCCGTAATCGATCATCGCCCGGGTCCAGAACGTGCCCTGCTTGCCGGTCACGCCCTGGACGAGGATCCGGTGCTCCCTGCGCAGGATCATGCCGCCGCCCCCTGGCCCGGCCCGATTCCGGTCCGGCCGGCCGCAGCCTGGACTGCGGCCAACACGGCATCGTCCATCAGGTCGTAGGGCCGATGGCCGAGTTCGCGCTCGACCAGGGCGACGGCGTCTTCCTCGCCGGTGCCGTGGATCGTGAAAAACACCGGGATATCGGGACCGAGTTTCTTCCAGGCCTGGACGACCCCGTCCGCCATCACATCGGTGCGGGCGAAGGCGCCGCAGAAGTTGACCAGTAGCGAGCGGATGTTCGGGTTCTTCAGCAGGATGGTGAGCGCCGTCTCCGCTTTGGTATAGGCCTCGCCGCCGATTTCCAGGAAATTGGCCGGCCGGCCGCCGAAATGGGTAATCGCGTCCATGGTCGTCATGGTGAGGCCGGCGCCGTTCGCGAGCACGCCGACGCTGCCGTCGAGCGCGATGTATCTCAGTCCGTTGTCGTGGGCTTCGGCCTCCAGCGCCGTCATGCGCTCCGGCGCACCGGTTTCGGCGACCGCGGCCTGCCGGCCGGTCGAGGCGTCGTCCAGCGTATACTTGCAGTCCAGGCACAGCAGCCGGCCGTCTCCGGTCAGCGCCAGCGGGTTGATTTCCAGAAGCTCCGCATCCAGCGCCCGGTAGCTGTCGAATAGTCCGGACAGAAACTGCGCGACGGCTCCGGTTCGGCCGTCCAGGTCGAGTCCGTCCAGGGCGGCGGCAGCCTGTCCGGCGTCGAGGCCCCCGGCGACCTCAACCTCGATCCGGCGCATGGCGTCGGGATCGGCCGCAGCCATTTCCTCGACCTCCATGCCGCCCATTGCGGAAAACAGCACGACCGGGCCCCGGCTCTCCGGGTCGCACAGCACCGCAGCATAGAGTTCGGCGGCGATCGGAACCTGTTCCTCGACCAGCAGCCGCTCGATCCGGTGACCGCCGATGGTCATGCCGAGGATTTCCGATGCCGCGGCATGCGCTACGGCCGGCGACGCCGCGAGACGGATGCCGCCGGCCTTGCCGCGCTTGCCGGCCGGGGCCTGGGCCTTGACGACGCACGGGCCGCCGAGCGCGCGCGCCGCGTCGGCCGCCGCCTCCGGCGTGTCGACGACATGGCCATCCGGAACCGGCAACCCGCGGGCGTTCAGCAGCGCCTTGGCGGCATGTTCCTCGAAGTTCATGCCCGGCCCCGCTGCCCCGGCCTGTCGCGATTCCAGCGCCTAACGCCCATATTTCGCCCAGTGGTTGCCGAACATCTCTTCCTCGCCGGGACGGTCTTCCGGGATCGTCGTGACGAGGTGGGTGATGTTGACGAAATTCGACCAGTTGAGGTTGTCGGAAATCGTGTTGCCGGCCCAGGTGCCGCCGCCCATCGACAGGGTGAACGGCATGGCGTTGTCGAAACTGCCGCCGTTGCCGAAGGTGTGGGCCTGGTTGACCAGCACCCGCACGACATCGGTCGATGCCGCGAGGTCGCGCGCGCGGTCCATGTCCTGCGTGTGGATGCCGACGGAGTGGCCGAGCCCCTTGACCTGCAGGATGGCCGCCGCGATGCGTTTGGCGTCGGCGAAGTTCCGCGCCCGGTAAATCGTCAGGACCAGCGAGAGCTTCTCGTCGGCGAAGGAGTGTTTGCCGCCGACGGCGTCTTCCTCGACCATGAAGAACTTTGCCGCGCCGGCGTCTTGCGGCAGGCCGAATACCGCGGCGGCGACATCGGCGTCCTTGGCGATGATGCGCCGGTTGAGCGTGCCGCCCTGCCACAACACGTCCTCGATCGCCGCTTTCTCGCGCAGCGTGCAGCGGTAGCCGCCGGCTTCGGCCAGCGCCGCCACGGCCGCTTCATAGACATCGTCCAGGATGATGATTGCGTTTTCGGATGAGCAGGAGGTGGCGTTGTCGAAGATTTTCGACGCGCAGATTTTCCGGGCCGCATCGGCGAGGTCAGCGGTCGAATCGACGATGACCGGCACGTTGCCGGGGCCGACGCCGATGGTCACCGTGCCGGATTTCATGGCCCGCTGCACATTGTTCTGGCTGCCGGTGACGACCACCAGATCGCATTGGTCCATCAGCGCCTGGGTCAGCGCCTTGTCGACCGGCGGCGGCAGGATCTGGACAAGGTCTTCGGGATGGCCGGCCTTCGCCAGCTCCGCGCGCATCAGGCGCACGGTCTCCATCGTCGTTTTCTGGCCGGCCGGCGAGGGCGCGATGATGACCGCATTGCCGCCCTTGAGCGCCATCATGGCCTTGTTGACGGGCGTCGCAGCCGGGTTGGTCGACGGGCAGACCGCGCCGACGACGCCGACCGGCTTGCCGTATTTCACCAGGCCGCGCTCCGGCAGTTCCTCGATCGCGCCGACCGTTTTGACCCGCATCAGGTCGCGCAGGGTGCCGAAGGTCTTGCGGGTGTTCTTGATTACCTTGCTCTCGACATTGCCGAGGCCGGTATCCTCGACCGCGAGTTCCGCCAGCATCCGGGCATTTTCGGGCTTGTAGATCGACCATGCGAGCGCGGTCACGGCCTCGTCGACCCGCACCTGGTCGCCGTTCTCGTAGGCGTCCATGGCCGCCAGGGCCCGGGCGACCAGACCGGCTACGACCGACCCGGCATCGGCCTCCGGAGCCGTCCGGCCGTCCGGCAGCGGCAGGCGCGCCGCGATAGCTGACTGTTCAGTCACCATGTACTCCGCAGTTAGGAGTCCGCCGGATGGCCGGCAGCCGATCCGACGGCTTCCGTCGTCGCCGCTCCGGAGGCCGCCGCCGGCCGCCCCGGCCTGTCAGGACCGGAGCGGACAGCGGCGAACGACCGGAAGAAATTTCCCTACAGGCCCTTGAGCAGGCCGGTCAGGAACTTCTGGCGCTCGGCCCACATCTTCTGGACCGCGGCGCGGTCCATGATGCGGATCGGCGAGCCGCCGTTGCGCATCTGCTTGGCGACGCGCTTGTTCGCGAACATCTTGGGCATGATCGCCGCCAGCTTGTCGATCACGGCCTGCGGCGTGCCCTTGCGGACCATGATGCCGCGGAAGTTGACCGACGAATCGTCGACCGCATAGCCCTGCTCCTTGAAGGTCGGCACGTCCGGCAGGAACTGCTTGTCCCGTTGGAGATCGGCGATACCGAGAATTTTCAGGTTGCCACGGCTGCGGTAGGAGTCCGACAGGTTGTTGACACCAGCTATGACCTGGCCGCCCAGTACAGACTTCAGGGCCGGCGCGCCGCCCTTGTGCGGCACGTAGCGCAGCTTGACGCCCAGCGCCTTCTGGATCTGCAGGAAGGCGATGTGGTGGCCGACGAACAGGCCGGCGCCGGAGACCGTCACCTTGCCCGGATTGTCCTTCGCCCAGGCCGCCAGGTCCTTCACGGAATTGAACTTGCTCTTCTTGTTGACGACGAGGACGGCCGGATCGGCGCCCCAGTTGGCGATCGGTTCGAGATTGTCGATGTTGTACTTGGTCTTGAACTTGATCGACTGGGCGATGAAGTGCGGCACGTTATAGGCCGCCATCTGGTAGCCGTCGGTCGACGCCCTGGAGGCGAAGTGGTTCCAGCCCACCTTGCCGCCGGCGCCCGGCCGGTTGAGGATCACGATCGGCTGGCCGAGCAGGCCCTTGTTCGCCGCCACCATGGTGACGATGCGGGCCTGGAAGTCGGTCGCGCCGCCCGGGCTGTAGGCGACCGTCAGGCTGACCGGCTTGTCGGGATAGTCGGCGGCAGCGGCGTACCCCGCCGGCAATGCGACGGACAGCGCCGCCGCGGCGATGAGAAATTTCTTCATTTTCGGTTTCCTCCACTTTCGTTCGTAGGCGCGAACGCCGGTTGGCAGCCGGGCCGGCGGCACGGCTAGAACAGGATGCCCTGCGGGGTCTGCACCTTCAGCCCCAGGGCGAAAACGGCATAGATGACGGCGACGAAGCCGACGGTGACGGCCAGCCTGACCGCCCAGGTCCGCACTTTGCCGTGCGGCTGCGGATCGTACAGGCTGTACAGAGTGAGCATGGCGAGAAAGGCAGCGCTGTAAAAGCCGAGCCATTCGGCCAGCGCAAAGACATAGACCAGCATCACGGCGAGGCCGGCAGCGATATTCAGGAACTGTTGGCCGCTGATGCCGGCGCCGGTCCGGTTCCGGCCGCGCACGGCGCGCAGCAGGGCCATCAGGGACAGCGCAACCATGATCCCGGAAAAGAGCTGCGGGAACAGGTAGGGCTGCGGATCCTCGACATCGAAACTGACGATCGTGATCCACCCGCCGACCGCCAGAATGACCAGGGCGGCGACCGACTGTTGCAGTCGGCCCGCAACCGCCGGAGCAGGCATCGCTTCGGACCCGGTCCCGGATTCGGTCCCTGGCACGGCTTCGGGCGAAGTCTCGACTGCGGGCTTGCCGGTCATGCGACCGCTCCCGCGGAATCGGCCCGGTCCTTCCTCTTCGCACGGATTTCGCCGGCGATGCTGTAGCCCAGCGACAGCACGACGAAGGCAATCAGCAGGACGTTCAGCCAACCGGTCAGGAAATAGGCCGCGATGCCGTCCTGCGCCTCGCCGATAATCCGGCCCTGGACATAGTTGTGCTCGGCGATCGGCCCCAGGATGATGCCGAGCACCAGGGGCGCCGGGCTGAAGCCGTACTGCGCCAGGAAATACATGCCGATGCCGAGGACGAGCATGATCGCGACGTCGGCCATCGAGTTCTGCACGCTGTAGCTGCCGAAGACGGCGAGGACGAGTATCGCGCCGGCCAGAATCGGCGGTTTGACTTCGATCACCTTGGCGGCGAGGCCAGCGATCGCCAGGCCGAAGACCAGCATCAGGATCTGGCCGATCAGCATTGAATTGATGAAGGAAAAGGCGACCGCGGCGTGTTTCTGGAACAGGTCGGGTCCCGGGAAGATGCCGTGGATCAACAGCCCGCCGAGCAGGACCGCCGCCGTCGGGCTGCCCGGCACGGAAAGGGTGAGCAGCGGCACCAGCGACGGGCCGACCATCGCGTTGTTCGCGCTCTCGGCGGCGACGACGCCCTCGCTCTCGCCCGTGCCGTACTTTGCGCTGTTCTTCGAGAACCGCCGCGACTGGTCGTAGGCGACAAGGCCGGCAATTTGGCCGCCGGCGCCGGGAATGAGGCCGACGACCGTGCCGACCACGCCGCCGATGATCAGCGCCCTGACCTTGGAAATCGTCTCCATCGCCGAACGCCAGACACTGGCGCGCCGGACTTCGAATACGCTCCGATTCGGGTCGTGGCGCCCGCCCGCCAGCATTTCGATGACCTGCGGGATAGCGAACAGGCCGATCAGGGCGGCGATGATGTGGACTCCGCCTTCCAGTTCCTCGGTGAAGATGAACCGCTCGACACCCTGAACCGAGTCCGAGCCGATCATCGCGATCCACAGGCCGAGGCAGCCGGCCAGCAGGCCCTTGACGACGGATTTCGAATCCAGTGTACCGATGATCGTCACGCCCAGAATGGCGACCCAGAACAGGTGCGACGGCCCGAACTTCAGCGCCCAGCTTGCCAGCACCGGAGTCAGGAAGATCAGCACCAGAATGCCGAGAACGCCGCCGATCGCCGACGAGATGAAGCAGATCTGCAGGGCCCGCGCGCCGGCGCCTTTGCGGGCCATGACATTGCCGTCGAGCGCGGTCGCGATGTTGGCCGGCGCGCCGGGAATGTTGAGCAGGATGGCGCTGACCGCCCCTCCCGCGACCGTCGATGTATAGGCCGCTCCCAGCAGCATCAGCCCCTGGGCCGGGTCCATGTGGAAGGTGAACGGGATCAGCAAGGCGACCGCCATGGTCGGCGACAGGCCGGGCGTCGCGCCCAGCAGCAGCCCGCCGATCGTGCCGGCGCACAGAATCAGCATGGAAGACCATGTGAAAACCGCGCCGAAATGGTCGAGAAATTCCACGTCCGGTTCCCGTTCCGCTTCCGTCGATCACCGCCCGGCACCGGCTGCAAAGGCACTGCCGGAATCGACATATCCTCCACGCTAATGAATGAAAACGCTTTTGCAAACGTTTTCATTTACGCAAGGGAGCAGTCTGGAAAACAGCGCCGACTGCCCGGAATGCCCCCTGGCCTACATCAGAGCCCGGATGCCGATACAGATGAAGATGGCGAGAAACAGGGTTTCGGCGCAGATCAGGACGATTGCCGGCGCGCCGACTTCGGCAATCTTGCGCAGCGACGTCTTCATTCCGACGGCCGCTATGGCAGTCAGCAGCGCCCAGCGGGAAATGCCGGCCAGCAGATCGCGCACCGAAGCGGGAACCAGATCGAACTAGTTGGCGGCAGCCAACGCGAAAAACAGCAGGATGAATCCCGGCACCAGCGGCGGCCTTTCCCCGACCGGCCGATCGACGCCGAAGGCGGTGAAAAACAGGCCGAAGATCAGGATGACCGGCGCGAGCATGGTCACTCTGATGAGCTTGACCACCGTCGCGGATTCCCCCGTCGTCTCCGACACGGAAAATCCGGCGCCCACCACCTGGGCGACATCGTGGATCGTGCCGCCGAAGAACACGCCCGTTTCCGTCTCGGTCAGGCGCAGCAGATCGGCGACGATCGGGTAGACGATCATCGCCAGCGTGCTCAGAACGGTCACGCCGAGAACGGTGAAGGTCAGGTTCCGCTCCGAGTGCCGGTTCTTCGGCAGGATCGAGGCGATGGCCATGGCGGCGGACGCGCCACAGATGGCTACGGCGCCGCCGGTCAGCAAGGCAAGACGCCAACCCCTGCCCAGGAGGCGCGCGCCGACCAGCCCGAAGCCGACCACGGCGAAGACGCCGGCGATCACCAGGGCGATCGGTTCCCATCCCAGTCCGGCAACCAGATCGGCGCTGATACGCACGCCCAGCAGCGCCACGCCGATGCGAAGGATGCTCTGGCTGGACAGGTCGATTCCGGCAACGCACCGCCCCTCCTCGGCGAGGAAGCCGAAGGCGATCCCCAGCAGCAGGGCGAGCAGCATCGCCGGCGCGCCGTAGTGATCGGAAAGGAATTGCGCGGCGATCGCAAGGACGACCGACAGCAGCACGCCCGGTCCGACGGTCGCAAGCCCGGACCTGAGCCCCGATATTCTCAGGGGAAGCTTCTTGATTTCGGGCATCGGCAACCGGTCCGTCCGATGTTTCGGCGCGGCGCGCCGCCGGATTGGAGACCCGGCTCTTGAAGTCGTGGAGACTTACAGGCTATGAAATGAAAACTCCTTTGCAAACGATTTCATTCCAGGCTTCGTTCAGGGCATGGCGCGACAGGGAAAACGCGGACGGCTGCCGGGCATCGTCGATGTCGCCAACCGGGCGAAGGTCTCGCCGGCGACCGTATCGCGCTATTTCAACGATCCCGATATCGTCCGCTACCGGACCCGGGAACGCATCCGCCACGCGGTCGAGGAACTCGGCTATGTCCGCAACCGGGCCGTGCGCAGCATGGTCGGCGGCGCCACCGGCAGCATCGGCCTCGTCATCCCGACGATCGACAACGCGATCTTCTCGGAAATGCTCCAGACCTTCTCTTCCGCCCTGGCGACCCACGGCCGGACCATGCTGATCGCCGCCCACGGCTACGATCTGGCGCGCGAAGCCGTACTCGTCCATTCGCTCTCGGAGCAGCGGGTCGATGCGCTGGCGCTGGTCGGACTGGAGCATCGGCCGGAAACCCTGGTTCAGATCGAGCGGCAGGGCATTCCCGCCGCCATGCTGTGGAACTACCGCCCCGGCGGGGACTGGCCATGCATCGGCTTCGACAACGAGCTGGCCGGCCGGATGGCGGCCGAGCATCTGCTGGCGCTCGGCCACCGGGACATCCTGTTCGCGACCGGCGAGGAGCGCTCCAACGACCGCGCCGCCGGCCGTCGCAAGGGTGCGCTGGAGGCCGCCCGCCGCGCCGGCCTTGCGGTGCCGGACGGACGGCGCATCGCCTGCCCCTACGACATCCGCATGTCGAAGGAGACGATCGCCCGCAACCTGGAGGACGGCGGCCGGCCGACCGCCGTTTTCGCCGGCAACGACGTGATCGCCCAGGGCGCCATGTTCGCCGCCGCCTCTCTCGGCGTCCGCGTGCCGGACGATCTCTCGATCATCGGGATCGGCGACTTCCGCGGCTCGGACGCCTTCGAGCCCGGCCTGACCACCGTACGAATCCCGGCGCGCCGGATCGGCCAGCTCGCAGCCGACGCCCTGGTCGAGATGATCGACTGGCCGGAGGCGGACTTCCACCACGAGCATTGCTGCCCGCTGGAGTTGATCGTTCGCGGGACGTGCAACGCGCCCGGCCGGCTGCTACGGTCTGCGCCGGGAGGGAACGCATGAACAATCCGCGCGATACGGAGGCCGGAGCCGGCAACGGCCCGTCGACGCTCGACGCGATCGGCAATACGCCGATGGTGGAGCTGCGCAACCTGGATACGGGCCCGTGCCGCCTGTTCGCCAAGATGGAATTGTTCAATCCGGGCGGCTCGATCAAGGACCGGATCGCGCTCGGCATGGTCGAAGCGGCCGAGCGCGACGGGCGCCTGAAGCCGGGCGGCACCATCGTCGAGGCGACCTCCGGCAACACCGGCATCGGCCTCGCCCTGGTCGCGGCCCTGAAGGGCTACCGCATGATCCTGATCATCCCGGACAAGATGAGCCGGGAAAAGATCCAGCAGTGCCGGGCCCTGGGCGCCGAGGTGATCGTCACCCGGACGGACGTGCCGCCCGGCCATCCCCTGCAATACCAGACCATGGCTGCGGACATCGAGGCGCGCACGCCCGGCGCGCTCTATATCCGCCAGCACTACAACCCGGACAATCCCGCCGTCCACGAAGTCACGACCGGCCCGGAGATATGGCGCCAGATGGGCGGCGCCATCGACGCCATTATCGGCGGCATCGGCACGGCCGGAACCATGACCGGGCTGGGCCGCTATTTCCGCAAGATCGCGCCGGATCTGAAGATGATCCTGGCCGATCCCGCCGGCTCCCTGCTGGCGCCCTACGTCCAGACCGGCGAACTGACCGAGCCCGGCGCCTGGGTCGTGGAAGGGATCGGCGAGGACGAACTGCCGCCGGTCGGCGACATGTCGCTGATCGACGAAGCCATCGTCGTCAGCGACCGGGACAGCCTGACCGCGGCGCGCGGCCTGCTGAAGGCCGAGGGCATCATGGGCGGATCGTCCACCGGCACCATCGTCTCCGCGGCCGTCGAATGGTGCCGCAGGCAGACGGCGCCGAAACGGGTGGTCGCCATCATCCCGGACGGCGGCGACAAGTATCTCTCCAAGATGTACGACGACCACTGGATGGCCGACCAGGGCTTCGTCGAGCGCGAGACCTATGGCGATCTGCGCGACCTGATCGCGCGCCGGCACGACGAGCATGAGGACATCACCGTCCCGCCCGACGCAACCCTGGCGATCGCGCTCGGCAAGATGCGGCTGTTCAATATCTCCCAGCTTCCCGTGGTGCAGGACGAGCGCATCATCGGCCTGATCGACGAATCCGACCTGTTGCAGCGGGTACTCGCCAACACCGATATGGGGGGCGCTTTCGGCGACCTGGTCGCGACGGCCATGACGGCGAAGCTCGAAACCCTGCCGCCGGGCGCCGGGCTGGACGCCGTCAAGGCCACCTTCGACAAGGGCTTCGTTGCGCTGATCCGGGACGAGACGCAGTATTGGGGACTGGTGACCCGGACCGACCTGCTGAACTGGCTGCGCCGCAACCGGCCGGCGGCATAGGCCGGCTTCCGGCAATAGGTATGCTAGCTGCGGCGGCTTTCGGGTTTCGAACTCGAAATCTACGCTGTGACAAAAGCTTGGCGATCGGGGAGGAAATCGGTCGATGTCCGCACAGTACAATCCCCTCCTCCTCCGTGCCGCCCCGGACGGAGCGAAGCGGAGATCCGGGGACCAGAGCCACAGGCACATGACTTTCGGGTCGGCTCTGGTCCCCGGCTCTCTCTTCGGTCGGCCGGGGCAGCACAGCTATATTCCCTGATGCCTCGGAAATCCGCACGCAGCGGAGGCCGCCGCGAGAAGAAGGTGCGGGTGAAGACGGCGCGCCGCCGCCCCTCTTCCTCGACCCGCTGGCTGGATCGGCAGTTGAACGATCCCTACGTCGCCGAGGCCCGGCGGCTGGGATACCGGTCCCGCGCGGCCTTCAAGCTGATCGAGATAGACGACCGGCTAAGGCTGTTCCGGCCGGGGCAGACCGTGGTCGATCTGGGCGCCGCGCCCGGCGGCTGGACCCAGGTGACGCTGGAGCGAACCCGGGCGGCGGAGACCGGCGGCCGGGTCATCGCGCTCGACCGTCTCGAGATCGATCCGATTCCCGGCGCGCAGATTCTGCTGGGCGATTTTCTCGATCCCGAGACGGTCGGATCGCTCGAACGGGCGGTCGGCGAGGAAGCGGTCGACCTTGTGCTGAGCGACCTGTCGCCCGCCACGACCGGCCACAAGGCGACCGACCATCTGCGGATCGTGGCGCTGGCCGAAGACGCGCTGGACTTCGCCGGGCGGGTGCTGAAACCCGGCGGCGCCTTCGTTTCCAAGGTTTTCCGCGGCGGCGCCGACGGCGACCTGCTCAAGCGCGTCCGGGAGTGCTTCGAATCCGTCCGGCATATCAAGCCGCCGGCGAGCCGCCCGGACTCGGCGGAAACCTACCTGATTGCCCGCGGCTTCAGGCCGCCGCCGGCCGGCTGAGCCAACCGCCGATGCTGCCGGCCGATGCTGCCGGCCGATGCTGCCGGCCGGTGCAGCCATCGCGGGTCAATCGACCTTCGCGCCGGTGCTGCTGCTGATCATGGTGGCCGAATGGCCGGCGCCGCTCAGGGCTTTCAGGATGGCGTCGACGTGATCGGCGTCGCGGGTCTCGAGCACGACATCGAGCTCGGCCTGTTTCAGCGGCACGTTGTGGAACAGCCGCTGGTGATAGACCTCGACGATATTGCCGCCGGCGTCGCCGATCAGGCGGGCGACCGCGCCCAGCACGCCGGGCTGGTCCTGGATGTCGATGCGCAGCCGGACCAGCCGGCCCTCGCGCACCAGGCCGCGCATCAGGATGGCTGAGAGCACGCGCGAATCGATATTGCCGCCGGAGACGACAACGCCGACATTGCGGCCGGAAAAGCGCGCGCGCTCCTGCAGGACCGCGGCCAGGGCGGCAGCGCCCGCACCCTCGACCACCGATTTCTCAATCTCCAATAGCATCAAGACCGCATTCTCGAGCGCCGATTCGTCGACCAGCAGGATGTCCGATACATGCTGCCGGACAATTTCCCGGGTGATGACGCCGGGGCGCTTGACGGCGATGCCCTCGGCTATCGTGGTGCCGCCGGTCCGGATTTCCTCGCCGGCCAGCGCCTGTTTCATCGCCGGGTAGAGCGCCGCCTCGGCGCCGAAAATCTCGATGCCGGGCTTCATGTCGTTCGCCATCAACGCCATGCCGCCGATCAGGCCGCCGCCGCCGATCGGCACGACCAGGACATCCAGATCCGGCGCGTCCTCCAGCATTTCGAGGGCGGCAGTGCCCTGCCCCGCAACGATCGCCGGATCGTCGTAGGGATGGACGATGGTCAGGCCCTCGCGTTCCGCAATCCCGACCGCGTGGTCGTAACTCTCGGCCAGGCCGGCGCCGTGCAGGACGATCCGGGCGCCGAAATGCTCGGTCTGGCGGACCTTGTTGAACGGGGTTTGCGCCGGCATCACGATGGTCGCCGGAATGCCAAGGCGCCGGGCGTGGTAGGCGACGCCCTGGGCGTGGTTGCCGGCCGAGGCCGCGATCACGCCGGCCCGGCGCTCGGCGTCGTCGAGCGAAACCAGCTTCACATAGGAACCGCGATCCTTGAACGACGCGGTGTATTGCAGGTTCTCGAATTTCAGCCAGATCTCGCAGCCGGCGATATCGGACAGGGTGCGCGAGTGCAGCGTTGGCGTGCGCACCACCTGGCCCTTGAGCAGCGCCGCCGCCTTGCGGATATCCTGTGCTGTGACGGTCATTGTTCGGACCCCGGTGAGCCGGAAGGCGACGGCGACAGGGTCAGCACGCCGGTGGCGCCCCGCCGCGCAGTCGCCTCGTCCGGCGCGAGCCGCCAGTGGCGCACGTCGCGCCAGTCCTTCACCAGATTGTCGTAGTAGAAGGAATAGGGATTGCCGGACTGGCCGCTGCTGATGGTAAAGCGCGATTTCTTCAGGTCGGAGAAATCGTAAACGCCGCGAAAGCCCGGGCCCTGACGCGCAGCGAAGGGCGTGTCCGATCGAAAATTCATCGCCGCCTTGTTCACCGTGAAGCGGGAGCCGTTGGCGGCAATTTTGATGTTGGTCAGCCGGTTGAGTAACGGAATTGGCCCGAAGGCCTGGTGGCGCATCTCGGCGTAGTGCAGATCGCCCCAGCGCCAGAGCACCGGATCGCCGCCAAACTTGTCGGACAGGAAGTCCAGCGCTACGGCCAGGCTCCGGCGCAAAATTGTCGGGCAATCCTCTTTCGCGTCGGTCCCGGTATCGTCGCACCAGCTACGGTGGTTGGTCAGAATGTTGATCACCACGTCCGGCCGGTTGGAGACGTAGCGTTTTGCCACTTCGCCCAATTCGTCGGCATAGAGCTGCCGGTTCAGTTCCCGGAACCAGACCGTGTAGATCAGCGGCTCCGGCCGGGCGAGCGCCATGGCGCCGTCCCAGGCCCTGAGCATCCCAAGGACGCGCCGCTGCCGGTCGTCGGCCGGCTCGACGCGCAGCATGAGCCGCAAGGTGGCGCGGGCGGCGAGCGAGACGTGGTCGCCCTGCATCCGGGCGATCTCGTCCGGCGTAAAACGCTGCTTCGCCGCCAGGAGTTGCCCGATCCGCGTGGCGCGGTAGTGGTCTCCCCAGCTCTTCGACAGGAAATAGGGATAGTCGCTGCCGGCGATCCGGTTGTTGGCGTTGATCAATACGCCGCCGGGCGGGTTGAGGCTCTGCGGCAGTGCATCGTAGGGAATGTTGCCGGTCAGGGCGCTGTCCGGGCTGGCGCCGTCCTGGGGCAGGTAGCCGGCGTCCGGGCGCTTCCGGACCGGGATGACACCGGGCACCAGATAGCCGATGTTGCCGGCCTTGTCGGCGTAGATGAAATTCTGCACCGGCCCGATGAACAGGCGCAGGGCGTTCCTGAACTCGTTCCAGTTCGTCGCCTTGTTGAGTTCGGCGAACGCGGCCGCGCTGGTGTCGGCCCGGCTCAGCCAGGGCGCGCGCAACACGGCGACGCGCCCGTTCTTCTCGCCGAATTCCTTCACTTCCTCGTTGAAATCGATCGCCGGCCCGTTGCGCGATTCGCGGATCGTGAGCGTCACATCCTCGCCGAAGCGGACCTTGACGGTCTCCGTGCGGACCTCGAAGGGGACCGATTTGCCGTCGGCCAGGTAGCGGGTGGGATCGGCCGGATCGAGTTTCTCCAGGATAACGTCGTCGGTATCGATGTAGGTGGTCGTAACCCCCCAGGCGATGTGTCCGTTATTGCCCAGGATCAGCAGCGGCCCGCCCGGCACGGTGGCGCCGCTCAGGCTCAGGCCCGGCGCGCTGATACGGGCGAGATACCAGAGCACCGGCGCGTTCATGCCGAGATGCGGATCGCTCGCCAAAATCGCCGCGCCCGTGGTCGTCCGGCCGGGGGCGAGCGCCCACGCGTTGGATGCACCCCCGCCCTCCAACTGGCGCGGCAGTGCGGCGAGAAGGGCCTCCGCGTCCAGCCCTTTCAGCAAGCCCTCCCTGTAGGACTCGACCGTCACGGGGGCGTCGCCCGGATAGGGGGGAAAGAGGACCGGGATCGCATCCCTGCCGGCCTGCTGGACGATCTGGGTGCGCAATAGTTCGCCGCGCCAGTCGGTCGACAGCCGGATCGCCATCAGCTTGCCCCAGACGATCGTGTCGGCCGGCTTCCAGGGCTCGAAATCCATGCCGGTCAGGTTGAATTCGGGCGGCAGCGTGCCCTTGCGGGTCTTGAGCCACTGGTTCACCCCGGCGGCGTAGGCCTCCAGTACCTTGAGCTGCTCCGGCGTCAGATGTTTCACGCTGTCCTGCGCGCGCCGGTACAGGCCGAGGCCCCGGAACATCCGGTCGGCCTTCAATCCGGGCGATCCAATGATTTCCGCCAGCCGTCCCTGGCCGGCGCGCCGCTGCATCTCCATCTGGAACAGCCGGTCCTGGGCGTGGACATAGCCGAGGGCGAACCAGGCATCGAGTTGCGAATCGGCGTAGATGTGCGGGATGCCGCGATTGTCGCGCACGACGGTGACCGGCTTCTCCAGGCCGGCGACGGCCACCGAACCGTCGATCCGCGGCAGCGATGTCCGGAACCAGAAGAACATGACGACGCCGGCGATCGCCAGCATAACGACGAGCGTCAGCGCGATCCTCAAGGTCCAGCGGAGAAGGGCTCGGATCATTCGGAAGCCTCGCCGAATTCGGCCCGCAGCCGGTCGCCATGCTCGTTCAGCCGCGGCATCGGCGGGCGGTTCGTGGGGTCGGCATAGGCCGACATCTTGATCGGCAGGCCGGCGAGCCGCATCGTGCCGGCATCCGGATCGTCAATCGAAACAATCATATTCCGTTCGGCAATATGCGCATTTTCGAACAGGTCCGGCACGGCGTTGATCGGTCCGCAGGGAATTCCCGCCGCTTCCAACAGCTCATGCCAGTGATCGGTCGTCCCCGTGTCCAGCACCGCTTCGATCTCGGCCTTTAACGCATCGACATTGGCCAGCCGGTCGGCCAGGGTCGCAAAGCGCGCGTCCTCCGGCCAGTGCGGCTGTCCGACCGCTTCGGCGAAGCGCTCGAACATGGCCCCGTGACCGGCGGCGACGACGATGTGGCCGTCGGCGGTTCTGAAGGCGTCGAACGGGGCGACCGAGGGATGCCGGGCGCCGAGCGGGCCCGGTGCGACCCCGGTGGCGCCGTAGCGGGCGACCGCGTTCTCCAGCAGGGCGACCTGGCTGTCGAGCATGGCGACGTCAACCGCCATCCCTTCGCCGGTGCGCGTCCGATGCTGCAGAGCCGAGACGACGCCGAGCGCGGTAAAGAGGCCGGCCGCGATATCGCCGATCGAAGCGCCGACCCGGGTCGGCGGGCCGCCGGGCTGGCCGGTGATGCTTACGATCCCGCCCATGGCCTGCACGACCATGTCGTAGGCCGGGCGGTGGCGGTAGGGGCCGGTCTGGCCGAAGCCGCTGGTCGCGGCGTAGACGAGGCGCGGGTTGAGGCGTTTCAGGACGTCCCAGCCGTAGCCGAGCCTCTCCATCGTACCGGCGCGAAAGTTCTCGTAGAGCACGTCGGCGCGCCGGACCATTGCCTCGAAGATTTTGCGGTCGGCGGCATCCTTGAGGTCGAGGACGATCGATTCCTTGCCCCGGTTCAGCGACATGAAATAGGCGCTCTGGTCGGCGACGTGCGGCCCGATCTCGCGCGCAGGGTCGCCGCCTGGCGGTTCGACCTTGACGATCCGCGCGCCCAGTTCGCCGAGGAGCATCGTGCCATACGGGCCGGCGAGCGCGCGCGTCAGGTCGATGACGGAAATGCCGGCGAGCGGGCCTGCGGTTTCATCCTGGGCGGCCTCGGCCTGGGTGGCTTCGTACTGGGGTCCGGTCATGGGCCTCCCTTAACGCGAAGCGGCGGCGGCTGCCACGGCATTCGGCAATCGCTCAAACTGCGCCGGTCGACTCCAATGGTCTACTCGGGCAGTCGACTCCACCGGTCGACTCGGGCGAGAGCCGTGCCATATAAGCGGCATGGACGGCCCCGCAACCGCCGCACACGCAATTGCGAATTTCCGGCCGCGCGCGCCCTGGTGGGGCGGCGACCTTCAGACCCTGCGCAATGTCCTGGTCCGGCAGCGCATAGACCTGTCGCCCTGGCCGGAGGAAACCCTGCGCTTCGGGATGCCGGACGGTTCCGGCGACGTGCTGACCGGCCGGGTCGCCTTCCCGTCCGGCGCGGCGGCGAGGCCGCTCGTCATCCTGATTCACGGCCTGACCGGCTGCGAGGACAGCATCCATGTCCGGGCGAGCGCGCGGGCGCTGCTCCGGGCCGGCTTTCCGGCGCTGCGGCTCAACCTGCGCGGCGCGGGCCCGACGACCGCCCTGTGCCGCGAGCAGTATCACGCCGGCCGGACGGAAGATTTCCGGGCGGTGCTGGCGCAGCTGCCGGACCGGCACGCCCGGAACGGAGTTGCGGCGGTCGGCTATTCGCTGGGCGGCGGCATGCTGCTCAAGTTTCTCGGCGAAGAAGGCCGCGCCGCACCGCTGCGCGCGGCGGCTGCGGTCTCCGTACCGATCGATCTGGACGGCGCCTGCGGCCGGTTCCATCGCGGCCGCAACTGGGTCTACAAGCGCTATCTGCTCAACCGCATGAAGAAGGATGCGTTTCGGGCGCGCGATGGCCTGCCCGAACGGTGGCGCGAGCCGGTGCGTCGGGCAAAGACTATCCGGGACTACGATGCCGGCTATATCGCGCCGCGCTACGGCTTCGGCACGGTGGAGCGCTACTATGCCGAATGTTCGGCGAGGCGCTTCATGCCGGCGGTTCGCGTGCCGACCCTGGTCGTCCAGGCCCGGGACGATCCCTGGATTGCGCCGGAACCCTACGACCGGTTTCCCTGGGCGGACGCTCCCGCCCTGATCCCGTGCCTGCACAGCAGCGGCGGCCATGTCGGCTTCCACGGGCAGGGTAGCCTCGAGACCTGGCACGACCGGCACATCGCGGCCTTCCTGTCCGGTGCGTGTTGAAGACCCTTCGGGCTGGCCCGGCTCTGCAGGGGATGGTTTGAACATCCCCCCGGCCTGCCGGCCGCCCCGCTCAGACCTCCTCGACGTGGACGATTCCCGGGATCGACTTGATCGCCTGATGAACCGCCGGGGCGGTCGGAATCGTCGTCTTGAGCCGGACCTCGGCTTCCCGTTCGCCCCAGGGGACCACCAGGTCGACGGTGCCGTGCCCGCCCTGCTCCCGGGCCAGCAGACCGTGCAGCGGGCCGATCGCCTCGTCGCCGCCGAGGAAAATCCGGAATCCGCGGGTCGAGCGGGCCGCCGCCGAATCCAGGGTTGCGAAGGAGCGGACCAGCAGTCGGATCGAATCGCCGTCCTCGATCCGGACATCGGCGTTGACCAGCACCGGTGCATTGGTCTCGGCGGCATCGTCCAGCAGATCGCGGCTCTGCGCCAGGGCTTCCGAGAACACCGTGACTTCGTAGATGCCGCTGGAATCGCTGAGTTGGACGAAAGCGAACTTGTTGCCCTTGGCATTGCGCCGCTCCTTGCGGCCGATCACAGTCCCGGCCAGTTTCGCTACGGCGGGCGGGTCTCCGGCCTGAGCCATTTCGATCAGCTGCGCATAGGGCATGGCGCCCAGCTTCTCCAGGCTCTTGGCATAGCTGTCCAGCGGGTGCGCCGACAGATAGACGCCGACCGCTTCGAACTCGTGGCGCAACCGGTCGGTCAGCGGCCAGTCCGGCACATCGGGCAGGCGCAGGGCGGCGCCGGCGGCGGCCGGGTCGTCGCCGAACAGGCTGACCTGGTTGCTCGACCGGTCGTCCGCGGCGCGCGCGGCCAGCCGGGTTATCGCGTCGACCCCCTCGAACAGCTGGCGCCGGTTCGGGTCCAGCGAATCCAGTGCGCCCGCCTTGATCAGATGTTCCATCTGGCGTTTGTTGACGACGCCGCTGCCGAGCCGGTCCGCCAGATCGCCGACATCCCGGAACCGGCCGTTCTCCGTCCGCTCGCCGACCAGGCTTTCCATCGCCGCCGCGCCGACATTCTTGAGCGCCGCCAGAGCGTAGCGCACGGCGCCCTCCTCGACCGTGAAGGCGACACCGGAGCGGTTCACGTCCGGCGGCAGCAGGTCGATGCCTTCCTGCTGCAGCTCGCGCCGGAAACTCGCGATCCTGTCGGCATTACCCATGTCGAACGACATGGAGGCGGCATAGAACTCGACCGGATGGTTGGCCTTGAACCAGGCGGTCTGGTAGGCGACCAGCGCATACGCGGCGGCGTGGGACTTGTTGAATCCATAGCCCGCGAAGGCCGCCATGGTGTCGAAAATCTGCCGGGCGAGGCGTTCCTCGATTTCGCTGTGCTCCGCGCAGCCGCGCACGAAGTTGCCGCCCTGGGCGTCCATCTCGGCCTTGATCTTCTTGCCCATGGCGCGGCGCAGCAGGTCGGCGGAACCCAGCGTGTAGCCGGCAAGGTCCCGGGCCATCTGCTGGACCTGTTCCTGATAGATCGGGATGCCGAAGGTTTCCTTCAGGACGGGCTCCAGCTTCGGATGGTCGTAGGCCACGGCCTCGATGCCGTGCTTCCGGTTGATGTAGGCGGGGATATTCTCCATTGGCCCGGGCCGGTAGAGGGCGACGACGGCGATGATGTCCTCGAAACGGTCGGGCTTGAGCCGGCGCAGCACGTCGCGCATCCCGCTGCTTTCCAGCTGGAACACGCCCGTGGTGTCGGCGCGCGAGATCATCGCGTAGGTCGCCGCGTCGTCGAGCGGCAGGCGCTCCAGGTCGACCTCGATCCCCCGGGCCTTGAGGAGGTCGACCGCCGTTTGCAGGACCGAAAGGGTCTTGAGCCCGAGAAAATCGAATTTGACCAGGCCGGCCTTCTCGACATCCTTCATGTTGAACTGGCTGACCGGCATGTCCGAGCGCGGATCGCGGTAGAGCGGAATCAGCTCTTCGAGCGGACGGTCGCCGATCACGACGCCGGCGGCGTGGGTCGAGGCGTGGCGGTACAGGCCTTCGAGCTGCAGGGCGATATCGATCAGCCGGGCGACGTTCTCGTCCTGGCGCCGCTGTTCCTGGAGCTGCGGCTCGATCTCGATCGCTTCCTCGAGCGTCACCGGGTTGGCGGGATTGTTCGGCACCAGCTTGCTCAGCCGGTCGACCTGGCCGTAGGGCATGTCCAGCACGCGGCCGACGTCGCGCAGCACCGCACGGGCCTGAAGCTTGCCGAAGGTGATGATCTGCGCCACCCGATCGGCGCCGTATTTGCGCTGGACGTAGCGAATGACCTCGTCCCGCCGCTCCTGGCAGAAATCGATGTCGAAATCCGGCATCGAGACCCGCTCGGGATTGAGGAAGCGCTCGAACAGCAGGCCCCAGCGCAACGGGTCGAGATCGGTGATCGTGAGCGCCCAGGCAACGACCGAGCCGGCCCCGGAGCCGCGCCCGGGCCCGACCGGGATGCCCTCCCCCTTTGCCCACTGGATAAAATCGGCCACGATCAGGAAATAGCCGGGGTAGCCCATCTTCTCGATGATGCCGAGTTCGGTTTCGAGCCGCTCGCGATAGGGCCGGGCTGCGGCTTCCCTGTCCGCTTCCGACGCGCCCGCATCCACAACGTGACCGGCCAGCCGTTTTTCGAGGCCTGCGGCCGCCCGATGGCGCAGCTCGTCGGTCTCCGAGCGCCCGGCGTCGGAAACGAAATGCGGCAGGATCGGCGCCCTCGTCTCGGCCATAACGGCGCAGCGCTCGGCGATCGCCAGCGTATTGTCGAGCGCCTCTGGGATGTCGGCGAACTGGGCGCGCATTTCCTGGGCAGTCTTGAAGCGGAACTCCGGGGTCAGGCGCCGGCGGTCCGGCTCGTTGACCGAGGTGCCGCCGGCGATGCACAGCAGCGCATCGTGCGCCGCGAACATGCCTTCTTCGGCGAAAAACGCCTCGTTGGTCGCAACCAGCGGCAGGTCCAGCGCGTCGGCCAGCGCCAGCAGTCCGGGCTCGATCGCCGTCTCCTCGCGCACGCCCTGGCGGGCGATCTCGATATAGAGCCGGTCGCCGAAGATGGACTTGAGCCGGTCGCAGGCTGCCTCCGCCGCATCGCCCTGACCGGCCGCCAGATAGCGCCCAAGCGGACCCTGCACGCCGCCGGTCAGCGCGATCAGGCCGTCGCCATGGGCGGATATCGCCTCGCCCGGCACATGGGGCGAGGCCCCGGCGTCCACGGCCAGGAACGCCTGGGAGGTCAGTTTGAGCAAGTTCCGGTAGCCGGTTTCGTTCTGGGCCAGCAGGACGAGCCGGTCGAAGCTGGCGCGCTGGGGCCGGCCGGGTTCCGGCGTTTCAAAAGTGACCGAGAGCTGGCAGCCGATAATCGGCTGGACTCCGGCCTTGGCGCAGGTCTGGGAAAATTCCAGGGCGCCGAACAGGTTGTTGGTATCGGCGATCGCCACCGCCGGCATCCGGTTCGCTTTGCAGAGCGCCGCGATATCGGGGATCTTGAGCGCCCCTTCGGACAGCGAATAGGCGGAATGAACCCTGAGATGGACGAAATCGGCGTGGGTCATGGGCAGTCCGGCGCGGCGCTTGAGAGGGGCATGTCTTTTCTCGGCGCAAGCCTACACGCAATCCGGCGGCCGCGCGCCGCTTCGACACGCGGACGGAGCAGATTCCGGGGGATTATTCGGTGGAAAACCCGCCTTTATTCCCGGGGGCGCTCCTTCAGCCGGCCGTCGGCGATTTCGAGCACCCGGTCCATCCGCCCGGCGAGCGCCGGATTGTGGGTGGCGACCAGGGCGCCGATGCCACTGCCGCGCACCAGCTGCTCGAACTGCCGGAACACCCGCTCGGCTGTCGCCCGGTCGAGGTTGCCGGTCGGCTCGTCGGCGAGCAGCACCGACGGACGGTTGGCGAGAGCCCGGGCGATCGCAACGCGCTGCTGCTCGCCGCCGCTCAGTTGCGCCGGCCGGTGGCCGAGCCGGTCCTTCAGCCCCAGCGCCTCCAGCAGCTCCGCCGCCCGCGCCCGCGCCGCCGCCCTGCCGGCGCCGGCCAGCATCTGCGGCAGCATCGCATTTTCCTGCGCGCTGAATTCCGGCAACAGATGGTGGTACTGGTAGACGAAGCCCAGCGACCGGCCGCGCAGCAGCGCCCGTTGCTGGCCGGACAGGCCGCCGCACTCCTGCCCGCCAAGAGCGACCCGGCCGCCGTCCGGACGCTCGAGCAGGCCGGCGATATGCAGCAGGGTGGACTTGCCGGCGCCGGACGGGCCGACCAGCGCGACCATCTCGCCCGGCCGGATTTCCAGATCCACGCTGCGCAGAACTTCGATCTCGCGTCCGGCCTGCCGGAAGGTCTTGCTCACGCCCCGGAGCGCCAGCAGCGGCGCGTCGCCGGGCGCGGCCGGGGGCTCATTCATTGCGCAGGGCTTCCACCGGGTCGAGCCGCGAGGCCCGCCACGCCGGGTAGATCGTCGCGAGGAAGGTCAGCGCCAGCGCCATCGCCACGATCTGGACGACTTCCGGCAATTCGACCTTCGACGGCAGGTTCGACAGGAAATAGACCGTCGCCGGAAACAGTTCGGTGCCGAGCAGGTCTTCGATCCAGCGTTTGAAACGGTCGATATTGTAGGCCAGGCCGAGCCCGAGCAGCACGCCGAAAAAGGTGCCGGCCACGCCGATGGTCGCGCCGGTCATGAAGAACAGACGCATGATGTTGCCGCGCGTCGCGCCCATGGTGCACAGGATCGCGATGGCTTGGCCCTTCTGCTTCACCAGCATGATCATGCTCGAGACGATGTTGAACGCGGCCACGAGGATGATCAGGGTGAGGATCAGGAACATGACGTTCCGCTCGACCTTCAAGGCGCCGAAAAAGGTCGAGTGGATCTCCTGCCAGCTGCGCACGAACGTGCCCGGGATGCGCAAGTCCCGTATCAAGCCCGCCACCGCCTCGGCCCGGTCCGGGTCGTCGACCGCGATCTCGATATTGGTGACGCCCCGGTCGATCCTGAAGAACTCCTGCGCCGTGGCGAGCGGCATGAACAGATAGCCGCGGTCGTATTCCGACATGCCGACATCGAACCGCCCGGCGACGTCGAAAGAAGCGATGCCGGGCACGCAGCCGACCGGCGTCGGTTCGCACTTCGGCGAGAGCAGGCGGACGCGGCTGCCGGTCCCTGCGCCCAGATGGGCGGCCATGCGCTGGCCGAGGATCAGGGTGCCGTCTCCGAAACGCCCGAAGGCGCCGGGGCTCAGGCTTCCGCTCAGCAGGCGATGGCGTTTCAGGTCCTCCGGCGCGATGCCGCGGACGAAGGCGCCGGTGTTGCGCGCGCCGGCCGACGCCATGACCTGGCCGTCGACGACCGCCGCCGCGCTCAAGACGCCCTCGATCTTGCGGATCTTGCCGACCAGCCGGTCGTAGCCGCGGATCGGCCGGCCGTCGCCATAGACGACGACATGGCTGTTGAATCCGAGCACGCGCGACAGCAACTCGGCGCGGAAGCCGTTCATCACCGACATGACGACGATCAACGTCGCCACGCCGATGGTTATGCCGAGGAAGGCAAAGGCGGCGATGAGGGAGATGAACCCTTCGCTGCGCCGCGGCCGCAGATAGCGGAAGGCCAGCATGCGCTCGGCCGGCGAAAACACCGGGAAACGCCCTTCGCCCCCTGCCATGCGCGCGGCCTCAGGCCGAAAGCCGGGCGAGCGCCGACTCGGGCGTCAGTTCCTCCCTCGCACCGGTCTTGCGGTTCTTCAATTCCACCGTCCCGGCTTTCACGCCGCGCGGCCCGACCACGATCTGCCAGGGCAGGCCGATCAGGTCCATCCGCGCGAACTTGGCCCCGGCGCTGTCCTCGCTGTCGTCGTACAGGCATTCGACGCCGGCCGCGGCCAGCTGCCCGTACAGGCCGTCGCAGACCGAAACGCAGGCCGCGTCCGAGGCGCGCAGGTTGATGAGTCCGACCCGGAAGGGCGCGACCGACTCCGGCCAGATTATGCCGTCGGCATCGTGGCTCGCCTCGATGATGGCGCCCACCAGCCGCGACACGCCGATGCCGTAGGAGCCCATTTCGACCGGCACTTCCTTGCCGTCCGGTCCGGTCGCCACCGCCCCCATCGGCTCGGAATATTTGGCGCCGAAATAGAAGATATGGCCGACCTCGATGCCGCGCGCTTCGACCAGATCGCCGGGCGGCACCGGGCACGCTTCGGGATCGTGCTTCTCGTCGGCCGCCGCGTAGAGGCCGGTCCAGTGATCGACAATCGGCTGCAGGTCGCTGTCGTAGTCGACGTCTTCGGTGAAGATGTCGAAGGCGAGCATGTCCTTGTGGCAATAGACGGCGCTTTCGCCGGTCTCGGCCAGAATGATGAATTCGTGGCTCAGGTCGCCGCCGATCGGCCCGGTCTCGGCCTGCATCGGGATCGCCTGGAGCCCCATCCGCGCGAAGGTGCGCAGGTAGGAGACGAACATCTGGTTGTAGGCGTGGACCGCCGAGGGGTAATCGAGCGTGAAGGAATAGGCGTCCTTCATGTAGAATTCCCGGCCGCGCATGATGCCGAAGCGCGGCCGGACCTCGTCGCGGAACTTCCACTGGATATGGTAGAGATTCTTCGGCAGGTCGCGGTAGCTGCGGACCGACGAACGGAATATCTCGGTGATCAGCTCTTCGTTGGTCGGTCCGTAGAGCATGTCGCGCCCGTGGCGGTCCCGGATGCGCAGCATCTCCTTGCCGTAATCGTCGTAGCGGCCGGAGACGCGCCACAGGTCGGCCGACTGGATGGTCGGCATGAGCATCTCGACGGCGCCGGCCCGGTCCTGCTCTTCGCGCACGATCTGCTCGATCTTCTTGAGCACCCGGTAGCCGAGCGGCAGCCATGAATAGATGCCGGCGCTGGCCTGGCGCACCATGCCGGCCCGCAGCATGTAGCGGTGCGAGACGATCTGCGCCTCGGCGGGCGTTTCCTTCAGCGTCGGCAGGAAATAGCGGGTGAGGCGCATGGCGGCTCTATATCGGCTGGATAACGGATTGCGAACCGAACGGTCCGCTGAAGCATATCTGTTCGTGCCGCAAGGGTCCGGACTCTAAGGTCTCCAATGGGGCGAGGCAACGACGGGCCACGCTCAGAAATTCCCCAGATAGCTTTCCACGACCCAGCGGATGACGGCGGTCGCGGCTGCCGCAAGCACTGAGGTCGCCAGCGCCTTGCGCCACAGCATGGGCCGGACCGGGGCGCCGGCGTCGTGGCCTTTCTCCGGGGCGTCGTTGCGCTCCACGCCCCAGGGCAGCAGCATGAAGAAGAACAGCCACCAGACGATGGCGAAGACGACAACGGTTTCGACGATGCTCATGGGCGGCGGCGGCCGCGGATTTCAAACCTGCTCCAGTTCAACGAGCGTGCCGCAGAAATCCTTCGGGTGCAGGAACAGCACCGGCTTGTCGTGGGCGCCGATCCGGGGCTCGCCGTCGCCCAGCACCCGCGCCCCTTCCGCCAGCAGCCGGTCGCGCGCCGCCAGGATGTCGTCGACCTCGTAGCAGACATGGTGCATCCCGCCGGACGGGTTTTTCTCGAGGAACTTCGCGACCGGCGAGGCCTCGCCGAACGGGTGCAGCAGTTCGATCTTGGTGTTGTCCAGTTCGACGAACACGGTCGTGACGCCGTGGGCCGGCTGATCCTCCGGTTCCGACACGGCGGCGCCCAGCGTATCCCGGTAGGTCGCCGCGGCGGCGGCCAGGTCGGGGACGACGATGGCGACATGGTTGAGGCGGCCGATCATGCTTCTGCCCTTATTCTAGCGCCCGGGCAATCAAGGCCGGCGTCAGGCGAACGACATGGACATCGGTCGCCGGCCGCTTGCCGGTTTCGCTGCGGATCACCCGGCGTATCGCGGCCCGGACGGCCTGTTCAAGCTTTTCATCGTCGCGCCGCCCGGCCGGCGACAGGTCGTCCACCGCCTCGTCGACAGAATCGATCAGCGCGTCGTAGAGGGCATCGTCCCGCCCTTCGTCCTCGCCGCCCAGGCCGGCCAGCGTGACGACGGCGTCTTCCAGCAGTTCGCCCTTCGCGTCGACCACGACAGTCGCGACGGCGGCGCCGTTTTCCATCAGGCGGCGGCGTTCCCGGATCACCGGGCCGTCGACCGGGAGCAGATTCTCGCCTTCGACCGCGAGCCGGCCGCTGTGCACCTTTTCGACAATGGCCGCCGGGCCGGGCGCCAGGCGGACCATCTCGCCGTTGGTTGCGACAATCGCCTGGGGTGTCTGGCACCGGCGGGCCAGCCGGCGGTGTTCGTGCAGATGGCGGCGCTCGCCATGGACCGGCACGGCGATCTGCGGCCGGATCCACTGATACATGTCGACCAACTCGTCGCGGGCCGGATGGCCGCTGACATGGACGAAATGCTCCGATTCGGTAACGACCTCGACGCCCCGGTGCACCAGCATATCCTGCAAACGCGCGATGGCCCGCTCGTTGCCGGGAATCTTGCGCGAGGAAAAGACCACTGCGTCGCCCTCGTCGAAGCCGATCTTGGGGTGGCTGCCGGCGGCGATGCGGGCAAGCGCGGCGCGCGGCTCGCCCTGGCTGCCGGTGCAGGCGATCAAGACCTTGTGGCGTGGCAGCTTCGCCGCGTCTTCCTCGCCGAGAAAGCGCGGCCAGTCCCGAAGGTAGCCGTTTTCGCGGGCAGCATCGTTCATGCGCCAAAGCGACCGGCCGCACAGCGCCGCATGCCGTCCGGTCGCCTTGGCAACCGCGGCAATGGTCTCAAGCCGCGCGACATTCGAGGCGAAGGCGGCGATCGCGACCCGCCGTTCGAACCTGCCGACCAGGTCGATCAGGCTCTTCCGCACATCGGACTCCGACCCGGACCTGCCGTCCTCGAAGACGTTGGTCGAATCGCCGATCAGGGCCAGCACCCCGGCATCGCCGATGCCGCGCAGGGCCGCCTCGTCGACTGGCGCGCCGATCAGCGGTTCCGGATCCAGCTTCCAGTCGCCGGTGTGGAAGACGGCGCCCAGCGGCGTTCGGATCAGGAGCGCGTTCGGCTCGGGGATCGAGTGGGTCAGCCTCACGAGCTCGACGTTAAAGGGCCCGACATCGAACGGCGCGCCGGCCTCAATCGGTGTTATCCGGGCTTCGTCCTCCAGATCGGCCTCGGCCAGCTTGCGCCTGAGCACGGAGGCGGTAAAGCCGGTCGCATAGATCGGGCATTTCAGCCGCGGCCACAGATGAGGCACGGCGCCGATATGATCCTCGTGGGCATGGGTCAGCACCAGGCCCGCCAGACGATCCTTGCGTTCTACGATGAATTCCGGATCCGGCGTTATCACGTCGATGCCGGGAATTGTGGGATCGCCGAAGGTAACGCCAAGATCGACCATCAGCCAGCGGCCGCGATAGCCGAACAGGTTGAGGTTCATGCCAATCTCGCCGGCGCCGCCGAGTGGCAGGAAGTGGAGCGCGTCTCCACTCATGCGCGGTTGCGGGCGTGAACTTCCAGGAGGCCGCGCAGGGTGACGTCGCGGTCCTGGACGTCGATGGCGTCGGTTGCTTCGCAGAAAGTCTCGGCCAGGCCGCCGGTCGCCACCACCTTCATCGGCGCGCCGCGTTCTTCCTGGATGCGGCGGACCAGCCCTTCGATCAGGCCGACATAACCCCAGTAAACCCCGGATTGCATCGCCGGCACCGTCGCCGTCCCGATGACGGCAGGCGGGCGGCGCACGTCGATCCGCGGCAGTTGTTCGGCAGCCCGGTGCAGCGCATCGACGGAATGGGCGGCCGATGGCGCGATGGCCCCGCCGCAGTAGTTCCCGGCCTCATCGACCACATCCAGGGTCGTCGCCGTGCCGAAATCAATCACGATCAGCGGCCCGCCATGCCCGGCGAAGGCGCCGATAGCGTTGGCGATCCGGTCGGCGCCGACCTCTTCCGGCGCGTCGATCAGCAGCTCGATTCCCAGCGCGACGCCCGCGTCGCCGACCACCAGCGGTTCGACACCGAAATGGTCCCGGCACAGGGAGCGAAGGTTGAAATCGTTGCTCGGCACGACATTCGCGATCACCGCGGCGTCGACCGCGCGGCGCGCGAGCCCCTTCATGTCGAACAGCTGCATCATCCAGACGGCGAGTTCATCGGCCGTCCGGTCGCCCTTGGTGGCGCTGCGCCAGATGGCGCGCCATTCCGCACCGTCATGGACGCCGAACACGATGTTCGTGTTGCCGGAATCGATGGCGAGCAGCATCAGCGCCCCCCGGCGGCGAAGACTTCACCGCTGTGAACCTTCTCCGGGCCGCTCTCGGTGTCGAGGATGAGGGCGCCGTCCGGATCGAGGCCGCCGAAGCTGCCCTTGATGCTGCGGTCCGGCAGGACAACGCGAATCGCGCCGCCTAGCGGCCCGGCCCGGTCGAGCCACGCCCGGCGCACGCTGCCGAATCCGTCGTCCAGCCACTGCACCATCCACCCGTCGAGCGCCCGGCTGAGGACAGCCAGCACCGTCCCGGTATCGGGCGCCGCGCCGCCCTGCGCCGAAAGGCTCGTCGCGGGCCGCACCGCATCTGCCGGCGCACTGACGATATTGATCCCGATGCCAAGGACGATCCATTCGAGCGCGCCATCGGCGCCGATGGAGGATTCGGGCAGGATTCCGGCGATTTTCGCCCCATCGACCAGAACGTCGTTGGGCCATTTGCAGGTTATTGCCGCCGACCTGCCGGTCAAAGCGGCGACCGCATCGTAAACCGCCACGGCGGCGACATAGCCGATCTGCGCGGCGTGCCGGGGCGACAATGGCGGCCGGAACACGAAAGAGGCGTAAAGGTTGCCGCGCGGCGATTCCCATTGCCTGCTGTACCGCCCGCGGCCGGCTGTTTGCCTCTCGGCGAGGATTGCGGTGCGGTCCGGCGCGCCCTGCTGCGCCAGTTGCCGGGCTTCGTCGTTCGTGCTGGCGACGGAGCCGAAACGATGCAGACGAAAGCCGGGAGGCAGGGCCGCGGTCTGGCAGGGACCGCCCTCGGGGCGCGGGGTTTCCTGGGTCAGCGGTTTCACACGCCTAGCCGCCGGTCAGGCTGAACACCGCTGTATCGGCTGCGCCGACCAGAAGGCTGGGGAACAGGAAAAACAGCAGCGTCGCCATGCCGGCGACGAACTGGATGGCGCCGAGGTCGCGGCCGGGGCGCGGATCCAGCGCGTCCTCCGGCTCGTCGAAATACATCACCTTGACGATGCGGATGTAATAGTAGGCGCCGACCACGCTGGTCACCATGCCGATAACCGCGAGGAAATAGAGGCCGGCCTCGACCGCCGCCAGGAAGACGTAGAGCTTGGCGTAGAAACCGGCGAGCGGCGGGATGCCGGCCATGGAGAACATGAAGATCAGCATCATGCCCGCCATCATCGGATTGGTGCGCGACAGGCCGGTGAGGTCGCCGATCTCCTCCACCATCCGGCCGCTGCGCTGCATGGCCAGGATCGCGGCGAAGGCCCCCAGCGTCATCACCAGGTAGATCGCCATGTAGATGAGCACCGCGCTGTAGCCATCCTCCGTGCCGGCGGCCAGACCGACCAGGGCGTAGCCGACATGGCCGATCGAGCTGTAGGCCATCAGCCGCTTGATGTTGGTCTGGGCGATCGCGGCGAACGCGCCGAGCACCATCGACGCGATGGCGAGAACGATGACGATCTGGCTCCACTGTTCGACGAGGCCGCCGAACGGGCCGGCCAGCACACTCATGAACAGGCCCATCGCGGCGAGCTTGGGCGCGGCGGCGAAGAAGGCGGTGACCGGAGTCGGCGCGCCTTCGTAGACGTCGGGCGTCCACATGTGGAAGGGCACGGCGGAAACCTTGAAAGCCAGCCCGACCATGACGAAGACCAGCCCGACCACCAGCCCCACCGACGGCGCGGACGCGCCGGTCAGTTGCGCGGCCAGGCCGGTGAAAGCCGTGGTGCCGCTGAAGCCGTAGACCAGGGAGGCGCCGAACAGGAGCATCCCGGAAGCCAGCGCGCCGAGGACGAAATATTTCAGTCCGGCTTCGCTCGATTTGACAGAATCGCGCCGGATCGCGGCGACGACGTAGAGCGACAGGCTCTGCAGTTCCAGGCCGATATAAAGGGACAGCAGGTCGCTGGCCGAGACCATGACCATCATGCCGAGCGCCGCCAGCACGATCAGCACCGGATATTCGAACCGGTCGATTCCCTCGCGCGCGTTGTAGCCGATCGACAGGACGATCCCGACGGCTGCGGCCAGCAGAATGCCGACCTTCAGGAATGTCGTGTACCCGTTGCTCACGAACATGCCGGCAAAGGCGGACCGGCTATCGCCCGGCGACATCCAGACCGTGATGACGGCTGCGGCCACCAGCACCAGGACCGACAGCGCCGAGACCAGCCGGAACGAGCCTTCGCCGCGGAACACGCCGATCATCAGCAGGACCATCGCCGCCGCGGCGACGAACATTTCCGACGTGGCATATTCGATATTCGGCAGGATCATGGCGCCGCTCCCCTAGCGCGCCGCGAAGCAGGCTTCGTTGGCCCGGCACACACCGGCCTTGAAGCTCGTCAGTAGGTTTTTCACCGAAGCGTCGAATACGTCGAGGAACGGCTCCGGCCAGATGCCCATCCACAGCACCAGGATGACCAGCGGCGCGAAGATTGCGACCTCGCGCGGGTGGAGGTCTTTCATGCGCATCAGGTCCGGCTTGACCAGTTCGCCGAAGATGATCCTGCGGTAGAGCCACAGCATGTAGGCCGCGCCGAGGATCACGCCGGTTGCCGCCAGGGCGGCGGCCCAGACATTGACCTGGAAAACCCCGAACAGCACAAGGAACTCGCCGACGAAGCCGCTCGTGCCCGGCAGGCCGACCGAAGCCAGCGTGAACACCATGAACACCGCGGCGTATCTCGGCATGCGATGAACCAGCCCGCCGTAGCGGTCGATCCGCCGTGTGTGCAGACGGTCGTAGACCACGCCGACGCACAGGAAGAGCGCGGCCGAGACGATGCCGTGGGACAGCATCTGGAACATGGCGCCGGAGACCGCCTGTTCGCCCAACAGGTTATCGGGCAGGTTGCCGGCGCTGAGCTGTGCCGTCGCCGCGAAGATGCCGAGCGTTACGAAGCCCATATGGGCGACCGACGAATAGGCGATCAGCTTCTTCATATCCTCCTGGGCCAGAGCGACCAAGGAGGTGTAGATGATCGCGACGATGCTGAGCGTGTAGACCAGCGGCGCGAAATAGACCGAGGCGTCGGGGAACAAGGGCAGCGAAAAGCGCAGGAAGCCGTAGCCGCCCATTTTCAGCAGCACGCCGGCGAGAATGACCGAGCCGGCCGTCGGCGCCTCGACATGGGCGTCCGGCAGCCAGGTGTGAACCGGCCACATCGGCACCTTCACGGCGAATGAGGCGAAGAAGGCCAGCCAGAGCCATTTCTGCGCTTCGGCGCTGAAGCCGGTTTCCCGGGCGAATTTCAGGAGTTCGACGATGTCGGTCGTGCCCTGGCCGGCCGATTTGCTGAGGAAGTAGATCGCCATGACGGCGACCAGCATCAGCACCGAGCCGAGCAGCGTGTAGAGGAAGAACTTGAACGCCGAATAGACCCGCCGGTCGCCGCCCCAGACGCCGATGATCAGGAACATCGGCAGCAGGACGCCTTCGAAGAAAACGTAGAAGGTGACGAGATCCAGGGCGCAGAAGGTGCCGACCATGAAGGTTTCGAGCACCAGGAACGCCGCCATGTATTCGCGCACCCGGGATTTGATTTCCCAGCTGCACAGGATGCAGATCGGCGTCAGCAGGGTCGACAGCAGGACGAACATCATCGAGATGCCGTCCACGCCCATATGGTAGTTCAGCGTGTAGCCGCCGGGGAACTTGAACCAGGCCGCCTTTTCGACGAACTGGAAATCCGCGGTTCCGGTCTCGAAGTTGATCCAGATCAGAAGCGAGATCAGGAAGGTCGCGAGCGAGGCCCAGAGCGCGAGCCAGCGCGCGTTGCGATCCGTCGCCTCCCGGTCGCCGCGCACCATGACCAGGATGAGCAGCGCCCCGACGAGCGGGGCGAACGTGACGATGCTGAGAAGCGGCCAGGACTCCATCGTCTAGCCCCACAGCCCGAAGACGAAGAGGGAAACGAAGCCGAACGCGCCGATCAGCACTGCAAAGGCATAGTGATAGACGTAACCGGTCTGGAGCAGGGCGGCGAGCCGCGAGCCGCTCAGGGTCGCGACCGCGGCGCCGTCCGGGCCGAAGCGGTCGATGGTGCCGCCGTCGCCCCTCTTCCAGAGTCCGCGGCCGACGATCATGGCGGGACGCACGAAGAGCCGGTCGAAAAGCTCGTCGAAATACCACTTGTTGAGCAGGAAATAGTAGAGGCCGCGGAACTGCTTGGCCAACGCCTTGGGCCAGGCCGGCCGCAGCATGTACATCGCATAGGCGAGCCCGATTCCGCCGAGCCCGGCGACCACGGGCAGAACCTTGACCCAGGCCGGCACATTATGCGCGGCGTCCAGGATTGCGCCGTTCTCCCGCATGTAGATCGAATCGCCCCAGAAGCCGGACCAGTCGCTGCCGGCGAACCAGCCGACGGCGAGCGCGCCGGCAAAGACCGAGCCGAGCGCGAGCAGGAACAGCGGCGCCAGCATGACCGTCGGCGATTCGTGGACGTGGGCCTGGACCTCGGCCGGGGCGCGGCTCTCGCCGTGGAAGGTCATGATGATGAGCCGCCAGGAATAGAAGGCGGTCATGACCGCCGCGGCAATGCCCATCCAGAAGGCGAACAGCCCGAGACCGGTATGGGCGCCGAACGCCGCCTCGAGGATCAGGTCCTTGGAATAGAAGCCGGCGAAGCCGAAGACGAACGGGATGCCGACCCCGGCCAGCGCCAGCGAGCCGATCCACATCAGGACGTAGGTCGTCGTCATCTTGCGCCAGAGGCCGCCCATGCGCCGCATGTCCTGCTCGTCCGACATGCCGTGGATGACCGAGCCGGAGCCGAGGAACAGCAGCGCCTTGAAGAAGGCATGGGTCATCAGGTGGAACATCGCCACCGGATAGGCGCCGATGCCGGCTGCGAAAAACATGTAGCCGAGCTGCGAGCAGGTCGAATAGGCGATGACCCGCTTGATATCGTTCTGCACGAGGCCGACCGTCGCGGCGAAAAAGGCGGTAAATGCGCCGACGGTGACGACGATCGCCAGAGCCAGCGGCGCGAATTCGAACATCGGCGAGAGGCGGCAGACCATGAACACGCCGGCCGTCACCATGGTGGCGGCGTGGATCAGCGCGGAGACCGGCGTCGGGCCCTCCATCGCGTCGGGCAGCCAGGTGTGCAGCAGGATCTGGGCGGACTTGCCCATGGCGCCGATGAACAGGAGGATGCAGGTCCAGTCGAGCGCGGTCTGGCCGTCGATGACGTAGCCGCCGACGGTCGTGATTTCCTTGCCCGGAAGCTCCCGCGCCGCCGGCAGCACGGTCGAGAAATCGAGCGAGCCGAAAATGGCGAACACGGCGAAGATGCCGAGCGCGAAGCCGAAATCGCCGATCCGGTTGACCAGGAAGGCTTTGATGGCGGCGGCGTTCGCAGTCTCGCGCTTGTACCAGAAGCCGATCAGCAGGTAGGAGCACAGGCCGACGCCCTCCCAGCCGAAAAACATCTGGGCGAAATTTTCCGCCGTCACCAGCATCAGCATCGAGAAGGTGAACAGGCTGAGATAGGCGAAGAACCGCGGCTTGTGCGGATCGTGGCCCATATAGCCGATCGAATAGACATGGACGACGGCCGAGACCAGCGTCACCACCACGACCATGACGGCGGCCAGCGTATCGAAGCGCAGCGCCCAGTCGACGCTCAACTCGCCCGACGCCATCCAGGTAAACAGGCGGATCGGTTCCTGCGGGCCGGTCTTGGCGAAACCGACCTGGTACAGGATGATTCCACCGAGGACTGCCGAGACGACGAGCAGGCCCGACGTGATATACATCGAGGCCCGGTCCCCGATCCGCCGGCCGAACAGCCCCGCGATGACGGCGCCGATCAGCGGCAGGAAAATGGCGGCAACGTACATGCCGCGCTCAGCCTTTCATGACGTTGACGTCTTCCACCGCGATGGAGCCGCGGTTGCGGAAGTAGATGACGAGGATGGCGAGCCCGATAGCGGCCTCGGCGGCGGCCACGGTCAGCACGAACATCGCGAAAATCTGGCCGACCAGATCTTTCAGCGCCCAGGAGAAGGCGACCAGGTTGATATTGACGGCGAGCAGGATCAGCTCGACCGACATCAGGATGATGATGACGTTCTTCCGGTTCAGGAAAATGCCGAAGATCCCGATGGTGAACAGGATCGCGGCAACCGTCAGGTAGTGCGCGAGGCCGATCTCCCACATCGCGTCAGACGCCCTCCCCCGGCTGCACTTGCTTGAGCTCCACCGTCTCCTCGCTGCGCCGGCGGACCTGCTCGCCGATCTTCTGCTTGCGCACGCCGGGGCGCTGGCGCAGCGTCAGCACGATGGCGCCGACCATGGCGACGAACAGCACCATGCCGGCGAGCTGGAACAGGTAGATGTATTTGGTGTAGAGCAGCCGGCCGATCATCTCGGTGTTGGTGAGCGCGCTGCCCTCCGGCACCTTCTCCGCCAGGGCGCCCTCGACCCCGGGGGCGACCGCCCAGATGCCGCCGACGAAGATGATTTCTCCCAGCAGAATCGCGGCGATCAGGCCGCCGATCGGCAGATAGCGCTGAAAGCCCTCGCGCAGTTCGACGAAATTGATGTCCAGCATCATCACGACGAACAGGAACAGCACCGCGACCGCGCCGACATAGACGATCACCAGGATCATCGCCAGGAACTCGGCCCCGGTCAGCACGAACAGCCCGGCGGCGTTGAAGAAGGTCAACACCAGGAACAGCACGGAATGGACCGGGTTGCGCGCCGTGACGACCATCACGGCGGCGGCAACGGCGACAAAGGCGAACAGATAGAAGGCGATGGCTTGCAGGATCATCGGGCGCTACCGGTAGGGCGCATCGGCAGCGAGCGCCTGCGCAATTTCGGTTTCCCAACGGTCGCCGTTCGCCAGCAGTTTCTCCTTGTTGTACATCAGCTCTTCGCGGGTCTCGGCCGCAAATTCGAAGTTCGGCCCTTCGACGATGGCATCCACCGGGCAGGCTTCCTGGCAGAAGCCGCAATAGATGCATTTCGTCATGTCGATATCGTAGCGGGTTGTCCGGCGGCTGCCGTCGTCGCGCGGCTCGGCCTCGATGGTGATGGCCTGGGCCGGGCAGATCGCCTCGCACAATTTGCACGCGATGCAGCGCTCCTCGCCGTTCGAATAGCGGCGCAGCACATGTTCGCCCCGGAAGCGCGGACTGAGCGGACCCTTCTCGTAGGGGTAGTTGATCGTCACCTTGGGCTTGAAGAAATAGACCAGCGTCTTCCACAGGCCGACGCCGATCTCCCAGAGCAGGACGGTTCGCACCGTGCGCAGCATGGTTCCTCTCCCTATGCCGGCAGCCAGCCGGCGTACAGCAGCACGCCGGCATAGGCCACCACGGCAACGAGCGACAGGGGCAGAAAGACTTTCCAGCCCAGCCGCATCAACTGGTCGTAGCGATAGCGCGGCAGCGTTGCGCGCACCCAGATGAACACGAACAGCAGGAACGCGATTTTCAGGGCCAGCCAGATCGGCCCGGGAATCCAGTTCAGCCACCACACGTCGAGCGGCGGCAGCCAGCCGCCCATGAACAGGACGGCGGTGATGCCGCTCATCATGATCATGTTGATATATTCGCCGAGGAAGAACAGGGCGAAGGGAAAGGCGGAATATTCGACGAAATAGCCGGCGACCAGTTCGGCCTCGGCTTCCGGCAGGTCGAAGGGATGGCGGTTGGTCTCGGCCAGCGCCGAGATGAAGAACACGACGAACATCGGCGCCAGCGGAATCCAGTACCAGTTCCAGAAGCCGCCCTGCTGGGCCAGCACAATTTCCGACAGGTTGAGCGACCCGGCCGCGATCAGCACGGTAATCATCACGAAGCCGATGGAGACTTCGTAGGACACCATCTGCGCCGCCGAGCGCAGCGCGCCGAGGAAGGCGTAGCGCGAGTTGCTCGCCCAGCCAGCCATGATGATGCCGTATACGCCCATCGAGGAGATCGCGAACAGGTAGAGCACGCCGACATTGATGTTGGACAGCACCCAGATGCCGCTCTCGCTCTGGCCCAGCGGAATCACGGCCCAGGCAACCAGGGCGAGCGTGAAGGTGAGCACCGGCGCGAACAGGAACACCGCCCGGTTGGCGCCGGACGGGATGACCGTCTCCTTCATCAGCAGCTTGAGGCCGTCGGCCATCGGCTGCAGCAGGCCGAACGGCCCGACGACGTTCGGCCCCTTGCGCAGCATCATGGCGGCGAGGACCTTGCGTTCGTACCAGGTGAGTAATGCCATGCCGACCAGCAGCGGGACGACGATCAGCAGGATCCAGCCGATCAGGATCAGCGCCGGCAGGGCGTAGCCTTCCCAGAAGACCATCATGGGGGCGCTACCCGTCCGTGCCCGTGCGGGCGCCGTCCGCCAGCGCCTGGCGCATCTGCGTGCATTTCGCCATTGTCTCGGAACAGCGGCTGATCGGGTCCGTCATGTAGAAATTCCCGACCGGCGAGCGGAACGGCGCCGGGTCAGGTTCTGCGTCTGCAGCGGGATCGCCGAACGCCTCCCACGGAGCCGGCACGATCTCGTCCACAAGGTCGAACACCGGATTGGCTTCGGACAACCGGGCGCGGACCTGCGCCAGCGAATCGTAGGGCAGCTTGTGGCCGGCAACCTCGGAGAAGGCGCGGACGACGGTCCAGTCCTCGCGCGCATCGCCGGGTGGAAAGATGCCCAGCGCCGTGCGCTGCGGCCGGCCTTCCACATTCACATAGGTGGCGCTTTTTTCGGTGTAGGCCGCGCCCGGCAGAATCACGTCGGCCCGGCTCGCGCCGGCATCGCCGTGATGGCCCTGATAGACCGTGAAGGCCTCGCCCAGCCGGTCCATATCGATCTCGTCGGCGCCGAGCAGCCAGACCAGGCCGATCTCGCCCTTGGCCGCGCCGTCCAGAATCGCAGCGGTATCGCGGCCGCCCGGCCCCGGCGCAAAGCCGAGATCGAGCCCGCCGACCCGCGAGGCCGCGGTGTGCAGCACGTTAAAGCCGTTCCAGCCGTCCCGCACCATGCCGGACCGCTCGGCCACCTGGCGCGCAAGACCGAGCAGCACCGCGCCGTCTTCGCGCGCCAGCGCGCCGGGGCCAACGATCAGCATCGGCCGTTCGGCGCCTTCCAGCACTTCGGCGAAACGATGGTCGCCGTCTGCGACGGCGCGCAGCGTTTCCGCGCCATTGCCCAGATGGTCGGTGCGATAGGTCAGATCGGCTGCTTCGCCGATCAGGCCGATCCTGAATCCGCCCGCCCGCCAGCGCCGCCGGATGCGCGCGTTCAGCACCGCGGCCTCGATCCGCGGATTGGCGCCGATCAGCAAAAGCGCATCGGCCTCGTCGATGCCGGCGATGCCGTTGTTGAACAGGTAGCTGGCGCGTACCGCCGGATCGACCTTCGCCCCGTCCTGTCGGCAGTCGATATTCTCCGACCCGCAGGCTGCA
>MPMX01000037.1 GCA_002238725.1 Rhodospirillaceae bacterium bin65
TGCAATTCTCCGCACCGGCCGGCGCGGCGGTTTCGTTCCTTGGAGGCATTCCGAATCTCCTGATGAGGGTTGGAAAGAGCGGCACCGTAGCGCCGGTCTCCCGACTGGCCCTCATAGGATCTCTCGGTGATCTTCGGCCGGTTCTTCGACAGGAATGCCCAGTCGGCGTAGCCGATGTTGCTCGCCGGGCCGTTCAATTCGAGCGTCCGTTTCGACGCCGCAACGTCCTTGTGAGCGGCGGGCGAGCGCAGGATGCTGTCGATCTTGCTCTGGAACTCCTTGGACAGGCTCAAATTGACATACACCTCGGCCAGTTCGCGGTTCTTTGCGTTGACCGGCATGTTCATGCCGACGATCTCGCCATGTTTCTGCTCGGCGAGATCGGTCGACGGCGCGATCGGCGCGCCCTTGTCGATCAGCGGGTTGATGAAGATGCCGTAGAACGGCACCACCGGAACCTGGCCGCTCTGCAGCGACTGGATTGCCTGCGGCGCGCCGGTATAGGCGATCGCGCCGTTGGCCTTCAGCTTCTTCATATGCTCGATGCCGGCCTGCCACTCATACTGCGCTTCCTTCAGCGGCTTGCCGGTCGCGACCTGGGCTGACGAGGTCACCATGCGCACGCCACTGTTCCAGGTGACCGGCGGAATCATGACCTGGTCCTTCAGATCGGGCTTCCAGAGGTCGGCCCAGGCGCCGGGCGTCTTCTTGATGCGGTCGGTGTTGTAGAAGATCGTGTGCGTCGCATCGACGACACCGGCGGAATAGTAGTCGGCGAGGTTGAACGCCGGGCGCACGAACGCGAAGTTCGGAATGTTCTTCGCATTGTGCTGGCGGATCAGGCCGCGCTCCTTGGCCAGGAACACGCCCGCTTCGGAAAACTGCATCAGGTCCGGCGGACTGGCCTTCTGGGTCCGCAGCATGACGAGCATCCGGCTCGTCACAGACTGCTGGAGGTTGATCTTCGCGCCGGTCATCTTTTCGAACTGCGGATGAAGGTGATCGATCCACAGTTTGGCCAGCAGGCCCTGGTTGAGGACGACGTTGATCTCACCGGCAGCGCGCGCCGCGGAGGTTACCCAAGGTGCAGCAAGGGCTACGGCGCCCGCAGCGGTCGCTTTCCCCATAAAATCGCGCCGCGTCTGCCGCGGCCCGGAACACGATTGTGACTTCGCTCGAGTGTGACTCATGTCGGTAAACATCCCTCCTCTGGTAGAGTGGGGCAGCATAGAATCACCGGCTGCCGCCACCGCATATATTCCGACAAATCGATATCCTGATTGGCTTGAACTGTCAGCTTCGCAGCATGGCCGGGAAATACCGGGTGGATTGGGTTCCTGAGCCTGCGCATGCCCAAAGTACCGGGCAGGAGTCCTTCTGCCAAGCATCCGATAGCCGGCAGGATTTCGAAACCCCTGCCGGATGGGACGTCCGCCCGCTTCCGCCACCGGAACCGTAGCTCCGGTGACTGTTCGGCGAGATACAAGGAGGCCCGTCGCCGACCTCCTACACCCGTATTTCAGGCTCAGCCGGAAGCCCTCCGCTCCCTCCGGCCGGTCGGGATGGCGGAGAAGGGTGGGCGCAGATGTCAGGGAATGTCATGATTTGTCATGCCGGACGTCACTACCGGTCCGCCTCAGACAGAATGGCATTTTCCGCGCCTCAAACAAAATGGAGCGGGCGGTCTATTCTGCAGGCCGCAAACCCCGGTCCGGTTCCGCCGCCGCGAACGCGTGCGGCCGGCACAAACGGAGCAATATCGAGCCTAATGTTCTTATATTGTTCTTTCTCCGGCCTATCAAGCCGAAACGCCGTTCCGACTCACCGCCTGCCCGATGCGCGGCACTGCGCCTAGCGGGAAGCCCGGAGAGCGCACGGGCGCCAACGGCCGGCCGTGGCCGTCGGTCAGCGAGGCGCTGGCGGTCTGGGCGCGGGTCGCGCTGCTCAGCTTCGGCGGACCGGCCGGGCAGATCGCCGTGATGCACCGCATCCTGGTCGAGGAGAAGCGCTGGCTCGGCGAAGCGCGCTTTCTGCACGCGCTCAACTTCTGCATGCTGCTGCCCGGCCCGGAGGCCCAGCAGCTCGCGACCTATACCGGGTGGCTGATGCACGGCATCCGCGGCGGCTTCATCGCCGGGCTATTGTTCGTCCTGCCCGGCGCCCTCTCCATCATGGCATTGAGCGTCGTCTACGCGCTCTACGGCAATGTCGGGGCGGTGGCAGCGCTGTTCTTCGGGCTCAAGGCCGCTGTGCTCGCCATCGTCGTCCAGGCGGTGTTCCGGATCGGCAGCCGGGCCTTGCGCAACCGGGCGATGATGGCGCTGGCCGCGGCCTCCTTCGTCGCGATTTTCTTTTTCGAAGCGCCCTTCCCGTTGATCGTGCTGGCGGCGGCGATCCTCGGCTATGCCGGCGGGCGCAGCGGTCTGGCGGCTTTCGCGCCGGACGGCGGGCACCGCGCATTGGGTAGCGAGGCGGTCGCCGACACGACGACGATCCTGGGCGAGGAAGCGCCCGCCCGCGACCGGCCGCACCGGCAACGGCTGTTCCTGACATCCGCCCTGCTGCTGATCGCGTGGCTGGCGCCGGTCGCGGCGCTGTGGGCGGTGCCCGGCGGCGGGCACGTCTTCACTGAGATCGCCGTCTTCTTCAGCAAGATGGCGGTGGTCACATTCGGCGGCGCCTATGCCGTGCTGGCCTGGGTCGCCCAGGCCGGGGTCGAGACCTATGGCTGGCTGCAGCCCGGCGAGATGCTGGACGGGCTGGGCATGGCGGAGACGACACCGGGCCCGCTGATCATGGTGACCCAGTTCGTCGGCTTCATGGCGGCGTTCCGCGAGCCCGGCCTGCTGGCGGCCCTGCCCGCGGGCGTGCTGGGCGGCACGCTGACGACCTGGGTGACCTTCGCGCCCTGCTTCCTGTGGATCTTCCTCGGCGCGCCCTTCGTCGAGCGCCTGCGCGAGAACAGGGCGCTCTCGGCAGCGCTCGCCGCGATCACCGCCGCCGTGGTCGGCGTTGTGCTCAACCTCGCGCTCTGGTTTGCGCTCCACACGATATTCGGCGCGGTCGGCCGGTTCGAGGGCTGGGGCCTGTCGGTCGCCGTACCGGAGGCCGGGACGCTCAACCCCTGGGCGCTCGGCCTCGCGGCGGCGGCGCTGGTCGCAGCCTTCGGCTTCCGCATCGGCGCGGTGCCGCTGCTGGCGGGCGCAGCGGCGATTGGTCTGGCGCTGGGGGCCGCCGGGGCGGTGTAGGCCAAGGCGGCTACATGCCGCTCCTCTATCCTCTCCGTCATTCCGACCGGAGCGGACGCCAGTCCGCGAAGTGGAGGAATCTCGTCGCCGGTTTCCGGGTTTTGCAATTCCAAGAGCGAGCCGAGATCCCTCCGCTCCCTTCGGTCGGTCGGGATGACGGTCGAGGGACGGTCGATCCGGATGACCGTTGAGGGGCGGGCGGTCGGGATGACCGTTGAGGGGCGGGCGGTCGGGATGACGCCGGGGGAATGGCTGGTGTCCCCGCTATCTCACTCCCCCGGTTTCTCGAATTCGCGGGCGCAGTCGCGGGTGATCCGGCGCAGGGCGGTGTGGACGGGCTTGCCGAGCGTGAGGCGCAATGCGCGGGCGGCCTCCATGTCGCCGGCGGCAACCAGGGCGAACACCTTCGTCACCTTCGGCTTGTCGCCGCCAGGGATTTCGGCTTCGTCCGCAACGGTGTCGGCGACGCATTTGCAGATCGGCGTGCGGTTCTTCACCAGCGCTGCGGGCGTTTCCTGGCCGCGCGCCTGGCGCTTGGCGAGGCTGTCGGCGCAGGCGGCGGCAAGCTCCTGCTTCGCGCCGTCCGAGAAGGCCGTCAGCGCCAGAAAACAGACCGGAAGGACAAGGAGGCGTCGAAGCATGGCAGGCATTTCCGGGTTGAACTTCGAAGGTTCCGGCGCCGGGCACGGAAAATCCCGCGTCCGGACCGGCGTTGCATTGTGAAGGACGCATGTCCCGCCCGCGCGCGTATGCACCCGCGCGGCTGGCCTTGACGGCGGAAAGACCCTAATATGCCCGGTGGAACGACGCCAGCGCAGACATTCGCGGCAGCATTGCCGGAATCGTCCCCGCCCCACCCGAAGATACGGTCATGGAACGGTCATTTGCAAAAGAAGTGCAGTCGCTGAAGAAGGGCGACGGCGAATTATTCGAAGGCGAGGGCATCCTCGCGGTCACCAAGGCGGCGCTGCAATCCGGTGTTTCCTATGTCGGCGGCTACCAGGGCTCGCCGGTGTCCCACCTGGTCGACGTGCTCAACGACGCCAAGGACATCATGGACGAATACGGCGTCCATCTGGAGATCTGCGCCAACGAGGCTGGGGCCGCCGCCATGCTCGGCGCGTCGATCCAGTATCCGATCCGCGGCCTCGTCACCTGGAAATCGACCGTGGGCACGAACGTCGCCTCGGACGCGCTCTCCAACCTCGGCTCGGTCGGCGTGGTCGGCGGCGCGGTGGTCATCCTCGGCGAGGATTATGGCGAGGGCGCCTCGATCATCCAGGAGCGCAGCCACGCCTATGCCCTGAAATCGACCCTGTGGCTGTTCGACCCGCGGCCGAACCTGACGTCCATCGTGAACATGACCGAAAAGGCCTTCGAGCTTTCCGAGGCCTCCAACCAGCCGGTCATGGTCCAGCTGCGCATCCTCGCCTGCCATGTCCAGGGCCGCTTCGAGGCCAGGGACAACCGGCACGGCCAATTCACCGGCAACCGCAAGCTCGAAAAGCCGAACTTCGACCTGATGAAGATCGCGCTGCCGCCGGGCACCTACGCCCAGGAAAAGACCAAGTGGGAAGAGCGCGTGCCGGCCGCCATCGACTTCATCCGCCGGGAAAAGCTGAACGAGGTCTTTGCCGGCGATCTGGAGGATATCGGCATCATCTGCCAGGGCGGCCTGTACAACACGGTTCAGCGCGCGCTGAACCACCTGGGCCTCGCCGACATCTACGGCAATTCCCGGGTGCCGATCTATTGCATGAACGTCACCTACCCGCTGGTGCCGGACGAAATCTCCGCCTTCTGCGCCGGCAAGAAGCATGTCCTGGTCGTGGAGGAAGGCCACCCGGCCTATATCGAGGACGATGTCAACGTCATCCTGCGCAAGGCCGACGTCCAGACCAAGGTGCACGGCAAGGGCCCTCTGCCCATGGCCGGCCAGTACACCTCGGACGTCGTCCAGACCGGCGTCTCGAAATGGATCGACGAGATCGGCCTGCCGGACACCAACCGCGAAGGAGCCGGCGCGCGGGTGAAATACATCGTCGGCCTCAAGACCAAGGCGACGAAATACCTCGGCAACCCGATCCCGCCGCGGCCGCCGACCTTCTGCACCGGCTGTCCGGAACGGCCGGTATTCAGCGCCATCAAGCTGATGGAGAAGGATATCGGCAAGACGCATATCAGCTGCGATATCGGTTGCCACACCTTCTCCGCCCTGCCGCCGTTCAACCTCGGCCAGACGGTGCTGGGTTACGGCCTCGGCCTCGCCAGCTCGACCGGCGTGGCGCCGAATTTCGACAAGCGGGTCATCTCGATCATGGGTGACGGCGGCTTTTGGCATAATGGCCTGAGCACCGGCGTCGCCAGTTCCGTCTTTAACAAGAACGATTCGATCCTGATCGTGATGAAGAACGGCTACACCTCGGCCACCGGCTGGCAGTGGGTGCCGTCGACGCCCAAGGAAGGCAATTTCGACCAGTCCCACATGTCGATCGAGGAGACGGTGCGCGCGCTCGGCGTCAAGTGGCAGCGCAAGGTCCGCACCTACAATGTCTCCAAGATGGTCAAGACCCTGAAAGAGGCGATGACCACGACCCAGAAGGGCCTGAAGGTCATCATCGCGGAAAGCGAGTGCATGCTCGCCAAGCAGCGCCGGGTGAAGGCCGAACGGACGAAGCGGATCCGCGAGGGCAAGCGCGCCGTGCGCCCGCGCTTCGGCATCGACGACGATGTCTGCACCGGCGATCACAGCTGCATCCGCCTGTCGGGCTGCCCGTCGCTCACCATCAAGGCGAACCCGGATCCGCTGCGCACCGACCCGATCGCCCATGTCAACACCGGCTGCGTCGGCTGCGGCCTGTGCGGCGAGATCGCCCACGCGGCGATCCTGTGCCCGTCCTTCTACAAGGCCGAGATCGTCTACAACGCCGGCGCGTTCGAGCGCTGGCTCGCCGGCGTGCGCCAACGCTTCATCGGCATGTTCTACAGCCCGGAGGAACTGCGCCTCGCCCCGCGCCAGGAAGGCGCGATGGAGCAGGAAGACGCGGCGAAGGCAGCCTGACCATGGCCAAGACGACCAAGAAGGCGTCCGCACCGGCCGAGGCGAAGGCGGCGACCAAAGCAGCGCCGAAACGCAAGGCGAGCCGCCGCAAGCCGGCGGAAGAGCGGCCCGTCACCGTCGTCATCGCGGCGATGGGCGGCGAAGGCGGCGGCGTGCTGACCGCCTGGCTGGTCAGCGCCGCGCGCGCTTCCGGCCTGCCGGTCCAGGCGACCTCGATTCCCGGCGTGGCGCAGCGCACCGGCGCGACGACCTACTATGTTGAGATCGTGCCGAAGCCCTATGCCGAGACCGGCGACATCGAGCCGGTGCTCGACCTGTATCCCGGCCCGGGCGACATCGACATGATGATCGCGACCGAGCTGATGGAAGTCGGCCGGGCCATGGAGAAGGGCTTCATCAGCCCGGAGAAGACCACGCTGATCGGCTCGACCCACCGGGTCTATACGCTCGCCGAAAAGATGGCGATGGGCGACGGCCGCTACGATGGCGACAAGATCATGGACGCCGCCAAGCAGATGGCGAAGCGGCACATCCTGTTCGATATCGAGCGCGCCGCCCAGGACGCCGGCACCATCGTCAATTCCGTATTGCTCGGCGCCATGGCCGGCTCCGGCGTGTTGCCGATCGAGCCCGACGTCTTCAAGGACGGCATCCGCGAATCGGGCAAGGCGGTCGAGTCCAACCTCGCCGGTTTCGATGTCGGTTTCGCCTACGCCACGGGCGATGTCGTCGAGTTGCAGACCAAGCTGGCGCCGCCGAAGGCCCCGGCGCCGCGGCCGCGCGACTCCATTGGCGAGCTGAAGGCGCGGATCGAGCGGGATTATCCGTCGGAAACCCACGCCGTCGTGCTCGAAGCCTGCGGCCGCTGCCTCGACTACCAGGACGCCGCCTACGCCCGGCTCTATCTCGACCGGCTGGACACGATCCGCGCGATCGACGAAGGCCGCGGCGACGGCGACTTCAAGATCGCCAACGAGGCGGCGCGCCATCTCGGCCTGCGCATGACTTTCGAGGACATCATGCGGGTCGCCCAGTTCAAGACCCGCCGCTCGCGCTTCGAGCGCATGCGCCGCGATGTGCAGGCCCAGGACGACCAGCTCGTCCGGACGACCGAGCATTTCAAGCCGGGCCCCTACGAGTTCGCCTCCGTGCTGCCGAAGGGCCTTGGCCGCCGGGTCGTCGCGTGGGCCGACAGCAATCCGGACAAGGCGCGCAAGTGGCATTTCGGGCTGCATATCCGCACCGACACCGTCTGGGGCTTCGCCCGGGTGCGCCTGCTCGCCGGGATGCGCCGCTTCCGCCGCCGCGGCTACCGCTATGCCGAAGAGCAGGAGCTGATCGAAAGCTGGCTCGACCTGGTCCGCCGGGCTGCGGCCATCGGCAAGCCCATGGCGCTGGAGACAATCGAATGCGCCCGGCTGATCAAGGGCTATTCGGAAACCCATAAGCGCGGCGTCGGCAACTACCGGCGCATCGCGAGCGAGATTATCGAGCCCACCCTGGCCGAAGGCGTCGACCGGGCCGGCGATATCGCCCAGGTCCGGGCCGCCGCGCTCGCCGATCCCGAAGGCGAGAGCCTGGGCGAAGCCATCGCCGCAATGACCGAGGCCCGCACCGGCCCGGCGGTGGCGGCGGAGTAGCGCTTCCATTGTCCGAATTACCGTGCGGCCGGGACGAATCCGGGACCGGCGAATTGGCCGCTTTCCTACCGGACGCCTGCCGCAGCGATAGCGGGAATTTCACGGCAGCCGGCCAACGCAAGAATATTAGCCAGCAAAATGAATCGAAAGGCATCGCATGAATAACGGACGGGACAAGGTCGCCCTGGTCGCCGGAGCCGGCGATTATCTGGGCAGTGCGATCATGCGGCGCTTCGCCAGGGAAGGCTTCCATGCCGTCGGCACCCGGCGGCGCGGCGATCTGGAGACCACGGTCAAGGCCATCGAGGCGGCCGGCGGCACGGCCACCGGCATCCACAACGATGCCCGGGACGAGGACCAGGTCGTCGGCCTGATCGAGCGGGTCGAGGCCGATATCGGGCCGATCGAGGTGTTCGTCTACAATATCGGCGGCAACGTGAAATTCTCGATCCTGGAGACGACGACGCGGGTCTATACCAAGGTCTGGGAGATGTGCGCGCTCGGCGGTTTTCTCACCGGCCGCGAGGTGGCGCGCCGGATGGTCGAGCGCGAACGCGGCACGATCATCTTCACCGGGGCCACGGCCAGCGTCAAAGCCAACGACGGCTACTGCGCCTTTGCCGGCGGCAAGCACGCCCTGCGGGCATTGGCGGGCTGCATGGCGCGCGAGCTGATGCCGAAGAACATTCATGTCGGCCATGTCGTCGTCGACGGCCCGATCGATACGCAATGGACCCGGGAGCGGTTCCCCGACCTGGTCGCCTCGCGGCCCTCCGACGGCCTGCTGCAGCCCGACGACATAGCGGAAAACTACTGGGCGCTGCATAGCCAGAAGCGCAGCTCCTGGACCTTCGAGATCGACGTTCGGCCGTGGGTCGAACCCTGGTAGATTGACGCCCGGACATAGCGGGCCGGCGGGAAGGCGACATTGCGCAATCGGACACTGGGACAGGTCCTGCCCAACGCCGCAGCGGCCTATGGCGACAAGCCGGCGCTGGCGTTCGGCGGCAGGTCGTTCAGCTTCAACGACCTCGATGCGATGTCCGCTTCGATCGCCAACGGCCTGGCGGCCCGCAACATCGTGGCGGGCGACCGCGTAACCCTCTACGCGCAAAATTGCTGGGAATGGATCGTCAGCTACTATGCGATCGCCAAGACCGGCGCCGTCATCAACCCCATCAGCGCCATGCTGACGCCGGATGAAGTCGCCTATGTGGTCGGGAACTGCGGCGCCAGGGCGATCGTCTCTTCGGCCGACAAGGCGGAAGCGCTGCTGGATATCAGGGCGAATACCGACCTCGAGGATGTCATCCTGTTCGGCGGCAGCGCCGCGACGGGAGCGGTCGCCTTCGAGGACCTGCTGCGCGATGGAAAAGCCGCCTTCGACATTGCACCTGTCGAGCCGGATGCGCTGTCGACGATCTGCTACACATCGGGCACGACCGGACATCCCAAAGGGGCGATGCAAAGCCACCGGAATGTGGTGATGAACTCGGCCCTGTCGTCGATCATGCACGGCCGCACCGGCGCCGACACGCTGGTTTCTGCCCTGCCCCTGCCCCACGCCTACGGCAATGTGGGGATGAACAGCACCATGCTCTACGGCATGACCATGGTCCTGCTGCCGCGGTTCGAGGAGACCGCGGTGCTGGCGGCGATCCAGGAATACCGGGCGACCATGTATGACGGCGTGCCGACCTCCTACATGATGATCCTTGCTCATCCGGACGCCGGGAAATTCGACACCGGATCGCTGAACCGCTGCACGACAGGCGGCCAGACGATGCCCGCCGCAAAGGCGCAGGAATTCGAAGAGCGCTTCGGCTGCCCCCTGCTGGAGCTTTGGGGCATGACGGAGCTGTCCGGCGTCGGCATCGCCAACTCGTGGTACGGCGAGAACCGGCACGGCTCGGTCGGCGTCACCCTGCCCTATATGGAAAGCCGGATCGCCGACGCCGAGGATGCGCAGACCACGCTCGACCGCAACGAGCCGGGCGAACTCATGGTGCGCGGCCCGCTCGTGATGCAGGGCTATTTCGGCAACGAAAAGGCGACCGCGGAGACCATCGAGCCCGACGGCTGGATGCACACGGGCGATATCGCGAAGATGGACGACGACGGCTATGTCTGGATGGTCGACCGCAAGAAGGACATGATTCTGACCGGCGGCTACAACGTCTATCCGGCCGAGATCGAACGGGTGCTGGCGCGGCACCCTGCGGTCGCCATGGCGGGCGTGGGTAAACTCGACCACGAGACCAAGGGCGAGATCGCCAAGGCATATATCGTGCTGAAACCGGGGACCGGCGCCGACACCGAGGAAATCCGCAGCTTCTGCAAGCAGCACCTGGCGGCCTACAAGGTGCCGCGCGCGGTGCAATTCGTCGACGCGCTGCCCATAACCAGCACCGGCAAGATCATGCGGCGCGAACTTGCCACACTCGATGTTTGAGTAACGACGGGAACTAGGGGATCCAGCCATGGACGGCATCTCTAAATTCCGCAGCCCGATTGCAGACCCGGTCGTCCTCGAGATGGCCAGGGAACGCGGCATGGACGAGGTGCCGCTGTTTGCCGACGGCCGGCGCAACATGCCCGCGCAAGCCTGGCGCGCGGCCTTCGAGCGATGGGCGGAGCTGGCGCCGGAGCGCGACGGGCCGGTCAATCCGGAGCGGACCGCCGTCGCAGACCCGGCGGAATTGACCCGGCTCATCAAGGACAAGGCGCAGGAGCTGGGCGCCGACGATGTCGGCGTCTGCGAGCTGACGCCGGTCATGATCAACGAGGGCTACAGCTTTCCGCACAAATACGTCATCTCGCTGCTGCTGGAGGAGAAGTACAAAGCCGTTCTCGGCGGCGCGCTCGCGGTCGAGATGGAGACCATCGACGTCTATGTGCGCTGCGCGGAGGTTTCGACCGAACTCGGCAAGTACATCCGCAGCATCGGCTATCCGGCCATGGCCGACCATAACGGCACCATGGATCTGCAGGCGATCCCGGCCATGGTGGCCGGCGGCCTCGGCGAATTGGGCAAGAACGGTTCGATGCTGCACCGCCGGTTCGGCGCCAGCTTCCGTCCCGGCTTCGTGCTCACCGACCTGCCCCTGGTCCCGGACGAACCCGATCTGTTCGGGGTCCAGGACTACTGCATGAATTGCCGGCTGTGCGAGAACAACTGCCCGCCGGCGGCGATTGCGGGCTCGGACGACTATGTGATGACCGACGGCTACAAGCGCTGGCTGATCGACATTCCGAAATGCTACGAGGCCAGCCGCCTGCGCGACGAGTATTGCCATATCTGCGTCGACGTCTGCCCTTATGTGCACAAGGAAAACGGCGATGCGGAGAAGCGCAGCCTCTACAAGCAGTTCATGGGCAAGCGCCGCAAGGCCGGCTGGCGCTCGCCCCAATGGTTCCTCGAGGACGAGGAAGAAATGCTGAGCGGCGGCGGGCGGCGCGAACCGCTCCCGACCCTGCGGTCCGAACCCCGCTCTCGGGCCTGACGGTTATCGGGAGGTTGGATATGTCGGCACGAACGATCGACCTGGGCACGGACGAACTGCTGTGCGCCATAGCCAATCACGTCGCGACGATCACGCTGAACCGGCCGGAGAAGCGCAACGCGCTGGGCGATACGCTGACGCCGGCGCTGCGCGAAGCGCTGCTCAGGGTGGAAGCCGATCCCGACGTGCGGGCCGTAATCGTCACCGGTGCGGGAACCGCCTTCTGCGCCGGCGGCGATGTCACCGGCCTGGGCCGGCCCTTCAACGAGGGAACGGCGGAGGCGCCGCGCCGCAGCGCCGACGACGCCATCCGCGGCTTGCAGCACAAGCAGGACACGTTGACCCTGCGGCTCTACCACCTCGCCAAGCCGACGATCGCCGTTCTGCCCGGCCCGGCGGCGGGCGCGGGCATGTCGATCGCGCTGGCCTGCGACATCCGCCTTGCCGCCGAACGCGCCTTCCTCGCGCCGGGCTTCGTCAATATCGGCCTGTCCGGCGACTACGGCGGAAGCTGGTTCCTCACCCGGCTGGTCGGGCCGGGCCGGGCCAAGGAAATCTACTTCACCGGCCGCCGGGTCCACGCCGCAGAGGCGCTCGCGCTCGGCGTCTTCAACGAGGTCGTGCCGGATGCGGAACTCGCCGCCCGGGCGCGCGAACTGGCCGGCGCCATCGCCGCCGGCCCGCCGGTCGCCCTGCGCTACATGAAAGAGAACTTCAATCGCGCCGGCGTCGCCGACCTCAAGACCTGCCTCGACATGGAGGCCGACCGCACGATCCGCTCGGCCCGGACCGAAGACCATCTCGAAGGGGTCGATGCCTTCATGGCGAAGCGCAAGCCGAATTTCGCGGGCCGGTAGCGGTTTCGCCGCAGGGCCGACCTGCGCTGCACGTCGACGGGAGCCGCGTTCGAACGACATTCGACAGGAGGGCAGCCGGAGGGCGGTCGTTTCGTGATCGAAAAATATCGGGAAATTCCCTCTTGCCATTCTCCGGTAATTCGATAATTATCGAAATATGAAAATAGCAACGGCCACCGACGCCTTCGCCGCGCTGTCGCAGGAGACGCGCTTGGCCGCCTTCCGGCTGCTGGTGCGGGCCGGGCCGGCGGGGCTGCCGGCCGGAGAGATCGCCCGGACGCTGGGTACGGCGCCGTCCACGCTCTCGACCCATCTCGGCCTGCTGCAGAGGGCCGGGCTGGTGTCGTCGGAGCGGCGCTCCCGCCGGATCGTCTACCGGGCGGATTTCGACGGCGTCGGCGCGCTGATGCGCTATCTGATGGAAGACTGCTGCAAGGGCCACAAGACCGTTCAGGCGGCGGTCCGCGCCGCGATCGAGGACGAAGCGGCCTGACCGGCCGGAAACGGCGCAAGAGGAGAATCGGCGATGAAGCGTTTTCATGTGCATCTGAACGTCGCGGACCTGGACCGGACGGTGCAGTTCTACCGCACCCTGTTCGGCGCCGCGCCGGACAAGCTGAAGGACGACTACGCCCAGTGGATGCTGGACGATCCGGCCGTCAATTTCGCCGTCTCGACACAGAAATGCTGCGACGGCGACGGCGGCGGCGTATCGCACCTCGGCTTCCAGGTCGAGGACGACGCCGGCCTGGCCGAGATCACCCGGTCGCTGACCGACGCCGAGCAGGCGGTCTTCCAGGAGAGGGAAAATCTCTGCTGCTACGCCAAGGGCAACAAGACCTGGGCGTCCGACCCGGACGGCGTGGTGTGGGAAACCTTCCACCGCCTGGACCATTCCGAAACGATGGGCCGGGACGAGGCGCGCGACGCCGAAATCGAAGACCTGCACGAACGGGCGGCAATATAGCGCCGACCCATCGCCGCGCGCGCCGGCCGGGGCCGAGCGCGACCGGCCCTCGCAACCCGGCCTGTCACAAAAGAGTAACGGCGGTGTGGAACCTTTCGCCGGCCTGCAGGGGCGTCCTGCCCTTGGGCGGAAGCGATGGGCAGGAGGTCCGCGGCAGCCATGACGACCGACGACAGGTCCTTCAACGTCCTGTTCCTGTGCACCGGCAACTCGGCGCGCAGCATCATCGCCGAGGCGATTCTGGAGCGCGAAGGCATGGGCCGGTTCGCGGCCTACAGCGCGGGCAGCAATCCGGCCGGGCAGGTCAATTTCCATGCGCTCGACCTGCTGCGCAACCTGAACCACGACGTATCGCGCTATCGCTCCAAGGACTGGACCGAGTTCGCCGCCCCCGATGCGCCGCCGTTGGACTTCGTCTTCACCGTTTGCGACAACGCCGCCCGGGAGGTCTGCCCGGTCTGGCCCGGCCAGCCCATGTCGGCGCACTGGGGCATTCCGGACCCGGCGGCCGTGACCGGCAGCGCGCCGGAGATCGCCGCCGCCTTCGCCGACACCTACCGGATGCTGACCAACCGGATCTCGATCTTCGTCAACCTGCCGATCGGCGCGCTCGACAAGCTGGCTCTGCAGGAGCGGCTCGACGACATCGGCCGGACGGGCTGACCGCCCCGGCCGGCGGCGCGCCCGAGACGCTCAGCCCGTGACCTTCTCTTTCGCCCGGAAACTGGCCGCCGAAGCCCTCGGCACCGCCTTCCTGCTCGCAACCGTCGTCGGCTCCGGAATCATGGCGGAGACGCTGGCCGGCGGCAACGTGGCGCTCGCCCTGCTCGGCAACACGGTGGCCACGGGCGCCATCCTGATGGTGCTGATCCTGATCTTCGGGCCGGTATCGGGCGCCCATTTCAACCCGGCGGTCACGCTCAGCTTCCTGATCCGGCGGGAGATCGGCGCGCGCGACGCGGCGGTCTACGTCGTCGTCCAGATCGCCGCCGGGCTGGCCGGCGTGCTGGCCGCCCATCTGATGTTCGGCGAGCCGGCCTTCGCCGCCTCGATGAAGGGCCGCACCGGCATCGGCCAGTGGACCGGCGAGTTCGTCGCCACCTTCGGCCTGGTCGCGACGATCCTGGGCACCGTCCGGTTCCGGCCGGAGGCGACGGCCTACGCCGTTGGCCTGTTCATCTCGGCCGGCTACTGGTTCACCTCGTCGACCTCGTTCGCCAACCCGGCGGTCACCATCGCCCGCAGCCTGACCGATACCTTCTCCGGCATCATGCCGGCCCACGCGCCGGGCTTCGTCCTGGCGCAGCTCGCGGGCGCCGTCGCCGCGACGCTGGTTTTCGGCTGGCTACTGAAAGACGGGAACAACTGACCGGCGGGCGCAAGTCCGCGCTGCGGCGCGTTTCCAATATTGTCGGCAACCCGGTAAGGCTATAGGGGCACCATGCGAACCAATCGGCGCGCCGGCTTGCGGCGCGCTCTTCCCGGACCTGCGTTCGCCGGCATCTCCCGCCAAAGGCCGAATTATGACCGTCAGAGCCAAAGCGGCCTTATTCCTCGTCCTGATGTTGATGACCGCCGCAGGCCCCTTTTCGATGCAGATCTTCCTGCCGGCGCTGCCGGCGATCCAACGCTCGTTCGGCGTGAGTCAGTCGTTCGTCCAGCTGACGCTCAGCCTGTCAATGGTCGCGATCGCCGTTTCGACCCTGTTCTACGGTCCGCTTTCGGATCGCTACGGCCGCAAGCCTGTGCTGGTTGGCGGCATGGCCCTGTTCCTGGCCGGCAGCCTGCTCTCCACCTTCGCGCCGTCGGTCGCCCTCCTGATCCTGGGGCGCATCGCACAGGCCGCCGGCGCCGCCGCCGGCATGGTGCTGAGCCGCGCCATCGTCCGCGATATCTACGGCGCCGCAGAGGCGCCGAAGGCGATCAACTATCTCACGATCGCGATGGTGATCGCCCCAATGGTCGCCCCGGTGGTCGGCGGCTTCCTTACCGAGGGCTTCGGCTGGCGCGCGAATTTTGCTGTAACCGTCGCGCTCGGCCTGCTGGTCGGCGCCCTTGTCGTTGGCCTGCTGCACGAAACGCTGTCCTCCGCAGAGCGCGCCCGTTCGCGTGACGGATCGATAGCCCGGTCGGCGCTCGGCGGCCTGCGCCAGGTCGCACGGTCCCGGCGGTTCTGGGGATACACGCTGATCTCGACCTTCAGCATGGCGATCTTCTTCGCCTTCGTTGCCGGTACGCCCTACCTGATGAGCGACCTGTTGCAGCGCCCGCCGAGCGAATACGGCCTGTGGTTCCTGGGCATCCCCGGAATGTTTGCCGTCGGGAGCTTCGCTGCGACGCGGCTGCTCAACACGTTGGGCCTCGACCGTTTGATCGTGCTCGGCAGCATACTGGGCGCCGTTACCCTGGCGGTCACGGCCGGCCTATACGCTTCCTTCGACCTTACCCCGGCCCTTCTGTTCGTTCCGGCCTACGCCATCTCATTCTTCCAGGGTCTGATCATCCCCAACGGCGTCGCCGGCGCGATCAACGCCAGCCCGGGCGCTTTCGGTGCGGCGTCCGGCCTCGTCGGCTTCATCCAGATGACCTTCAGCGCGGCCGCGGCGCAACTCTCCGGCGCAATCGTCGGGGGCAGCATCTGGCCGCTGGTCGCCATCATGGCCGTGTGCGCCAGCCTGGCCCTGATCCTGTTGCCGCTGATCGGCAGCCGGCCGGAAGTACCAGAGCGCGCAGCTGCGTCACCGGCCGACGGCGGCTGAGACCGGCACGGTCTTTTCCCAGGCCTCCGGCCCGTCGATCAGGGTGATGCGCACCCTGAACCCTTCCGGCACCGGGCGTTTCCCGAGAATCGGAAGCGCAATACCGAACCGGCCGGCGCTGTCCGGCGGCAGCTGAACCGTCCGGCCGAGCCGCACCTTCTTCGGCGCTTCGACCAGAATGACCGGCGACGCGAAGACCCGGTTGCGGTGGCGTATCCTGACGGTCAGGCGGCGCCCGCGCCGCTCGGCCTGCCACTCGGCAAATCCGGCGCCGGCCGGTTTCGGCACCCGGGCGCGGGCCGCAACGATGTCCGGATGGGCCGCGGCCGATGCCGGGACGCTCAGGGCGAGCCGCGTTTCGACCGGGATGCAGACATCCTTGCACAGCTGGAACAGCACCAGGACGCGGGCCTCCAGGGCGGCATCCGCATCCCGGACCGCCGCGCGTATCGGCAGGGTGAAGCGGCCGCCGAAGCCACGCGCCTTGAAACCGAAACTGGTGAATATCTCCGGTGCGGGCCAGACGATCTGCGCCGACTTCAGGTTGCGCGAACCCTGCCAATCCAGGACCGGCGGCAATCCCGGCGCGCCGGGCGCGCGCCAGAAAATCTTCCAGCCCGGCTTGAGGTCGAAGGTCAGGCCGAGCCAGCGGCTGTCCGCGCCGCCGCCGACCAGCCGCATCCGGCCTTCGAGCGCATCGGCCCAAGGCGATTGCGCGGGCGCCGCCGCCGCGCCCGGCGTCGCCGCCGCCACGGTAAAGCCCAGCGACACCAGGATAGCGCGCAGCAGCCGCAACCCGCCCCTGGCGCCTGTGGCCCGGCGCCGGCGGTGCGGTACTGCCGTTCCGGTTTCGCTTGCGCAGCGCGCCGCTGGGTCTATCTTCGGAAGGAGACGGCGGCCCACAAAGCCGCCATCCTGCGACGGAGGGCGACAATTCCGGGTTCGACCGACAGCGCCAATCCCTGGCTGACCGGACGGTTGCTGATTGCCATGCCCGGCATGGCGGACCCCCGCTTCGCCCATACCGTCATCTACATGTGCGCCCATTCCGGCGACGGCGCCATGGGCCTCGTCGTCAATAAGCTGTCGGAGTCCATCGCCTTCAAGGAACTGCTGGAGCAGGTCGGCGTCGACGACTGCACGATCCGGCGCGACATTCCCGTCCATATCGGCGGACCGGTCGAAACCGCCCGCGGGTTTGTGCTGCACGGCGGCGATTATAGCCACAATGGCACCATGGAAGTGAGCGACGGCATCGGGCTCACGGCGTCGGTCGACATCCTGCGCGAGGTCGCCACCGGCGGCGGCCCGGAACACTGCCTGCTGGCGCTCGGCTATTCGGGCTGGGGCGCCGGCCAGCTCGAACAGGAAATCCAGCAGAACGGCTGGCTGACCGCCGATGCCGACGAAACCCTGGTTTTCGGCGCCGGCCTGGACGAAGACCGCTGGCGCACCGCCATCGGCACGCTGGGCATCGACCCGAGCATGCTGTCCAGCACCGCCGGCCACGCCTAGACCCGCGGTTTCACGCGGCAATCCGCGCCGCCATCGCATCGTAGGACTCCAACGCCCCGGCCGGGCCAAGCGCCGCGCAGGTCAGCGGACCGGCCAGCAGTTTCCCGCCGAACGCACCGACTGCGGCTTCGTCGACCGCCTCGATCCGCTGCAGGATTTCCGCCGGCGCCAGCGGCCGGCCGAAAGCCAGCATGTGATGGGCAAGCTGTTCACAGCGCGCGCCCGTGCTTTCCCGGGCCATCAGCAGGCCGGCGCGCGCCTGGGCCTTCGCCCGGGCCAGTTCTTCCGGTCCGGCGCCCCGGGCGAGATCGGCCAGCTGGTCGAACACGACCGGCACCAGTTCGGCCACGCGGTCCGGCCCGGTGCCGGCATAAATGCCGTAGAGGCCGGCATCGGCATAGGCGGTGTTGTGGCTGCTGACCGAGTAGACCAACCCGCGTTTCTCCCGCACCTCCTGGAACAGGCGGGACGACATGCCGCCGCCCAGGATGGTGGAATGCAGCATGGCGGCGAAATAGTCGTCGTCCATCTGGGCCGCGCCGCGGAAGCCGAGCAGCAGGTGAAGCTGCTCCAGTTCGCGCTCCTCGCGATAGTCGCCGCCGTCGTAGCGCGCCGGTTCCGCTGCCGGCCGGTTGCCGGTTGCCAGCGTCCCGAACCGCTCTTCGACCATGGCCGCGAACGCCTCGTGGTCCAGGTTGCCGGCCGCGGCCACGACCGCCCGCGCCGCGGTGTAGTTCGCCTTGTGATAACCGTCGAGCCGGTCGCGCGGGAAGGATCCGACGATCGCCGGGTCGCCCAGCACGGGCCGGCCGAGCGCCTGGTCCGGATAGGCGGCGCGCTGGAAATGGTCGAAGACGATGTCGTCGGGCGTATCCATCGCCTGGCCGATTTCCTGCAGCACGACATCGCGCTCGCGCGCCAGTTCCGCCTCGTCGAACAGGCTGTGCTGAACGATATCGCCGAGGATATCGACGGCGAGCGGCAGGTCGTCTTTCAGCGTCTTGCAGAAGAAGGCCGTCGCCTCGCGCGAGGTCCAGGCGTTGATATGGCCGCCGACCGCCTCGATCTCGTCGGCGATGTCCTGGGCGCTGCGGCGGGCCGTGCCCTTGAACATCATGTGTTCGAGCAGATGGGAGACGCCGTTGACCTCGGCCGGCTCGTGGCGCGCGCCCGAATCGATCCAGATGCCGCAGGAGACCGATTCGACCTGGGGCATGGCGTCGGTCGCGATCCGGAGACCGCTGCCGAGCGTCGTGACCTGCGCTGTCTGCATCATCCTCTCACCGTCCTGGCGTTGGCGAGCACATAGTCGGTCAGGCGGGCGCTATCCTTCGCCATGGTGACGCACCGCTCCGCGCGCGCGTGCAGGTCGGCGAGATGCGGCGGCAGGGCGGGGCGACGGCCGGTCGCCCGCTCGACCGCGTCCGGGAACTTGGCCGGATGGGCCGTCGCCAGCACGACAACCGGATCGCCGCCGCCCCGGCATTCGCGCGCTGCGGCCAGGCCGACGGCAGTGTGCGGATCGATCTGCCGGCCGGTCCGCTCGAAGACCGAGCGCATGAGTCCGATCGTCCCCTCGTCGTCGAGGCTGGCGCCCCGGAAAAGGGCTGTCGCGCGCTGCCAGCGGGCCTCGTCGAGCGGCAGGCTGCCCCCTGTCCGGAACGCCCGGATGGCCGATTCGACGGCGGCGCCGTCGCGGTCCAGCAGGTCGAACAGCAGGCGCTCGAAATTGCTCGAGACCTGGATATCCATGCTCGGCGACAGGGTCGGCGTCACGCCGCGGATTTCCATCGCGTTGTGCCGGAAGAATCGGGTCAGGATGTCGTTCGCGTTACTGCCGACGATCAGCCGGCCGACCGGCAGGCCGCACCGCCGGGCGCCGTAGCCGGCGAACACGTTGCCGAAATTGCCGGTCGGTACGGCGAAGGAGACGGCCCGCTCCGACGCGTTCCCTTGCCCCCCGACCTGAAGCGCGGCGTGAACGTAATAGACGATCTGGCCCATCACCCGGGCCCAGTTGATCGAGTTCACCGCCGAGAGATTGACCCGGTCGCGCAGGGCGTCGTCGGCGAACAGGGCCTTCACCAGATCCTGGCAATCGTCGAAGGTGCCGTCGACAGCGATGTTGAAGACGTTGCCGTCCGGCACCGTCGTCATCTGCCGGCGCTGCACTTCGGACGTCCGGCCCGCCGGGTGCAGCATGAAGATGTCGATGGCCTCCCGGCCGGCGCAGGCGGCGATCCCGGCCGGGCCGGTGTCGCCGGACGTTGCACCGACCACCGTGATCCGCTCGCCGCGCGCGGCCAGCACGGCATCGAACAGCCGGCCGACCAGTTGCAGGGCGTAGTCCTTGAAGGCCAGGGTCGGGCCGTGGAACAGCTCTTGCAGATAGAGGCCGTCTTCGAGCGGGACGAGCGGCGCGACGGCCGGATCGTCGAAGCCCGCATAGCTCGCTTCGGCCAGCGCCGGCAGGTCCGCGGCGGCAGCCGAGCCGGCCATGAACGGCGCGCAGATTTCCGCCGCCAGTCCGGCATAGGAATGGCCGCGCCAGCGCTCGAGGGTATCGGCGGTCCAAGCGGGCCAGGCCTCGGGCACATACAGGCCGCCGTCCCGCGCCAAGCCGGCGAGCAGGATATCGTCGAACGTAGCCGGCGGCGCGGCGCCGCGGGTGCTGATATAGGGAAAGGCCGGTGCGGTCATTTCAGTACAGTGGCCGTGCCGGTCGCCGGATCGAGCATGTGGAGCATCCCGCCGGCGATGGAGAAATGGGCGCCGTGCAGAGTAAGCCGGCCGTCCTCGACCGCCTGCCGGACGAAGGGAAAGGTCAGCAGGTTATCGAGCGAGTTCAGGATCGAGGCGTATTCGAACGCCTCTTGCAGGCCCGGCCCTTGCTTCGGCGCGTCGGCGGGCAGATGGGCTTCCGCGCCGCGGACCGTCGATATCCACTTGCCGATAAAGCCCGGCTCGGCGGGCGCAGAGCCCCGGCTCTCGACATACGCCCTGATGCCGCCGCACCCGCTGTGACCCATGACGACGATGGCACCGACGCCCAGGTGCTCGACGGCGAACTCGATGGCCGCCCCGGTGCCGGAATCGTCGCCGCCCGGGTCGCAGGGCGGCACCAGATTGGCGACATTGCGCACGACGAAGAGTTCGCCGGGCGCGGCATCGAAGATCGCGGCCGGATCGACCCGGCTGTCGCAGCAGCTGATCACCATGACCGGCGGCGCCTGGCCGTCCGCCAGGGCCCGATAGGTTTCGAGATCGCGGGCATAGCGGTCGCTGCGGAAGCGGGCATAGCCGTCCGTCAGAATCGCCGGCAGGGCTGTTGCGGGGTTGCTCATGGCGCGGTCACCCGGCACGGCCGGCCAGCCAGTCTTCGCACAGCTGGCGGGCGATCGAATCCCGGCGCGGCAGCTTGAAATCCTCGCTGCGCCGGCGGATCTGCTCGACCACCCAGCCGCGTTCGAACCAGGCCGCCGATTCGAGCTCGTCGGTGTTGACGGCGAGATCGTCCGACACCGCCGTCGCGTGGAAGCCGAGCATGAGCGACGTCGGGAACGGCCAGGGCTGGGACGAGTGATAGCGCACGTCATGGACCCGCACGCCGGATTCCTCGAAAACTTCGCGCGCCACGGCCATCTCCAGGGTCTCGCCGGGCTCGACGAAACCGGCAAGCGTCGAATGCATCCCCGGCGGCCAGGTCTTCTGCCGGCCCAGCAGGCATTTGTCGCCATGGGTCACCAGCATGATGACGGCCGGATCGGTCCGGGGAAAATGGCTCGTGCCGCACTTCTCGTCGGAGCAGACGCGCAGATGCCCGCCATCCTTAGGCCGGGTCTCGTTGCCGCAGACGCCGCAGAACATGTGCCTGCGCCGCCAGGTCAGCATCCCGCGGGCATAGGCCAGCAGATTGCCGTGTTCCCGGTTCATCATCGGCCCGGTGAAGCGCAGATCCAGGAATTCCGCCCGGTCGGCCCGAACGCCGCAGATCGCTTCGGCCTCCGTCTGCTCGAGCCGGGAGAGATCGCTGGCGAAATAGGCCAGCCCGCCGTGCAGGCCGAGGAACAACGGCGCGTCGCCCCGTTCGAGCAGCGCGCCGAACCGTTCGGTCGGCAGCAGGATCGCCTCCGGCGGATCTTCGGGCGGGGCGCCCGGATCGATCAGATTGCGCGAGCGCCAGACCGGCACGAGGCGGCCCTGGGGGCCGTGCAGCTGAGCCTCCAGCCAGGCCCGGTCGGCGCGCCGGACCGATGCGCGGTCCAACGTGCTCCAGGCATAGAAATTGTCGTCGGAACGGGAAAGACGCAGGCGGTCTGACATGGGCGTTTAGTGGCACAGGCGGCCGGAACGGGCAATCGGCGCGGGCAATCGGCCCTCCCGGATCGCGCCGCCGGACGCCTCACCCCACGCGCGGATCGTAGCCTTCGAACGCAGCAATGGCGTCGATGAGCTTGCCGGGCACCGGCTCGGTCTTGTGGGTCTGCTGATGCGTGTTGACCCAGACGACCTCGCCGGTCGCGCGCAGGTCGTCGGCGGCGCCCTGGAGGAAGATCGCCGGATCGAAGGTGATGCTGGTCCGGCCGATCCGCCGGGTGCGGATGCAGATGTCGATTATTTCGTCGTAGAGGATCGGCGCACGGAATTCGACGGCCGCCTTGACCAAATGAAAATCGCAGCCGGTTTCCGGATCGCCGCCCAACGGATAGTCGTAGCCGATGGCGCGGATATATTCCGTGATCCCGATATCGTACCAGGTGAGATAGTGCGCGTTATACGCCACGCCCTGGCCGTCGATTTCCGCATAGCGGACGCGCAGGGGATGGCGGAAGCGGAAATCGGCGCGGGCCGGGCTCGTCATCGGGCGTCGATGCTTTCCTGTCGCTCGGGGACCGGGGCGTGCGGGATCGAACAGCGCCGCCGGAACCGGGGTCCGGCGACTGACGCTATGTTCAGTGCAGCTTGCCGGGCAGTTCCTTGATCGCCTGATCGACCAGGCCGGCGGCCTTCTTCTCGTCGAGCCGGTCTTCCAGCAGCTTGCGGGTCGCGGAGACCGCCAGGTCGATCGCCGTGTTGCGCACTTCCGCCTGGGCCGCCGCCTCGGCCTGGGCGATGCGGTCCAGCGCCTGCTGCTCGCGCCGCTTCAGGGACGCGGCGAGGTCTTCCTCCGCCCTTGCGCGCAGGCGCACCGCCTCTTCCTCGGCCGCGCGCAGCATGCCCTCGGCTTCCTGCAGGGCGTCGCGCTGCTTGCGCTGATAGTCGGCCAGCAGGCTCTGGGCTTCTTCGCGCAGGCGCTGGGCTTCCTCGATCTCGGTGCGGATCGCCTCGGCCCGGGCGTCGAGGGCGCCGGTGACCGCGCGCCGCGCCTTCCAGACCATGAACGCAACGAAAATCGCGAAGGCGACCAGCACCCAGAAGGTCGCTCCGCCGAAGTCGAACAGGTCGCCGAGCCAGCCGCCGACCGAAGCGGTCTTGCCGCCGGCAAGGAGAACGGCCGAAGCGGGGATTGCGGAAATCTCCATCGCGCCCGTCCCTACCCGTCCGAAACCGCATCGACGGCGTCGGTCGCCGACTTGCGGGCGATCCGTCCGCCGATCAGGCGCTGCGCGGCGGCCTGGACCACTTCCACGGCAACGTCGCGGATATTGGCGACGGCTTCGTCGCGCGCCGCCGCGATGCGCGCTTCGGCGCGGCCTATATCGTCGGCGAGCCGGCCGGCCAGCGCTTCATGGGCGGTAGCGGCCTGCGCCTTGCCGTCCTCGACCGCGCCGCGGATCACCGCCTGGGCCCTGTCGCGGCCCTCGGCCATCGCCGCCTCGTATTCGGCCAGAACCTGCTCGGCCTCCCGGCGCAGGGTCTGCGCCCGGTCCAGATCGCCCTCGATCCTGTCGCGCCGGGCCTCCAGGGTCGCCTGGATCTTCGGCAGCGCAATCGTGCGCAGCACGACGAACAGGACGACGAAGGCCAGCACAAGCCAGACGACCTGCGAGAGGAAGGTATCGATCTGTTGCAGTTGCGGCATCGCCGATCTCCGCCCCTGGGCGTGTTCGGACTGGTCAGGCTTCGCGCGGGGCGGACGGCAGGCGCCCGCTCCGGAAGCCGGCTGCTATCCGAACAGGATGACGAGCGCGATCACCAGGGCGAACAGCGCAATGGCTTCGACCAGCGCGAAGCCCAGCATCGTCATGGTGAAAACCTCGCCGCGGGCGGCCGGGTTGCGGCCCACCGCCTGAATGAAGGCGGCGAACACGTTGCCGATCCCGATGCCGGCGCCGATCACGCCGATCACGGCCAGGCCGGCGCCCAGGAATTTTGCAGCTTCAACTTCCATTCTCAGATCCTTTCCGCGGAAAGTTTGGGCCCGTCGCGCCCGCTCCCTGAGCCCTTCTCTAGTGAAGGTGGAGCGCGTCGTTGATGTACAGGCAGGTCAGAATTGTGAAGACGTAGGCCTGCAGGAAGGCGATCAGGATTTCCAGCCCGGTCAGCGCAACGATAAAGAGCAGGGGCACAACACCCGCGGCGCCCAGCGCGACCACGAAACCGGCAAAAACCTTAAGCAGCGTGTGTCCGGCCAACATATTGGCGAAGAGTCGCACAGAAAGGCTGACCGGACGGGAGAGATAGGAGATGACCTCGATCGGGATCAGCAACGGCCACATCAGTTTCGGCGCCCCCGGCGGCACGAAAAAGCTGAAGAAACGGATGCCGTGCTTGAAGACCGCCAGCAGCGTGACGAAGAGGAACACCACCAGCGCCATGGCGAAGGTCACGACGATGTGGCTGGTGAAGGTAAACGCGCTGGGGATCATGCCCAGCAGGTTGCCGAACAGGATGAACATGAACAGGGTGAAAATCCACGGGAAGTACCGGCGGCCTTCGTTGCCCACCGTCTCCTTCAGCAGCCCGGCGACAAATTCGTAGCTCAACTCCGCCATCGACTGCCACCGGCCCGGCACCAGCCGGCCGCGGCTCATGCCGACGACGAGGAACAGGCTGACCGACAGCACTGTAATCAGCATCGCCAGCGAGGAATTGGTAAACGACAGGTCGGCGCCGCCGATGTCGATGCTGACCAGCGGCTTGATCGTGAATTGATCGAGCGGACCGTGTTTTTCGCCAGCCACCGGTCATTCCCCTTCGCGTTCGTCCCGTTCCGGCGCGTCGGCGTCTTGCCCGCGCTCCGGATCGGCATAGCCCACGGCGTGGCCAAAACCGCTCATCGTCCGGTAGACGTTCACGATCCCGGCGGCCGCGCCGAGGAAGAAAAAGACAATCATCAGCCAGGGCTTCGTCCCCAGCCACCAATCGAGCCCGAGCCCGATGGCGACCCCGACGACGAGGCCGGCCACCAGTTCGGTGCCGATGCGCAACGCCAGGCCGATCCCCTTGCCCCGGTCGGTCCGGTCCTCGGCGTCCCGCGTGCCGCCGCGGCCCGCCCGATCGCTTTCGCGCCTTTGCCGCGCTTTGCGCAGCCGGGCATCGAGCTGATCGAGAGACGGAGGACGGTCCTGTTGCGCCATGGCGCCGCCTCCACGCGGCACGGCCCGCCAAGGCGGGTCTGCCCTCCGACGGAACCGTGGGACAGCCGGAAGAAAACCGGCCGGAAACGCCGGCAAACTAGGGGGAGACGGCAAAAGCTGTCAATCGGCGCGGCGGCGGTAAATCGGCAGCCCGATACCGGTTAACCTGCTGATTTTCGGCAATAAACCGGGCGATGCGACATTATTTAAGCGGTTTCGCGCAGCGCCTCAGCCTCGCGCAGGTCGACGGACACCAGTTGCGAGACGCCGCGCTCGGCCATCGTCACGCCGTACAGCCGGTCCATGCGGGCCATGGTCAGCCGGTTGTGGGTGACGATCAGGAAGCGGGTGCCGCTCTCCTCGGCGATGTCCTCGACCAGGGTACAGAACCGGTCGACATTGTTGTCGTCGAGCGGCGCGTCGACCTCGTCGAGGATGCAGATCGGCGCCGGATTGGTCAGGAATACGGCGAACAGCAGCGCGATGGCCGTCAGCGCCTGCTCGCCGCCGGACAGCAGCAACAGGCTCTGGAGCCGCTTGCCCGGCGGGCTTGCCATGATTTCCAGCCCGGCGTCGAGCGGATCGTCTGCTTCGGTCAATGCCAGATGGGCCCGGCCGCCGCCGTAGAGGCGGGTGAACAGGGCCTGGAAATGCCCGTTGACGGTATCGAAGGACGCCAGGAGCCGTTGCCTGCCCTCGCGGTTCAGGGTGGCGATCGCCCGGCGGAACCGCTCGATCGCGCCGATCAGGTCGTCGCGCTCGGTTTTGTATTCCTCGATCCGGTCGCCCAACTCTTTCGATTCCTGCTCGGCCCGGTGATTGACCGGGCCCATACCGTCGCGCTCGCGCAACAATCGTTCCAGCCGCCGTTCCGTGTCCGCCTGGGAGGGCAGCGGCTTTTCCGGATCGTGTTCGGCGATGCCGGGCAGGGCGTCCGGGCGGCAATTGAGGCGTTCTGCGCAGCGCTCCGCAATCTGCCCGACCGTCTGCTCGGTCTGGTTGACGAGACCCTCGGCCAGGCCGCGGCCCTCGCGCGCTTCGGCGAGCACATTTTCGGCGTTGCGCAGTTCGCGATCGATGCCGGCGAGCGCCGACTCGGCCTCCGCCAGCGCCGCCGCTGCGGATGTGCGCGCAGCATCGCTCTGCGCGACCAGGGCGTCCGCTGCGGCCTGCCGGGCCGCCAGATCGTCGGGCATGCCCTCGATCCCGGCCACTTCGGCAGCGATCCCGCCGCGCCGCTCTTCCAGAGCCGCCAGCTGGACTTCGCCGCTCTCGATTCGCCGGCGCCAGCGCGCCGCGTCCTCGCCGGCAGCGGTCCGGCGTCGAGCGCGGCCCGCAGCATCGGCTTCGAGCCGGTTGCCGGTCTGCTCCTTGCCGGCCAGTTCCTGACGCAGGGCGGCGAGCCTGTCGCGCATGTCCGACAGCTCGGCCTGCGCGGCGCTGTCTTCCGGGATGGCGTCGAGCGCGGCCCGCGCCTCGGCCAGGGCCATAGCGGATTCCGCCCTTTCGCCTTCCAGCGCTTTCAGCGTATCGGCGACCGCGTCCAGCCGGCCGCGCCGCGACACCACCGCCTCGTTGAGCGAAGCCAGCGCCGCACGGCGCGCGTTGAGCAGATCGAAAGCCTCGCGGACCGCAGTATTTGCGCTGCGCATGGCCTCGTCGGCAGCGTCAGCAGCAGCCCGGGATGTATCCAGATCGGCACGCGCCGCGGCAACCTGCTTCTCGACGGCGACGGCCTCCCGGCCGATGGCGTCGAGCCGGTTCTGCTGCGCCAGACGCTGGGCCCCGGAGGTCGGCGCTCCGGCGGCGGCGGCGAAGCCGTCCCACCGCACCATGCCGCCCTCGCGGGATACCGCGCGCTGCCCCTGGGCGAGCAGCGGCGCGATCGCCTCGAGCAAATCGGAGTCGTCGACCACGGCGATCTGGTCGAGCCGGCGGGTCAGTGCGGGCGGCGCATCGACGAACCAGCTGAGCGGCCTGGCAGCGCGCGGCAGGTCCGGTCCTTCGTCACCGGAGTCCGCGCCGGCCTGCCACCGGATCGCGGCCTCCGCGCCGACCCCAGAGTCTACGGGGGCATCGAGATCGTCGCCCAGCGCGGCGCCGAGCGCGGCCTCGTAGCCGGTAGTCACCCGGATATCCTCGATCACCGGCCTGGTATCTCCGGCGACCCGGCGTTCCAGCAGCGCGGTCAGCGTGTCGGCCTCGGCGCGCAGGCGGGTCAGCGTCTCGTTATGGGCCTCGAGAATGCCGCGGGCCTGCTCGACCGCACCGGCCGTGTTGTCGCGCTCGGCCTCCGCCCGGTCGGCCGCGGCCCGGACCCGCGCGATTTCCTCTTCGGCTGCATCGGCCATCCGCTGCGCGGCGTCGAGGCCGGACCCCGCTTCGTCCGCGTTCAGGGCGTCGCGCTCGGTTTCGGCGGCGAGGATGCGCTGGCCGAGGCCTTCGGCCGTCCGCTTCAGCGCCGCGACCCGTTCCTGCGCCGCGTGACGGCGCGCGTCTTGGGCGGCCGACCGTTCCGTCGCGGCAGTCACGTCATTCTCGAACGCCTCGACCTCGGCGCGGGCATCCTGCACGGCCTTTGCGGCGCTGGCCCGCGCCGCCTCGTCTTCGGCGTCGGCCCGGTCGAGCAGCCGCAATTCCTCGTCGAGCCGGCTCAGCGCGCCGGCTGCATCGGCCAGCTGCGCCCTTTCCCGCTCCAGGTCGCGGTCGATCTGCTCCAGCCGCTGGGCAAGCTCGGCCCGCCGCGCCGCCAGGCGTTCGCCTTCCGCGATCAGTCCGTCGCGCTCGACCAGATGGCGCTGCAGTTTCGCCGCTGCCGCGGCTTCGTCGTCGCGCAGACCGGTCAGCGCCGCGCCGCCCTCGGCCGACCGCTGCGCCAGCGCCGCCGCAGCGGCGGTCAGGGTCTCGACCCGGCGGTCGACTTCGGCGCGCTCGCGCCGGGCCTCGGCCAGCGCGGCCTCCGCCTCGGTCCAGCGCAGATGCAGCAGGATGGCCTCGGTGCGCCGGATATGGCCGCTGATGTTGCGATACCGGGTCGCCTGGCGGACCTGGCGCTTGAGCCGTTGCATCTGGTCGGCCAGTTCGTTGAGCAAATCCTCCAGCCGGTCCAGATTGGTTTCGGCGCCCTTGAGGCGAAGCTCGGCTTCGTGGCGCCGGGAATGCAGGCCCGTGATGCCCGCCGCCTCTTCCAGAACCAGCCGCCGCTCGGCCGGCTTGGCGGCGATCATGGCGGCGACGCGGCCCTGGCTCACGATCGCGGTGGACCTCGCCCCGGTCTGCAGATCGGCAAACAGGAGCTGGACATCGCGGGCGCGCGCCTCATTGCTGTTGATCCGGTAGCTGGAACCCTTGTCGCGTTCGATCCGGCGGGCGACGTCGATTTGCTCGAAGCCGTTGAGGGCCGGCGGCGCATCCCGCTCGCTGTTGTTCAGGTCGATGGATACTTCGGCAATATTGCGCGCCGGGCGGTCGGCGGTGCCGCTGAAGATGACATCGTCCATGCCGCCGCCGCGCAGCTGCCGGGCGGAGCCTTCGCCCATGCACCAGCGGAACGCCTCGAGGATGTTGGACTTGCCGCAGCCGTTGGGCCCGACAATGCCGGTCAGGCCGGCCGAAAGCTCCAGTTCCGTCGGATCGACGAAGGATTTGAACCCTGTCAGACGAATCTTGTTGAACTGGACCAATCCACGCCTTCCCCGCCGCCGGTGCAGGCAGCCTAATTCTTGCCGGCCGCCGCCAGCGCCTCCTTGATCGCGCTGTCGAAGGCTTCGAACGGCCGGGCGCCGTCGATCCTCTGGCCGCCACCGCTTTCGACCTGCTTCTTCGTGCCGATCAGGAAGGTCGGTACGCTGTTGATCTTGTATTTGGCCGCCGCCTCATCGAGGCTCTTCTTGATGCCCTTGACGATCTCTTCGCTGTCCAGGCAGGCCTTGAAATCGGCGTCGCTCAGGCCGCCGAGGCGGGCATAGCGGCTCAGCGCCTTGTAGAACTTGTCCCGGCCCAGGAACGCCCATTGCGCCTGGTTGTTGAACAGGATATCGACCATCCCCTTGGCCCGGGCCGGGCCAAGGCAGCGGGCGGTCATTATGCCGAGATAGCCCTGGCCGTTGTGCGGGAAATCGCGCAGCACGAAGCGGACCTTGCCGGTATCGACATAGGTCTTCTTGATCCGCGGCCAGGCGCCGACATGGAACTCGCGGCAATGCGGACAGGACAGCGATTCGAAGCCGTAGATGACGATCGGCGCGTTCGCCTTGCCATAGGAGATTTCCGCGAGAGCGTCTTTGACCGAAGCGATTTCCGCGCGCGCCGGCGCGGTGACCGCCATCGCGGCGGCCAGCAAAATCGGGACGATAGTCAACAAGGGGTTGCGGTTCATCTACACCTCGACACTATATCTGGATAATGCGCGAATTTCCATCGGACGACAACAGGCTATTGGCGCCTGTGCAAAACTTCACAATCGCACTGCCGCCACCCGGGACACGATGCTGTCACTGGAGCGGGAATGCGCCGGTATTGTGGCACGGTCGCACACGGCACCGAAGCTCAGCCGCGATCACGCCGCACGGCGACCGCCTCGCCGAGACGCCGCAGGGCGTCGCGCAGGCCGTCGTCCTCGACGCCGGCGGTTTGCCGCGCCACGGATTCTTTCTCCTCAGGGGCGGCATCGCGCGGCGCGGGCGGCGCCCTGTCGTCCGCGCGGCTGACCGGCGCGTGCAGGATATTCAGCCTGGCGACCGCCCGATAGCCGAAATAGCCGTTCACCTTTTCAATAATCTGCGGCGCGAGATGGGCGATTTCCGGCGCCAGCGCCGGGCTGCCGACCCTGAGATGCAGGACGCCGGCATCCCGCCCGCCTTCCGGCAGCGCGCGGCCCGGCGCCAGCTTTTCCGGCGCCGTCGCTTCGGCGAGAAAGGGGCCGACGATCTTGTGCCAGTCCACCAGGACCCCGGCCACCGCCAGCCCGCGCTTGCGCAGGGCCGGGCGGGCGGCGGCGGCGGCGGCCGGCGCAATATGGCGCATACCGGCGCCGCGGCGTCTGGCCGGCTTCTGCGCGCCGGCGGCGGATGAATTGAAGGACGCGGGGCGTTTCGCCATTATCCGGGGAATTCGGGGGCTGAAACTGGCCTTTGCCAGCGGACGGCGATAGCGTAACCGACCGCCGGGCCCTTCGCCAGCGTCTGCTGCACAAATTCTCCGATGCCTGCTTCAAGCGACACCGACGCCCTGCTTTCCGCTGCCGAGGCGCGATTGGCCGAGGCCTTCGGCGGACCGGAAACAGCCTCGCACGTTCTGCTGGAGTGGTATGGCCGGCATGCCCGCGAACTGCCCTGGCGCATCCCGCCGGGCAATGGCGAACGGCCGGACCCCTACAGGGTGTGGCTCAGCGAAATCATGCTGCAGCAGACAACGGTTGCGGTCGTGAAGGACTATTTCGCGCGTTTCCTGGGGCGGTGGCCAACCGTGCGCGACCTGGCCGCCGCCCCTCAGGCGGATGTCCTGCACGCCTGGCAGGGCCTGGGCTATTACGCCCGGGCGCGCAACCTGCACCGCTGCGCCCGGGCCGTGGTGCAGGATCATGGCGGCGCCTTTCCCGATACCGAGGACGGGCTGCGCGCCCTGCCCGGCATCGGCGCCTATACCGCCGCGGCGGTCGCCGCCATCGCCTTCGGCCGGACGGCGACGGTCGTGGACGGCAATGTCGAGCGGGTGATGGCCCGGATGCACGCCGTCGAGACGCCCTTGCCGGCGGCCAAACCTGTGCTGAAACGGCTGGCGGCGCTGACCACGCCAGGCGACCGGGCGGGCGATTATGCCCAGGCGGTCATGGATCTGGGGGCGACGGTCTGCACGGCGCGGTCGCCGCAATGCCTGCTGTGCCCGTGGTCGGCCGGCTGCGCCGCGCACCGCCGGGGCATCGCCGCCGGGCTGCCGCGCCGCGCGCCGAAGAAGGCGAAACCGGTGCGCCGCGGCATCGTGTGGTGGATCGAGCGGCCGGACGGCCGGGTCCTGCTGCAACGCCGGCCCGAATCCGGCCTGCTCGGCGGCATGATGGAATTCCCCGGCACCGACTGGACCGAGGCCGAGCCGCAGGGCGGGCCGCCGGTCGCCGTCACCGCCGAGCGCGAGGCCGGCACGGTCGGCCATGTCTTCACCCATTTCCGGCTCGAACTCGCCGTGCGCACCGCGAAGACGGGAGACAGCGCGGAGGAATTGGGCGACGGCGCGGCCTGGGAAGACCCGGCCCGGCTCGACCGGCAGGCCCTGCCAACGGTGATGAAGAAGGTGGCGCGGGCAGCCTTGAGTCACGATAATCGGCAGTGAATCGGTTTGAAATTCGAACGAGGATCGCTGCTATCGTCGCTGCTTTCCGCGTCGCCAGCCCTACGGAATCACATACTGTCAGGCGCGCATCCCTTCCGCTTGACGAACAGGCGTATCTCGGCTCCACCCGTTCGGTGTCAAATCCGAGTGTATCCCTTCCTGATTTTTTCCAATTCTCGTTTGAGTCGATGGAGCTTCTTCTTAGTCGCTTTCTTTATCTCGTCTTGAAGAAATATCTCCGTCATACGACGTACAAAGCTGGCGCACACCTTTTGAGTCGCGACCATAACCTTGTAGAGAGCATCGATGGGTTTTTGCGCTTCTTCAAAGCGCTTGCGGCGCATATCGCTTTCTTTGTTTGCCTCATCAAGCATCTTTATGTAATTCGAAGAACCATGCTTTTTTATCCATTCTTTTTTGAACCCAATGCGATCAAATTTATCCGGCCCTAAATACTCTCTGTAAGCTTTTGATATTTTGAATGCTTCATTTTCTTTCCGGTATTCGCTTTGGCGCTTGAAGCATTTGATGCCCCATGACGATTTTCGAACAGCTACTTTGGCACGCTTTTTCGCTCTGTTGTGGATCGCGATAGAATCATTCACTGCTCGAATCTCTCGTTCGACAGCTTCGATGTCAGCATTCTCGTCGGATAACGCAACGTTCGAGAAGAAAATGGCGGCGGCTGCGACGGTTGCAAGCGCGAAAGGATTGCTTAGAAATCGCATTGATCGATGTCCCGCTCGATTCCTGGCCCCCGTTGGCGCCGAGCCGTCGCAACGTTCACGGAAAGATTCGAGGAGTCCAGCTTATTCGCCAAGCATTGGGAACGATCCCGCGCTACTGTCAGGCACTTATATTCGACGTGCGGTCCGACCGGGAGCCCCTCCGGAAAGTTGCTGGAACTGCGTGACTCCCAGTGGACGACGCGTCAAGGGATTTCGGATGTTGACAAACAATAGTCGCCGCGCTTGACAACGGCGCGAAGCAGCGGGAGCACATCGGGCCATGCGGGGCAGGAAACGGGGCAACATCGTCGTGCTGACCGGGGCCGGCATCTCCAAGGAATCGGGGCTCGACACCTTCCGCGACGCCGACGGGCTGTGGTCGCGGGTCAACCTGGAAGACGTCGCGACGCCGGAGGGTTTCGCCCGCGACCCGAAGATGGTGCACGAGTTCTACAACCACCGCCGGCGCGAATTGCAGTCCGGCAACGTGCGGGCCAACGCGGCACACCGTGCGCTCGGCCGGCTGGAGGCCGAATGGCCGGACAACGTGCTGGTCGTCACCCAGAATATCGACGCCCTGCACGAGGGCGGCGGCTCGAAGAACCTGATCCACATGCACGGCGAGATGCTGAAGGCGCGCTGCGCCCTGTGCGGCGACGTGCGGGCCTGGACCGGCGACATGGACGTCGAGACTGTCTGCCCGGCCTGTGACGCCGCCGGCGGCATGCGCCCCCATGTCGTGTGGTTCGGCGAGATGCCGTTCGAGATGGAGCGGATCTCCCGCGCCCTGTCCCAGTGCAGCCTGTTCGTCTCGATCGGCACCTCCGGCAACGTCTATCCGGCGGCCGGCTTCGTGCAGGAGGCGATCTTTTCAGCCCGCGCCCATACGGTCGAGCTCAACATGGAGCCGAGCGAGGGCGCGACGATGTTCGCCGAGACGGTCTACGGCCCGGCGACCGAGGTCGTGCCGGACTATGTCGCGCGCATCCTCGCCGAGGGCTTTTGAGCGAAGAACTTGAGGTTCTCTGGGACGAGGTGCGCGGCTGCACCCTGTGCATCGCCGATCTGCCGCTCGGTCCGCGCCCGGTGTTGCGGCCGTCGGCGACGGCGCGGCTGCTGATCGTCGGCCAGGCGCCGGGCACGAAGGTCCATGAGAGCGGCATCCCGTGGAACGACCCGAGCGGCGACCGGCTGCGCGACTGGCTGGGGATCGGCCGCGAGACCTTCTACGACAGGCGCCGCGTCGCCATCGTGCCGATGGGCTTCTGCTATCCGGGACGGCTGCCGCGTTCCGGGCGTGGACGTTCCGGGGGCGACGCCCCGCCCCGGCCGGAATGTGCGCCGCACTGGCACGCCGCCCTGCTGGCCCTGATGCCGGCGGTCGAACTCACCCTGCTGGTCGGGCAGTACGCCCAGGCGCATTATCTCGGCGGCCGGCGCGGCAAGACGCTGACCGAGACCGTCTTCCATTGGCGCGATTTCCTGCCCGACTACCTGCCGACCCCGCACCCGAGCTGGCGCACCCGCGGCTGGGTCGCCCGCAACCCCTGGTTCGAGGCCGAACTCCTGCCCGAACTGCAGGCACGGGTGGCGGCGTTGGTGGAGGAGCCGGCGGCGGGGTGAAGCGCGGCGGCGTGGGGGCGAAGCGATCGGGCATCGTGCCGGACGGGCCGGACGGGTCGGGCGGGCCGGGCGGGCCGGGCGGGCCGGGCGCCAAAATCAGACAGACCGTTCTTTATCATAACTTTTTTTCGATTCGGCGACCTGGGAAGCACCTGAACCCCGCGGAATCGCTGGAAAACGCGATTCGGGAGCGCCGCAAATTCATTTTATTTAGGAAATATTTCTATATCTCGTACCAGGCAACGCGGCACTTTTGAAGCGTCCAGGAAATACAAACCCATTGCCGTCCCGGATCCCGATCCGGCGGCGAAGCGCCGCCTCTTCGCCCCGGTTGCTTCCCCGGACGGAGCGAAGCGAAGATCCGGGGGCCAGAGTCACGGGTAAGAATCACGGGTAAGAGCCTTTCGGGTCGGCCCTTCGGCTCCGCTCAGGGCAGGCCCCTGGGCTCCGGATCGGGGTCCGGGGCGGCACTGCTTTGAGTTATGGGGACAGGGCGGCCGGGCCTTCCGGACGTCCGGGGCGTCGGCCGGCCGCTGCGCGCACACTTCGGGCGTCGACAGGGCCGATATAGGGCGCGGAAGCCGCCGCGTCAAGGAATTAAATTGTAAAACAGGAAATAATTTTCATCGCCAGCGGCGGCGCCACGGGCGCGTGGACCTTGCGGCGCGGCGGATTTTTCCCCTTGCCCCGGCAGGCTTCCACCAGCACATCTGCGGGCACATCCTCAGCGGGACGCATTCCCCAGGCAGCCGGGACCGGAGCGATGAAACAGAAGGGCGACGTGAAGAAGGTCGTGCTGGCCTATTCCGGCGGGCTGGACACCTCCGTGATCCTGCGCTGGCTGCAGGACACCTACGCTTGCGAGGTCGTGACCTTCACCGCCGACCTCGGCCAGGGCGAGGAACTGGAACCGGCCCGGCGCAAGGCCGAGATGCTCGGCATCAAGGAAATCTACGTCGAGGACCTGCGCGAGGACTTCGTCCGCGACTATGTCTTCCCGATGTTCCGCGCCAACGCGGTCTACGAGGGCGCCTACCTGCTCGGCACGTCGATCGCCCGGCCGCTGATCGCCAAGAGGCAGATCGAGATCGCCAGGGAGACCGGCGCCGACGCGGTCGCCCACGGCGCGACCGGCAAGGGCAACGACCAGGTCCGCTTCGAGCTGACCTACCTCGCCCTCAAGCCCGACATAAAGATCATCGCGCCGTGGCGGGAATGGGACCTGACCAGCCGGACGCGCCTCGTCGACTATGCCGAGAAGCACCAGATTCCGCTGCCCAGGGACAAGCGCGGCGAGCCACCGTTCAGCCAGGACGCCAACCTGCTGCACATTTCCTCGGAAGGCAAAGTGCTGGAGGACCCGTGGCAGGCGGCCGACTACGACCTGATCCTGACGCGCATGGTCTCGCCGATGGACGCGCCGGACCGGCCGACGGAAATCGAGATCGACTTCGAGCGCGGCGACCCGACGGCGATCGACGGCGAGGCGCTGAGCCCGGCGGCGCTGCTGACCCGGCTCAACGAACTGGGCGGCGCGAACGGCATCGGCGCCATCGACATCGTCGAGAACCGCTTCATCGGCATGAAATCCCGCGGCGTCTACGAGACGCCGGGCGGCACGATCCTGTTCCACGCCCGCCGGGCGATGGAATCGATCACGCTGGAGCGCGGCGCGGCCCATCTCAAGGACGAGCTGATGCCGCGCTATGCCGAGATGGTCTACAACGGCTTCTGGTTCGCGCCCGAGCGGGAGATGCTCCAGGCCGCCATCGACCGCGCCAGCGAACGGGTGAACGGCACGGTGCGCCTGAAGCTCTACAAGGGCAACGTCATCGTTACCGGACGCCAATCGCCGGACAGCCTGTACGACGAAGCCATCGTCACCTTCGAGGAAGACGCCGGCGCCTACGACCAGCGCGACGCCGAAGGCTTCATCCGCCTGAACGCCCTGCGCCTGCAACTGCTCGGAAGGCAGGGCGGGCGGTAGGGCGGGCGCCGCGACCCGCCCTTCGACCGGCTCAGGGCGGGCTTTCGATCCGCGCCGTGCCTGAGTCGGTGCACGGTCCGATCAGCCGAAAGGAGAGAAACGCCATGCCATACAAAATCGTCGTCCCGGAGGGCTCCGCTCCTCCCCTGGCGCCATATTCTCCCGGCGTACGCGCCGGCAACACGGTGTACGTCTCGGGGATCGTCGCCCTCGACGCCGACGGCAACACGGTCGGCGTGGGCGATGTGAAGGCCCAGACCCGGCATGTTCTGGAGGCGATCAAGGCGGTCGTCGAAGCGGCCGGGGGGTCTATGGAGGATATCGCCTTCAACCAGATCTTCCTCAGCGACCTGGGCGACTATGCCGGCATGAACGAAGTGTACCGCGCGTATTTTCCGACCGATCCGCCGGCCCGTTACTGCATTCGCGCCGATCTCGTGAAGCCCGAGTTCCTGGTCGAGATCGCGAGCACCGCACACATCGGGGATTGACCCCCGGGCAACGGGAAATTGGGCGCCGGGCGCGGCGTTTCCCGGGCTAACCCGCCGGTTCTTCGATCCCCGCCTGCTGGCAGGCGGCCGTCACCGTGTTGGCGAGCAGGCAGGCGATGGTCATGGGGCCGACGCCGCCGGGAACCGGGGTGATCGCGCCGGCGACCTTCGCCGCCGACTCGAAATCGACGTCGCCGACCAGGCGCATCTTGCCCTCCGGCGCGCCGGGCCGGTCGTCCGGAATCCGGTTGATGCCGACGTCGATCACCGTGGCGCCGGGCGCGATCCAGTCGCCCGGCACCATGCGCGGCCGGCCGACGGCGGCGATGAGGATATCGGCGCGGCGGCATTCGCCCGCCAGGTCCTTCGTGCGCGAATGGGCGATGGTGACCGTGCAATGCTCGCCGAGCAGCAGCTGGGCCATCGGCTTGCCGACGATGTTGGAGCGGCCGAGCACCAGGGCGCGCAGGCCCTTGAGCTCGCCCAGCCGGTCCTTCAGCATCATCAGGCAGCCGCGCGGCGTACACGGCACCAGCGCCTGGCCGCCGGTCGCCAGCCGGCCGGCGTTGACGACGTGGAAGCCGTCGACATCCTTGTCCGGGTCGATGGCGTCGAGCACGGCGGCCTCGGAAACATGGTCCGGCAAGGGTAGCTGCACCAGGATGCCGTGGACGGCCGGATCGTCGTTCAGTTGCCGCACGAGCGCTAGCAGCGTTTCCTGGTCCGTCTCCGCCGGCAGCTTGTGCTCGAAAGAGTTCAGCCCGGCCTCGACGGTCGCCTTGCCCTTGTTGCGGACATAGACCTGGCTCGCCGGATCCTCGCCGACCAGCACGACGGCGAGGCCGGGGGTCAGCCCGTGGCCGGCTTTCAGCGCGGCGACCTGCCGGGCGACGGTTTCGCGGAGACGGGCGGCAAAGGCCTTGCCGTCGATGACGTTCGATCGGTCCATGGTCGGGAAGTTCCGGCGAAAGGGCGTGTCGGGAAGGCGGGGCTGCCCGGCTGCGTCAACGGAAGGCCATGCCGGCGCAGGCCGGGATGACGGCGTATTCGGCGAGCAGGCTGCGGATCGCCCAGATGGCGATGAAGACGATAATGGGCGAGAAATCCAGCGCGCCGGTGTGCGGCAGGAAGCGGCGGATCGGCCCGAGGATCGGTTCGATCAGGCGCTGGAGCCCGTCGAAGATGACGTTGACGAAGCGGTTGTAGGCGTTGATCACGCCGAACGACATCAGCAGGCTCAGCACGATGTAGATGATCAGGATCCAGGTGAAGATCCCGAGGATCATGTCGATCAGTTGGACCAGGGTGCACATGGGCGGGCGGCGATTGCGGGCTGGTTCGGCGAAAAGCGCCGCGACCCTATCGGGGCGACCGGCGCATGGCAAGGTTTTGGGCAAGGTTTTGGGCAACGATTTGGGCCGCGCGGCAGTGCATCGCCAGCCGTTGCCCGGCCGCCGGAAGGGCCGCCAACCGGGCCGCGTGCCAATGCGGCGGGCCCGCACCCCGACTTGCCCCGTGACGTGCCCCGTCTTGACTTGCCGCACCGCGGCACCCCATATGCCGCCACTGCAGGCCGGCCCGCGAACCGGGGCCGGGGCAAGCCGGAATTCCTGCCCGCCGCCTGCTGCACGACATGCCTTTGGTGCGGGGCCGTAGCTCAGATGGGAGAGCGTCGCGTTCGCAATGCGAAGGTCAGGGGTTCGATTCCCCTCGGCTCCACCAAATCCCGCCCACGCAAAATTTTCCGTGAATCGCCGGCGCGCCGCGCGTAAGGAAAGCGGCGTGACAGATGACATCGATACTCTCGCGGTCGAGGTCTGGCGCGGCGATGCGCGCGGCGGCGGCTATGTCGCCTATGCGGTGCCGCGGCGGGAGAGCCAGACCGTCCTCGACGTCGTGACCTGGATCCAGCACAACGCCGAGCCGGCGCTGGCCTACCGCTTCGCCTGCCGGGTCGGCATGTGCGGCTCCTGCGCCATGACGGTGAACGGCGCGCCGCGCTGGACCTGCCGGACCCATGTGCGCCGGGTCGCGAAGGCCGGGCGGCTGCGCATCGCGCCCCTGCGCAACCTGCTGGTGATCCGGGACCTCGCCGCTGACATGGCGCCCTTCTTCGACAAGTGGACGGAAGCCGGCGGGACCTTCGCGCCGACCGCGACCCGCGACGAACCGGCGGCGGAGATTCCGCCCGAAACGCCCGAGCGGGCGGCGGCGGACGCCGGCATCGAATGCATCAACTGCGCGGTCTGCTACGCCGCCTGCGATACGGTGGCGATGGCGCCGGATTATCTCGGCCCGGCGGCGCTCAACCGCGCCTGGACCCTGCTCAACGACGCGCGCGACGGCGGGCAGGCCGGGCGGCTGAAGGCCGTGTCGGGCGATAACGGCTGCGCCAACTGCCATTCCCACCAGAGCTGCGCCGACCTGTGCCCGAACGGGCTGAACCCGACCGCCGCCATCGCCGGGCTGAAGCGCCGGGCCGGCCGGGCCTGGCTGCGCGGCGGCGCGTAGGGCGATGACCGATATCCGGCTCTACATGCTGCAGCGGATCAGCGCGATGATCCTGGCCCCGCTGATCGTCGGCCACATCGTCACCATGATCGTCGCGGTGCAGGACGGGCTGAGCGCGGCGGAAATCCTCGGCCGGACCCAGGGCAGCCTGTGGTGGGGCCTGTTCTACGGCCTGTTCGTCGCCGCGGTGTCGGTCCACGCCGCCATCGGCCTGCGCACGGTCGCCTTCGAATGGCTGAAGCTGAAGGGCCGCGCGCTCGACATGCTCGGCTGGATCGTCTTCGCCGGCCTGCTGGCGCTCGGCGGGCGCGCCGTCGCGGCGGTGGTGCTATGACCGCTTCGTCAGCCGCGCCGAGGGCGCGAATTCACGCCGGGGCCCATCGCGGCCATCCGCTGTGGATCGTCTGGCTGGTCCACCGCCTGTCCGGCCTCGCCCTGGCGCTCTTCCTGCCCGTGCATTTCCTGGTGCTCGGCCTGGCGCTCAACGATCCCGCCGCGCTCGACGGCGCGCTGCGCTGGATGGACAATCCCTGGGTCAAGGCGGCGGAGACCGGACTCGTCCTGCTGCTCGGCCTGCACCTGTTCGGCGGCCTGCGCCTGCTGGCGCTCGAATTCCTGCCCTGGTCGCCGCGCCAGAAGACTTTCGCCGCCGCCGCCGTCGCGCTCGCCTGCGCCATCTCGGCCGGTTTCCTCTTAAGCGCGGTCTGACCCGTGCCGGCTTCGCGCGCCCGATGACCGCGGGCCCCCTCGACCGGCACGATACCGACATCCTGATCGTCGGCGCGGGCGGGGCCGGCCTGTTCGCGGCCCTGCACGCCTGCCGGGCGGCGCCGGAACTGTCGGTGACGATCGCCGTCAAGGGCCTGCTCGGCAAGTCCGGCTGCACCCGCATGGTCCAGGGCGGCTACAACGTGGCGCTCAGCCCCGGCGATTCGGTCGAGCGCCATTTCATGGACACGATCGCCGGCGGCAAGTGGCTGCCCCATCAGGAGATCGCCTGGCGGCTGTGCGAGACCGCGCCGGTGCGCATCCGCGAACTCGAGAACGAGATCGGCTGCTTCTTCGACCGCAACGCCGACGGCACGCTGCACCAGAAGGCCTTCGCCGGCCAGTCCTTCGACCGCACGGTCCACAAGGGCGACCTGACCGGCATCGAGATCGTCAATCGGCTGATGGAGCAGGTGCTCGCCCGGCCGGTCGACCGGCTGGAGGAGCACCGGGCGCTCGCCCTGATTCCGGACCGTGCGGGCGGCGCGCTCGCCGGCGTGCTGTTCGTGGACACGCGCAGCGGCGCCTTCCGCTTCGTCCGCGCGAAGGCCGTGCTGCTGGCGACCGGCGGCGGGCCGACCATGTACCGCTACCACACACCCTCGGGCGACAAGAGCATGGACGGGCTGGCCATGGCCCTGCGCCGCGGCCTGCCCCTGCGCGACATGGAGATGGTGCAGTTCCACCCTACCGGCCTGCTCGCCGGCCCGGACACGCGCATGACCGGCACGGTGCTGGAGGAAGGGCTGCGCGGCGCCGGCGGCCACCTGCTCGACGGCGACGGTCGCCGCTTCATGTTCGATCACGACGGCGCGGGCGAGCGCGCAACCCGCGATATCGTGAGCCGGGCGATCTTCGCGGAGATGCGGGAGGGCCGGACGACGCCCCACGGCGGCGTCTATATCGCGATGAGCCATCTGGGGCCGGACGCGGTGCGCGCGCAGTTCGGCGGCATGGTCCGGCGCTGCGCCGACTGCGGCTTCGACCTCGCCGGCGGCCGGGTCGAGGTCGTGCCGACGGCGCATTATTTCATGGGCGGCCTGGTCTGCGATCCGGAGACGCGGACGGAACTCCCCGGCCTCTACGTCGCCGGGGAGGATGCCGGCGGCGCTCACGGCGCCAACCGGCTCGGCGGCAACGGCGTCGCCAACTCCACGGTCTTCGGGGGGATCGCCGGCGACACGATGGCCGCGGACCTGTCGGGCCCGGGCGCAGCCTTCCGCAAGCCGGACGAAGACCTGCTGGCGGCGGAAATCGCGCGCGCCCTGCACCCGTTCGGCCGGATCGGTTCCGGAGGTCCGGCTGGCGGCGTCCACGCCCTGCGCCGCCGGCTCATGGACCTGATGTGGGACGATGCCGGCGTCATGCGCACGGCCGGGAGCCTCGAACGCGCGCTGGCGGAATTGGGCGATCTGAAAGCCGAACTGCTCGAAACCGGCCTTGCGGACGGCGGCCGGGCGTTCAACCTAACCTGGCACGACTGGCTCAACCTGCGCAGCCTGGTCGAGGTCTCCGAAGCGATCGCGGCCGCGGCCCTTGCGCGGGAAGATTCCTGCGGCGCCCACTACCGGGAGGATTTCGCGGACGAGGGCGACCCCGCCAACGCCAGCTTCACGGTCATCCGGCAAACCGGCGACGGCCTTGATGTTTCGGCCGAGCCGGTCAATTTCACCATCGTGGCGCCCGGCGAGTCGCTGCTCGGCGAAGACCACGCAACCCTCGCTGCGGTTTGACCCGGAGTCGGGATGAAGGGGACATGCCGATGATCTCCATCGACAATATCCACCGCACCGCGCTCACCCTGATGAGCAAGGCGGCGATCGAGATTCCCGACGATTATCTCGACGGGCTGCGCCGGGCCGCCGCAGCGGAAGACGGCGATCTGTCTTCCTTCGTGCTTGAAGCGATGCTGGAGAATTACGACGCCGCCAAGGAGGACGGCCGCGCCATGTGCGGCGACACCGGCTGCCCGCGCTGGTACGTCAAGCTGGCCAACGACGCGCAAATCGAGGGCGGGCCGGTCGCGCTTGAACAGACCTTGCGCCGGGCGACGGCGGACGCGACCCACAACATCCCCCTGCGCCCCAATCGCGTCCATCCGCTGTGGCGCACCGACCACGATAACAATGTCGGCATCGCCGCGCCGGAGATCGAGGTCGCCTTCGAGCCGGACGGCGACTGGATCGACCTCACGACCGTCCACAAGGGCGGCCTGTTCGGCACCGACTACCGGATGCTGTTCCCGTCCGACGGGATCGAGGGGATCAAGCGCTTCTATCTCGATTCGCTGGTCGCCTTCGGCAAGCGCGGCCTGGCCTGCCAGCCGGCGATCATCGGCATCGGCCTGGGCGGCTCCAAGGACAGCTGCATGGTGCTGGGCAAGCGCGCGGCCTGCCTGCGCACGGTCGGCGACCGCAACCCCGACCCGGAGATCGCCGCGCTGGAGCGCGCGTTCGTCGACCTGGGCAACAGCATCGGCATGGGCGCCATGGGCTTCGTCGGCAAGTCCATGGTGGTCGATTGCCATATCGAGGTCGGCTACTGCCACACCGGCGGCATGCAGATGAGCGTGCACGCCTTCTGCCTGTCGTCGCGCCGGGCCTGCGCCCGCCTCCACGGCGACGGCCGGGTCGAATACCGCACCGATCCGCGATGGTTCACGCCCTACCAGCGCCGCGAGACGGTCGAGTGGCCGCCGGCTGCCGTTGCAGCGGCGGTGGCATGAACAAGGTCCGCCTGAGTACGAGCCCGGACCGGGCGGCGCTGGCGGCGCTGTCCCTGGGCGACGTCGTCTATCTCGACGGCACGGTCTACACCGCGCGCGAGGGCGTCTACCGGCGCGTCGTCGAAGACGGGGAAGCTCTGCCGTTCGACCCGGCGGCCGTCAGCGCCACGAATTTCCATTGCTCCCCGGCCGCCACGATCGACGCCGACGGCAGCACCCGGATCGGCGCGGTGACGGCAACCGCCTCCTTCCGGTTCAGCAAATGGATCGGCCCGTGGCTCGACCGCTCCGGCGCGACGCTGATCCTCGGCAAGGGCGGCATGAGCCCGGAAGACTACCGCAACCACTTCGTGCGCAACGGCGCGGTCTATCTCACCACCGTCGGCTACGGCACCGGCGCCCTGCTCGGGCGCGGCATCCGGCGAGTGAAGGACGTGCACTGGCGCGAAAAGCTCGGGCTCGCCCAGGCGGTGTGGGTCATCGAGGTCGAAAATTTCGGCCCGTTCCTGGTCGAGAGCGACCTGGCGGGCAACAGCCTGTTCGAGCGCGAAAACGCCAAGATCGCCGCCGGCCTCGACAGGGTCTACGAAGGCACCCGCCCGGCCGTCATGAAGCGCTTCGGCGAAACCGACGACCGCCGCGACGAAATGATCTGAGGCGGGTTTGGTGCTGCCGGAGCGGCATCGGCGATGGCGTTCGCGCCAGCTTCCCGCGCCTTCCGGAATGTTGCTTCACCGACAGAATAATCGCGCGAAACGAATCCCCCTCCCCTTGGGGGAGGGGCAAGGGGAGGGGGCGTCTGCCGTTGCAACAACACTGCCTCTAGCAATGCTCCGGCCGCCGTATACCCCTCCCCCTAACCCCCTCCCTCAAGGATTCCTCTGCGAAAAGCCGCGCGCGTCCGCGGCGCTATACCTCCCCCTCTTCAGAGGGGGAGGCCCGGGGGGGGGGGCGTGCCGCGAGCCGCACGG
>MPMX01000038.1 GCA_002238725.1 Rhodospirillaceae bacterium bin65
GCGGAGAAACAAACGCCTCCGCAAACCCCAACTGACCCTTGCCGCTCATCGCCGACCCCCGATTGGTGATACCCACACAGAATCACATCCCGAACCCTTTGAGAATCTCCTTTTCGCAGAGGAATCCTCCGGGGGAGGGGGTTGGGGGGAGGGGGCCGCGTGCGCACGGCGCGCGCTTTTTGCAGGGGAATCCTCTTCAGAGGGGGAAGTCCCTGAGCGCAGCGAAGGGGATGGGGGTGCCGTGCCGGAACGATGAGAAGCGCCATGCGGCGCTGCGCGTCTCGCGACGCACCACCCCCACCCCGATTCAAGTCGGGCCTCCCCCTCTGAAGAGGGGGAGGTATAGAAAGCGCCAAACCATGCTGCCTCACTCGAATCCTGCGCCCGGCGCCGGCGTCGCAGCGGGGGCGCCGAGCTTGCGGGCGGCTTCCCAGCCGCCGTGGCTTTCGATCAGGGCGCGCTGGTCGGCCTTGGCGCGGCGGTCGGCGTCCTCGGGATCGACGATGCCGCGCAACAGGGCCTCGCACTCGGCGAGGGTCGCGGCATAGGCCGGATCGGGCGCCAGATCGGCCAGTTCTTCGGGATCGGCCTCGAGGTCGAACAGTTCCGGCGCATGGCCGACATAATAGTGATACTTGAACCGGCCCTTGCGCAGCATGAAGCCGGCGCTGTTCGAACCGACGGCGTGATATTCCGACAGGGCGATCCGGTCGGGATCGTCGCCCTCGTCGGCCATGGCGAACAGGGACCGGCCCGGCAGCGCCGCTTCTTCTTCCGTGGCTTCGAGGCCGACGCCGTCGATAACCGTGGGATAGAGATCGACCAGCGTAACCGGCGTCGCGACGGTCCGGCCCTCCGGCACGTCCGGCCCGGCGACGATCATCGGGATCCGGCTCGCTTCCTCGTACAGCACCGATTTGCCCCACAGGCCGCGGGCGCCGACATTGTCGCCATGATCGCTGGTGTAGACGACCCGCGTATTATCGCTGAGCCCGGTCTCGTCCAGGGTATCGAGCACCGCACCCAGCCGGTCGTCGACGAAAGTGCAGAGCGCATGGTAGGCGGCGATCGCCAGCAGGCGTTCGTCCGCGTCGGCGAACTGGCTGTCGGTCTGCGAGAATCGCGCGTGCTCCTCGACCCAGGGATGGCGGCGATAGCCGTTGCGCGGATGCAGCTTGGGGAACGGCATGTCCCCGACCGGATACGGATCGAAATATTCCTGCGGCGCGACCAGCGGGAAGTGCGGCGCGACGAAACCGATGTAGAGGACCCAGGGCCGCGGAAATTCGTGCATCGACGCCTCGCGCAGCCAGGCCACCGCCTCGTCGGCGATCCGCATGTCGTAGCGGTTGTAGCCGCTTTCGCCGGGACCGATCGCTTTCAGCATCTGGAAGGAGCCGCGGGTGTCCGGCAGCGGATCGCGCTGCGAGCCCCAGACCATACCGATGCCGTCGTAGATGTGCATCGGCTCGATCTGCCGGTCGATGCCGTAGGGATCCTCCTCCCGGCGGTAGTGCAGCTTGCCGATCGTGGCGTTGTACAACCCCTCTTCCTGCAGCCGGTTCGGCCAGCCCTTGACCCGGCCGTCCCAGGCGATGGCGTTGTCCCAGTAGCCGATCTCGTGGACGTAGCGGCCGGTGGCGAAGCTGGCGCGCGCCGGCACGCAGATCGGGCAGTTGGTGTAGGCCGCCGTAAAGGCGGTTCCCCGCGCCGCCAGCCGGTCCATGTTCGGCGTCCGGATCCGGGGATGGCCCATATGCCCCATGAAGCGGGGATCGTGCTCGTCAGACATGACAATGACGAGATTGTGCGGCTCCATCGGCAAGCTGCTCCTGTAACGGTTCTGTCGGCGGACCGGGCGGCTATGCCGCCGCGTCCCGTCCGGGTTCTGCCGGTTCGCCGACGATTTTTTCAGCGATCAATGCGTCGATGGCCGCGGCCGTGTAGCCCAGTTCCGCCAGGATCGCCCGGGAATCGGCGCCGACAGACGGCGGCGGAGCCGGCGGAGCCGGACGCTGCCGGTCCAGCCTGAACGGCAGGTTGGGCAGCGGCGCCGGGCCGCCGCCCGGCGACTCCATCCAGGTGGTCGCCGGATCGGCGGCGAACTGCGGATGCTGCAGGGCTTCGTGCAGGGTGCGGACGACCGAGGCCGGGATGCCGGCCGCCGCCAGCACGCGCTCCCAATGGTCCGCCGTCTGCGTCGCCAGCGCGCTCTCGATTTCGCCGCGGAGCGCGGACCTGTTTCGCTTGCGGGCTTCCGGCGCGTCAAAGCGGCTGTCCCCGGCCAGATCGCCCCGGCCGAGCGCCTTCATCAGCCCGGCGAACTGCGCTTCGGTATTGGCGCCGATCAGGATATCGGCGTCGGCGCAGCGGAAGCAGTCGGCGGTCGGGCTGCCGGTGAAAGCGCTGTTGCCGACGCGGACCGGCGGCGCATCGGCGAGCACGGTCTGGACGACCTGCGGCGCCATCAGCGCGAACATCGTGTGCAGCATGGAAACGTCGAGAAACCGTCCGCGGCCGGTCCGCTGCCGCTCGTGTAGCGCGGCCAGGATCGCGAAGGCCGCCATAACGCCGGTCGAGGTGTCCGACACCGGCGTCCCGACCTTCTGGGGCCCGCCGTCCGGCGCGCCGGTCAGCGCCATGATGCCGGACGCCGCCTGAATGACATGGTCGAAGGCACGCACGCCCCGGCGCGGTCCGTCCTGCCCGAAGCCGGAAATGGCGCAGTAGACCAGCCGGGGATTGCGCGCCGTGACCTTGTCCGGCCCGAGACCGAGCGCATCGAGGGCGCCGGCCCGGAAACTCTGGACCAGCACGTCCGCCCGGTCCGCCAGGCCGAGCACGATCTCCCGGCCGACGGCGGTTTTGAAGTCGACGGCGAGCGAGCGCTTGCCGGCATTCACAGATTGATAGCCGAGCCCCATCCCGACGGCCCGGCGCGCCGGATCCTCGTCGACGACGCGCAGCAGGTCGCCCTCCCCCGTCGGCTCCACCTTGATAACCTCGGCGCCGAGCATGGCGAGCATCCAGCCGCAGGACGGGCCGGCCAGGACATGGGCCATATCCAGCACCTTGAGGCCGGCAAGCGGCTGCGGGCAGGCTTCCTCCCGGTCCCGGTCGGACGGGCCGGACGGGCCGGACGGCTCCCCGGCGGTCATGGCGCCGCCGGCGGGCGCGCGAAGGGCCCCGCCGGCTCGGCCTCGATCCGGGCAAGAAGCCGGTCGAGACAATCGACCACGGTCGTCCGCTCGGTGTCCGACAACTCTTCGACCAGCCAGGCCTGACGCTGCCGCCCGAGGACCAGGATTTCGGCGTAGAGGTCCCAACCCGCCCCGGTCAGCCGCAACGAGGCGCGCCGCCGGTCGGTCGGATGGGCGTCGCGCGCGACGTAGCCGCGACGGATCAGGCCCGGCAGCAGGCGCGAGACCTGCGCCTTGTCGATCGCGCCGCGCCGGGCGACATCGACCAGCGACATCGGGCCGAATTCGCCCAGGACTCCGATGGTCCGCCAATCGGCGAGCTTGAGGCCGTAGCGCGCCCGCAACTCTTCGTGCATCTGGCGGCCAAGCAGAACCGAAAGCTTGTTCAGACGGAAGGTGTAGAACTGGCTGACCGCCGCCAGCCCGATTTCGGCCGGCGCTTCACTGACGCTTTCGCCGGGTCGGGCAGAGCCTTCTGCGGCGCCCGATTCATATTTCTGCGCCGCGCTGGCAGCGTTCCTTGCCCGGTCCGTCACATTCCCATCCCCCTCTTTCGATTTCATCTTGACAGATATCGTTGAAAAGTCAACGATATGTCGGAACCCAGCGTTCACGGTCATCCAGGGAGGATTTCATGACCCGCACGTTCACGTTCGCAGCGCCGGCTGCACTGGCCGCCGCTTCCCTTCTCGCCCTTCTTCCTGCCGGCCCGGCCCAGGCCGCGTGGCCGGAGAAACCGATCACCATGCTGGTCGGCTTCAAGGCCGGCGGCGGCGCCGACACCCTCGGCCGGATCGTCAGCAAGGCGATCACCGCCAAGCACGGCTGGAAGTTCATCATCAAGAACAAGTCCGGCGCCGGCGGCGGCGTGATGGCCAAGGCCCTGCTGAAGGAGAAGAAAGACGGCTACACCATCGGCATGGCCGTGGTCGATCCCTTCGCCTTCAACCCGGTGGTGAAGAAGAATGTCGGTTTCACCGCCGACGACTTCGTCTATCTGGGTTCCATCGCCAAGTTCCAGCTAGGGATCCTGGCGATGAAGGAGAAGGGCTGGAACACGCTCGACGACGCCATGAAGGCGGCCAAGACCAAGGGCTCGATGTCCATCGGCTCGATGGGCCTGCGCCTGACCATGGCCACCAAGCTGATCGCCCGGCACTACGGCGTAAACCTCAAGATCGTCCCGGCGCGCGGCGGGCGCGGCGTGATGAACCAGCTGCTCGGCGGCCATGTCGACATCGGCTGGGGCGCCGGCATCCAGAGCCGCTACGTCTCGGCCGGCAAGATGGTCATCCTCGCTTCGGCGATCGACGAGCCGCTGAAGCAGGATCCGGCGAAGAAGACGCTGGTCCAGCTCGGCATGCCGCTGCTCGACATCTCCGGTTTCTTCATCATGGCCGGCCCCAAGGGCATGCCGGCGGAGGCCGTGAACAAGCTGTCCGCCGCCATTGGGGAGGCCGTGGCCTCGCCGGACGTCAAGAAGCTGGTCAACGAACGCATGAAGCTGGTTGCCGAGTTCCACGGGCCGGACAAGCTCAGGGCGCGCGTCAAGTCGGCGGAAGCGGCGGCCAGGAAGATCATGGAAGCGTTGAAGAAGTAACCGGCGTCCGCTTCCTCCACCGCTTCAGGGCCGCTCTGCGAAACGTGGCAAGCGGAGTTCGGCAAGTGAGTTCGGCGCGGTCTCGTCCCCCTCCCCTGGCGGGAGGGGGATTCGGTCGGCGTTTTCGCTCATTCGCAGAGGATTTCCCGCAAGAGCCGGACGGAACCTGGCAGCGGAACCGATGATCCAGCCATGAAACGCGCGGAACTGTTTGCCGGAATCCTGCTGCTCGCCGGAGCGCTGGCGGCGATCTTCTGGGTGGTTCCGGCCCATACGGAGTTCGTCGAGGACACGTCGATCCAGCCGGCGACCTATCCGTCCATCGCCCTGTGGGCGGTCGCGCTGCTGTCCGCCCTGCTGGTCGCGGTCTCGGCCGTCGGGCTGGCCCGTTCGGGCGACGGCGAAGCCGCGATCGGCCTGGGCAATCTCGGAACGCTGCTGCTGATCGGCGCCATCGTCGCCGCCGCCTTCGTGGCGATGGACTATCTCGGCTATCTGATCGGCGGGATCGGCCTGGTCGCGGCGCTGATGTTCTATATGGGCGTGCGCAACCCGATATCGCTCGCGCTCGTCCCGGTCGGCTCCGCGGGCGTCATCTGGCTGTTCTTCGAGATCCTCCTCGAACGGCCGCTGCCTTGAGCGGATCGGGAACGGGGCGCCGGCAATGACGACCGACCTGGCAACCGTCCTCGCCGGCTTCGGCGACGTCTTCACCCTCTACAATATCGGCTTCGTGGTCCTTGGCGTGATCATCGGCATCGTGGTCGGCGCGATCCCGGGGCTGAACGGCCCGATGGCGATCGCCATTGCCGTGCCGATCTCCTTTTATCTCACGCCGCTCGCCGGCATCGCCTTCCTGATCGGCATCAACAAGGGCTCGACCGTCGGCGGCGCGATACCCGCGGTGCTGCTCAATGCGCCGGGTACGCCCGAAGCGGCGGTCACGGCGATGGACGGCCACCCGCTCGCGAAGCAGGGCAAGCCGCTCAAGGCCATGAAGATGGCGCTCTATTCGTCAGTGACGGGCGACACCTTCAGCGACATCGTCCTCATCACCGTCGCCGCGCCGCTCGCCTATGTCGCCCTGAAGCTCGGCCCGACCGAGATGGTCGCGGTGGTGTTCTTCTCGCTCACCATCATCACCGGCGTGGTCGGCGATTCGATGGTCAAGGGCATGATCGCCGCTTTCGTCGGCATCCTGCTGGCGACGGTCGGCGACGAAGCCGAATCCGGCACGACGCGCCTGACCTTCGGCATCCTCGAGCTGGAGGACGGCATCCCGATCATCGCCGTCGGCATGGGCGTGCTGGTGATGGGCGAAATCCTCGTCGGCATGGAACGGGCGCGGGGCACCGACGAACGCGCGCTGCCGCTGGACACCACCGGCGACCCGGCGAACCGGCGCGTGTCCCTGGCCGAATACGCCTCGTGCAGGCGCACCCTCGCCCGCTCGGCGCTGATCGGCACAGCCATCGGCGCGATCCCGGGCATCGGCTCCAGCGTCGCCTCGCTGATCGGCTACACCGCCGCCAAGCGGGCGTCGAAGAAACCGGAGGAATTCGGCAAGGGCCGGCTGGAGGGCATCGCCGCGGCCGAGGCGGCGAACAGCGCCGTGGTCGGCGCCAACCTGATTCCGCTGCTCACCCTGGGCATCCCCGGCAATGTCGCCGCCGCCTTCCTGATCGGCGCCTTCATCGTGCACGACGTCCAGCCCGGCCCGCTGGTGTTCGAGGAACAGGGCCGGCTGATCTACGGCATCTTCGGCGCCATGATCGTCGCCAATCTGAGCAATCTGGTCATCGGCAATATCGGGCTGCGCCTGTTCGCGCTGACCGCGCGGGTGCCCAAGAACATCGTCTATCCGGTCGTCGTGCTGCTCAGCATCAGCGGCGCCTATCTGGGCGGCGACGGCATGTTCACCGTGCTGCTGATGCTGATCTTCAGCGTGCTCGGCTACCTGATGCGCAAGCTGGCCTTCCCGGTGCTCGCCTTCATCATCGCCTTCGTGCTCGGCCGGGTGTTCGAGCTGCCCCTGCGCCAGACCCTGATCCTCAGCGACGGCGATCCGGCCTTCCTGCTCGACCATCCCATCGCCATCGCCTTCATCCTGCTCGGCCTCATCGTCATCTGGCGGTTCGGCTTCGCGAAAAAGAAAAAGCCCGCATGAACGACTCCGGAAATTCCAGACCCAATTTTCTGTTTGTCACTTCGGACCAGCAGCGCGGCGATTGCTACGGTTTCGAGGGGCGCAAGGTGAAGACCCCGCATCTTGACCGGCTCGCCGCCGGGGGCACGCGCTTTTCCGCCTGTATCACGCCGAACGTCGTCTGCCAGCCGTCGCGCGCCTCGATCCTGACCGGCCTGCTGCCGATGACCCACGGCGTCCACGACAACGGCATTTCCCTCGACCCGAAAACCGGCGAGGCCGGCTTTGCCGGAGCGCTCTCCGCCGCCGGCTACCGTACCGGCTTCATCGGCAAGGCGCATTTCTCGACCTACAGCACCTTCGAACCGACCGGCAGCCCGGAGTGCATCGAGAGTTCGCGGGACTACGGCCCGGACTGGACCGGCCCCTATATGGGCTTCGGGCATGTCGAGCTGATGCTGGTCGGCCACAACTGGTTCCCGGTGCGCAAGCCGCCCCAGGGGCTGCATTACGAGCGCTGGTATCACGCCGACGGCAGGGGCGACGAGAAGACCGATCTGTATTGGGGCGACTTCCGGGAGACCGGCGGACCCGCTGCCCAGACCTGGAACTCGAAGCTGCCGGAAGCCTGGCACAACAGCGCCTGGGTCGGCGACCGCACCATCGATTTCATCCGCCAGGACAGCGCATCGCCCTGGTGCGTCTGGGCCAGCTTCCCGGACCCGCACCACCCGTTCGACGCGCCGGAGCCCTGGTGCTACCTGCACCATCCCGACGACGTGGACCTGCCGGATAACCGGACCCGCGATTTCGACCGGCGGCCCTGGTGGCACCGGGAAATCGTCGAGAAGAAGATCGAGGGCGAATTTGCCGAACTCCGCAGCCAATACAGCCGCATTCCGAACCAGAGCGACCGGCAGCTCCGCCACCTTATCGCCAACTACTACGGCCAGATTTCGCTGATCGACCATCATGTCGGGCGCATCCTGATCGCGCTCGCGGAGAGCGGCCAGGCCGGCAACACGATCGTCGTCTACTCGTCCGACCATGGCGACTGGCTCGGCGACCACGGCTTGGTCCTGAAAGGCCCGATGCATTACGAAGGCTTGCTGCGCGTCGGCCTGATCCTGCGCGGGCCCGGCATTCCGGCCGGCCAGGTCGTCGACGACCCGGTCTCGACCATCGACCTGCCGGCAACCTTCGCGGACTGGGCCGCCGTGCCGGGCCTCGACGCCCGCCATTCGACCAGTCTACGCCCGCTGATCGGGAACGGCGGGAACGGCCGGAACGGCAGACCGAACGGCGCGGGCCGCGACTATGCCTTCAACGAATGGGAACTGCACCCGAACCGGGCCGGTGTGCAGCTTTCCCTGCGCTGCGTGCGCACGAAGACCCACAAGCTGACCTGGGAGGCCCTGTCGGACAGCGGCGAACTCTACGATCTCGCCAACGATCCGCAGGAAATGGACAACCGCTGGAACGACCCCGGCGCCGCCGCGGTCCAGCGCGAACTCATGGACATGATCCGCGCCAGGCCGGACGACGCGATCCCGGCATTGAACGAGCCGGACGGCGCGGCGTAGGGGGCAGCCCCCCTACCCCCCCAGCCAGGGCAGCCAGACGGCCAGGTCGGGGAAGATCACGATCAGCATCGTGAGCAGCAGGGCGCAGCCCATGAAAGGCAGCGCGGCGAGGCAGATCTCGCCGAAGCGGGTGCCGGGCGGCGCGACGCCCTGCATGACGAACAGCAGCAGGCCGAAGGGCGGCGTCGTGAAGCTGATCTCCATCGCCAGCAGCATGATGACGGCGAACCAGATCAGCTTGACCTCCGGCGCCAGGCCGAAATCGAGCCCCTGCACGATCGGGAAGAAGATCGGCACGGTCAGCAGCATCATGGCGAGCTGGTCCATGAACATGCCGAGCAGCAGCAGGATGCCGAACATCATCAGCAGCATGACGTAGGGCGAGACGTCGAAGCCCGCGACCCACTGGATGAGCGCGGCGCTCGAGCCCGAGGCGGCCAGCACGTTGGAGAACAGCGAGGAGCCGAACAGGATCATCAGCGCGATCGCCGTCACCCGCCCGGCGCCCCACAGCGACTTCCACATCGCGACCGCGAAATGCGGCCCGAAGGCCCAGGCCCGGCGAAAATCGCCGCGCAGCAGCGGCACAATGAAATAGTAGAGGACCGCGAGCAGGATGACGCCGACCGATCCGTAGGCCGCCGCCTCCGACGGTGTGGCGACCCCGCCCATGATCAGGCCGATGACGAAACCGATGATCGAGATCATCGGCAGGACATCCAGCAGGAAGAGCAGGATGCGCTGGCTGACCGGCACCGCCTCGACATCGTAGGACGGCGCCGCCTCGGGATCGAGGGTTGCGCGAACGAAGATGAGGATGGCGTAGAACACCGCCAGCAGCAGGCCGGGCACGACGCCTGCGATCAGCAGCCTGCCGATGTCGATCTCGGCCAATGTGCCCAGCAGCACGGCGAGCGCCGAAGGCGGGATCAGCATGGCGAGGCCGCCGGTCCCCAGGATCGGACCGATCGACATGCTCTTCTTGTAGCCGCGCTTCGTCATTTCCGGGACCATCAGCGTGCCGAGCAAGGCGGTCGAACCCATCGACGAGCCGGAGAGCGTGGCGAAGGCGGTGCCGCCCGCGACCGTCACGTAGGACAGCCGCGCCGGCACCCGGCCCATCAGCTTCTCGACCGCGTTGAACATCCGGTTGGCGAGCCCGGTATGGAAAAACAGCTCGCCCATCAGCAGGAACATGGGGATCGGCACGATGGCGAAGATCGCCATATTGCCGAACGCGTTGTCGACATGCTGGCCGATGGCCGACTGGACCCGGGTGTCGAAATCGCCGAACCGGCCGAATATGAAGAACGCGGCGACCGTGTTGACCGCGATGAAGGCGATGCCGACCGGCAGGCCGGCAAACATCAGGAACAGGATGGAGCCGAACAGCGCCAGCAGGATCCAGTACCACTCCATCTAGCGGGCTTCCGTCAGGCTGCGCCTGGTTTCCTCCAGTTCGGCCCGCTCGTTGCCGACGCCCGCCTCGCCGCTGTGCATGGTCTGCCGGCCGAAGACATAGCGGATGAACTCGATCGCCATGAACAGGAACCCGACGGGATAGGCGATGGTGATCGTCCACAGCCGCATGCCGCGGTCGTCGCGGAGTTCGTCGAAGGCGAGCGGGTCTTCGACATGCTCGATGAAGATGCCCCAGGTGTACCAGACCCAGACGAGGCAGATCGCGGCGCACAGGGCGGCGATGCCGCGGGACAGAGCCTTCCGGCTGCGCTCGGGGACGGCCGCGGTCAACAGTTCGATATAGACATGGCCCCGGGTGCGCACGAGCCACGGCGAACCGAGGAAAAGAATGTAGATGAAACCGTATTCGATGAGCGTGAAAACGAACTGGTTGTAGGCCCAGCCCGCCGTCCGGAAGATCGTCATGTAGACGATCGCCAGCATGATGAAGCCGATGTAGAGCGCGGCCAGAGCCATCATGGCCCATAACAGGCCGGCCCAAGCCTTGCCGACGGCGCCGAGGGCGCTCATCCGCCTGCACCCGGCGGCGCCGGCGGGAGAGCGGCGCCGGCCCTGGCGCCGACGCAGCCGCTCCCCCCCGTCATGACGGCTCCCCTGGCGGGGGAAACCGGGACTGCGAGCGCCCTATTGCTGCTGCCAGAGCTGGCGCAGCCTGGCGACGTGATCGGTCGGGCGCTTGGCCTTCTTCAGGCGCTCGACCATGCGGGCATAGGCCGAATCGATGGCAAGCTTCGAATAGACCGCAGCCGCGGGCACGGTGTGGAATTTCATGCCTTCCCTGGCCAGCGTTGCCCGCTCCTTCTTCGATTCCGCGAGAAGAACCTTGCGCACCGCCAACTCGTTGGCGATCACCATGTCCTGGATCAGCTTGCGGAGCCCGGCGTCGAGGCTGTTCCACTTCTTCAGGTTCATGAACCAGCCCATGTCGGTGTGGTAGAATTCCGGCTCCACGGCGTGGCGCAGGAACTTGTCCCATTTCAGGCCCTTCAGGCCGATGGTGGCCCAGGCGGCGGCATTCACCACGCCTTTCTCCAATGCGGAATAGACCTGCGTTGCCGGCAACGGATGGGTCGTCGCGTTCATGGCGCGGAAGAACGCGCCGTAGATCGGGTTGTCGCGCAGTTTCACGCCGGCAAGGTCCAGCATGCCCTTGTCGTTGAATTTGGGCGCTTTCTCCATGTAGATGCGGAAGCGGCCGCCGGACGACGTCCAGCCCAGATTCTTCACGCCGAAATACTTTTGCTGAAGCTCGTCCAGCATGGCGAAGCCGCCGTTGGCGCGCACGGTCTGCGGATTGGAGGACGATGTCGAAACCGCTTCGTTCTCCGGAACCGCCCGGGCGAAGAAAGCGTTGGGCGTGCAGACCAGATCGACCCGGCCCTTGCGGACGGCGGGCGGCTGCTGGAACATCTTGATCGAGTTGAACGGCAGGACGTTGATCGCGAGCTTGCCCGCGGCCGCCTTGGTGATGTCGGCGGCCAGTTGCTTGCACTGCTTGGTGTAGATGAGGAAATCCGGGAACGGGTAGACCAGATTCAGTTTCACCTGGGCAGACGCTCCGGTAGCGCCGACCGACAGGATCGCGGTCATTCCGGCAACGGCCAGAAGCGCTCCGGCGGAATTGGATCTCGGCATGGCGGGGCTCCTCCCTGTCCTGAGAATGACGGCGATCATCCCACACGGGACGGCTGCGGAACAAGGCGATTCGGTGAGGCCGGCGTTCCTGGCGCGAAGCGGAAAACGGCGCCGGGCGATGGCAGCGCCGTTAAGTGTATGCGCTCCGGGCGCGATAAATCCGGCAGCGGGACTAGAAGTGGGCTTCGGGCGCGGCGTCGGCCTTGTACTGCTGGAGCGCCGCCAGCAGCGTGTTCTTCGTCGTCGTCAGCAGCGCGCGCATGGCCTTGGCCGCCTCTTCGGCGCTGCGCAGACGGACGCCCTCCAGAATCCGTTCCTGCGACGCGATCAGCACCGTGCGGGTCTTCCAGTCGTCGAAGGTCTCGGTCCGGATGAACTGGACATGGCCTTCGATCTGGGAAATCGCCGACGCGAGGCGGCGGTTCCCGGCCATCGAAAACAGGCGGTTGCGAAAATCCTGGCTCGCCTGCACGAAAGCGATGTTGTCGGAATCGATCAGGCACTGCTTCTCGGTCTGGATCGCAACATGCATGCCCGTTACGCCCTCGTGATAGGCGTTGCGGGCCGCCAGGCCTGCGGCATAGGGCTCGAGCAGATAGCGCAATTCGAAAATATCGTTAAGGTCGTCGACCTGCAGATCCGGCACCTTGAAGCCGCCATGCGGCATCGGCGACAGCAGCCCTTCGCGGCTGAGCAGGCCCAGCGCCTCGCGCACCGGGGTGCGCGATACGCCCAGCGCATCGGCGATACCGATTTCGGTCAGCCGCTGATTCGGCCGGTATTCGCCGGCGCGCAGAGCCGTGCGCAAGCGCTCGTAAACCTGCTGGCGCAGCGAAAGCGGACGTTGTAAAGCTTCGATAGGCATCGATTGAATACAGTATTCTTAAATCCAACTCGTCAACGGATAATTTCCATTTTACCTTTTTGTTCACGATAAATTGCCATTTTAATCCACCATGTGGATGGTATTGGGGATAGAATGGCCGTTCGGGCGGATGGAACCGGACCCGGACCTGTCCCGGACCTGTCCCGGACTCGTGCAGCGCTCCTGCGCCGCCTCGTCGCCCCGTATCGTGACATCGTGTCGTTGCGCCGTGCCGATGCGCCGTGCCGATCGCCCTGAACGAGGCTCTTCCCCCGGCGCCGGCATACGACCATGCGCCCGCCGGGACATGACCATGCGCCCGCCGGGGCATGGCGGAGAATTGCCCGGCGCCGGTTCGCAGCTATGTAGCGCACAGGCGACTGTCGTCCCGGGCGGCGCAGCGCACGATGCGGACGGACATCTATGTCGAAATCCTTTGCGCTTAGCGTGCCCCTTTGGGTTCTGCTCATCTGCGGCTTCCTGATCGGGGCCATCAGCTTCGGCGCGCGCGCGGGCATGGGCCTGTACCTGAACGACATCAGCGTGTCGTTTTTCGACAACAAGACCGCGATTCTCAGCCTGTCCCTCGCCATCCAGAACCTGGTCTGGGGCGCCGTCGCTCCGTTCGCCGGCACGTTCGCCGACAAGTACGGCTCCGGCAAATCGCTGGCGATCGGCGCAATTATCTACGCCGCCGGCATGGCCCTGATTCCCCATTCCACGGCGCCGATCATGATGCACGTCACGGCGGGCGTGGTCATCGGCACCGGCGTGGCCTTTGCCTCCTTTTCCATCGTCATCGCCACGTTCGGCCGCAAGGTCAGCCCTGAGAAACGATCGCTCGCTTTCGGCATCGGCGTCGCCTCGGGATCGATCGGCCAGCTCACGCTGGTCCCGCTCGCCACATACCTGATTGCCGCCTACAACTGGCAGGTCTCCCTTTACGTCATGGCCGGCTCCTTGTTGTTCATCGTGCCGCTGGCGCTCGCCGTGACCGGCAAAGGGGAGCCGGAAGCCGGACAGCCGGACCAGAGCGTCCGGGACGCGTTTGCCGAAGCCCTCGCCCATCGCAGCTATCTGCTGCTGACGTTCGGCTTCTTCGTGTGCGGCTTCCACATCGCCTTCATCCAGGTCCACCTGCCCAAGCATATCGTGGATGCCAACCTGCCCGCCGCGCTGGGCGGGATTTCGCTCGCGCTGATCGGCGGGTTCAACTTGATCGGTGTCGTTGGCGCCGGCTGGCTGGGCGGCAAGTTCAGCAAACGCAGCACGCTGTCCGGAATCTATTTTCTCCGCTCCGTGGCCATCGCGATTTTCGTTCTGGCGCCCACGACAGAATGGTCGGTCTATCTGTTCTCCTCCGCCCTGGGCATTTTGTGGCTGTCGACGGTGCCGCTGACCACGGGCCTGGTCGCGCAGTTCTTCGGGATGCAATACATGGCCGGCCTGTTCGGCATCGTGTTTTTCGGACATCAGGTCGGCGCGTTCCTGGGCGCCTGGCTGGGCGGCACGCTCTACGACGCCTCCGGCAGCTACGACGTCGTCTGGTGGATGGCCGCTGCGCTCGGCATCTTCGCCGGCCTGATCCATATGCCGATCCGGGAAGCGCCGGTGCCGCGGTTGGCGGGGGCGACCGCTTCCTGACCGGCAGCCGCCAGCCTTGAGGGGCGCAAAAAAAGCCCCGGTTCCGAAGAACCGGGGCTTTGTCGGTGCAGGTTGACCGGCGACTACTTGGCCGCGCCGAGATTGACAGCCTTGCCGCCCTTGACCTCCCACTTGTTATAGGAACCGGCGATGTCGCCGTCCTTGTCGAAATCGATGTCGCCGGTGGCGCCGGCATAGTCGATTTCCTTACCGGCCTTTATTGCCGCCATCGCTTCCTTCCACTGGCCCGGCATGATCTTCATGCCCTTGCCGTTGCCGACGGCGCGCAGGGCGTCGCGCACCTTGGTGCGGTCGGTGGAACCGGCCTTGGCGATCGCCAGTGCGAGAATGAAGGCTGCGTCGTAGGTCTGGGCCGCGAACAGAGCGCCATAACTCTTCGGATAGGTTTTCTTGATCGCGGCGTTATAGGCGTCCAGCGCCGGGCCGGCCGGCGAAGCCGGGCGGGTGTAGAACAGGCCCTCGAGATTCTTGACCCCGACGGTCTTCCACATCTTTGCATCGTAGATGGCTTCCGGACCGATGAACTTGCCGAACAGGCCGCCTTCCAGCGCTTGCCGGATGATGATCGGCGCCGAGGACTGCGGATAGGCGACCAGGACCAGATGTTTCGCGCCGCCCTTGCTCAGGGTGGCGAGTTCGGAACGGTATGAGCTCTTCTTGTCTTCGTGCGCCTGATCGCCGGCGATGGTGCCGCCGCCCGCCTTGAACGCATCCCGGAAATTGTCGGCCAGGCCCTTGCCGTAGTCGTTTTTGACATAGGTCAGCGCAACTTTCTTGATGCCGCGGGCAAGCACGGCGCGGGCCAGAACCTTGCCCTGGAAGCTGTCGGACGGCGCGACGCGGAAGACGAAGTCCTTGTCCTTGAGCGACGTGATCGCCGGCGAGGTCGAGGCCGGTGAGATCATGACCACGCCCGCCGGAACTGCGGCGGCATTGGCCGCGCCGATGGTTGCGCCGGAGCACAGGGCGCCGACGATTCCGGCGACATTCTCGACATTGACCAGCTTGTTGGCGGCGCCGACCGAACTCTGCGGATCGCACTTGGAGTCGCCGAGCGTCATGCTCAATTTGCCGCCCAGGATACCGCCCTGGTCATTGACATGTTTCACCGCCATGCGCGCGGCGTCGATGATCGGCGGCACGGCTCCCTGGATCGGGCCGGTAATGCCGCCGAGCAGACCGATCTTCGCCCCGGCGGCCATTGCCGGGGCGGACAGAACCGCCGCGGCGATACCGGCCAGGACCAGGCTCCGGCTCGTTTGTTTGATCGTCATCCCATTTCCTCCCATTCGGAAATTTTCAAGAGGTGCTACGCGACGGGAATATTCCGACTATCGCGACGAGAGTCGCCGCACCTGCCGCGCAGTCTAGCCATGAATCGCGCGGTCGCGCAATTGCAGCCGAACGGACGCAGCACCGCACGGGAATGGAACCGGGGCCGGATCAGTCGTCGAGCGGCGAGGCCGTGCGCGCCAGGGCCGAGGACAGATCGTCCAGATCCAGTTCGGCAAAGCGCACGGTCAGCAATTGCTGCATGTCCGCTACGATTTCGGCCGCCTCGGCGGCACAGGCCCGGCCGGTATCGGTGAGATGCAGCCGCACCCGGCGCCGGTCGTGCGGATCCGGCGCGCGATAGAGCAGATTTTCGCTGACCAGCCGGTCCGCCATCCGGGTCAGCGTCGGCCCGCCGATCACCAGGGCGTCCGACAGTTCGGTCATGCTCATTCCGCCGGCGGCGCTCAACGCGTGCAGGACCCGCATCTCATCGACCTGAACCCCCAGGGGCTTCAGGCGTATCCCGAGGGAACTGCTGACCTGGGCGCTCGTCCGCAGGATGAGTTCCGTCAGAGTCTCGGGCGCCGAACCGGGGCTGTCGGAGGGGCGGTCCATACGAAGTTTGTTGCCTTTTTAATATTTTACATATCAAGGAAAATATGATTGAATCCCGCGGAGATCAAGCAAAAAGGTCCAACAGATCATCGCCGGGGCGGCGGTCAACGCCGACGTGGCGGACAGGGTCGAACGCTGGAGGGAGGAAGGTACGCCTTGGACCGGTCGGTCGGTATACTGGACAGGCCGATTGTCGACAGCGCGGCACACGATGCGGCGTCGGCGCAGCTTGCCGACCTGCGGGGACGGCGGGCTCCGGCGGGCACAGGCCGCGCCGCGCACGAACAGCGGCTCATTCGCATCGGCCTGCTACTGCCGATCAGCGGTCCGAGCGGGCTGCACGGACCGTCCGGCCGGTTTTGCGCCCAGTTGGCCGCCGAGGAGATCAACGCGCACGGTGGATTGCTCGGCCGGCGGGTCCAGGTCGTCGTCGGCGATGGCGGCATGTCGTTCGCCGCTTCGGCCCGGGAAGGCGAGCGGCTGATCGAGGAAGACGGCGTCGCCGCCCTGATCGGCACCCACCCGAGCGGCGTGCGCGAAATTCTCGGACCGCAGATCGGCCGCAGGCTGCCCTATGTCTACACGCCGATCTTCGAGGGCGACGCCTATGAACCGGGCGTCTTCTATCTTGGCGAGACGGCCTATCAGCAACTGGCTCCGGTCCTGCCCTGGATGAAGGAGCATCTCGGCGTTCGGCGCTGGTACCTGATCGGCAACGACTACCGCTGGCCGCGCGACGTTCACCGCATGGCGCACCGGCTGCTCACCGAACAGCGGGCAGAGATCGCGGGCGAGACGATAGTGCCGCTCGAGACAGAGGAATTCGACACCATCGTCGCGGAAATCCGCAGGCTGCAGCCCGACGCGCTGATCGTGACGCTGATCGGCAGCGACGCCGTCATCTTCCATCGCGCCTTCGCCCGCGCCGGCCTGGACGAGCGGATCTGGCGCCTGGGCCTGCTGACCGAGGAAAACACCCTCCTTGGCATCGGCGCCGAATGCAGCCGGCGGCTGCTGTCAAGCGCCGCTTATTTCGCCAGCCTGCCTTATCCCGAGAACAGGGAATTCGTGCGCCGCTACCGGAGCCGGTTCGGTCCGCACGCGCCGGTCCTGAACTCGATCGGCCAGTCCTGCTACGAGGGGCTGATGTTCCTGCACCGGGTCGTTTCGGCCGCCGGCAGCCTGGATGTCGGGAAGCTGTGCCGGATCGCGGACGGCCTGGAGATGACAGGGCCGCGGGGACGGATGCGCATGGTCGGCCGGCATGCCGTGAAGGATATGCACGTCGCCGGGGCCGAGGGCGTCGAATTCGCAATTCGGCAATCCTTTCCGCAGGTCAACCCCAACAGAGGGAAATAGCAGTGAGCCAACCAACGGACTGGACCGCGTCGGAAGCGCTGCGCGAGATCGACGCCGGACGCATTTCGCCGCGCGAATATGCCGAAGCCCTGCTGGCGCAGTGCAGGGCCGCCGCCGGCCTGAACGCCTTCATCCATCTCGATCCGGAGCAGGTGCTGGAAGCCGCGGACCGGGCGGCGCCGGGGTCCGGCGGCCGTCTGAACGGATTGCCGGTGCCGGTGAAAGACAATTTCGACACCGACGATATGCCGACGACCGGCGGTACCCCCGGCCTGCGCGATCACCGGCCGGCGCGCAACGCGCCGGTCGTCCAGCGCCTCATCGACGAAGGCGCCATCGTCATGGGCAAGCTCAACATGCACGAGCTGGCCTACGGCATCACCTCGAACAACGGCGCTTTCGGTTCGGTCCGCAACCCCTACGATCCGTCGCGGATCCCCGGCGGCAGCAGCGGCGGCTCCGGGGCCGCCGTGGCCGCCCGGATGGCGCCGGTCGCCATGGGTTCCGACACCGGCGGCTCGGTGCGCATCCCGGCGGCCCTGTGCGGCATCGCCGGACTGCGCCCGACGACCGGGAGATACAGCCAGGCCGGTATCGTGCCGATCTCCGACACGCGGGACACGGCCGGCCCGCTCGCCCGTTCGGTCGAGGACCTCGCCCTGTTCGACAGCGTGATCGCCGGCGCACCGGGCGAACTGCCGGGCCTGGACCTGAAAGGGGCCCGGATCGGCGTGCCGCGCGGCCACTTCTACGAGAACCTGCACCCCGAGACCGCGCGGATCGCCGAAGCGGCGCTTGGCGCGTTGGCTGCAGCCGGCGCCGTGCTGGTCGAGGCGGACATGCCGGACGTGCCCGGACTCGATGAAGCGGCGGGCTTTCCGATCGCCCTCTACGAGACCGTTGTTGAACTGAAACGCTATTTGTCGGAACACAACCTGCCGCTCGACTTCGCCAGCCTTGCGAACGCCGCAGCCAGCCCGGACGTCGCCGGCCTGATGCAAAGCCTGCTGACCGAGGAAGGCGCGATTCCCGAGCCGGTCTATCGCGAAGCGCTCACCGAGACGCGCCCGGCGCTCAAGGCCGCCTATGCCGGCTGGTTCGCGTCGAACGAAGTCGTGGCGGCGATTTACCCGACGACACCGCTGCCCGCTGCGCCGATCGGCCATGACGAAACGGTCGAACTGAACGGCGAACAGGTGCCGACCTTCCCGACCTTCATCCGCAATTCCGCCCCGTCGAGCCTCGCCGGCATTCCCGGCGTGACACTGCCGGCCGGCCTTTCCGCAGACGGCCTGCCGATCGGCATGGAACTCGACGGACCGGCCGGTAGCGACCGCGTCTTGCTGTCATTGAGCGCGGCCGTCGAAGCGATCCTGCCGGCAACACCTGCCCCGCCTCCATGAAATCCGGGCAGGCCGGCAATTAACCCCGTCGGCCGGGCAGGCCGATGACAGAAACCGCCAACAGGGAGTGAAACTGATGCAGAAAATCTACAAACCGATATCGCGCCGCCATTTCGTAGCCGGCGCCCTCGGCTCGGGCGCGGCAGTTGCCGCACCGGCCATTCTGACCGGCGCGCAAGCCGCCGGCGAGCTGAAGATGGCGACCTTCTATGCGCTCAGCGGTCCGGGCTCGCTGTTCGGCCCGACCCAGACTGCCGTCACCAAGCTCGCCGTTGACGAGATCAACGCCGGCGGCGGCATCGGCGGCCGCAAGGTTACCGTCATCCCGTCCGACGGCGGCGCGCCGCCGGCCGAAGCCGCCAAGGCGGCGATCCGCCTGATGCTGCGCGACAAGGTCGATATCGTGGTCGGCTCGCACGACAGCGCGGTGCGCGAAGCCATCGTCGCGGCATTGAAGGGCCGGGTGCCCTATGTCTACACGCCGCTCTACGAAGGCGGGGAATGCAACCCCAACGTCTTTGTGACGGCCGATACGCCCCAGCAGCAGGTCCAGCCCTCGATCACCTGGCTGGCGAAAACGCTGGGCGCGAAAAGCTACTATCTCATCGGCAACGACTATGTCTGGCCGCGCAAGACCAACGAGCAGGCGAAGAAATACATCGCGGCGGCCGGCGGCAAAGTGGTCGGCGAGGAGTATGTGCCGCTGGGCGCCCCCAACAAGTTCGAGGATGCCGTCACCCGCATCAAGGCGAAGAAGCCCGATCTCGTGGTCATCACCCTGGTCGGCGGCGACAACATCAACTTCAACCGGACCTTCGCCGGCTTCGGCCTCGACAAGTCGATCAAGCGCATCTCCTACCTGCTCGAGGAACAGACCCTGGCCGGCATCGGGGACAAGAGCAGCAACGGCCTGTACAGCGCCATGTCCTATTTCGAGAACGAGAAGAGCGAAGCCAACGCCAAGTTCAAGGCGGCCTACCGGAAGGCTGCCGGCGCCAAGGCGCCGCCTCTCGCCATGATCGGGGTCGATACCTATGGCGGCGTCAATTGCGCCAAGGCGCTGATCGAGAAGGCCGGCGGGACCGATGCCGCCAAGCTGATGGCGGCGGCCAGCAACCTCAACTACCGGACGCCTACCGGCACGGGCGTGATGACCAACCGGCACGTCGTCAAGGACATGTACCTCGCCGAGTGCAAGGGCACGAGCTTCGACATCGTCGAAACGTTCAAGGCAGTGGCGCACGGTCAGACCTGCAGCTGATCCCTTTTCCTTTCTCGCCTCGGGGCGGCAGCCGGATATACTCCGGCTGCCGCCCTTGATTCTGCCGCGGCCCTGCCCGCGCCGGGAGCCCTGACGCCGATGGACCCGATCCTCACCACCAACATCCTGAATGTGGTGTATGAGGTCTCGACGCTGGCGGTCGTCGTTCTCGGCCTCGCCGTCGTATTCGGGCTGCTCGGCGTGATGAACCTCGCCCATGGCGAGTTCGTCATGATCGGCGCCTATTGCGCCTTCTTCGTCCAGACCCAGAATCTGCCGTTCCTCGCCGCTGTGCCGGTGGCGCTCCTTGTCTGTATCGTTCTGGGGTTGGCGGTCGAGCGGATTCTGGTGCGGCCGCTCTATGCCCGGCCGTTCGACACGCTGCTGGCGACCTGGGGCCTCAGCATGCTGCTGCGCGAGGGCGTCGAGGCGGTATACGGCCGCGGATTCAAGAGCGTGGCGGTGCCTTTGACCGACAGCATCGACGTTCTGGGGGCGGACTATCCGTCTTACCGGCTGCTCCTTGCCGCCGTCTCGATCGCGCTGGTCGCCGGGCTGGTCTGGTGGTTCGTACGCAGCGCCACGGGGCGGCGCATCCGCGCCGTGGTCAACAATCCGGAACTCGCCGGCTCGGTCGGCATTCCGGTCACGGCGCTCGCCCGCAACACGTTCGTTTTCGGTTGCTGCCTGGCGGCTTTGTCCGGCGTGCTGCTGGCCCCGCTCATGCCGGTCCAGCCGATGCTGGGCCTGGACTTCATCCTCAAATCCTTCTTCGTCCTGGTGGTCGGCGGGCTCGGCAGCCTGGTCGGACTGATCTCCGGATCCGGCGTCATCGGCGGCGTCGAGAGCATCGTCAGCGCCTTCTTCGACCGGACCTACGGCTATACCACCGTGCTCATCATCGCGATTCTGTTCCTCTGGCTGCGCCCGAATGGCCTCTTTCCTCGGACATAGCGCGGCTCTGGTCGCGGCGCTCGCCGTGCTGCCCCAGCTGGTCGGCGAATTCTGGGCCTACACGCTGGCGCTGTATTTCCTCTACGCCATCGCGTCGCTCGGCATCGGCCTGTGCTGGGGCCAGGCCGGATTCCTGCCGCTCGGCCAGGCCATGTTCTTCGGCCTGGCGGCCTATCTCTCCGGCCTGTCGCTGATCCATTTCAAGGACAGCTGGCTGCTGCTGCTCCTGCTGCCGGGAGCGGCGCTGGCGCCGGGCCTGCTCGCCTACGGCATCGGGCTGCTGGTGTTCCGCGGGCGGACCCTGAGCGGACCCTTCTTCGCCATGATCACGCTGGCGCTCACCCTGCTCGCCTTCCAGATCGCCAACAGCTGGAACGACGTCACCGGCGGGTTCAACGGCCTCAAGAACATCCCCGGCCTGCCGGGGCTGAGCGACTTCACGGACCTCTATTATATCTCCGCGGTCGCGCTGGCGGTCTGCCTGCTTGCCATTGCGTGGCTCAGGCGGGCGCCGGCCGGCGTTCTGTGGCGGGCGGTTGCCCAGAACGAGCAGCGGGTGCGGTTCTGCGGCTTCGCGGTGCAGAATGTGAAAGCCGCCGTGTTCGGCCTGAGCGGCGTGCTCGCCGGGATCGGCGGCGCCCTGTACGCGCCGCAGCAGAATCTCGTCACCCCGCAGCTGTGCGGCTTCATCCTGTCGGCCGACCTTGTGATCTGGGCCGCCGTCGGCGGGCGCGCGACCCTCTACGGCCCGGTCGTCGGCGCCGTCCTGATCGGCATCCTGACCGCCGACCTGCGGGACGAGATCAGCTATTGGGAGGTCATCCTCGCCGCCATATTCATCGTCGTCGTGCTGTATTTCCGGCAAGGGCTGATGGGCTTCGTCGAGCCCCTGTTCGAGCGGCTGTCACGCCGCCGCGCCCCGCGCGCCCTGGACAGCCCGGCCCGGCCCCAGGCATCCGGCGACACGGGGTTCGCGCTCGACGACGTCCGGGTCCGCATGGGATCGGTCAGCATCCTGGAAGGGCTCGACCTGGCGATCGACGGTCCCGGCATCTATTGCCTGATCGGCCCGAACGGCGCCGGCAAGACGTCCTGCTTCAACGCCATGACCGGGGAACTGCCGGTGCGCAGCGGCCATATCCGCATATTCGGCAGCACGCGTACCGGGAACGCCGCCGACCTGCTGAGCCGGATCGGCGTCGGCCGCAAGTTCCAGGCGCCCAGCCTGTTCCCGGACCTGACGGTGGCCGAGAATTTCAACATCGGCCTGTGGGGCGGCCGCGCCCGGCTGCGCGATCTGCTGGGTATGCGCAGCCACGGCTGGACCAGCGCGATCCTGCGCGAAGCCCAGGCCCGCTTCCCGTTTCTCGCCGAGGAGGACCGGCGCGCCGGCGACCTCTCCCACGGCCAGCGCCAGATCCTCGAACTCGCCATGGTGCTGATCGCCGAGCCGCGGCTCATTCTGCTCGACGAGCCGTCCGCCGGCCTGTCTCAAACCGAGACGCAGGAGGTGATCGAAGCGATCCGCTGGGTGAGCGGGCGGCTCAACGCCAGCACGGTGATCGTCGAACACGATATGACCTTCGTGCGCGAACTCGCCGACCGCATCTTCGTGCTGCACCAGGGCCGGCTGCTGGCGTCGGGAACGGTCGCGGAGATCCAGGCGGACAACCGGGTCCGGGCCGTCTATGTCGGCGCGTCGGCTTGAGGGGGGCTTGAGGGGGGCATGAGCGCGCCGCTGTTTTCCTTTGCCGGCGTGACCGGCGGTTACGGCGCAACGACCGTCGTGCGCGCGGTCGACGGCGAAGTGGCGGCAGGCGAGGCCTGCTGCGTGCTCGGCCGCAACGGAGTCGGCAAGACGACGCTGATGCGGCTCCTGACCGGCCACCTGCCGCTCCAGTCAGGCGCGGTGACGTTCGGCGGGCGACCGATGGACGGCCTCGCGCCGGATGAACGTCACGGCCTCGGCCTGATCTACTGCCCGCAGGACCGGCCGGTGTTCGACAATCTCTCGGTGCGGGAAAACCTGACGCTGATGGCGTCGGCCGACGCCGACCGCTATGCCCCGCTGCTGGCCGCCTTCCCGATCCTCGAAGACCGCATGGCCCAGTCGGCCGGCACGCTCAGCGGCGGCGAACGCAAAATTCTCTCCTTCGTGCGCGGCGCCGCCGAGACCGGACGGCTTCTGCTGCTCGACGAGCCGAGCGAAGGCGTGCAGCAGGAAAATGTCGAGCGCATGGCGGCGTTTCTGCACGAGGCCAAGGCCGCGGGGCGGGCCCTGCTGATCGTCGAGCAAAATCTCGCCTTCGCCCTCGAAATCGCTGACCGGGTGATCGTCATGGATCATGGCGAGGTCGTGCTCGCCGGCAACGCTGCGGACATGACCGAAGCGACGCTGGCGGCGCATATGCATGTGTAAGAAAGCGAGGCGTCAGTCTGCCGGCAGGAAGAACACCCCTGGGCGATGGGGCGGATGCGGTCGAAGCCGCGCCGGAGCGCGGACAAAGGCGCCGGCACCGCGGCGGCGACCGCCGGGCCGATAGGCGTACCGGCGGCGGCGTTGACATCCCGCGTGTTTTGCGGGCAATCTCTGTGGCCACGCGGAATGGAACACCGGACATCGGGCTCGTGTTGCGGGCTATGCGAACCAGCATCTCCGGAGAGCTGGATATGCCGACCTGTATGCAGATCATCGACGGGATGGCCCGGCCTTTGGCGGCCGGATTGCTCAGGATGTCGGCGTTGCCGACAGTCCGCCAGGCCAAACGCCCTGTTTCATTCGAGATCGTTGGCCGGAGTCCGATCGCGCCGGCTCATGCCAATGGCATGGCCTTCGAGTCAGCCACATGAAGACCGGGAGACGCGAACGAAGAACAGTAACCGGTTCCAGGCGAATTCGGTCGCCATGACAGAGAAGTGGGAGAACAGAAATGAACAGTCGTAGAATTTACAAGTCGTTCCTGGGTGCAATGCTCGGAGGCGCTGTCTGCCTGGGCACGGTGACGGCCGCGGATGCCGCCGACAGGGTGCGCTGGAAGATGGGAAGCTTCTTCCCCAGCAAACTGATCCAGCTCGGCTCGCTCGGGAAGAGCCTCGTCGGCAAGGTCGACGGTGCGTCCGGCGGGACGTTCAAGATCCAGTTCACAGAGCCCGGCGCGCTGATTCCGCCCAAGGAATGTTTCGACGCCGTGAGCGCCGGTTCGGTCGACGCCTGCTGGTCGACTCCCGGTTACTGGTATGGCCGCGACCCGGCGTTTGCCCTGTTCGCTGCGGTTCCGTTCGGTCCGCCCGCCGGCGAGTACATGGCCTGGTATTACTATGGCGGCGGCCAGAAGATGTTCGAGGCGCTATACGCCCCGCATGGCATCCATACCGTCCTGTGCGGCGTCATTGCGCCTGAAGGTTCGGGCTGGTTCCGCAAGGAAATAAACACGCTCGCCGACCTGAAGGGCCTCAAGATGCGTTTCTTCGGACTCGGGGCCAAGGTCATGCAGAAGCTCGGCGTGTCCACGCAGCTGATCGCCGGCGCCGACATCTATCCTGCGCTGGAGCGCGGCACCATCGATGCGACGGAATTCTCCATGCCTGCGATCGATCTGGACCTGGGATTCTATCAGGTCGCCAAACACGCCTATTTCCCCGGCTGGCATCAGCAGTCGACCCTGTTCGACATCATGATCAACAAGAAGAAATGGGATGCGCTGTCGAAACAGCACAAGACCATCCTCAATATGGCCTGCGGCGACAATATGCGTGAGGGCCTCGCCGAAGGTGAGGCGATCCAGGGCAAGGCGCTGAAGGAGCTGATCAAGAAGGGCGTGAAAATCCACAAATGGTCGCCCGAAATCCTGAATGCGCTCAAAGCCGCATGGCTGGAAGTCGTCGAAGAGGACAGAGCCAGGAGCGAAAACTTCAAGAAAGTCTGGAAATCCTATTCCGATTTCCGTGCAGAGTACAAAGTCTGGTCCGATCTGGGATATCTGAAATAGATCCCAGCCGGTTCATTGCGGTAAAATCCTGCTCCGTGCGCTACTTCGTTTAGCGCACGGAGCAACTATTTGCGCCACAGTAACCTCCGTGAACGCATGTTGATTCTGTACAACTTCAGCGATCGCCTCGGTCGCTTTGTCAGTCTTGTCGGCTCGCTGGTGGCCTGGCTGAGCGTGATTCTCATCGTGATCATCGCCTTCGACGTGGTCACGCGCCGGTTTCTCGTGCTCGGCTCGACGAAGTTGCAGGAGCTGGAATGGCACCTGCATGCCGTGCTGTTCCTGTTGTGCATCGGGTGGGGGTATATGAAGGACTCCCATGTGCGCATCGAAATCGTTCATGAACGACTCCCGCGCAAGGCGCAACTGTGGATCGAGATGCTGGGCTGTCTGTTCTTTCTCATTCCATATTGCGTAATCGTTTTCTATCACGGCATCGACTGGTGGGAGAAATCCTGGAACCTGGGAGAAATGTCCGATTCGGCAACCGGATTGCCGCACCGCTGGATCGTCAAAGCCTTTCTGCCGATCGGAATTGTGTTCATCCTCCTGGCCGCGGTCAGCGTATTTCTGCGGAAGTTCGTCGAAATATTCGGTTCATCGGCCCTTCCGGAGACGGCCATTGAAGAGCCCCCACCGAGCCCGGCGAGGGAGCTGCTATGATCGATTTCTTTATCGACTATATGCCGCTCTTCATGTTCGCGGCTCTCGGATTTCTTCTATTCACCGGCTACCCCGTTGGAGCCATTCTGGGTGGCGTCGGGCTCGGCTTCGGCTTCATCGGTATCGCGTTCGGTGTTTTTGCCGAGATCGAATTCTTCAATATCGTCTCGCGAATTTGGGGCGGAATTGCCGACAATCAGGTGCTCATTGCCATCCCCATGTTCATTTTCATGGGGACGATGTTCGAAAAAAGCGGAGTCGCCAGAGACCTTCTGCATTGCCTGCAGGTCCTGCTGTACAGGGTTCCCGGGGGCCTGGCGCTGTCGGTGACCGCGATGGGCGTCATCATGGCGGCAATGACGGGAATCATCGGCGCTTCGGTGGTCATGATGACCATCATGGCCCTGCCCGTGATGCTGGAGCGCAAATACAACACGCCCCTGGCGACCGGGACGATCGCGGCATCCGGCACGCTCGGCGTGCTGATTCCCCCAAGCATCATGCTGGTCATCATGGGGGAACTCCTCGGCCGGTCCGTCGGCAATCTGTTTGTCGCGGCTTTCTTTCCGGGCCTGTTACTTGCCGGCCTGTATCTGATCTACATCACGACGCTCTGCAGCCTGCGGCCCAAACTGGCGCCGCCCTTGCCGCGTGAACTGGGCCCGTCGAGCAACCGGGAATTGATCGGCCTTCTCTTGCGTGGCTTCCTCCCGGCGATCTTCCTGATCTTCATGGTCCTCGGCTCGATTATCCTCGGTTGGGCAACGCCGACCGAGGCCGCCGGGATGGGCGCACTGGGAGCCATTTTGCTCGCGGCGCTGAACCGGCGGCTGACCTTCAGTTTGATGCGCGAGGTCGTTGAGCGGTCGATGCTCACCAACGCCATGATATTCTTTATTTTTATCGGCGCGACCGCGTTTTCCTACACGTTCCGTTCTCTGGGCGGCGACGACATCGTCATCGGCCTGGTCGACAGCGCCGGCCTCGGATCCTGGGGTATTCTGTTTATCCTGATGGCGATCGTTTTCTTCCTGGGCTTCTTCTTCGACTGGATCGAGATCACGTTAATCGTCATCCCGGTTTTTGCGCCGATCGTCGAACTGCTCGATTTTTCCGGCCATGTGTCCAAGCTGGACGTCGTTTACTGGTTCGCCATTTTGCTTGCGGTGAACCTGCAAACGTCTTTCCTGACGCCGCCGTTCGGATTTGCCCTGTTTTATATGAAGGGCGTGGCCCCGCCCGAGGTAAAGATCCAGCAGATTTACGTCGGAATCATTCCGTTCGTGCTTCTGCAGCTGACCGGGTTGGCGCTTATCATGGCATTTCCGGAAATCGCCATGTGGCTGCCGAGACAGCTGCTCAATTGAGCCTTTCCTAGGCCGGTGCGGCCAGACCGGGCCTTCTGCCGGCCCACGGTCTGGCGGCCTCGAACGCGGCGGCGGCGCGGAAAATGTCTTCCTCGTGCAGGATCTTCGAGACCATCTGCATCCCGACGGGCAGGCCGTCGCCGGTCCATCCCGCGGGCACGGAAGCGGCCGGCTGGCCGGTCAGGTTGAACGGATAGGTGTAGTAGACCCACGACACGATGTTGCGGTCGGGAAGCTCCGGCGGCGCGTCGCGCTTCACGTCGAATGCCGGCACCGGAAGCGTCGGCGTCAGGAGCAGATCGTAGTCCTCGAAAAAGGCGCGCATCTTCTCGCGGAAGTCGTAGCGCTGGAAAACCTTGCCGTAATACTCGTCCAGTTCCTGATCGAGGGCGCCGGCGAGAACGTCGGCAACCGCCGGGTCGAGCAACTCGGGCGTGTTGGCCAGCACGTCCTTGAGGCGCGTTCCGACGCCGGCGTAGAACTCCGCCATCCAAATGGGGAGAGGGTCCTCGTCCATGACCTGTTCGACCAGGTCCACGGTGCAGCCGAGATCCTCGAACACCCTGACGGCATCCTCGACGATCCTCACGACCTCTTCGGTCGGCTCCGCATAGCCGAGCGTCGGACTCCACGCCAGGCGCATCCCTCGGACCGGACGCTCGCACGCGCCCAAAAAGTCAGGCACGGGCTGTGCGACGCCGAAGGGATCCCGGCGATCGTGACCGGCGACAGCGCTCAGCAGGAGCGCCCCGTCGCGCACCGTCCGCGCCAGCGGGCCGACATGCGCCAGGGTCGGCGTCGCGCTCGCCGGGAAAACCCCGACGCGCGCGAATTGCGCCTTGATGCCGAACAGGCCGCTGAACGAGCTCGGGATGCGCACCGAACCGCCGCCGTCGGTGCCGAGCGCGAACGGCGTGACCCCGGCCGCGACGCTGGTCGCCGCGCCGCAGCTCGATCCGCCGGGCGTCTTGGCGAGGTTCCAGGCGTTCGGCGTCACCCCGGTGAGCGGGCTGTCTCCGACTGCCTTGCAGCCGAACTCGCTGGTCGTGGATTTGCCGACGATGCAGCCGCCCTGCTGCCGCACCCGGCCGACCGAGGGCGCGTCAACGGCCGCCACATTGTCCGCCATCGCCCGGGAGCCGAAGGTGAGCTTCAGGCCATCGGCGGCGATCAGATCCTTCACCGAGACCGGCAGGCCGTGAAGGAGCCCGAGCGTCTCTCCTGACATTACGGCCGCTTCGGCCTGCCTTGCGGCATCGAGGGCCAGGTCGGGCGAGGTCTGGACGAAACAGTTGAGCGTCGGCTCCAGCCCGGACATCCGCTCGAGGCACGACTCGACGAGTTCGACCGGCGAGAATTCCTTCCTCGCTATCCCGTCTCTCAACTCGATCGCCGTCATGAACGCGAAATCGCTCATCGTTCCTGTCCCCTTTACGCGGATCGCCCCGTCAGATCGAGCCCCTGCCCCGCTCGAACACCGGCGTATCCGACGCCGAGCGGCAGGCTGCGAGGCGTCGTTCGATATCGCCGCCCTTGAGGCCCCGGCCGATCAGGACGAGGCGCGTCTGCGCCTTTCCGCCGGGCCAGTCCTCGGCATGGGTCGGCGGACTGAAGACCTGCTGCACGCCCTGGAGAATCACCGGGCGGTCGTTGCCGACGAAGCGGCACAGGCCCTTCACCCGGTACAGGTCGCCGCCATACTCTTCCGTCAGTTCGACCATCAGTTCCATCAGGCGGTGGTAATCGAGCGGGTGTTCGTCCTCGATGCACACCGCCGATACATCGCCATGGTCGTGGTGGCCGTGATCGTGCCCGTGGTCGTGGTCGTGATCGTCGTGGTGCCCGTGATCGTGGTCATGCTCGTGCCCGTGATCGTGGCTGTCTCCGGTCCCGTTGCCGGACCGCCCGGCAGTCTCCACGATCCCGATCCACTCGCCGATGGAACTGTCCTGGATCTTCGGCTCGAACAGGTCGAGATCGAGCAGTCTGTCGAGGTCGATCGCGGAATGGGTCGTGATCTCCTTGATCGAATACGGATTGAGCCCGCTCACCGCCTCCACGGCCACGCGAAATCCGGTATCGTCGACGAGATCCCGCTTGTTGAGGATCAGCTTGTCGGCGATCGCCACCTGTTTCCGGGCTTCGTCGTTGGCTTCGAGCTGGCCGCCAACATGCTTCAGGTCCACCAGCGTGATGATCGCATCCAGCCGGTAGGACAGGTTCAATTGCATATCGGTGTAGAGCAGCTGGGCAAGCGGCGACGGATCGGCAATCCCCGTCGTCTCGACCAGGACCCGGTCGAACTCGATCTGCGGTTCGAGCACGCCGACCCGGCGCATGAACGCCGTGTAGAGGGTCTCGACGAGGTCGTCCTTGCTGGCGCAGCAGATGCAGCCGTTGGTCAGCTCCAGCATGTCATCCGACGCGCGGGAGATCAGGTCCGAATCGATGCCGATCTCGCCGAACTCGTTGACGATGACGAGGCATTTGCCGCTGCCGGGATCGGCCAGGACGTGGTTGACGAGCGTCGTCTTGCCCGCGCCCAGGAAGCCGGTCACGAAGGTGATCGGAACCCGCGGATCGTCACCCACTGCGGATGGTCGGACTGACATACCGTTTCAGCCTATCACGCCCCACCCCCGCGCCGGCCGAAGCCGGCGCAAGGGCGGGCGCGCTCCCTCCCTCAATCGAGCACGGCCCAGGCCCGCACAGGCGAGCCGCTGCCGTTGTTGATCTTGAGCGGTGGGCCGTAGAACATGAACTCACCCTTGCCGACCAGTTCTTCGAGGTTGATCAGCCATTCATAGTGCGAGATGCCCCGGTCCCGGCACACGCGGTGGTTCGGGAATTCGTCCCACGACGGCTTGTCGGTCGACGGGCCCTCGACGCCGTGGAAGGTCGAATTGCGGTCGGCCAGCCAGTGGGTCGCCTCCGCCGTCAGCCCCGGATTGCTCCAGACCACCTTGACGTCCGGATAGTGGCGGTTGTGCAGGCCGGTGTTCATCAGCACGATATGGCCGTCGACCTTCACGCCGGCCTTCGCTTCCGCCTCTTCCATTTCGGCCACGTCGATATCGCCGAGATCGGGAATGTGGGTCATGTCGAAGCACACGGCCTTCCCCATGAAGATCTCGAGCGGCATCTTGTCGACCGACGCGCCGTTCGGATTGACGTGATAGAACGCGTCCACATGGGTCGCGATATGGTCGATGGTGCCGATGTAGGTGGTAGCAAAGGTCAGCCGGTCTCCCGGCACGCCCAGATCGAACGACTTGGTCTGCTCGTGGGTCAGATGCGGGACGACGACCGGCCGCTGGAACAGCTTGTGCGCCGGCATGTTGTCTTCCAGCGTCAGGGTCAGATCGACAATTTGCGACATTTCCTTCCTCCTTGCTTTCCCGGTTAAGGGCATTCCTGACTAGGTGTTTTCCCCTTTGGAGCGCGGCCCGCACCGGTGCGGGCCGGCCCCCGATCCCTTCTCAACTCGCCTTCCGCCGTCCCAGATAGGCTTCGACGACACGTTCGTCGCTGGCCAGTTCCCGGGATGGTCCGCTGAGAAGAATTCTCGAATCCTCCATAACGTAACTTCTGTGCGCATAGCGCAGGGCGACCGTGGCCAGCTGCTCGACCAGCAGGATCGCCAGACCTTCCCGGTTGAGCATTTCGATAACCGGGAACAGCGTTTCCAGAACCCGGGGCGCCAGGCCCAGGGACATCTCGTCGATCATCAGCAGGCGGGGCCTGGAGAGCAACCCCCGCGACAGGGCCAGCATCTGCTGTTCGCCGCCCGAAAGGCTGCCGGCCAATTGCTGCCGCCGGTCCTTGAGAATCGGGAACAGCGCGAACATGCGCTCCAGATCCTCCGACACTTCCCGTGACCGGCCGCCGCCGCGCCGGGCGTAGGCGCCGAGGTACAGATTGTCCTCGACGGTCTGGTCGGCAAAGATCAGGCGGCCTTCGGGCACCATCGACAGTCCGAGCCGGACAACGTCGTAGGAGGGCTTGCCCGCGATCGGCTTGCCGTCCAGGACGATTTCGCCGCCCGCCGGTTTGACGACCCCGGCGATGGCCTTCAGGGTCGAGCTCTTGCCCGCGCCGTTGTTGCCGATGATCGAGACATACTCGCCCGCCTCGACCTGCAGCGACACGTCGCGCACCGCCTCGACATGCCCGTAGGTCACGGACAGGTTCTTGACTTCGAGCAGGGCGGCCACGGCTACGCCTCCCCGCCGGCGGGCTCTGCGGAGGCCGCCGGTCCGTCGCCGAAGTTCTGGCTGCCGAAATAGGCCTCGATGACCTTGGGATCGGTCTGCACCTCGGTCGCGCTGCCGGAGGCGATCAGCTCGCCGTAGTCGAGCACCGTCACGTGATCGGAAATCTCCATGATCAGCTCGACATGGTGCTCGACGATCAAGACGGTGATGCCGTTGGCGGCAAGTTCCCGAACCAGCGCGATCAGGTTCTCGATTTCCGAATGGGTCAGGCCGGCCGCCGGCTCATCCAGAAGCAGGAGCTTCGGCGAAAGAGCGAGCGCACGGGCGATTTCGAGCTGCCGCTGGTGGCCGAAGGCCAGGTTCTCCGCCTTTTCGTGGGCGTAGGCGGAAAGGCCGACATAGCCGAGCAGGTCCATCGCCGCCTGCCGGAAGCGCCGCTCGTCGCGCTGGAAGGACGGCAGACGGCAGATCGTCGAGAAAATATTCGACCGGTATTCCTTGTGAAAGGCGACGAGCACGTTTTCCAGCACGGTCATGTTCGAGAACAGCTCGGTGTTCTGGAAAGTGCGCGCCAGCCCGAGGCGGGCGAGTTGATGGCTGTTCAACTGCGTCGTATCCCGGCCGAGGAAGGTGATGCTCCCGGAATCGGCCCGGTAGACCCCGGAAATCGCGTTAAGGAAGGTCGATTTGCCGGCGCCGTTGGGCCCGATCAGCGCGTGGATCTTGCCCGAGTCGACGGTTTCGTCGACCTTGTCGACCGCGACGAGGCCGCCGAAAGCGACCGAAACGCCCCGGGCGTCGAGGCAGGCCGAACCGTCCGCCGGATTGACGGCGACAATATCGGCGAGGCGGGGGCGCTCCTCGCTCGCGGTGTCAGGTCTCGCTTCGGCCATGCGGCCCGACAGGAAGTGTTCGACCGATCCGACGATCCCGCGCGGCAGAAAGAACATCACCGCGGCCAGCAGCAGGCCGTAGGCGAACGCCTGCCAGGGTCCGAAGGCCTGCAGATATTCCGGCAGGTAGGTCATGATCGACGCGCCGACCACGGGCCCGAGCGCGGTGCCCGACCCGCCGAGGATGACCATCAGGAGGAAGCGCACCGAATCGGTGAACGAGAAAATGTCCGGGCTGATATACTTGTTGAGATAGACGTAGAAGACGCCCGCGGCGCCGGCCGCCATGGCCGAGACGACGAAGGCGAGAGTCCGGATCGCGGCCACGTTGATGCCGAGGGATCGCGACGCGATCTCGCTCTGGGCCGTCGCGCGCATGGCGCGGCCGAAGCGCGAATTCATCAGGTTCAGGTTGACGAGGTAGGCGATCAGCGCGCTCGCCCCGACGACGATGAAATAGGCGTTGGTGTCGAGCGGCAGGCCGAGCAGCGTGGGCGCCGGCACGTTCGATATGCCGACCCAGCTCCCCGTCAAGCTGTCCCATTCGATGGCGACATTCTCGACGATGATGCCGAAGGCGATGGTGACGACGGCGAGATAGACGCCGCGTACCCGCACGGTCGGGTAGGCGAGCAGGACGCCGAAGGCGCCGGCCAGCGCCATGCCAAGGATCAGGCCGGGCACCAGCCCGACGCCCAGGCGGGTCGCGAGGATTGCCGCCGTATAGGCGCCGATGGCGTAGAGCCCGGCCTGCCCCAGGGAGACCAGCCCGGTCAGCCCGACCAGCACATTCAGGCCGAGCGCGATGATCGCGTAGATCAGCAGAAGCGTGATCAGCCGCAGTTCGTATTCGTTTGCCGCGATGTGCGGCAGCGCGAGGATGAGAATCGCCGCCGCGACGACGAAAGCCGGATTGAAGTAGCGCGCGATCCGGCTCATACCTTGACGAGTTCCCTGCGTCCGAACAGGCCCTGCGGGAACAGCATCAGCACGACGATGACGAGGCTGAAGCCCACGGCTTCGCGGGCCGCGGTGCTGATATAGCCGTCGACGAATTTCTCGATAATTCCATAAAGCAGCCCGGCGATGACGACGCCCGGAGCGCTGGTGATGCCGCCGATGATGGCGACCGCGAATCCCTTGATCCCGAGCAGCAGGCCCATGGTCGCCGAAGCCTGGATGACCGGGGCGACGAGGATGCCGGCGAGGCCGCCCAGCGCGCTCGCCAGGGCGAAGGAAAACATCGAGACATGCAATACGTTAATGCCGACGATGCCGGCGGCCACCCGGTTGAAGGCGACGGCGCGCATCGCGCGGCCGAGCTGGGTCCGGCGCTGGAAGATCCCCAGCAGAACGACGATCAGGACCGCGACGAACGGAATGAGCAGTTCCTGGATGAAAACGCCGGCGCCGAAAATGATGATTGGCTTGTCGACGCCGGGCGACGGCAGCGGCCGGGCGAACGCGCCGAATTCGATGGTCGCGTAGCTCTCGAGCATGATGCCGATGGCGATCGTCGTCAGCATCCAGCCGATCGACGCGGCGTGATCGGCAAAGGGCCGGATCGCGACCCGCTCCAGCACGACCCCGAAGACGATGGCGACGCCGATCGACAGCAGGATCGCCAGGGGCATCGCGATGCCGTGGTCGAGAAAGACGATCGTCAGCACCGCGCCCAGCATCAGCGTATCGCCGTGGGCGAAGTTCACGGCCTTGGCCGACGACCACATGATGTGGAAACCGATGGCGACCAGGGCGTAGATGCCACCGATTCCCAGCCCGGCCAGAAAATACTGGAGGGCGGCGCTCACGTTTTTCGGTCTGTCACAGGCAGCGATCCAACCGTGAGCGAATCGGCAGCCCCGGCGAAGCGTGAAGCACGCTTTCCGGGGCTGCCCGTTCGCTTATTTGCAGGGCGTCTGGCTCACCGGCAGCAGCTCGCCGTTGTACCAGGCCGTCAGCTTGTAGGCGCTCGGCAGAATCGCGTCGTGGCGTTCCTCGGTCCGCTCGAAGGCCGGATCGTAATTCATCACCAGCCCGTCGTGCTTGACCGAGAACATGGCCTCGTAGACCTTCTGACGGTCGAAGCTGCCGGCGATCTTGATCGCCTTGGCGATGATGTGGATCGCGTCATAGGCGTCGGCCACGCCGCTGCCCATGCGGATATCTTTCTGGCTCTTGACGCCATAGCGCTTCTGCATGGTGGCGTAGAGCTTCTGGGCCCGCGGCTCCAGTTTGCCCATCCAGGAATAGGTCTGCATGATGAGCGCGCAGTTGGCCAGCTTGCCGGCCAGTTCGCCGAGATTGCCGGCAAAGCCCCAGGCGCCGATCTTGACCGGGTTCCAGCCGATCTTCTGCAAGCTGCGCATGATCTGGTTGCCTTCGCGGTCGAGACCCCACATGACCAGCGATTCGGCGCCCGCCTTGCGCAGGCGGATCAATTGCGGGGTCATGTCGGTGTCGCGCCAGTTGAAGGTCTCGGCGCCGACCTCCTTGGTGCCCTGCTCGCGCAACGCGGCCTGGATGTTGGGATAGGCGCCTTTGCCCCATCCCGTATTCTCGTACATGATCCCGACCTTGTTGCTCGGCGAGCGCTTGAGCGCCTCGGCGACCAGGAACTTGGAGACCCAGCGGTCCTTGGCCGACACGCGGAACATGTAGTTGGGATTGCGGCCGTTCTCGATCACTTTCGTGTTGGCCGCGATCACGCCGACATAGACAATCTTGATCTCGTGGATCGGGTCGCGCATGGCCAGCGCCACGGTCGAATGGTAGCCGCCCAGCATGGCGACGCAGTTGTCCTTCAGGCCGATGCGCCGGACATTGTCGACGCCGCGCGGCGGCGCGCCGCGATCGTCGTACTGGATGAACTTGAGCTTCTTGCCGAGGACGCCGCCGGCGGCATTGATCTCGTCCACAGCCATTTCGGCGCCCATCCTGATGGATTTTCCGCCGAAGGCCGCCGGGCCCGTTACCGGGCCGGAATTTCCGATACACGGGTTCGCCTCCGCAGCGTTCGCGGGGCCGGTTCCCAGTGCGATCGCGGTGGCGAAGACCGCCGCTCCGCCGATCGCGGCACTCATCGAAAACTTCGACATTTTTCTTCCTCCCTCAAATTCCCTATACCGGGCGGGAATCCCCTGCCCGGCGCTGCGGGGCGCTACGCGGCAACCGCCCGGGAGGCGCCGTCTGTCGCCGAAGCGGATCCGGCGAGTCGGCTGTTCCGGACAGGAAATCCGCATGTCCGACGCCTTGGCCGCCCCGGACCGCGCCGGACGACAAAGTGTATTCGGCAACGGCGCTATCGATCAATAATATAAAGACAATATCTAATATCATTTCAAATTATACTGTTATATTATAACATTACGCCTAATCTTCAGCGGTTATTCCAATTTCTCGTATCATTTGAAATGATATACAGACGTATCGGTATCAAAGTTATTGCGACCGGCAGACTGCGAACAGGCATCCTGCGCATCCCCGGCCGGTTCGTTGACCGCAGGATGCAAAGCGGGCGGGCGCCCCCGCGCCGCGATTCGACAGCGCTATCGGGAGGCGCGGCGATATGGTCGATTTCAAGCAGTTGAAGTATTTCGTGCAGATCGCCGAGGCCGGCAGCCTGTCGCGCGCCGCCGAGCAGCTCAACGTCGTCCAGCCCTCTCTCAGCCAGCAGCTGCGCAGACTGGAAGAGCAGCTGGGCGTGGAACTGATGACGCGCCATTCCCGGGGCGTGACGCCCAACGAGGTCGGCCGCCTGCTCCTCGACCATGCCCGCTCGCTCCTGCTTCAGCTCCAGCGGACGGAGGAACTGGTCCAGTATCATGCCTCGAACCCGTCCGGCGAAGTCCGTCTCGGCCTGCCGACGTCGGCCGCGCGCGGCCTGACCATTCCGCTCGTCAACGCGGTCGAGGACCGCTACCCCGGCATCTCGCTTCATGTCGTCGAGGGCATGAGCGGACACCTGACCGAGTGGCTCCATGTCGGCCGGCTCGATATGGCGCTGCTCTACGACGCCAAGTCCCACGAGGGGATCCACGTCCAGCCCTTCATGGCGGAAGACCTGTCGCTCATCTGTCCGCCGACCCGCGAATTCCGCCGGATGAAGGCCATCCGGCTTGCCGAGGCGGCGAAGCAGACCCTGGTGCTGCCGGCGCTGCCGCACACCATCCGGCTGGTGCTCGAGGAGACCGCGGCGCGGACCGGATGCCAGCTGTCGGTCAGGATCGATCTGGATTCGCTGCCCAGCATGATCGAACTGGTCTTCGAGGGCTATTGCACGATCCTTCCCCTGTTCGCCGTGTCGAAGGAAGTGGCGGCCGGGCAGATGCTCGCGGTGCCGCTGATCGATCCGCAGATTTCCTGGCAGATCTCGATCGCTTCCGTCGTTCGCGGCGTCCAGTCGCGCGCGACCAGGGCGGTGTCGGCCCTGATGCTGGAGGTGATGGAGCGGATGGTGCGGAACGGGGAATGGCCCGGCCGGTTGCTGTAGCAGGACGGCGCCGGGCATCGGCTGGCGGGCCGGGCATCGGCCGGCCCGCACTTTCGGATGGCGGGCCCGGGGGGCGGCTGCTAACGGCGCCCGGCGGGGCGGGGCGGCGGCGCCCCGCGAGGGCGGCCGGGGGGTGCGGCTGCTAACGTCGCCGGGCGCGGCGGGCCGGCGCCGCGCGGGCAGGACCGGGGGACGGGCGCAATGCAGCTGATCGGGGTCGATGTCGGCGGCACCTACATCAACGATTATTTCCGGATGTTGCGCCATTCGATGCCACGAAGTGACAGCAATGACAGCAAGCCGCCAACTGTCCCGTAACCTATCGTAAATAATGAGTTTCTCCCATATAACTCCCATATCGAGAGGTGTTGCAAGGCGCTTGCAACGCTGCCATCGATGATATTCAATGGCCAGACGTTACATCCCGGTCGCTTGCGGCGCGCTTACGCTTACGGCGTGCAGGATTTCTCCACCCGCGGCGAGAGCGCGAAAGCGGCCGGCAGCCCGAAGGAGGCGCCGCATGGCCAAGCTCAAGTACCGCTCCATTTCCAAGCGCACAGTCGACGCGCTCTCGGTCGAGGACCGCGACGCCGTGTTCTGGGACGACAGGCTCCCCGGCTTCGGCGTCAGGGTCTACCCCTCGGGGTCGAAGGTCTACGTCGTCCAGACCCGGCACGACGGCAAGTCGCGGCGGGTGACGCTGGGGCGCCACGGGGTCATCACCGCCGACGCCGCGCGGCGCGAGGCGGCGCTGGTCATCAACCGCATCAAGACCGGCGAGGACCCGCACGGCAAGACGAAGAGCGTCACCGTGGCCGAACTCGCGGCGCGCTATCTGGTGGAGCATGTCGAGGTGCGCTGCAAGGAGAGCACGCAGCGGATGTACCGGAGCGTGCTCGATCGCTTCATCCTGCCGGCCTACGGCGGTGTGGCGGTGGCCGAGGTTGAGCGCCGGCACATCGCCGACCTCCACCTTGAGCTGCGCGACATCCCCTACCAGGCGAACCGGGCGCTGGAGATCGGGGGCAAGCTGTTCAACCTCGCCGAGGAATGGGAGCTGCGCACGGGCGGCAACCCGTGCAGGTTCGTGCACAAGTACCCGGAGAAGAAGCGCGAGCGGTTCCTCACCGACGCGGAGTTCCGCCATCTGGGAGAGGTGCTGAACGCGATGGAGGCGAAAGGCTCGCTTCCGGTCCATCCGGCGGCGGCGCTGCGGCTGCTGATGCTGACCGGCTGCCGGCGCAACGAGATCGTGCAGCTTGAGTGGAAGAACGTGGACCTCGCGGCGGGCGAGTTGCGCCTGCCGGATTCGAAAGTGGGCGCGCGGCTGGTGCCGCTGTCGCCGGCGGCGGCGCGGGTGCTGGCGGAGCTGCCGCGCATCGAGGGCAACCCCTGGGTCATTCCGGGCACGAAGCCCGGCAGGCACCTGGCCGACCTCAACCACTACTGGGACCGGGTGCGCGCGGAGGCCGACCTCTCCGACGTGCGGATTCACGATTTGCGCCACTCGTTTGCGAGCAGGGCGCTGGCGCTCGGAGAATCGCTGTCGATGATCGGCAAGCTGCTGGGTCACAACAAGATCGACACGACCGCGCGCTATGCGCACCTTGCGCGCGATTCGATCAAGGCGTCCTCGGCAAGGGTCGCCGACAGCATCGGCAACGATATCCTCAACGGAAAGCGCGACGAGACCGCCGCGCCCGCCTGACGGCCCGCGCGGCGCTCCCGGCATACGTGCGGCCGGCGTCCCCGGGGCTCAGCCGCCGGCCGGCACCAGGTCCACGGTCAGCCGAGTGCCGGTCGCCTCGGCGTAGCGGCGCAGCGTAGCGAACGACGGCGACACCCGCCCGCCCTCCAGCCGCGCAACCGCCGACTGCGTCGTGCCGAGCCGGCTCGCAAGCTCCGCCTGCGTCAGCTTCGCGGTCGTGCGGGCGCGCACCAGCGCCTCGATCAACGCATACTCCCCGTCGATGCGCGCGTATTCCTCCCGGAACTCCGGGTCCTCCATGAAGCGCGCCTTCAGTTCCTTCAGCTTCGTCATCGCGTCACCTGCCTCATCCGTTCCCTTGCGGTAGCGAGCGCCCGCCGCGGCGTCCTGCGCGACTTCTTCGCGAAGACATGCACCACCACCACCCGCCGTCCGGCCGCCGTCACGTAGATCCCCCTGGCGATCCCTCCCTCGGCCCTGACTCGCAGCTCCCAGAGCTTGCCGTCGAGATGCCTGACATGCGGCGCCCGAAGCGCGTCGAGGCCGACAGTCTCCACCGTCTCCAGCAGCCGCAGCAGCCGGGCGCGCAGCGCCACCGGCAGGGATTCGATTTCGGCGTCGACGGCCGACAGGGTTTCGACCGTCCAAGCCATGCCGTTCATATAGCGCATCCGCTATAGGCCTTCAAGCGCTGGACCGGGGACAAGCACTACCGCTCCGGCGCCCGCTCCCCGCCGGCCCGGCCCCGATCCGGCGGGAACGCGGGACACGCGCCATCGTTCGCGATCGTGCCCCACACCGCCGAGAGGAACCGCCCCGCGCCCGGCCGGACTTTCTCGCCATCCCGTGATCTACGACAGGCCCTTTGCGTCCCGCGCGCTGGCGCTCGGCGAGACCCTGCCAGTGAACGGTAAGCTGCTCGGGCACAGCAACATGGAGACGACGACACGCTACGCCCACCTGGCGCGCGATTCGGTTCACGAGGCGGCGGAGCGAATTGCCGACAGTATTGCGTCCGAGATTCTGTAACAATGCTGCCCGGCGCCCTCCGCCGACAACTCTCCGGCCGCATGACCTCCGACACAGCTTTGCCTCGCGGGCGCTCGCCCTCGGGGAGAGCCTGCCGATGATCACGAAACTCCTTGCCACAGCCAAGTCCAGACAACCGCGCGTTACGCCCACCTTGGGCGGCACTCCGTCAAGGTCGCTGCCGTTCGGATATCCGATAGCCTCGAAGCTGACATGGACACGCTGCCGGACGTCTCCGCCGTCCCTTGACCCACGCCACGCCCGCGCGTCCCGGGCGCCAGCGCTTTGGGAAAGCTTGCCGATGATCAGCCGCCTGTTGGGTCACGCCGAGGTCGAGAAGACCGCGTACTTTGCGCACCTGACCCGGATCCCATCACGGCTTCCTCGGCGCGCATCGACGACGGAATCGGGGTCGATCTCCTGAATGTACCACCCAGCATGTTTCCCCCCCGTCCTAGCCTGCCTTTGAGGTCTCGATCAACCGACTGGCGGACGATGGTTGCCGCACCCGGCCACCCACCAAAATACCAGTCGCCCTCCCAGTCGCCCTCACACGAGGTCTCCGCACGTGGCCTTCGCACTCAATCTACTCAAGCCAACTGGTCATCAATGCAACTCCCGGGAGCCTACAACTGCGTCCCAGGATTTTGCTCGATAAATTGTTGACTGGCTGTCAGCGCGCAAGATTCGCCACCCTCACTCATCCCATCCAGGGCCGGGCACCAAGGATCGTAAACGGTCGCGATTAACCCAAAAACGAACAAGACGACCGCAGTTGTTAGCAATACCTGAGCGCTCCTGACAAATTGGGCGATGTGATCATTTGTAGCTGTATTCATTGTGGCACAGTAAAGCAACCCTTTAGCATGAAAGTCCTTGCTATACTCACGAAACGCCCCGGTTTGCTTATCTACAACAGCATGAATATGGAGTATTTCACGAGCCCGCACCGCCATCGCTCTCGATGCTGCGATGAAACACAATATCAGTAAACACGCAGCTGTCAACAGTATGACAAGTGAGACCGAGCATCCTTGTGCTCGGAACTCGGGATCCCGAATAAGGAATACAAGCACAGATCCCAGCGCGGGCATAAGGAAAGCAATTGATGTAAATAACCATTGGGCTTTTTGTTCTATATGCGCCCGCCGCGCCTCACTGTCGTCGAAAATCGACTGGCACTGCATCAACTGCTCGCCCGTAACGTCTCCAGCTTCCTTCGGCAACTCTTTCTTAGGTACTGTTGGTCCAGATTCATATGGAATCAACGGCTGAAGAAAGATGTAACCAAGTCCGCATATCGACTTCGCTGCTGCTTTAACAACTTGGCATGTAGAACGAGGCCAAGCTACCTTGTTTCTTGATGCCATGAATTCCATTTCTAATTTTCGCCTTTATACAACAATTCAATAAAGGCATCGCGTAACGCAAATCCCAAACTTTCTTCCAACCACGCCCACTCTCCCGTTGGGTTGAGTTCCAAGAAAACCAAATCTCCAGAGGGCGCTCTGATGAAATCAAAGGCTCCATACGCCAAGCCCAATTCGGTCAACATTCTTCTGCAACGGTAGAGTGTTATGTCGTCCAGACTGGAGATGGCGTAGTTCACAGCAATATTGGGATCGCGCCAATCGACAAGAGACTTGTCACCTACAATATCTGCGACAAAGCAATAGTTTCCAACAAAAGTAGCCCGCACATCCGCGATTCTAGCGATCTCTTCCTGAAGAAAAATCGGATAAGAACCGACATTCAAACCGTTCAGGCTCCCAGCATCAATTCTCCGAGTATACACAGCATTATGTGAAGATCCGTCGAAAAACATCCCATGGAAGATAGGTTTGCAAATAGTTCCCAATCGATTCCTCGACACAAAATATCGCAACGCGTCAATATCGGCGGACACCAATGTACGGGGCACATGGAAGCCAAGCCTTGCAGCAATCTGCAATTGATATAGCTTGTGCTCGGCTACAGACACTCTGTCAATTGGATTGACCCATACAACCTCGGGGTTCAAGACAAGCCCCATAGCGAGATGCCGTAGTTCCCCAGTGACGAAGTGGCGCTCGGCCGGTGTCAGAGAGGTGTCGAGGATAGGGTGAATGGATCGCCTGTACCACACCGCAGTAACTGCGCTAAGGTCAAGTGTCCGAGGCCCCACCCCAATTTTCCGCGTCGCACTCGTGTCATCTAGTGCAAACGTATACTTTGCTTGAGAAAGTCCTTCAGAATTTAGTCGAAAATACGGAAGGCGGCGTTCAATTAGTCTGACAATAAGATAATCGGCAGCAAAGTCCTGATCAGAAGTGAGAATAAGGAGCATCGGTGTTGAAGTCCTCTTGCGAGACAATCTCCGGTCTATCCGCGCCTTCCGCGGTTGCTGTCACGGTCGTCTCTCCGTAACGCGTCGGAGAAAGTGAAGTGACCTCGCTTTGGTCCACACCTTCGGCAGTCCTCGTTACAGTTGTTTCTCCGAAAGTCGAAGCACGCAAAAGGTAGATTTCAGGCTGATCGGCGCCTTCTTGAGTTTCAGTAATAATTGTTTCTCCACATCTAGTTTCTTCGGCACGTACACTGGAAACGACGACAGGAGCACCTGTACGCCTATCCATCCAGACTTGTAGTTGAGGATCATAGACATGATCCGCCGAGGGTGCCTGCTCTGGCGGTATTCTGGTCGCACCTCGAAGTATGAATGGTGTCATGGCTGGCTGGCCCCTAGTCTCTTACTACGTGAAGATAGCAACGATGACTACAGGTGAAACACCGCCTTGCCCATGTCTCACCGCACCGCCGCTCCAAGAAGGCCAGTGTGGCCGAAACGCTTTCACGGCGCAATCCCCCCGGCTTCTCTCCAAGGCTCCGGGCTCCGTCCTTGGCAATCACCTACATCCGATTGTTTTTGCTGAATACCGGCGCTTTTCGTAAGGTGACAAACGCGCCACTGTGCCGGCGTCCGCCTGCTTCAGCGCCGGAGTTGCCGGTGGCGACGTCGGACTACCCTCTGGCTCGCGGAAGCTCGCCATGCGTGAAAGCTTGCCGATGATCGTCAGGCATCTCGGCCACAACAAGGTCCAGACGACCGACCGCTACTCCCACCTTACCCGGGACTCGGTCAAGACCGCCAGCAAGCGGATCGCCGTCTGCCTCGGAATTCGGAGCGTCTCGCGATGACATGCGGCCGTGCGCTGCGACGGAGCAGTAGTCCGGCCGCCCGTTGCGGGTCTCGGCTCGATCGACCGCGTATCCCGTCGGCTGTATGAGCTTTCGGACAAACTGCGATGGAATGTGCATGCGTACGTGACCGGTGGCTGCTCCGCAATGAGCCCTATCGGTTCGATGCAGGCCGCTTCCGCGGCTTCATGATCGCGGCAAGGTTCCACAGCCGCGGCAATACCGCCGACGGATACCCATCGAATGGAAACTGTAGTTCGAGAGCGGTTCGTTCCAGGTTGAAGGACTCTCCTTCCAATACCGGGATCTGCTCCACCCGCCGCCACTTCTTCACCTTGATGACCAGCGCACCGCCGAGAAGACGCAGCCCCGAGACGCTCAGGCGACCGCGCCGAGACCGTTCTTCGCCACCAGCGTCAGTAGCTTCAGCGACGCGCCCCGCGGGCGCTTTTCGCCACGCTCCCACTGGCTCACCAGACCCGTGGTTACGTTGAGATGGCGCGC
>MPMX01000039.1 GCA_002238725.1 Rhodospirillaceae bacterium bin65
TGGCCGCTTATCCTGATCGATCTGAAGACCGAGGAAGGGATCGTCGGGCGCAGCTATCTGGAGCCCTACATCGTCAAGTCGATGAACTATCTCGTGCCGGCCTTGCGCGACATGGGGGCGATGCTCAAGGGCCATAGGCTGGCGCCGGCCGAAATCTATGAAACCGCACGAAAGTCGCTGCACTTTGTCGGTTACGAAGGCTTGGCGATGATCGCCGTTTCCGGCATCGACATGGCGGTCTGGGACGCGCTGGCGAAAGCCGCCGGCATGCCGCTCTGCACATTGCTCGGCGGTTCGCCCGGCCCGGTGCGCGCCTACAACAGCAACGGGCTCTGGCTCAAGTCTCCGTCCGAAGTTGCCGCCGAGGCCATCGAGATCCGCGATGAAGGACAGTTCGAGGGTGTGAAACTGCGCCTCGGCCGGGAAGACCCCGGGGACGACCTCGCCACGATCGACGCGGTTCGCCGGTCGGTGGGCGAAGACATGCATCTGATGATCGATTTCAACCAGGGCCTGGACATGGCGGAGGCCTTGCGCCGGTGCCACATGCTCGACGATCTTGGCCTGGCCTGGCTGGAAGAGCCGGTTGTCTACGATAATTTTGACGGATACGCCCAACTTGCCCGGGAGCTCAGGACGCCCCTGCAGATCGGCGAGAATTTCTACGGACCGCGCGACCTTCACAAGGCGTTGCGCGCCCGGGCCTGCGACTATGTGATGCCGGATTTCATGCGCATCGGCGGCGTCACCGGATGGATGCGCGCGGCCGCCATTGCCGGCGCCGCCGGTATCCCGATGTCGACGCACCTTTATCCCGAGGTCGGCGCCCATGTGATGCGGGCGACCGAAACCGCGCATTGGCTGGAGTGGCAGGACTGGGCCGAGCCGATCCTGCAACAGCCCTATGAGATCAGGGACAGCCATCTGCACATCCCGGATGTGCCCGGGGTTGGCCTGGACTGGAACGAAGATGTCGTCGCCGGACACCTGTACGAAGCCTGAGCGCCCAGAAACTGCGTCGTCCCCGTTGTTTGCCGAATTGTCCCACAGGCGCTGACGTCGGTCAGAGCCGGCACAGGCGTTCGACCCGGCATTCTCCCGCATCATCGTCACCCGCTCGGGAAATGGGAGCGTCTTTCGGCCTGACGCGAACCCGGGCGGCGATGGCCAATGGTCAGGATGCCAGGGTCAACAGCCCCGGCGCGAGGCCGCGGCGGCACGGATGTTTGCTGACAAACAGGAGAGCCGGTTCGGTTTTCCACATGACGAACCATGATACTTCCCGACATCGCCTCCGCACCGCCGGCTCTCGCCTTGCCGGGCGGCTTCCGGTAAGGACCGTCGCATATCGACCGCACCGCCGCTGGAGCCGACCATGGCGCCCCCATCCCTGCCGCTCACCACCATCGCCCGCCAGCGGGCCGCCATCGCCGCAGGCGAAACCTCCGCCGCAGCACTGATCGAGGACGCTTGCGCCCGCGCCGAGGCGCCGGACGGGGAGGGCGCGCTGGTCTTTCTGGACCGCAATGGCGACGCCGCCCGGCGCCAGGCGCAGCACGCCGACGCCATGCGCGCCGCCGGCGTCGATCTCGGTCCGTTGGCGGGGATGCCGGTCTCGATCAAGGACCTGTTCGATGTCGCCGGCGAGACCACCCGGGCCGGCTCGATCATCCGCCGGGACGCGGAACCGGCGGCGGCCGACGCCGCCATCGTGCGCCGCCTGAAGGGCGCCGGCGCCATCCTCGTCGGCCGGACCAACATGACCGAGTTCGCCTATTCCGGCATCGGCATCAATCCGCATTACGGCACGCCGGCCAATCCCTGGGACCGGGCGAACCGTCGAATTCCCGGCGGCTCCTCCTCCGGCGCGGCGGTCTCGGTCGCCGACGGCATGGCGATCGCCGCCATCGGCACCGATACCGGCGGCTCGGTCCGCATCCCGGCGGCGCTGAACGGCCTCACGGGTTTCAAGCCGACGGCGCGGCGCGTGCCCCAGGACGGTTGCTTCCCGCTTTCCTTCTCGCTCGACAGCATCGGCCCGCTCGCCGCCTCGGTCGAGTGCTGCTCCCTGGTCGACGCCGTCATGGCCGGCGAAACTCCAGCGCCGCTGCCGGCATTGCCGGCAAGTGGCCTGCGCCTCGGCGTCGCGCAGACCCTGGTGCTGGACGCGCTGGAAAACCCCGTGGTCACGGCCTTCGAGGTGGCGCTGACCCGGCTTTCGGCAGCCGGCGCCCGGCTGATCGACCTGCCCTTCGCGCTGCTCGCCGACATCCCGCAGCTCAGCACCGCCGGCGGCCTGGCGGCGGCCGAAGCCCTGGCGCTGCACCGCAAGGATCTGGAAAGCTGGCCGCAGAATTTCGACCATCGGGTTGCGGCGCGCATTCTGAACGGCGCCAAGATCGGCGGCGCCGACTATGTCGATCTGATGCTCGCCCGGACGCGCTATCGCCGCGAGGCCGACGCGCTGACCGCGCCCTTGGACGCCGTTCTGGCACCGACCTGCCCACACGTCGCACCACGCATCGCCGACCTTGAGAGCGACGATGCCGCCTTCGGCGAAGCCAATCTCGCGATGCTGCGCAACACGGCCTCGTTCAATTTCCTCGACCGCTGCGCCACCACCCTGCCGATCCATCGCGAGGGCGAGGCGCCGGTCGGCCTGATGGTCGTCGGCGAGACCATGGGCGACCGCCGCAACCTGGCTGTCGCAAAGGCGATCGAAACGGCACTGGCGGCGCATTGAGCGGACGCTATCGCCCGTGAGCGGGTTATTGTGAGCGGATCATGGTGAGCGGGGCATCGTGAACGGAACGGTCCGCCTCGTCTTCGTCTTGTGCCTGGCGCAGTCGCTCGGCATGCTCGGCTTCGCGACCTTTCCGGCGCTCATGCCCGGCCTGATGGTGGAGTGGGATCTCAGCAATTCCGAGGCCGGTATCGTCAGCGGCGCCTATTTCGGCGGCTACATGGCGTCGGTTGCGATCCTCGTGCTGCTGACCGACCGTTTCGAGGCCCTGTGGATTTTCCTGTCGGCGGCTGTGCTGTCCGGCGCCGCCCTCCTCGGCTTCGCCCTGCTGGCCGACGGGTTCTGGAGCGGCCTCGCGCTGCACACCGTTATGGGGGTCGGGCTCGCCGGTGTCTACATGCCGGGTCTCCGGGTGCTGACCGACCGGCTGGAGGGGCCTAAACAGTCGCGCTACGTCGCCTTCTACACCGCGACCTTCGGTATCGGCGCGGGCCTGTCCTTCCTGTTCGCCGGCATCGCCAGCGACCTGCTGGGCTGGCGCTGGGCGTTCGGGCTGGCGGCGGTCGGCGCGTGGCTCGCCGGGCTGCTGGTCGCCGCCGTCGCCCGGCCCTTGAAGGAGCGCCAGCCGCCGGTCGGCCATCTGCTGGACATCCGCCCCGTGCTGCGCGACCGGCCGACCATGATGTATGTCCTCGGCTATGCCGGCCATGTCTGGGAACTGTTCGCGCTGCGCGGCTGGCTGGTCGCCTATCTCACCTGGGTCGCGGCGCAGGAAGGCGGTGCGCCGCCCTGGCTCGCGCCCACGGTCGTTGCGACCGTGATCGGCCTGGTCGGCGTGCCGGCCAGCATCCTGGGCAACGAGATCGCCATGCGCGCCGGTCGGCGGCGCACCATCGTCTGCATCATGCTGCTCTCCGCCGTCACGGCGGTCATCCTCGGTGCGTTTGCAGGCGGGCCCTATTGGCTGGTCTGCCTGGTCGGGCTGTTCTACGGCATCCCGGTGGTGGCGGATTCGGCCTCGCTGACCGCCGGCGCCGTGGCCGCCGCGCCGGCAGGGCGCCGGGGCGCCGCGATGGCGGTGCATTCGACCCTGGGCTTCGGCGCCGGTTTTCTCGGCGCCGCGGCGGTCGGCGTCGCGCTCGACCTCGCCGGCGGTGCGTCCGAGTTCGGCTGGCTGGTCGCCTTCGCCACCATCGCGCTCGGCGTGGTGTTCGGCCCCCTGGTACTGTGGCGGCTCGGCCGCAATCCGTCGGACGGAAAAACCCGGCAGGAGGCCTCGGCATGAGCCGTCCGAACGATTCGAGGCCGAAGCCGTCCCACTGGGACAATCTGGTCACGATCCTCGACTTTTTCGGTGTCACCCTCGTGCTCGATATCGGCGCGCACAAGGGCGAATACGGCGGCTATCTGCGCCGCGCCGGCTGGACCGGCCGGATCGTCTCCTTTGAGCCGCAATCCGCTGTCCGCCCGGCGCTGGAGCAAACAGCAATGGCCGACGGCAACTGGCAGGTTGCACCGGCCATGGCGCTCGGCCGGGACGATGGCGAGATCGCGCTCAACATTTCCGCCGAGACCGACATGAGTTCCGCCCTGCCGCTCGCCGAGAGCGCGATGCGCTTCACCCCCAGCTCGGCCATGGTCGGGCAGGAGACCGTGCCGCTGCGCCGGTTGGTGAGCGTATTCGGCGACCATGTGCGCGCCAGCGACACCGTTTTCGTCAAGGCCGACACCCAGGGCTACGAAAGTGCGGTGCTCGATGGCGCGGAACCCGTCATGGCGCGCATCGTCGGCTGGCAGCTCGAAATGTCCATCGAGCCGATCTACGATGGCGAGACCGACTGGCGTGTCCTACTGGACCGCATGGAGCGGCTCGGCTACGCCTCTCACCTCTTCATCCCGGGCTATTTCAGCCGCCACATCGCCCGCCAGCTCCAGATCGACGGCGTGTTCATGCGGCACGGGGAAGCCGGAAATTTTGTAAACGCCGCTCGTTCGTCGATGCCAAATAACCAATGATGCCGCCCCGAATTTAGTCCGGGGCACAGGGCAACAGGTCAAAGCGGTGGATCCAAGTCTGGGTGACAGCTAATTTTCGCGGCGGGGCGTGGATTGGATTGCAGGGTTGCGAAATCTCTGCCGCCGATCTCTGAGCGCATCGCCCGTCGTGCGACTCTGGACCCCGGCTCGGGGGCCGGGGTAAAAAAATTCTTTCCGAGGAATCTGCCCTATCCCTCCCGCGCCCACAACTCCCGGCACAGGACGCCGACCCGGTCCTCGATCGCCTGGGCGGCGTCGAGGGCGAGGTCTTCGCGGAAACGGCTGGCGACAATGTGGCAGGCGTTGGGCAAGCCGTTCAGCGTGCCGACCGGCGCGATGGCGCAGGGCAGGCCGAGCAGGTTGAGCGCCGAGATGAAGCGCGCGGCGGTGAAGATCTCGTAAACCCGCCGCGGGCTTTCCTGATCCTCGTTCAGCAGGTTGACCGGCTGGACCGAGGCCGGGGTCAGGACAATCGGCGTTTCCTCGATCTGCGCCATCCATTCGCGCACATGCGCAGAGCGCTGGGCGATCGCCGTCATGTAGCCCTTGAGGTCGAGCGGGTTGGAGAAGCCGATATAGGCGTCCAGCGTGTCGGTGAGCGCCGGCGAGGCGACCTGGTCGATGACCTCGCGCTGCAGGGTCTGAACTTCGGCCATCAGGATGTCGATCCACACCTGCCAGGTTTCCCTGAGGCGCGGCGCCTGCCCTTTCTCGACGGTATAGCCGGCGTCCGCCAGCATGTCCGCCGCGGTGTCGACCTGGGCCATGACGGCGGGATCGCAATCCATGTCGTCGTCCGGCTGCGCGTAGAGCACCCGGACCGGGCTCTCCGGCTTCGGCCCCTCAAGGGGCACCGGGCACCAGAACGGGTCGCGCCAGTCGCGCGCCGCCATCGCCTGCAGGCCGAGGCGCACGCTCGCGACCTCGCGCGCCATCGGCCCCTGCACCGACATGAGCTGTGCCAGAAGCGGCCGCTCCACAGCTGCACTCGGGTTGTAGGCCGGCACCCGGCCGAGGGTCGGCTTGATCGTGGCCAGGCCGTTCGACCAGGCCGGGAAGCGCAGCGAGCCGCCGATATCGTTGCCGTGGGCGATGGCGCCGATGCCCGCCGCCACCGCCGCGCCGCCGCCGCCCGAAGAGCCGCCCGGATTGTGTAGCGGGCTCCACGGGTTCCTGGTCAGCCCGTGCAGCGGGTTGTCGGTAAAGGCGCGGAAGGAGAATTCAGGCGTGTTGGTGAGGCCGATCGCAATCGCGCCCGCCTTGCGCAGATTGGCGACGACCGGCGAATCGTCCGGCGCAATAACGTCCCGGAAGGCAGTGATGCCATTGGTGTTGGCCTGGCCCTTGTAGTCGACATTGGTCTTGACCGTGACCGGAACGCCGTGCAGCGGGCCGAGCGGTTTACCGCCCGCCCGTTCGGCGTCCGCCTGCGCCGCTGTGGCCCTGGCGTCGTCGCGCAGGTCGATCACGACAGCGTTGAGCGCGGGGTTGACCACGTCCATCCGCGCGCAATGGGCCTCGACCGCTTCGGCCGCCGAGATGTCCCCTTTGCGAATGGAAGCCGCGATGGCCGGAGCGGACCATTGCCAGATCGGGCCGGCGGAGTGGGAGTCGGTCATGGTATTCTTCCTGGGCGATGAGGTGTCGTCTGCGTAGGTTCGGGCCGCTACCGTCCCGGCGCGGTAGAGATACCCGATTTCGCCGCCGTGCCAACTGCCGAGATTTTGCCGCCCGGCCCGATGCGCGGCGCCTGACCTTCCGGTTCCTTCTCTCGATTTGCGGGGCCTCGCGATATGCACCTTGCATCGGCGCGCTTCGCAGGGCGAAAATACCGCCATGATCGGTATACCCGTTTTCCTGGCCGCCCCGGAATCCGGCGCGGCCGCGCTTCAGCGCTGAACGTGGGCGCTATCGACAGCCTGGACGCCCTGCGCGCGCGCTATCGCGCGCCGGGGGAACGGGCGCGCCGCAAGGTGATCGAACGGCTAGACGTCCATTGCAGGACTTTCATCGCCCACGCGCCCTTCCTCGTGATCGGCACGGCAGCGGCGGATGGCGGCCCAGGCGATGTCTCGCCGCGCGGCGACCGGCCGGGCTTCGTACACGTCGTCGATGACCGGACGATCCTGATTCCGGACCGGCCGGGCAACAACCGGCTCGATACGCTCACCAATATTCTCGAAAACCCCGAAGTCTCCGCGATCTTCATGATCCCGGGCTTCGAGGAGACCCTGCGCCTCAACGGCCGGGCTTCCCTGACCGACGATCCTGCCTTGCTGGAAGATTTGGCGATGGGCGGCAAACCGGCCCTGATAGCGATCCGCGTGGCCGTGCGCGAGGCCTATATCCACTGCAACCGCGCCCTGCGCCGGGCGCGTCTGTGGGACGAGGCAAGCAAGCCGGACCGCGGCATCCTGCCCGGCGGCGGCCGCATGGTCCACGAAATGGCCGGGCTGGCCGGCGATCCGGAAGAGGCCGACCGCACTTATAATGAGGGTACGCGGAAGCTGTACTGACGTCATTAGGCCGGCGGCGGCCGGTTATCCGGCCGCCCGTCGCGCTCACGCCGCCCAAGCCCGGAAACCGCGATGTTCAGGCTCATATCCTCAATCGGCCTTGTGATGGCCACCTATGCCGGTTTCGCCTTGCTGGGCCCGGTGCTCGGCCCGGCCGATTTCCGGATGGCGGCGTTTCTGGTCGAGCCCGCCTGGACGATCCCCCTGCCGTCGACTGAAGCATGGCCGGTCGATTTCGGCACCCTGTTCCTTCTGGTCGGCCTGACGGCGCTGGCATTCGAGACCCTGAAAACCGCGCGCGCCGGCGGCAGGACTCTGGGTTACCGCCTGCTCGCGATCCTGTGGCTGGCCGGCGGCGCGGCACTGTTCCTGTTGGTCGGCGGGTTCGGCACCTCGGCCTTCCTCCTGCTGACCGCGATGGCCGCGTTCGACGCGGCGTCCGGGTTGCTGGCGCCGCTGTTGAGCAGCCGACCCGTGGCCGATGAACCGGAAGAAGAACTCCAAACGCCGCAACTTGAGGCCCCGCAGGACGAAGGCCCCCAAGCGCGCGACACCGCTGCGACGGAGGTCCAGCGATAGCGTTTTACCGCGGTTTGCGATGTGTATCGATTCATCCCGGGGCCAGCATTGATTCGCACCGTCACTTTGTCTTGATTTTTCGTTTCTGGACGAAAGAGTTATTTGTGTACATGCCGCAGCGTGGCACTGTTGTTGGTGAGGTCCCCAAGCCTGCCGGCAACGATCCCTTCGACGGCTGTCGGCGCCCGATCCGCTACAGACGAACCCGCCGCCCTCATGCGCCTGATCAGGCTTTTGCTTTTCCTCGCCGCGGTGGCGGTGTTCGCCGCCAGCATTCCCGCCTTCTTTCCGTCGCTGATCTGGCAGATGCCCAAGGCCGGGCCGGATCCGGCGACGTCCGACGCCGCTCGCGGCGCCTATCTCTTCGCCATGGCCGGATGCGCGGGCTGTCACACCCGCAAGGGCGGCACGCCGCTCGCCGGCGGGCGTGAGATCGCCTCGCCTTTCGGCGTCTTCGTCTCGCCGAATATCACGCCGGATACCGAAACCGGGCTCGGCAGATGGATGGAATCGGATTTCATTCGCGCCATGACCCTCGGCCTGTCGCCCGATGAGCGGCACTATTACCCGGCCTTTCCCTACGTCTCCTACACCAGGATGACGCCGCAGGACCTGCGCGATCTGTGGGCCTATCTGAAATCGATTCCGCCGGTAGCCAGCCGGACCGCCGGGCACCGGCTGGCCTTTCCCTATTCGGTTCGACCGGCCCTCGGCCTGTGGAAACTGATGTTCCTGGAGCCGGGCCGCTACCGCCCGGACCCCGGCAAATCGCGCAGCTGGAACCGCGGCGCCTATATCGTGACCGGCCCGGCGCATTGCGGCGAATGCCACACCCGGCGCAACATTCTGGGCGGCTTGCGCAACAGCGTTCGCTTGGCCGGCGCGCCGGACTATGGCGACGGCAAGACCAAGATCGGCGGCGCCCCCAACATCACGCCGCACGAAAAAAAGGGCATCGGTTCCTGGAGCCCCGAGGAGATCGTGTTCGCCCTGCAAACCGGCGTAACGCCTTCCGGCGACGTGATGGGTAGCGAAATGGAAGAAGTCGTCGCCAACGTTACCTCGAAGCTGACGGACGCCGATCGCCGGGCGATTGCGGAATATCTGCGCAGCGTGCCGGCCAAGGCGCTTGACTGACGGGCAGGAAAGGCGGGCGTCAATAAATCCCTGCCTCCAATCCGGCTGCCATCGCGGCGCCGATCTCGGCGACCTGCCCGACGAAGGCTTCGTCCCATTCACCGCGGCAGATCAGCGGCTCCTGCACCGCGCGCCAGCGCAGGCCGGTGACGATCGTCTCGACGCCGCGCCGTGTGCCTGTCCCGTCATGGCCGGCGCGGATATAGAGGCAGTAGGGCAGGCCCTGGGTATGCTCCAGGCAGGGATAGTAGCAGCGGTCGAAGAAGTCCTTCAGCGCGCCGCTCATATAGCCGAGATTTTCCGTCGTCCCCAGAATTACGGCGCCGGCGGCCAGCACATGCTCCGGCCGGGTCTCGAACGGGTTTTGCGCGAGGACATTCACGGTGCCGCCTTCAAGGGCGTCGCGCGCGGCTGCCGCCGCGGCGTCGCGCAGCCGCCGCGTGTTGTCCGACGGCACATGGCCGACGATCAGGAGTTGTCTTGCACCGCCTTCGTCGGTCACGTCGGATAGGTCCAATTCGGGGGCGTTCCGGTCATGATGCATTCGGCTTCGGGATGGGGTACTCTACATCATCCGGCCGACCTGTCCGCGGCAGCGAAGCGAAAGCGGAATGACGGCTTCTGACGGCACTGTCTCGCCACGGTTTCCTTTGCCCGGCGCCGGTTCGGCAATTCTGCCGCGCTACCTGCCGCCCGCACGGAGTTCTGCATGCGAATCCTGTTGATTGTCGCCACTTTGTTCGCCGGGGCGATCGGCATGGTCCGGCCTGTCGCCGCCCACCCGCATATCTTCATCGACGCACGGGTCGTGTTCCACATGGAGGGCGGCAAGGTAGCGGCGATCAGCCAGCACTGGACCTTCGATGCGGTATTCGGCGGGGTAGTGATCCATGCCTTCGACCGGAACCGGGACGGCAAGCTGGACGCCGGCGAAGCGGAACTGGTGCGCCGCGGCGCTTTCGACGCGCTGAAGGATTTCAACTATTTCACCGTTGTGCGGATCGGTCGCGAGGAACTGAAGCTCGACAGGGTCACCGGCTTCGCCGCTGCGGTAGAAGACAGCCGGCTCACCTACCGCTTCAAGGTGCCGCTGCCGCGGCCAATCGATCTGCGCGCCGACAATCCGGCCTTCCTGTTCGTCGACAAGACCTACTATGTCGCCGTCGAGATCCCGAAGCAAAACCCCGTGACCTTCGCCGGCGTTGCCCCGACCGGATGCAGGACGGTCATGCGGGACGACTTCGAAAACCCGATCTATTTCGACCTGGTCGTGCCGCAAATGCTCACATTCGACTGTCCTGCCGGTTGATTTCCCGCGCAATTTCGCGAAAGCCGCAGCCGCGTACCACCATGTCGGTCCCAACTGAATGCGTATGCATGCGTCGATGATACCGGACCGCAGGGTCCTGCACCGCGTCGTCCTGTGGATCCTGCTGTTGACGGTACTCGCCGGCGGAATTCCGGCGACTGCGGCGGCGCCCGCGGCGGCGCAGAACCCGTTCGGGCTCGATCCAAAGGGCGCACCGGCGAAGCCGGGCGCTGTGCCAGCTGCACCGGAGGCCCGGTCGCCGGGCTTCCGGCCGCCCGCCGCGCTCCAACGCTTTGTCCAGACGGTGGCGCGCTGGCAGCGGCGGCTGAACGACGAGATCGCCCGGCAGGTCGCGGCCTACAAGACGGGCGGCGCCATTGCGCCGGTGCTCGCCATCCTGCTGCTCTCCTTCCTCTACGGCCTGTTCCACGCCGCCGGGCCGGGCCACGGCAAATTCGTCGTCGCCGCCTATTTCCTCGCCAACCGGGCGCGGCCCCGGGACGGCGTGCTGATGAGCGGCCTGATCGCCCTGACCCAGGCGCTGGTGGCGATCGGCCTGGTCGGCCTGTTCGCCCTGGCGCTGGATGCCGGCACGCTGGAGCTGATCGGCAACGCGACCTGGGTCGAACTGGCCAGCCACGGGCTGATCGTGCTGCTCGGCCTGTGGATGGTCTGGGGCGGCATCGTTGGCCGCGGCTGTTCTCACACGCATGGGCCGGGCGGGCATCACGATCATGAGCATGGCGCTTCCGGACCGGCGGAGCCGGGCCGCAGGATCATGGTCACCGCGGCCGTCGCCGCCGGGCTGCGGCCCTGCACCGGCGCGGTGATCGTGCTGCTGTTCACGCTGGCCAACGGCATCTTCATCGTCGGCGTTCTGGGCGCGCTGGTCATGGCGCTGGGCGTGGCGATCACCGTATCGGCGATCGGTCTGGCGGCGATTTACGCGCGGCGCGGCGCGGCACGCGCTGCCGGTGCAAATCCCGCTCTGGCCAGGTACGGCAATCCGGCCCACCGGGCCGCAGGCATCGCAGGCGGCGGGGCGATCGTCCTGATCGGCGCCGTGCTGGCGTTGGCGGCGGCGGAGCGGCTGGGCCTGTTGGTGTAGGCCAAAGCAGCCTCTTGCCCTCGGCGCCGAATACCGGCACAACCGCACTACTTTCAACCTCAGAAAGAGTAATAGCCGGCATGGGTGAGAAACTCGGTATCGGCGCCACATTTCCGGAACTGTCGATCAATCTGGTCGATGGCGGAGAAATGCGCCTACCCGATGACCTGAGCGGAAAATATCGGGTCATCCTGTTCTATCGGGGGCATTGGTGACCGTACTGCCGCCATCAGTTGGATGGCTTCGGCAGACAGATTGACGAATTGCGCGCGGCCAACGCGTCCGTGGTCGCCGCGAGCGTCGACGACATCGACAACGCAGAGAAAATCGCCGACGGCAAGGGTTTCCCCTTCGGCTACGGCGTGACCCGCGACATCGCAGATACGCTGGGCTCCTGGTGGGAGGATCGGCGCCAGATCATCCAGCCTTCGGAATTCGTCGTGAACGGCGAGACCGGCAAGGTGGTCCTGTCGAGCTACAGCGACGGCCCGCTCGGGCGGCTGGACGCCGGCCAAGTCATAAAGCTGGTCAACTTCTACGAGTCGATGGCGAAGAATTAGGCGCGGTTGCGCATCGCTGCGACGGCGTCCGCCCGCGCCCCGGACGGCTATGCACGACCACGGATGACACTCGTGGCCGCCGGCAGCTGTTCGATGACCCGGTTCCGATATTCGTTCAATTGCGAGACGTTCCATGTCCACAGATCTGGTCCTCTATGAAACGGCCGGCCGCGTTGCCACGATCACCCTGAACGATCCGGACCGGCGCAACCCGGTCTCCGACCCGGCGATGATAGACGCCCTGGTGGGCGCGATCGGACGGGTGCAGCGCGACACGGACATCTCGGTCGCCGTCCTGACCGGCGCCGGCACGGCCTTTTCCTCCGGCGGCGACGTCAAGGCGATGCGCGACCGCGCCGGCATGTTCGGCGGCCCGCCGCAGCATGTCGCCGAAGGCTATATGTACGGCATCCAGCAGATCCCCTTGGCGCTCTATGCGCTCGACGTTCCGACGATCGCGGCGGTCAACGGCCCGGCGATGGGGGCGGGCTGCGACCTCGCCTTCATGTGCGATATGCGGATCGCCTCGACGACGGCGCTGTTCGGCGAGGTGTTCGTGAGCCTCGGCCTGATCGCCGGCGACGCCGGAAGCTGGTTCCTGCCCCGGCGCGTGCCGTGGGAGGTCGCGGCGGAAATGTCCTTCACCGGCCGGCCGATCAAGGCGGAGGAAGGTTATCGCCGGGGCCTGTGCATGAAGGTCGTCGAGCCGGAAGCGCTGATGGACGAAGCCCGGGCGTTGGCGAACGTCATCGCCTCGAAGCCGCCGAAGACGGTCCGCCAGGCCAAGCGCCTGCTGCGCGCCGCGGTCAAGATGGACCTGCCCAGCTTTCTCGAGACCGCCGCGGTCAACCAGGCGATGTGCCATCACAGCGAGGACCATCTGGAAGCGGTCAACGCCATGCTGGAGAAGCGCCAGGGCGTGTATTCGGGGCGGTGAGACCGCGTTCGGCTTTCTGGACATCGAACCGGTCTCGACCGGTCTTTTACCTGTGTCGTTTCATTTGTCCCGATCCCGTGATTGCCCCTTGAAGCCGCGCTGGAGTCATGCTTCACGCGACGTTTACCCTTGCGACGCCGCTGGAACGGCGATGAGACGGGCATAAGCATCGCACCATGAGCGAAGCGATTACATTCACGCTGGACGGAGAGACCGTCACGGCTGCGCCGGGCGAGACGATCTGGCAGGTCGCGGACCGCCTGGGCACGGAAATTCCGCATCTCTGCTATGCCGACGAGCCGGGCTACCGCGCCGACGGCAACTGCCGCGCCTGCATGGTGGAGGTCGAGGGCGAGCGCGTGCTCGCCGCCTCCTGCATCCGCGAACCAGTGGATGGAATGACGGTCCACACCGCTTCCGACCGGGCCAAAGCCTCGCGCAAGATGGTGTTCGAGATGCTGCTGGCTGATCAGCCGGCGAAGGCGCAGGCGCACGATCCCGAAAGCCAATTCTGGCACTGGACCGGCCGGGTCGATCTGGAGCAAAGCCGCCTGCCGCCGCGCGAATCCCCGGCGCCCGATGTCAGCCACCCGGCGATGGCGGTGCATCTGGACGCCTGCATCGATTGCAACCTGTGCGTCCGGGCCTGCCGCGAAGTTCAGGCGAACGACGTCATCGGCATGGCCCTGCGCGGCCATGGCTCGAAAATCGTGTTCGACATGGACGATCCGATGGGCGGCAGCACCTGCGTCGCCTGTGGCGAGTGCGTGCAGGCCTGCCCGACCGGCGCGCTGATGCCGGCCAACCTGCTGGACGATGCGGGTGTGCGCACCGGATTTCCGGATGAGCGGGTTGAGAGCGTCTGCCCCTATTGCGGCGTCGGCTGCCAGATCACCTACAATCTGAAGGACGGCAAGCTGCTCTCGGTCGACGGGCGTGACGGCCCGGCCAACGAACAGCGCTTGTGCGTGAAGGGCCGGTTCGGCTTCGACTATGCCCACAGTCCGCAACGCCTGACCGAACCGCTGATCCGGCGCGACGACGCGCCGAAATCGGCCGACATCGTCATGGACCCGGCCAACCCGCTGGAATACTTCCGCGAAGCGAGCTGGGAGGAAGCCTTGGCCCGCGCCGCCGGCGGCCTGCGCCGGATCCGGGACGAGAAGGGGCCGAACGCCCTGGCTGGCTTCGGCTCGGCCAAGGGTTCCAACGAGGAAGCCTATTTGTTCCAGAAACTGGTGCGCGCCGGTTTCGGAACCAACAATGTCGACCACTGCACCCGGCTCTGCCACGCCTCGTCGGTCGCGGCGTTGCTCGAAGGCATCGGCTCCGGCGCCGTCACCGCGCCGTTCACCGCCTGCAAGGACAGCGACGTCGTGTTCGTCATCGGCGCCAACCCGACAGAGAACCATCCGGTCGCCGCAACCTATCTGAAACAGGCGGCGCGGCGCGGCGCGACCCTAATCGTCGCCGATCCGCGCGGCCAGGCGCTCGGCCGCCACGCCAGCCACATGCTGCAGTTCAAGGGTGGGACGGATGTCGCGCTGCTGAATGCAATGCTCAACACGATCGTGACGGAGAAGCTTTACGACGAGCAGTATGTCCAGGCCCAGGTCGAGGGCTTCGAGGCTTTCGCCGAGCACATCCGGCCCTTCACGCCGGAGGAGATGGCGCCGGTCTGCGGCATCGACGCCGAAGAGCTGCGCACGGTTGCCCGCAAGTTCGCCCGGGCGGAGCGGGCGATCCTCTTCTGGGGCATGGGCATTTCCCAGCACGTCCACGGCACCGACAACGCCCGCTGCCTGATCGCGCTCTCGTTGATCACCGGCCAGGTCGGCCGGCCGGGCACCGGCCTGCATCCGCTGCGCGGGCAGAACAACGTGCAGGGCGCGTCCGACGCCGGCCTGATCCCGATGTTCCTGCCCGATTACCAGTCGGTCGAAGACGCCGACCTGCGCGCGCCGATCCAGGACCTGTGGGGCGGCACGCTCGATCCAAAGCGCGGCCTGACGGTGGTCGAGATCGTCAATGCCATCCTCGCCGGCGAGATCGACGGCATGTACATCATGGGCGAGAACCCGGCGATGTCCGACCCGGACACCGCCCACGCCCGCGCCGCACTGGCCAAACTCGACCATCTGGTGGTCCAGGATCTGTTCCTGACCGAGACGGCCTGGCACGCCGATGTCGTCCTGCCGGCTTCGGCCTGGCCGGAGAAGACCGGCACGGTCACGAACACCAACCGGCAGGTGCAGATGGGCCGGCAGGCGCTCGCCCTGCCCGGCGAGGCGCGGCACGACCTTTGGATCATCCAGGAAATCGCCCGGGGCATGGGACTCGACTGGAACTATGGGAGCGCCGCCGATGTCTACGCCGAGATGGCGCAGACCATGCCGTCCCTCGACAATATCTCCTGGGAGCGTCTGGAGCGCGAAAGCGCCGTGACCTATCCGAGCGCGGCGCCCGACCGGCCGGGCGAAGAGATCGTGTTCGGCGACGGTTTCCCGACTGCGAACGGCCGCGCCAGGCTGGTGCCGGCCGCGCCGCAACCGCCCGCCGAGGTGCCGGACGGCGATTATCCGATGATCCTGACCACGGGCCGGCAGCTCGAACACTGGCATACCGGCGCCATGACCAGCCGGGCGACGGTGCTGGACGCGCTGGAGCCGGAGGCGGTCGCCTCCCTCAGCCCGGCCGACCTGCAGCGCCTCGGCATCGCGCCGGGCGAACCGGTAAGGGTCGAGACCCGGCGCGGGACGATCGACCTGGCGGCGCGCATGGATACCGCCGTGCCCGCCGGCACCGTGTTCATCCCCTTCTGCTACACCGCCGCCCCGGCCAACCTGCTGACCACGCCGCAGCTCGATCCCGTGGGCAAGATCCCCGGCTTCAAATTCTGCGCGGCGCGGGTGACGCGGGCAAAGGCGCCGGCCGTCCACAACGTAACTCTACGGCGGACCGCCTAGAAGAAGTGGATTGCCCTTTGGACGATACACTCGCGTTGGAAATTGATTTGCTGCTCAAAACTATCCGGACACATTAGTTGACATTACATGTCGACCCAAAATTCGAACAACTTGGAGGTCTAGGATTTGTCCTCACAGCATGCTGCGCCTATCATTATTGGTCTCAACGGAAAATCAGAAAAACTGCTAATAACTTCGAAAAAATATGATGAAGCTTGGCTACAGGATCTAATGTTTGCACATCCGAGTGCACTTCCAATCGCTGAAATAGATCGTTCGTTTGCCAATGCGGTACCGATTTGCACCGAATTGAATACGCCGGTAGGGCCCATAGACGCGCTATACGCAACACCTGAGGGAAAGCTCGTCATTCTAGAAACTAAGCTCTGGCGGAACCCGCAGGCGAGGCGCGAAGTCGTCGGGCAAATCCTCGACTATGCGAAGGAGCTGAGTCGCTGGGCATACGAAGATTTACAGCGGGAAGTATCGCGGCGCACCGGACGTTCCGGCAACGCACTGTACGAAATTGTTGCCGACACCGCCATGGACCTAGACGAAGCCGATTTCGTCGATGAATTGTCCCGAAGTCTTCGGCAAGGACGGTTTCTGTTGCTAATCTGCGGCGACGGCATCCGGGAGGGAGTAGCTGCAATCACGGATTTCCTGGAGCAGCATGGCACACTTCGCTTCACGTTTGGACTTGTCGAAGTTGCTGTGTACGATATGCCTGAAGGACGGCGCCTAGTTCAGCCACGCGTTCTCGCCCAATCTCTTATCGCGAAACGCACGGTTGTGAGCCTCGAATCGGAGGGTCTTGTCGCAGCAGATGATAACGACAACGATGATCCGGAACGGGAACTAAGCGACTTGGAGAAATTCTACCGCTATTTCTGGCGGGAATTTATTGGCGATCTGGAATTAGATGACCCAGACCAACCACCCCCGAAAGAGACGAAAGTCGGAAATGTATTTCTTCAAATGCCTAAAGGCGCTAATGCCTGGATTACACTCTACTTCTATCAGAAGGATAATCGTGCAGGGGTGTTTCTAACCTTCACGCGCGGCAACCTGGCAGATCGTATATTTGAACATCTTTCGAAAGATAAGGTCCGGATAGAAGCGGAACTTGGTATACCGGTGTCATGGGATTCGGAAAAAGGAAAGCACTCTGTTTCTTCGGGCAAGAATTTTCCAAATCTAAGAGATCCGATTTATCGAACAGAAATTAAAACGTTCCTTGCAGATCGATCCAATCGATTTGTGAACGTGTTTCGGCATCGTATTGAACGAATTGTCGAAGAAATTTAATACGAAGGTTAGTGCGAAGATATCAGCTAAGACACATAGGTTGATGATCCTAATGGCGGGCTTGGGCAATTGACGAATATTAGCTCTCTACCTGCTTAGGTGGCGGCCCCTTTCGACAACCGGGCTTTGGGCGATCATGGTCCCGTGGCACAATATCGGTTACTACTGCCTTGGGAAGTTTACCATCATTGTTTCGGCCGCACTCCGATGCGTTACACAGTTCCTTACGCAGCGACTTTCATTGGTAATTTACGGTCGACAATTGTTCAACCATGTGCGCACCAGCACGGTACCTGCGATGAAAACCGCGCTCAATCTGAACAATCGAGTGATGCGCTTGGCCAAAGAACAAGTAGCGCGGGAGGGGATTACGCGCACGGCTTGCGGCGGAATATGATGGCAAGCCGCCGTTCCAGCTGCAACTGAAGACCGTGACCGGGGACAGGCCACCCAACGTCGATATCTCGGACAGGGAAGCGCTCTACGACGTGACCGACCGCGCGCGATCGCCGTCGAATCGAGCACCCAGATTTAGCTAGCTACAGCACCCAGGCGACCAACACGAAGCCGCCGAGCAGCAGTGCGGCGAAGACCGCGAAGGCGAGTTTCACGTTGCGGTTGATGAACCGCTCGATGAGCGGGCCGAACAGGTAGACGGCGCCGGCGACGGCGAAATAGCGCACGCCACGGCCGATCAGCGAGACCAGCGCGAAGCTCGCCGGGTCCATCTGGAAGAAGCCGCTGGCGATGGTCACGACCTTGTAGGGCACCGGTGTGACCGCGCCGATGGCGACGAACAGTTCGCCGAATTTGTCGTATTCCGCCCTGGCGAGCGCCATCTTGTCCATCGCGCCGTAGAGTTCGAGCAGGGGCCGGCCGAGCTCCTCGAAGGCGAAATAGCCGATCAGCCAGCCGAAGCAGCCGCCCGCCACCGAAGCCACGGTGCAGGCCAGCGCCAGCCGCCAAGCCCGAGCGCGCACGGCCAGGACCATCGGGATCAGCAGGACGTCGGCCGGCAGGGGAAAGAAGGTCGCTTCGGCGAAGGAAAACGCGACGAGCCACCAGAAGGCGTGCGGATGCGCCGCCTTCGCCATTGTCCAGCCGTAGAGCCGTTGGAACACCGCCGCCGTCCCGCCTTAGTCCGGATCCGAATCCGGCGGACCGCACCCGCCGCCGGACGCGGATGGTGCAATCCGCTGCCGTTCTGTCAAGCCGGCAACCGCGGCCCGGACAATAATCGCGGGGACAAACGAAAAAACCGCGGCGCCTGGGGAGGATAGCGCCGCGGCTTTCCCGGAGAAGGGCGGGAGTGCGGTTAAGGGATCGTGCCGCCCGATCTCCGTTCCGCCATGTCCCGGCCGGTTCGTGGCAACCGCTCCGGTCGGCCGACCGGCACCGGGGTCTGCGCCGTATCGACCGGTCCGACCGTGCCGCCGGCCTGTGGCAGGAATATCGGCGAATCGCGGCAATCCCGTGATCGATTGCGGCGGTTTCGTGGCCTTTTTTGCCGGCCGGTCGCGCCGGGCCGATGCCAGTTCAGAGGCCGGCGCCAGAACCGGCCTTTTCGAAGATCGCGCAGTAATTGTTGGCCGGCATGGCCACGGCTTCGGCGAAAGCGAGGCCGCCTTGCGCCGCAAGCAGGGCCACGTCCTCCATGTTCCGGATGCCCCAGGCCGGATTCTGGCGGCGCAGGCTGGCGTCGAAGGCGCAGTTACCGGGCGATGTGTGGCCGCCGCCGCGCTTAAACGGGCCGTAGAGCGTCAGTAGGCCGCCCGGGCCGAGCAGCGTGTCTGCGCCTTCGAACAGCGCCACGGTGCAATCCCACGGCGCGACATGGATCGTGTTGCAGCACAGGACGAGGTCGGCCGTCCCAATCGTCCCGACCGGCCAGGGCCGGCGGCGGACATCCAGGTCGAGCGGCGGCGCGACGTTGGCGAGGCCGGCATGGGCCGTCCAGGCGGCGATGCTCTCCCGGCTGGCCGGATCGGGATCGGACGGCTGCCAATGCGTATCCGGCCGCAGCGCCGCCATATGCACCGCATGCTCACCGGTGCCGCTCCCGATCTCGAATACCCTCGCCCCCCGGGGCAGGCGCGGCAGCACGACCGCGGCGATCGGTTCGCGGTTGCGCGATGCGGCCGGGGCGAACCGGCGTCGGTCTGCGGACCGGGCCGTCATGCCCGCCGGGCCGCCGGCACCGCTGCGGCAAACAAGGGAATGCCGGTTTTGCCGCTGCCCGGTAACGAAAGAGACTTGAAACCGGCGCGGCGCCACGATAAGCCGCTTGGCATCGTCATGTGACAGTTCCGGATCGATGCCGGGAGGAGAAATTTCGAATGACCTATGTCGTCACCGAAACCTGCATCAAGTGCAAGTATCAGGACTGCGTGGAAGTTTGTCCGGTGGACTGCTTCTACGAAGGCGAGACCATGCTGGTCATCCACCCGGACGAGTGCATCGACTGCGGCGTGTGCGAACCGGAATGTCCGATCGAAGCCATCCTGCCGGACACCGAACCGGACGTGGAGCGCTGGGTGGAGGTCAACCGCACTTATGCGGAGCAATGGCCCAACATCAACCGCAAGGGCGAACAGCCCGCGGACGCCGACGACTGGAAGGACGTCGCCAACAAGTTCGAGGACCATTTCAGCGACCAGCCGGCCGCACAGTAGGGAACGGCCTGCGCGGGATTCCCGCAACGGCGATGCTGCCGAATCCTCGAATCGGCGGATAGCCGGTCGCAGCTGGCCTGCGCGCGGCCGGAAGCGCATTGCCGCACCGCGGCCGGTGTCGAACGCGCGCTGCATCCCCGTTGCCGCCGCTGCATTCTTGGGAAATTTGCGGAAGAGGCGGGGAGGTCGGCGTCCGGGCTGTCCGAACGCGTATTGGCGGCAGGCGCATCGGGTCGCCACGCCAGATTGCCGGGCCGGTATCGCGGACAGGATTGCGTCTGGCGCATGGGTGAGTGGCGCAGTCGGCGGCCGACAGCTTCAATCTGCCCCACTCGGCCTGACCTGCGAAACTGGAATTTTTCATTCTTTTGTGGTAGCTTAGAGACATCCGGAGGGGTGTTCGGCTGCGGCTTGCGGCAGGGCGCTTCTGCGGGGAGTACAGGCCGGCGCCGCCCGCGGAGTTTTCCGATGTTCGGCGCTTTTTTGTCGCCGGTGCGGCAATGCAGTCGAAACAACGAAGGTGGGGTGCGGAATGGCTGTCAAATCCAAATTCAAGAAAGGTGATTATGTTGTGTATCCGACCCATGGCGTCGGGCGGATTACCGGCAGCGAGAAGCAGGAGATCGCCGGTCAGCAACTGCATTTGTTCGTTATTGAATTTCCCAAGGAGAAGATGACCCTGCGCGTTCCGGTCGCCAAGGCGGATACGTCCGGCCTGCGGCTGCTCGCCGATACTGCGGTGATGAACACGGCCTACAAGACGCTCAAGGGCAAGTCCCGTGTCAAGCGCACCATGTGGAGCCGCCGGGCGCAGGAATACGAGGCCAAGATCAATTCCGGCGATCCGGTCTCGATCGCCGAGGTGATCCGCGATCTGCACCGCAACGCCGGCCAGCCGGACCAGTCCTATTCCGAGCGCCAGATCTACCAGGCTGCCTTCGAGCGCCTGGCCCGCGAAGTCGCCGCCATCGACGGCCTCGACGAGGACGCGGCGGTCGAGAAGCTGGAACGGGTGCTGGAAGCGGCGTGAGGGGCGATTTGGAGTGCTCGCACTTCACAGCAGGATTGACCGTCGATATTTGACCGGTAACAGGCAATTCGGTGCGCCGGATACGCATATCTGTCATCATTGCTAAGATATGGGGATGGCGTAGTTGATGCCGCATGAAAACGATGCGGTATTTCGAAGAACAAGTCCTGCGCAAGCGTCCCTATATCGAACGGGCATGGTGTGCCGCGATTGTAGCCACGCCGCTCCATCGCGAGACTCAGTCGGACGGCCGCGTTCGTTTCTGGGGCGAGGTTGGGCGGCCCGGCCAGCAAGTGCCGCGAATTCTCAGAGTCGTAACGCCAGCCGATGGCGAAACGGTCCACAACGCGTTCTTCGACCGGGGGTTCAGGAAGGACGAGTCATGAAGCTGCATTACTATCCCGAGACCGACAGCCTCTACATCGAGTTGAAACCCGGCCCCGGCGCGGAGACGCGCGAGGTTTCGCACGGGCTCAACGTCGATCTCGATGCTTTGGGCGGCGTGGTCGGCTTCGACATCGACCATGCCTCGCAGCGGCTCGACCTGTCGACGGTGGAGACCGAGGCCCTGCCCCTGCGTTCGACTCGGGCGGGTTGATCGGCGGACCGGCGCGCCTGTAAGGACTGAGGGTGAATCCCCCGCCCTGCGAGACGCCCGATGATCGCCATTTCCGAAGACCCTTCCCCCGCCTCCGACCCCCGCCTGTCCCGCCTGCGCGCGTTGATCGCGGAGAAGTCCGTGCTCCGCGGGCAGTTCCGGCTGGCGTCGGGCGGCGAGAGCAGGCTGTTCTTCGACATGAAGCAGACCCTGTTGTTGCCGGACAGGCACCACGACCCTTCTTGGCCTTGCTCTGCCGAGTGACCTGGTCTCCTGCCCTACCGTGAAGCATTGCCAAAGCCGGGCAGTGGTTTGGTATGATGCCGTATGAACGCTTCAGACATGCGCAGATCGCGGAACCGATGAACCGGGAGACGACCCTGGCCCTGCTGCGGGCGCACCGGTCGGAATTAAAACAGCTTTTCGGCGTCGCCGATCTCGCCCTGTTCGGTTCGTTCGCCCGCGACTGCGCGACGGCTGAAAGCGATGTCGATATTCTGGTTCGTTTCGACGGCCCGTCAACGTGGCGCCGGTATTTCGGCGCGCAATTCTATATCGAGGACCTGCTGGGGCGGCCCGTCGACCTGGTCACGGACAAGGCGCTGCGCCGCGAGCTACGCCCCTATGTGGAGCGCGAGGCCATTTATGTCTAATCCAGGCGGCGAGACGCGGGTGTGGCGTTTCTATGTCGAGGACATGATCGGCTTCGGCGAAAAGGTCCGGACCTATACCGCGGGACTGAACCGGGATGCGTTCGTCGCCAGCGGCATGGCCTACGACGCCACCCTGCGCAATCTCGAACTCATCGGCGAAGCGGCGACCCATGTCCCTGAAGAGGTCAGAAACGCGCATCCGGAGATTCCCTGGCGCGCCATCATCGGGGCGCGGAATCGCTTGGCTCACGGCTATCTGCATATCGAAGACGATACCGTCTGGAACTTGATAGAGGACGCCGTTCCGCAACTCCTTTCCGATCTGCGGGAACTTTTGAAACGGGCGAGACAGGACGCCGAATAGATGTCAAGACACAGGAAAATTCCTCGCACGGTCGAATTTTCCTTGGCAATGCGCAGCGAACGATGAAGGCGTTTGGGGTATGACCCTCGCCTCCCCCGCCTCCGACCCCCGCCTGTCCCGCCTGCGCGCGATGATCGCGGAGAAGTCCGTGCTCCGCGGGCAATTCCGGCTGGCGTCGGGCGGCGAGAGCGGGCTGTTCTTCGACATGAAGCAGACCCTGCTGCTGCCCGAGGGGCTGAGCCTGGTCGGCAGCCTGATGCTGGAGAAGGTGCTGGAGAGCCGGGCGACGGCGGTCGGCGGCCTGGTGCTCGGCGCCTGCCCGATCGTCGGCGCGATCGCCCAGGCGAGCTACGCCATGAGCGCCGATACCGGTCCGGCCGGCGGCGGGCGCGAGATCGCCGCCTTCTACGTCCGCAAGGAACCCAAGAACACCGGCACCCGCGAACTGATCGAGGGCCACGACATCGCCGGCCACGCGGCGGTTTATATGATCGAGGACGTGACGACGAAGGGTGGCTCGGTCATCAGGGCGATCGAGGCGGTGCAACGCGAGACTCCCTGCGAGGTGCTCGGCGTGCTCACCGTGGTCGACCGCGAACAGGGCGCCCGCGCCGCCCTCGCCGAAATCGGCCTGCCGCTCGACGCCCTGTTCACCATGAGCGAGTTTGGGTGAGGGGCGGACCGGCTCCGGGTCGAACCGCCAGCCATCTAATTGGGAGCTCGGGTTTACCCAAGTTCAACCGCGGAAGCAGTGCTCGTTGTGCCAACTGAGCACGCGAGGATCGGGCCGGTGGTCGATCAGCGTCGGCACGCCGATCGAACGGCCATGCAACGCATAGTAATCGCGCCCGTTCTCGAACTCTTCCTTTATCCGGCTACTGACCTCGAAATGATGGCTTGGCGTAACGGTCACATATCCTGAATCGAGCAGGCTGTGGATGTCGCGCCGGAGCAGCAGCCCGTTCCGCGCTTCGTGGGCGCCGCCCTCGCTGTACGGCCGGATATGGGCGGCTTCGAGCGCTGGTAGGGTCCGTTCGCGCGTGACGGAGCAGCGCCGGTCGTAGATGTCGGTCACAAGGACCCGGAAAGCGCCTTGGCCGAGGCGCGGTCGGATCAGAGCAGGTTCGCCGTAGCGCGTTTGGCTGTCGGCCATACCTGGATTCTCCGGCCGGTGCATCCGCGCGTTGACCGCGTCCCACAACGCAAGTCCTTCCGAATCGGCCGTGCTATATTTTTAAATCTGACAATGTTCCGCGAGAAGCTCGACGGTACAGGGATCCAATCGTGCTCAGGAAAAAAGAAGGGTTGAGTCAAAATCCGACAGCCGATTTCGAAGTCCGTTCTGTCATTCGGATCGGTCTTGCGGCGACGGGCAATCAGGGTGCGCATTCCCAGCGCCGATTGCGCTCCGTTTGATTCCCGGAACGTTTCCCAGGCCAACGAACAAGGCATTTTATTTGCAAACGCAAATATACCACCGCCTACAATCGAGTTTTGTGGCCAGTGCAGCTTGAAGAGGAAAAGTTCTCCTGGCTTAAGAGCTGCGAAATTTTGTGCGGACGGCGACCAGAAGTTAACTTCGTCCAGGTCCGGCCGCTGGCGGAGCGTTTCGAACCAGTCGCCGTCGGTAACGGCTATGACGAAGTTAATGCCGGACATCGCTCGTACAGTTCCGCTTCCTGCAGAGCCGCGGCCCCCGCGCGCTTACAGAATCTGACCCAGGAATTCCTGCGTGCGCGGGTCCTTGGCTTCGTCGAAGAAGGTGGCGGGCGGGCCGTGCTCGACGATCACGCCGCGGTCGGTGAAATAGATGTGGTCGGCGATCTCGCGGGCAAAGCCCATCTCGTGGGTCACCAGCATGCAGGTCATGCCTTCCTGGGCCAGGTCCTTGATCGTGACCAGCACCTCCTTGACCGTCTCCGGGTCGAGCGCCGCCGTCACTTCGTCGAACAGCATGACGTCCGGCTGCATGGCGAGCGAGCGGGCGATGGCGACGCGCTGCTGCTGGCCGCCGGAAAGCTCGCCGGGGAAGCTGTCCTCCTTGCCGTCCAGGCGCACCTTGCGGATCAGCGCCCGCGCCCGCGCCTCCACGCTTCCCTTGTCCTCCTTGAGCACAAGGACGGGCGCCATCATGACATTCTCCAGCGCCGTCTTGTGCGGGAACAGGTTGTACTGCTGAAACACCATGCCGACCTTCTTGCGCAATTCCAGCTTGTTGAGCTTCGGGTCGTTGACCTCCTGCCCCTCGACCGTGATCGAGCCGGAATCGATCGGGTTCAGCGCGTTGACGCAGCGGATGAGCGTGGATTTGCCGGAGCCGGACGGGCCGATTATGCAGATCACCTCGCCCTTCATGACGTCGAAGGAGATGCCCTTCAGCACCTCCAGGTCGCCGAAGGATTTGTGCACGTCATTGAGCGAGACGATCGGCCGGTCGGGCGTCCAGTTTCCGTTGGCGGCGTCGGTCATGCCGGTGTCCTCCGGTTCGGCCTGCACCTTGCCCGCTACAGTTTGACCGTGAAGCGGCGCTCCAGCCGCAGGGTCAGGCGCGCGATCGGGTAGCAATAGGCGAAAAAGATGACGAGGGCGAAGCCGTAGAACGGGATCAGCAGCTCGGGATGATTGTTCTCCGACTCCATCGCCTGGCGCGACAGGGTGATGAGTTCCTCGACGCCGAGCAGCGAGACCAGCGGCGTCGCCATGGTCAGGATGGCGTACCAGTTCATCCACGGCGGGATCATGCGCTTGAAGCATTGCGGCAGGATGATGCGCCACAAGGTCTGCTGGCGCGAATAGGCCAGCGATTCGGCGGCCTCCCACTGGCCGGTTGGCACCGAAAGCACCGCGCCGCGCACGACTTCCGAGATGTTCGCCATGATCGGCAGAGACAGGCCGAACACCGCTTTCATCCAGTCCGGGATCTTGATGACGGTATCGCCGAGCACGATCTCGAACGGGAAGGTCAGCATCACGATGAACAGCAGAACCAGCCAGGGCGAGTTGCGGAACGCCTGGGTGAGGAACCAGCAGAACCGGCGCACGGACCGGCTGGTCGAGATCTGGCCGAGGCCGAGCAGCACGCCGAGGACGGTGCCAATCGCCATGGTGGTGATCGAGATCACCACGTTGAGCAGGAAGCCGCTCGTAACCAGGAAGGGCAGCCAGCGGATCAGCGCGTCGAAGGCGTCGGCGAACGTGAATTTGCTCTGCGCCGCAGCGGACATCGGCCAGACCATCACCACAGCGGCAAGGATGGCGATTCCGCCGAGCGGCAGCCACAGCCCGGCGCGGGCCAGCCAGCGGCTGAACAACAAGTCGTCCGGCTCGCCCGCCGCCCGGACCCTGACCGGCCGGAGCACAGCGAAGCCGCCTGCAGACGGCGCATCGATGCCGGGGATGGCCCGCCGCTTCATCGAGAGCTGCATCGGCCGGCTCATCCGCCGCCCCCGCCATACCCCGGTATCACCATCCGCCGCTCCCAGCGGTTCATGCCGAAGACCAGGAAACCGACCAGGGTGATATAGACGACGAACATCAGCACCATGCAGGCGTTCTGCGCCGTCGAATAGTCGTTGTAGATGCTGACAAGCTGGTAGAGCAGTTCCGGCACGGCGATTGCCAGCGCCTGGGTCGTCGTCTTGACCAGATTGACCAGATTGTTGTTGAGCGACGGCAGGCTGACCCGGAAGGCGAGCGGCAGCACGACATAGACATAGGCCTGGAAGCGGCTCATCCCGAGGGATTCGGCGGCCTCCTGGGTCGATTGCGGCACCGCCTCGATGCCGGCGCGGAAAATCTCGACATTGAAGGCGCCGGCGAAGAAAGACAGCGAAATGATCGCCCAGCCGATGTTGGAAATAATCGGCTGCTGGAGATAGCCGTCGGGCGAAAAAGTCGGCGTGAACTGGCCCAGCGCGAAGTAGAAGAACATCAGCTGGACCAGCGGCGGCGTATTGCGGAAAAACTGGATGTAGCCCTGGACGACGCTGCGCACGATGCGGGAGCGCGCGCCTTGCAGCCAGGCGCCGACCAGGCCGATGACGACGCTGCATACGACGCAGACGACCGCGAGCTCCAGTGTCACCCACATGCCGTCGAGGACGCGCTCAAGCTCCTTGTTGTCGTAGATGTAGATGAAATTCCACGCCGCATCCCGTTCGGCGAGATCGCGGAAGAAGTCCTGGATCGAATCCCACATGGCAGGCAGCCACGCTCAAGAAAGGCTCTCAGGCGGAAAGGGCGCCCGAACCGGAATGCCGGCCGGACGCCCTCCGTCTTGAGCAGCCTGAATGGCCGGCCGGGGCTACTTACCCGCGAGCCAGTCGCCGTACTGCTTGTTCTTGTCGACCAGATACTGGGTCGCCTGGATGCCCCATTTCTTTTCCAGGGCAATCAGGCGGCCGGACTGGTGCCAGTTAAAGGTCATGCCGGACATGAAGTTGCCGAAGACGCAGTTCAACTCGGCTTTCGGCACGGCCAGGCCCCAGGGGTTGTCGTCTTCGCTGTTCAGCGGCATCTCGAAGTCGTTGTACTGGCCGGACGACAGGTCGGACATGATCGACGAATCGTCGTAGACCCAGGCGATGCACTTGCGGTCGCGCAGGGCCTGCTTGGCTTCGGCGTTGCCGGTGAAGGCGATGATCTTGGCGTCGTACCGCTTGGAGACGATCTTGTTGTAGAAGGCGCCCTGTTTACCGCACACAGGCTTGCCCTTCAGATCGGTCCATTTGCTGAGTTTCAGCGCCTTGGGCGACATGATGTTGGTGCCCGAGGTGTAGTAGTTGGGCTGGGTGATGCCGACGATCTTGCGCCGGTCCTTGCGGTCCGACATCGTGGCGATCATCATGTCGATCTTGCCCTGCTGCAGGAACTGCATGCGGTTCGACGACTGCACGGCGACCAGTTCCAGCTTGACGCCCATGGCGTCGGCCACATCCTTGGCCATGTCGGCTTCCATGCCGACGATCTTGCCGCTTGGATCGCGGAAGCCCCAGGGCTTGTAGTCGGCCTTGACGCCGACCACGATCTTGCCGCGGGACATCACCCGCTTCCAGACCTCGTTCGTACATTGCGCCGCATAGGCGGACGTCGAACCGAGCGCAACGGCGAGCCCGGCCGCGGCGAGAATCAGTTTCTTCATTTTCTCCTCCCGATAAAAATGCATCCGTGCACAGGGGCAGCGCCCGGTGGCGCGCTGCCGGATAGTCCATTTGCCCTATCATTCCGGCGCGCCCGAGGGCAAGGGCGGAGTGAGAAGTTGCAGGCTCGGTTTGCGGTCCGGCGCCGGGGTAACGGGCCGGCGTCCGCTCTGCTCGAATGCCGGCCCGCGGTGGGGCCAGGACCGGTTCGACCGGCCCCACTCGTGCCCCGCGTCCCTGGCCTGGATCAGCTTGCCCGGGCTGCATCCTCCAGGGGCCGCCGATAGGGACCGTTTCATTCCCCGGTCTCCGCCCCTCCATCGTGGAGGCAGGCGCCTCTCTCATGCAGGGATTTCTCTGACGGCTTCGGAACCATGATGGCTGCCAAGCATAAAATCCAATACCGACTTCTTCTTAGCGCGATATGATTTTCTTATATAATTTGGCACCGCGAAACATCGCGGAAACGCCGTTGGCGAGACTGAAGAACGATCTGCGGGCCGGCAGGCAATCGCCGGCGTCCAGATCCTCGATCGCGGTGAGCGTCCGTTCCAGTCCCAATTCTGCGATCTGCCGGCTCCGCCCGTCACTCACGTCCAGGCCGCCGCAGACGAATACCGAGACCAGCAGACGACCGAGAATGCAATGCCGGTAAAGGCGCCAACACGCATCGAAGGAGATGTTTCCCGCCGCCATGGCGCCGACTATTCCGCAATATTCCCTCAGGGCGTCGCGCTCGATATCGCGGCGAACATCGACGGAAACGCTGCCGCCCAGGAAATAGGCCACGTCGTAGAGGCCGCAGCCGAGGCCGCTGACCTGCCAGTCGATCATGGCAAAATCGTCCTCGCCGCCGCCGAAAAACATGTTGTCCATGCGGACATCGCCATGGGTGACGGTGCGCGGCCCGGCGGCGATTTCGGCGGCGTGGTCGGCCACCCTCGACCCGTAGGCTTCGGCGAGCCGACGCATCCGGTCGGAGAAATACCCGCCGAAACGATCGAATGTCGGCGCGAGATTAGCCAGATAGACCAGCTGGACCAGCAGCGCGCGTTTCGGACTCAGGCTGTCGTGCAACCCGGACAGCGGCGGGCGATCTACTCCGTTCCAATAGTGTCCGTGGAGCCGGGCCAGCGACCGGACGGCGCGTATGGCCTGCTCCGCCGTCGCGCCCGCAACCTGGTCCCCGGCCTCCATATGGCCCAGATCTTCGAGCACCAGAACATACCGATGACTGCGCGCGTCGAAATCGCCGTATAGCAGCACCGGCGACCGGATCGGCGCGTGCGGCCCGACATGACGGTAAAATTCGTACTCGCGCTTATGGAGGGACAGCCGTCTGCACATCCGCAGACTCTTCGCATCCGAACTGGGCAGCTTGACGATGACGCTCGCAGGCGCGGTCGGGTCTTCGCCGCCCCAACTCAGGCGGCAGCGCAGGAGTTCCCCGAGCAGGCCGGCCCCGGCGCCGATATTGTCGACCGACATATCCCGGATCGCCGGCAGGCCCGATGCACCGCCGGCGGTCAGCGCCCGCTGTATCCAGTCTGTGGTTATCGCTTCGCCGCTCCGGGGAAGCGCCGGCTCCCGCGCCATACCGTCCAGCCGCCATTCCGTGTTCGAGCCGCCGTTCTAGCATGGAGATGCCCGGGTAATTGTCGAAATTCCGGCGGCCGGCGATCCGGCCATCGCGCCCGGCATGTGGAGTTTGCCGCCGGTAACCCGATCGGATATTGCTGCGGAGACTTGCCGGAACGGTCCCGGCGCGGCTGCCATGGAGCCGGGTTATGCGGAATGCTGTGACGCTTATTTTGCGGATCGCCGTCTCGGCCGTCCTGTCTGCGTGCAGCGCGCTGGCGGCGGAATTGCCGCCGGTCGAGGCGCTGAAGGGGCAGATGGGCGCTCCGGCGGGGGCGGTGGCGGTCTACGAACCGCACCTGAGCGTCGGCGACCGGCATGTGGCGATCCGTTACGTCGGTTACCCCGCCGTCGACGTTTTCGAGCGCATCCTCGGCAAGGGCTGGCAAAACCGGGCCGGGACAGTCGAGTTCCGTGCCCTGGACGGCTACGTCTCGCGCCTCCCCGTGCGCCGGTTCCTCAAGGAGAAGGCATACCTGGTCTTCGCCCGGCAGAACGGCGCCCCCTTCACGGTGGACAATGTCCAGCAGAACGAGAGGGACGTGCCGCTCGCGCCCTATTACCTGGTCTGGGACAATGTCTCGAACCCCGCTCTGATCGCCGAAGGCGCGCGCAATTGGCCCTATCAGGTGACGGAAGTGACACTCGTCACCCTGTCCGATGCGGCGCTGCTGCCGAAAGGCCTCCCGCCGCGGCATCGGGAAGGCGCCGCACTGGTGAAGACGCATTGCCTGAACTGCCACAAGGTCAACGGCTTCGGCGGCGAGAAGTTCGAAGGCAACCTCGCGGAAATCGCCAGGGATTTCCGCGAGGCGGAATTTCTCCGGTTGCTGCTTGTCCCGGCGTCCGAACGCGGCGATTCGACGATGCCGTCGCTGTCCGACCGTCTTCCAGAAGCCGAACGCCGACGCATCGCCGGCGCGATCCTCGAGTATCTCAGGGCGGTGCCGGTCTTGCCATAGGGCGCCGGAGTCTGCGGCGCGGATGGGGCGGCGGCGACTTGGCTGGGTGGATATTCGCACAGTGCGGGTCGATGCGGCGCGAACGCCGGCCCGCGGCGGGCGGCAGGGCCGCGTCAGCCGGCCTTGCCCTTTCTATACTGACTGTGCCCGCCATAGGCCGATCCGACCGCCCGAGGATCGTGCAATCGGACTGCCGGATCGGACGGCCGCGGTATTGTTCGCCCTGGCCGGGGCTGCCGCGGCCGCTCTGGCCGAATTCCCAAGGTGTGCCGTCTCGCCTGGGGCCGTACGCCGTATTGGGAACATTGTCGCCGAAGAAGTCTGACAGTTAGCCCCCCTTCGGCGCACGGATTATCTCTTGCAGGTCTTTCGTTTCCCGGGAAGCGCTCTCGATTTTTCTCATCCTCACTAATCCGCAGACAATCGGTGTGCCTCTCGATCCCGAAAGGATCGTAAGCCACCGGACTGTAGAATGATCCGGCAGGCTTCTCGAATTTCTTTTTATTGTCAGTAATATAACGCGGATTTATAGGCTGCCGCAGCGGTTCTCCGCAGCGCGCCCTGTCACGCGAATTCGTCATCGGCGGCCAGTGCATATTGCCTCCAGCCTGCCGCAATCGAGCGGTTATCGCCGACCGGTCGCTTTGAGGCCGTTGGGCCGGAGTACGCCGGGCGTTCGCCATACCCGGCGGGCGCGCTCCTGTCGTTTCCGTGGGGTTTGAGTTAGAATGGCGGTGACCTCGGCCTACTCCTTCTGCTGCCCGCCATTCTTCGACCGCACCCCATGATCCGCGTCCAACAGGAAGATTTCGATTCCCAGGCCGAAGCCGCCGCGCTCACTGAAGGGCGGACGGATATAGGTGGCATCGTCACCTTCACCGGGCTAGTCCGCGAGCTGATCGACAACGAAGGCCGGCCCGCCGCCATCGCCGCCATGACGCTGGAACATTATCCCGGCATGACCGAGAAGTTGCTGGCCGAAATCGAGGCGGAGGCCAACGCGCGCTGGCCGCTCGCCGCGAGCCTGATCATCCACCGCTACGGCCGGCTGGAGCCGGGCGAGCGCATCGTCTTCGTCGCCACCGCCTCGGCCCACCGCCACGCGGCGTTCGAGGCCAACATGTTCCTGATCGACTGGCTGAAAACCAAGGCGCCATTCTGGAAGCTCGAGGAAGGCGACGCCGGCCCGGCCTGGGTTGACGCCCGGGAGAGCGACGACGACGCGGCCGAGCGCTGGCGTTAGGGTTCTCCCTCAGCCGGATTCCCGTCCGCCAGATCGGTGCGCACGGCGTCTTCGACCATTCTGGCGGGCAGGGGAGGCAGGCGGCCGTCCTTCTCCTCGCCGAAATAGACGGTGGTGTGCGGGAAGGGAATTTCGATGCCATGGGCATCGAACGCCGCCTTGATGCGCCGGTTCATCTCGCGGCGCACGCCCCACTGGAAGCCCGGCCGGCATTTGAAGCGCGAACGGATGACGACGGCGCTGTCGCCCAGTTCCTGCAAGCCGGCGATTTCCAGGTCCTCGACGATGTTGTCGCGCCAGTCCGGGTCGGCGCGCAGGCCGTCGCCGACTTCCCGGATGACGGCGATCACCGCGTCGACATTCTCGCTGTAGCCGACACCGTAATCGAGCACGGCGTAGGAGTAGTCCTTGGTCAGATTCTCGACATCGCCGATCGAACTGAACGGAATGGTGTGCTTGGCGCCCGAATAGCCGCGCAGGGTCACGGAGCGGACGGAGAGATCCTCGACAACGCCGCTGCGCCCGGCCACCGTCACGAAATCGCCGATCGCCATGCTGTCCTCGACGATGATGAAGACGCCGGTGATGACGTCTTTCACCAGGGTCTGCGCGCCGAAACCGACGGCAAGGCCGAGCACGCCGGCGCCGGCCAGCAAGGGTCCGATATCGAGGCCGATCTCAGATAGCACGATCATGCCGGCGACCACGACGATGGCGACGAGAAGCGCCTTCTCGACCATCGGCAGCAGGGTGCGCATGCGCACCGCGCGCGAACCCTCGCCGGTCTCGTCGAGCCGCGACAGGTAGCGCGCCGCCGCCGTCTCGATGAATTCCCACAGGATAAAGGCGCCGACCGTCACCACCAGCACGACCAGTACCGTGCGGACCAGCGCCCGGCCCGCCGGAGTCTGTAACAGTTCGGCGACCCCGAAACCCCAGACGTCCAGAATGGCGAGCAGGGCGACGACCAGAATCGCGCCGAATACCGTGCGGCGCACCGCCACGAGATAGCGGTTGGCGCGTTGCTGCAGTCCGGGGTTCTTTTCCAGCAGCGCGGCCTCGATCCGGAACAACCGGTCGAGCAGCCTTCCGGACCCGGCGATCAGTGCCATGGCGATCAGCAGGATGACAGCACTCAACAGCGTGGCGCGCGCCAGGAATGCAAATCCGCCCTCGACATCGACCAGCCAGACGAACAGACCGGCGAGCACATAAACGATTGCGGCGACATGCCAGAGATCGCCCAGCCGTCCGACCCCCCGGCGCAAGCCCCAGGCGCCGGTCCGCGCTTCCCCGCCGCCCTCGGCCGCCTCACGCAACCTTTCGGCGACCGCCCGCCGGTTCTGCAGGATCAACGCGATCAGCATGACAGCAATGACGAGGCCGAGCAGATGAAGCAGCGCCGCATGGGCGCCCACGGGAAGATCGAAGGCTGCGAGGGCCTCGATCGCGACCGCGCCATAGACGACGGTATTGGCAAGCCGGCGCAGCCAGACAAAAAGATAGGCGGCCGTGCCGTCGCTGAGCGGCAGCAGGCGCAAACCGCCGATGCGAGGCGCCAGCACCGCCCGGCCGACCGCCAGGATGGCGCGGGCCAGCACGAAGCCGAAGATCAGGGTGAGCGCGACACGGGCGGTCGTGGCGCCGGGCGCCAGTTGCGGCAGTACTGCGTAGGCCGCCGCGGCCAGAGCGGCGATGGGCAGCAGGTCGAGCAGGGTCCGGACGGCAAGACCGCCGGTGCGGACGGCGAGCGCCTCGCTTTCCCGGTCCTCGATCCGGCGGCGCGGCCCATGCATGAGCAGCCGCATCAGCCATTCCGCCAGCAGGCCGAGCAGGATCGCCAGTGCGGTTTTCCAGACGCCATCGACGAGCGATGCCCGCTGGCGGTCGTCGGCGAGTCGGCCGCGCAACCAGTTCCAGGCCTTGGGCAGGTCCGAGAGGACAGCGGATAGATCCTGCAGGCTGCCGGTGAGGCTGCGCGCCCGGTCGGCCAGCCGCTCCAGCAAGGCCGGCTGCGCTGGCGCCTTCGTCTTTTGCGTCGCATTCTGCGCCGCGATCAACGCCTTGAGCTGCGTCAGAAGGCGTTTGCGCTCCTGCTCGTTCTCTATGGTTGCAACGAGTTTCTCGAGTGCCGCCCGGTCGACGCCCTGCGGCGCCTTCTCCTGCGCGGCCGCCGGGCCGGCCGCCGGCCCCAGCGACAGCCAGAAGGCCAGGCAGATCGCCAGGCAGGCCGTGCCCAGCAATGGCAGGCGGTTATGGAGAAGGCGGTGGAACATGGTCCGGAACACGCGTATCTTTTCCAGGGGCTCCGGCTCGATCCGGCGGGCGCAGCATAGCAAGGGCGCCGCCGCCGGCAAACCGCCGGGAAACGGCTCGTCTTCGGCGGATTTAGGATGGAAAGGGAGTAGCGAATGCCGATGTCGGTGACAATCTGGCACAACCCGCGATGCAGCAAGTCGCGCCAGACGCTCAAGTTGCTGACCGATCACGGCATAGAGCCCACCATCGTCGAGTATATGAAGACGCCACCCAGCCCCGACGAACTGCGCGATGCTTTGGACAAGCTGGGCATGGCGCCGCGAGATCTGATGCGCCACAAGGAACCGCCTTACAAGGCGGAGGGCCTGGACGATGCAAGCCTGGCAGACAGCGTCCTGATCCAGGCGATGCACGATCATCCGGTGCTGGTCGAGCGGCCGGTGGTGCTCGCAGACGACAAGGCAGCCCTCGGCCGACCGCCGGAACGGGTGCTGGAAATCCTGTAGCGCGCCGGGCCGATCCATCCATGGCCGCCCCGTCGCCGATCCGGCCCGAACGGCCCGCCCGGCAATCGGCTGCCGTCGCGCTGGGCGGCGAAGCGGCACTGCTCGACGGCTCGGGCGCTCTGGCCCTGCCGGAGCGGCAGACCGTCATTTTCGCCGACCTGCATTTTGAGAAAGGCTCCGCTTTCGCCGAACGCGGCGCCCTGCTGCCGCCCTACGACAGTGCGGCCACCCTGGACCGGATGGAAGCGGTGCTGGCCTTGCATGCGCCGGCCCGGGTCGTCTGCCTCGGCGACAGCTTCCACGATACCGGCGGCGGCGGCCGGATGGCGGGGCCGCTTTCCGGACGGCTGCGCCGCCTGGCAGACCGCTACGACTGGGTCTGGATTACCGGCAACCACGATCCCGAGATTCCGGAAAATGCCGGCGGCAATGCAGTCCGGGAATACGGCGTCGGCAATCTGCTGTTCCTGCATGAACCGGAAGGGAAATCGGCCGGCTTGGAGGTCTGCGGCCATTTTCACCCCAAGGCCCGCATCAGGGCCGGGCCGCGGCGCATCACCCGGCCATGTTTCGTGGGCGACGACAGGCTCCTGATCCTGCCGTCCTTCGGCGCCTATACCGGCGGTCTCGACATCATGAGCCCGGCGGTCGCCGGCCTTTTCCCCGGCGCATTCACGGCATGGCTGATCAGCAATGGCTCAGTTTACGCCTTTCCTTCCGACCGGACGCGGTTCCTGCCGTTCGAAAACTGATGCCGGTCGTCGCTCGCCGCCGCTCCGGGCGGCATTGGGAATTGCCGGGCACAGGCATGCATCCCGGCCGCAGGCGCATGCGGTGGCGGGGATGCCCAGAGCAGGTAAAGCCTGCTATGAACGAAAGGGCCGAACCGTGCGGCTGACCGATTGAGGAACTCCCGCTTGGCCGTCAACCCCAACAGGATCTCGCCATCCGCCGCTGCCGCCGCGCCCGGCCGCGACGGCGCCGTGATCGGCCTGGTCTGTTCGGCGCATTTCTTCAGCCATTTCTATATTTTCGCGATTCCGCCCATGCTGCCCCTGATCAAGGCGGACCTGGGGGTCACCTACACCGAGATGGGCCTTCTGCTCACGCTGTTCAGCCTGGCATCGGGGGCGTCGCAGTACTTCATGGGCGTGCTGGTCGATCGGATCGGCGCGCGCTGGGTGTTGACCGGCGGCATGACGCTGCTGGCCTCCGCCATCGCCATGATGGGCGTTGTGCCGGTCTACGGCGCCCTGGCCGCGTTTGCGCTGGCGGCGGGCCTCGGCAACAGCGTGTTCCACCCGGCAGACTACACGATCCTCGGCGCGCGGGTCCGGCCCGGCCGGGTCGGCCGGGCGTTCAGCCTGCACACCTTTTCCGGCATGGCCGGTTTCACGGCGGCGCCCATCGCCATGACCGTAATGGCGACCGCCTGGGACTGGCGCACGGCCTTCGTTATCGCCGGTGCCGCCGGCCTGCTGGTTGTCGCCGTGCTGATGAGCCAGATGCATCTGCTGGACGACCGGCACGGCGAGGAGCCGGCCCTGGCCAAGGCGCCGGCCGGGCTCGGCCTGCGCACCATCGTCTCGCCGCCTGTCCTGTTCATGTTCCTGTTCTTCTTCGTCATTGCCATGGTGGCGATGGGTATGAGCGGCTTTATGCCCGCGGCACTCAAGACCCAGTTCGGCATGAGCCTGGTTGACGCCAACCTGATCCTGACCGGCTTTCTGGCGGCCACAGGGGTGGGTGTGTTGTTCGGCGGCTTCGTGGCCGACCGGCTGCAGCGGCTGGATGTCGTCGCCGCGGTCGGATTCGCCGGGGCGGCGGCGGCATTGGTGATCGTGGCGCTGGTCCCGCTGCCTTACCCGGCGATCCTCACGGTCTTCCTTTTTGCCGGTTTCATGATCGGCATGATCTCGCCGTCGCGGGACATGATGGTGCGCAATATCTCGCCGCCCGGCGCCAGCGGCCGGGTCTTCGGCTTCGTCAGCATGGGCCTCGATCTCGGGGGCGTGGCGGCGCCGATCCTGTTCGGCTGGCTGATGGACCGCGGCCTGCCGGAGGGAATCTTCATCGGCGCTGCGGCGGTCCTGCTGCTGGCGATCGTGGCCGGCTTCGGCGCCAATCGGTACGTCCCGCGCCCGGCCGCAGCGGCGGAATAGGCGACCGCGCCGGCCCGGTCAACCGGACGCGGGTCGGCCTGCTGCGGCCCGTGCCGGTAAATCCGGGGCCGAATCCGGGGCCGAACCCGCGGTCACATATCGGTTCATGCCGATGTTCCACAGGCCGGCAAGATGGCCGATGGTTTCGTCTTCCGACGGAAATCCGGTCTCTTCGGCCGTTGCCATGGTTTCGGCCTGAACCGCCGAACGGCGGCGGTCGAGCATCGCCGCAAAGCGCCGCCGCGTCTTCATCCGCGCGAAGGCCGGGTCGCTGCCGACCCGCGCCCGGACGACCGCCAGATCGTGGTCCAGGCCGAGCAGGTCGCCGAGGCGCCAGAGCGCCACGATGCGCGCGTCCAGTGTCCGCGGCGCCAGCTTTCTCAGGATGCGCAGGTGGTTGCGGTGATACTTGATGCGCTTGCGCCATTCGTGCAGGGCAAAGACGGTGCCGGTGCGCCCGACCTCTTCGGCGGCGGCGAGCACCCGGCCGTAGGTATTGCGCAAACCCGGCTCCAGCGCTTCGAAACCCCCGGCCCGGAAGCTCCAGTCGGCGATTCCCAGGCGAAATTTAAGCAGCAGCCAGTGCGCTTCTTCGAGCCGGCCCGCCAGGTCTTCGCCGTCAGCGGCGAGCATTGCCAGCCGCAGCCGGGTCATGCCGGCGCGAATCGGCCCGAAGCGGCGGCCGTCGAAGCCCCGCGGCCCAGACCGGGCGAACGCCGCCATCTCCCGGTCATAGACCGCCAGGGTGACATCGGCGTCGCGCAGACCGGAAAAGGCCGCTGCAATATCCCGGAGTTCGGCGTTGGCCGGCCTGTACAGCCCGGCCTCCTCCAGCGGGCCGCGCACCAGCCGCAAGACGGCGCGCACCTTCTTGCAGCGTTTGCGCATGGCGTAGACCGCCTCCGGTCGCGGCACGGCATCGTCCTCGATCGTGGCGAGGGCGCGGTCGAGCTGTTCCAGCGCGATCCGCTGGACCGCGTCGGACACCGGTTCGGCCGGGAGAATGGCGTAGGGCAAGCTGGACGCCCACATGGTCGGATGGAGGCCCGATCTTACCATACCGGCGTGCCGCTGCGACAGCACACACGCCGAGGTGCGCGCCGCCAAATCCGCGAAGCGGTGCGGCTTCGGAAAATGTCCGCGTTACCCACGAAAAAGGCCCGCACCGGGGTGCGGGCCTTTGTCTTCGAGCCGTCTTGCGACAGCGCCGGAGGGCAGGGACCTAGAAGTCCATGCCGCCCATGTCGGGCATGCCGCCGCCAGGCGGGCCGCCGGCAGCCTTCTTCTCCGGCTTCTCGGCGACCATGGCTTCGGTCGTGACCAGCAGGCCGGCGACCGAGGCCGCATCCTGCAGCGCCGCCCGGACCACCTTGGTCGGGTCGATGATACCGGCCTTGACCAGGTCCTCGAACTCGCCGGACTGGGCGTTGAAGCCCCAGTTGGCGTCGTCGTTCTCCATGATCTTGCCGGCAATGACCGAGCCGTCTTCGCCGGAATTGTCGGCGATCTGGCGGACCGGCGACTGGATCGCCTTGCGCACGATGTTGACGCCGACGCGCTGGTCGTCGTCTTCCACCTCAAGAGCGTCGAGCGCGGCGATCGAGTTTATCAGGGCCACGCCGCCACCGGCGACGATGCCTTCCTCGACTGCGGCACGGGTCGCATGCATCGCGTCGTCGACGCGATCCTTCTTCTCTTTCACCTCGACCTCGGTGGCGCCGCCGACCCGGATCACCGCAACGCCGCCGGCCAGCTTGGCCAGCCGCTCCTGCAGCTTCTCGCGGTCGTAGTCGGACGTGGTCTCCTCGACCTGCTGCCGGATCTGGCCGCAACGGCCCTCGATCTGCGCCTTGTCGCCGGCGCCGTCGACGAGCGTGGTCTCTTCCTTGGTGATCTCGACCTTCTTGGCCGTACCCAGCATGTCGAGGGTCACCGATTCGAGCTTGATGCCGACGTCTTCGCTGATGACCTGGCCGTCGGTCAGGATCGCGATATCCTCGAGCATGGCCTTGCGGCGGTCGCCGAAGCCCGGCGCCTTGACCGCGGCCACCTTGAGGCCGCCGCGCAGCTTGTTGACCACCAGGGTGGCCAGCGCCTCGCCCTCGACGTCCTCGGCGATGATCAGCAGTGGCTTGCCCGACTGCACCACCGCTTCCAGAACCGGCAGCATGGCCTGCAGGTTGGACAGTTTCTTCTCGTGGATCAGGATGTAGGGATCGTCCAGCGCCACCTTCATCTTCTCGGCGTCGGTGACGAAATAGGGCGAGAGGTAGCCGCGATCGAACTGCATGCCTTCGACGACTTCCAGCTCGGTCTCGAGGGACTTGGCTTCCTCGACGGTGATGACGCCCTCGTTGCCGACGGTCTCCATCGCCTTGGCGATCATGGCGCCGACCTCGCGGTCGCCGTTGGCGGAAATGGTGCCGACCTGGGCGATCTCGTCGTTCGACTCGATGGTTCGGGACCGCGTCTTCAGGTCTTCGACGATCGCCGAGACGGCGAGGTCGATGCCGCGCTTCAGGTCCATCGGGTTAAGGCCGGCAGCCACTGCCTTGGATCCTTCGCGCACGATGCCGTGGGCGAGCAGCGTCGCCGTCGTGGTGCCGTCGCCGGCTTCGTCGTTGGTCTTCGAGGCGACCTCGCGGACCATCTGGGCGCCCATATTCTCGAACTTGTCTTCCAGTTCGATTTCCTTGGCGACCGTCACGCCGTCCTTGGTGATGCGCGGCGCACCGAAGGCCTTGTCGAGCACGACGTTGCGGCCTTTCGGGCCGAGGGTGATGCGCACTGCATCGGCCAGGATATCGACGCCGCGCAGCATCCGCGTGCGGGCGTCGGTCGAGAATTTTACGTCTTTCGCAGCCATGGCTGACGACTTCCTCCTTGAGAGAATGTGTTGAACCGTTGATGCGGCCTTCGGCGGATGGCACCGCCGCCGGCCAGCGTGTCAGTATCCGGATACCGGATCCCCAGGGGGTCAGGCGGCCTTCTGGATCTGCGCGCCTTCCTCGATGATGCCGAGGATGTCGCTCTCCTTCATGATCAGCAGTTCTTCGCCGTCGATCTTGACCTCGGTGCCGGACCATTTGCCGAACAGGATGCGGTCGCCGGCCTTGACGTCGAGCGGGGAAACCTCGCCCTTGTCGTTTTTGGCGCCGGCGCCGGCGGCGACGATCTCGCCTTCCATCGGCTTTTCCTTGGCCGTATCCGGAATGATGATGCCGCCGGACGTCGTCTCCTCTTCGTCCAGACGGCGCACCAGCACACGGTCGTGCAGGGGACGGAATTTCATGAATTGCCTCCTTTCAGAAACAATGTCGCGTTGAATTGCGAATGGGTGAGTTCCGGTGAAACCGGGGACGGCGTTTCGGTCGCGCTGCCGGTCGGGCCAGTTGTTGGCACTCCTTTCCGACGAGTGCTAACGCCGTTGCGAGGTCCATTTAGGGGAACGGCCCGTCCTGTCAAGGCTGGGATTCGTAATATCCCGCCGCATCGGCCAGTCCGTCGCAGCAGCAACCGGCATGACGGGCGGCTTCCAATTCCCTACACATGCTGCCAGCGGCGCGCTTTCGGCGAGGCAGCGAGACTTGCAGGAGAAATTTTCATGACCATTCGCACGACCACGGACGCCGGGCGGGCCGGCTATGCGGAGCAGTTTTATCCGAACGCCGAATCCCTGGGTCCGGACGAGATGCGGATCACGGCGCTCGGCACCGGCCGGCCTTTCCTGCGCCGCTCCCAGGCCAATGCCTCGTGGCTGGTCGAGCTCGGCAACGGCGACCGGTTCGTGTTCGATTTCGGCTTCGGCAGCCAGATGAATTTCACGGCGCTGGAAATTCCCTACAACGACATCACCGCCTGGTTCGCCACCCATCTGCATACCGACCATGTCGGCGATTTCGGCCAGGTGTGGATCGGCAGCTGGGCCGGCGGCCGGCTCAAGCCGCTGGTCGTCTATGGCCCGTCGAGCGACCGGCCGGAATACGGCTTCCGGCACTTCGTCGAAAAGCAGATGGAGAGTTACCGCTGGGACACCGACACCCGCGTCGGCTTCCTGCCGGCGGTCGGCGCCGAGGTCGAAATCAACGAGTTCGACTATGCGAAGGTTCACACGGTCTTCGAAAAGAACGGCGTGACGATCACCAGCTTTCCGGCCGTGCACATCTATGACGGGCCGGTCAGCCTGAAGCTGGAATGGAACGGCCTCAGCTTCGTCTATTCCGGCGATACGACGCCGAGCAGCTTCATGGTCGATAACGCCAGAGGCGTCGACGTGCTGGTGCACGAGACCTTCAACACCGTCGGCCAGCTCATGGAGCGCTCGGGCTACGACGAGCGCACGGCCCGCGGCATCGGCACCATCGCCCACTCGGATCCCGGCGAGGCGGCCTGGGTCATCGCCCAGTGCGATCCCCGCCTGTTCGTCGCCTTCCATTTCTTCAACGATTTCGATACCGCCGGCGAGATGGAGGCCGAGATCCGCAAGCACTGGCAGGGCAAGCTGGCGCTGGCGACCGATTTCATGGTGATCAACGTGACGAAGGAACATGTCGTCACCCGCATGGCCATGGTTTCCGACCATGTCTGGCCCAACAAGGCGCGCCACGAGGGCTTCGGCAAGGCCGAGCGCAAGGAACGCATGGTCATGTCCGACTGGTTGCGCGAGACGCAGGTCTTTCCGAAATTCTGAGCGCGTCCTTCGAGGCAGCCGTCTCGAGGGACGCTCTTACAAGACGGCCTGCAGGGCGGCGCGCACGTCCTTGCTCCAGCCGATCGCGATCGTGCCGCGGGTGGCGTCGATGACCGGCCGCTTGATCAGGGTCGGGTGGCTCTTCAGGAGCGCCTTGGCCTGCGCGGCGTCGAGGCCGGTTTTCGCACTGTCCGGCAGTTCGCGCCAGGTCCGGCTGTTCCTGTTCAGCAGTCTCTCCCAGCCGGCGGCGGCAATCCACGCGTCGAGTTCCGCGTCGGAGAAGCCGTCGGCGCGCAGGTCGCGAAACTCGTATCGGAAGTCGCGCTCTTCCAGATAGCGCCGGGCGGCGCGGCAGCTGTTGCAGGTCTTGAGGCCGTACAGGATGACCATATCGGCATTTCCTCGCTTATCCGGGCCGTCCGCCCGCTTTCGTTGCAGCGGCCCCGGCAAATCCGGGCGGGGTTTCTGTCCCTGCATCTTCCCCTGTTTCCTTCGGGGTGCCGCGTTTGTCGAGTGGCAGGGACACCGTTGCGCGCAGGCCGGGCGCGGCAGGAGCGAGGATCAGCGCTCCGCCGTGCAGCCGGGCGACTGCATCGACCAGGGAGAGGCCGAGGCCGCTGCCGCCGGTCGTCCGGCTGGCGTCGGCCCGGTAGAAGCGTTCGCGGGCGCGCTCCAGCGCCGCGCCGTGCAGCCCCGCGCCCCGGTCCCGAACCGAAAGGCGGGCGGTTTCTCCGTCCAGGTCCAGTTTGAGGTCGATCGTGGCCGCGGGCGCCGGATCGTCCGCGCCGAGGCCATATTTGATCGCGTTGTCGATCAGGTTGGCGCAGGCCTGGAACAGCATGTCCCGGTTGCCGCGCACGGTCGCCGACCGGCCGGGCAGGGCGAGCGCCAGCTTCGCGCCGGCGTCCTCGACCAGCGGCTCGTAAAGGTCTGCAACGTCCTGTAGCAGGGTGCGCAGATCCACCGGCTCGAAACTACGTTTCGGCGCGCCGGAATCCGCCTGGGCGATGCTCAGGATGGCGTTGAAGGTCGCGAGCAGCCGGTCGGTTTCCTCCAGCGCCTCCACGGACAGCGCCTGCTTCTCGCTTGCGGACAGGGCGTCGGAGAGCTGCCGCTCCAGCCGCTGGCGCACCCGGCCGAGCGGGCTGCGCAGATCATGGGCCAGGTTTTCCGCGACCTCGCGCATGCCGAGGAACAGCTTCTCGTTCTGGGCCAGCATGGCGTTCAGGCTCTGGGCCAGCCGGTCGAACTCGTCGCCGCGGCCGGTCTCGGGCACCCGGCGGGCGAGGTCGCCGGCCATGATCTCCCGGCTGGTCCGGTTGATGCTGTCGATCCGGCGCAGCACCAGCCAGCTCAGCAGGCCGCCGGATGCGATGGCGAACAGCACGGCGACGATGCCGGCCAGAATCAGGGTTTCGCGGGTGCGCGCGGTCACCCGCTGCTGTTCGCGCAGATCGTGGCCGACCAGCAGGTAGAACCCGCCCCGCAACCGGAACATTCGCCCGCGGGCCTCGCCTTGAGCGGCGGCGTTGCGGGACCGGTCGCCGTCGCCCAGGAACGGAAAGGCCACCCAGCCGCGGGCGTCCGGTTCCTCCTTCGGCCAGGCCGCTACATTGCCGGCCAGCGGCGTGAAGCTGGAATCGACGACAAGGTACAGCGCGCCGGGCCGGCTTCGCCGGCGGGTCCGGC
>MPMX01000040.1 GCA_002238725.1 Rhodospirillaceae bacterium bin65
CCAACCCGGCAGCGCAAAGCCGCAAGACCGGCATGTCCCACGCTCGCCCACCTTCCCGCCAAATCCACCGGGCGCTCAATGTGGGAAAAAAGCCTGGGCTGCTATCGAGCTAAACCGAAAGACAACAATGTTCCGTTATGTCGATGCGATGTCGTTCAATTTAAGTGTGATTAACTTATTGGTAACATTGAATTATTTATCAAAACCTTTTGCGGACAGAAATCCGTCTTCACGTTCCGTCATCAGATCGTAACCGGATTGGTTCCATAATGTGACGCAGCTTGTCCCCCTTTGCCTGCCGTTCGTTCGGTTCCGCTGCACGCCACCTGCTTCGCCGAGCTGTACCGTCGGCCGACCGAATGCCGCGCAATGAGGCGCCCCTTCAGGCCCTGGTTGCCGTCCGGCGCAGCATTTTACGATCCCCACTCCTGGCCATCGGTTCACGCGATTCCGAAGCGTCAGCCAATCTCGCTGAACACCAGGTGACTTTGGCCACGTCCAGGGAAGGCCCGGCGGGCAACCGGTGTTACCCTGCAATGCGTCATTCTGGACAAACAGTTTTGTCTATAAAGGCGCATTGCTGTTGTCGGCCATCAATTCTTGACCCCGGCTGTTGTTCGTCTCGGAGCTTCGTCCGCAATAACATGAAAGACGTCAGTGCGTGACCATGCCGATCGGCGCCCGGTTCGTACACGGGAAAGGAAATCGGCATCGTTCAGGCGATCAGCCCCCAGTCGTGCAGGTAGTTGCCGGTTTCCTGAAGGCCTCTTGCGAAGACCTCGACGGTGTCCCGCCGCTCGGTCCCCTCCGCCGGGAGGGGGCCGGACCGCGCCACCCATTTCTCGGCGTGTTCCGTATCGAGACGCTTTACCGCCCGTGCAACCGCCATCAGGTCGTCGCGCCTGTTTGCGTCTGCCATGACCCTGTCGAGATCCTCCAACCGGTAGTCCGCAAGATCGTCGACATTGGCGGCATAAAGAGCCGCGCGCCGGATCAGGCACGGCACGCAATGCCCGCACTGCACCCCGAAGCGCTTCCACCTGGCGCACGACACGGTGCGGCCCGCCAGCTCGGCAAGGCCGGGATAGTCCCCGATCGACGCGACCATCTCCCCCTTGGTCCGGAACCTCCAGGGATTGCAGATCCTGGCCGGCAGACCGACGGTCGCCAGGACGTCCTGCAGCAGCCCCAGATAGTACGGATGGGTCGTGCGTGTGCTCAGGGAGCCGATCCGCCGCGGCGTCAGCGGCGCATTGATCGACATGAAGCCGTTCTCCGGCACGCACAGCCCGGCCGGTCTCCCGCCGTGCCGGGCCGACCATGCATCGCAGACCAGGGCCGCGATGGCGATGAACAGGAAGCTCCGCGTCCGCATGGTGATGTCGGTCCCGAGCGCCGACGTCGGCCGGGCATTGACCGAGACATGCTCCAGGCGCTTCGGCAGGGCCGCCGCGACGCTCTTCTGTATCCCGGCGTCGCCGGGATAGGCGTGCGAAACCAGGATCGGCCTCCGCCCCTCGTCCAGCAGCGCGAGCGCCGATACCGTGCTGTCGAGCCCGCCCGAGAACAGGCTCACCGGGTCGCCGCCCGACAGGTTGACGGTCCTCTCGTGACGCCTCACCGCCTCCATCGGCGGCGGCGCTTCGCCGCCCGGCCGGAACCCGAAGCTCCAGCTGTCCCCGCTCAGGAAGGACAGCAGCCGTTCCAGGTCCGCCCGGCCCTCCTCCCAGGGTTCCGGCGCGCACAGCGGCAGCTCGACGTCCAGCCGGCGCGACCAGCCGTTGTCGGCCTTCCTGCGCGGCACGAACGTGTCCGCCGCCGTTACCGCCAGCGCGATCGAGACCAGGTCGACCGCCGCCGCCGAAGGCTGCACGCCGATCTGCCGGTACAGGTCCCGCAGGCGGCCCCCGATCGCCGCGGTCCTGTCCTGCACGGGTCTGCCGCCATAGAGCAGCACGTGAAGCTCTCCCGGCCCGGGCCGTGAGGGACGAAGGGGCTGTCGCCGCCGCGCCCCTCGTCCGACATCGACGTCCCCACGCCCGTCCCCTACGCCGCCGTCCTTCCCGGTCTCCGTCGCTGCCCTGCATGTCATTTCTCGCCGCTATCGCAGGGGGCAGGCGCGGGAGCCGGGGTGTCCGCTTCGGTCCCCGCGCCGCCGGCGTCCGGCAGGCTCGGGCCCTCCGGATGGACCGCGAAGCAGTCGATCCCGAAATCGTCGCGAATTTCGAGGTCGAGGGTCTCGCGGAGGGCCGGCAGGATCATCGCGTCGCTGCCGGGCTCGGGATCCGGCCGCACCCTGGGGCCGGACACGGCGCCCGGAAGCGCCGGGTCGGGTGGCAGCGTGCGGGCGGCGACTGGCGGGGGGCGGAAGGCTTTCCCGTCGCCCGCGCTCGAAGCGGACGGCAGCAGCAGCGCAGCGGCGAAAAGCAGGAAGCGGAAGGGCATGGCGGGCTCGCAGGAGTGAGGGGATGACGTCGAGGCTGTGTTCCGGACCCCGCGCAACCGGCAGCGTCCGATCCGATGTCCGGCGGCTCGTTCTTCGACCGAAGCGGAAAGTCTCAGGTTGCTTGAACCAGGCCGTGAACCGGAGCCGAAGCGGATAATCTTGCCAAGGACAAAAATAAACCGAAAAATTTTCTAATTCCGCTAGTCGGAACAATATCTGAATTCTGGACGGTAAACCGGCCGGAAAACGCGCGGAAGGCAGGCGAAAAACGTCGACCGGGCCGGCGTTCCAGGATCCCGGATTTGCCGCTCCATGGCGGTTTTCACAGCGCGCACGCGGTCTGATTCTTTCGATCCTGCCCCGCATCCCTTCCCAATTGTTGTCCGGCGTCGAATTCCGTGCCAGCGGAGCCGGAAAGGGGAATTCGCAATCTCAATTCGAATAGAATTCCGCATGCCGGAACGACAAAATTTTTTGCTTCCCAAGCCGTAACAACCGGCTCCAGAAAGCGACGGCCGGTTTCAATTCCGGCCGGATGACGCTGCCAAGGCGCCGGCGGCGCGTGCGGATTCCGGCCGGATCGCGTTCGCCGTTCCGGCGGCGTGGGCCGCCGCACCGGCATCGTTCCCGACCGCCGTCTTCCTGCGGCCCCAACCCCTGAACTGGAGAGACCATGCCCCCTTTCGTCCGGCCGGCCCTCGCGCCGGCCCGTATATTCGCCCTCGCCCTGCTCGCTGTCGCGGCCCTCGGCAGCGCCGGCGCCGCGCAGGCGCAGACCGTCACGCTTCACCTGTCGCAGCCGTCGATCGCCGAGAACGGCGGGTCGGCCATCTGCGAACCGACAGAAAGGATTGCGCCCAGTATTGCGGCGAATATTCTGTAACGGCTGTCCTTCTGCACAGGGTCTAGTCGTTTCCAATTGTGACAGAATCAACAGTCCGCCGGTCGAATCGAGATGAACAAGCCACGCGCGTTACGTCGTGATCCTGAAACCGACCACCCAAACCGAGAAGGCAACGCAGCTACCGATGCCTAATTCATCGACCACAATGCACAATCTGAATTCATGACTGTCAGTAGCCCAGCATCCAGCGGACCGGCGGGGGCCCATTTCGAAGGCCAAGTCGGCGCCCACTACTTGTTGTCCCTGTTGATCGGCGCAGAACCGCGCGGTCTGCCCGGTACAAGCACTGAATGCGTCGAATTTCAGAGGGCGGCAGAGGACCACCCGCTCGACGACATCGTCATTCACGCCCGTGACGTCGACGGGAGTCCCGCAGTCCTGGAAATCCAGGTCAGACGCAGCCTTCGGTTTACACATTCCGATCAGAGGTTTCACAGCGTTGTTGCCCAGATCGCCCAGGCATCGCAGCAGCCGGGCTTCTTCGACAGGCGTCATCAATTGGCCGTCGCGGTCGGTCGGGCGCCTCTCAATGTACAGGGCCCTTATCAAGACGTGCTTGCCTGGGCGCGGCGAATGAGTTCCGCCGATACATTCACGGCACGGATCGCGCGCCCGCGTTCCGCCAACGACGACATGCGGAGTTTCGTCGATGCGTTCAAGACGCATCTGGAGCATGCCGGTGCAGCACACGATGGGAAAACGGTCTGGCGGCTGTTATCGCGGCTCCAGATCCTGCATTTCGACTTTACGGCCCAAGGATCGACGTACGAAGCGTGGCAAAGGGAGCGGGCCGCCCACGCGCTTCATCCCGATGATGCAGGGAGAGCTGCCGCACTCTGGGGGTGTCTTGTCGAACTCGCGATAGAGCTGGCGGCCAGCGGAGGAGACCGCAAGCGCAGCGAGTTGGTGCAACAGTTGCGGGAACGGGATTTCCACCTGGCGGGCGAACGCCGGCATGCGCCCACCCGCAGCGCCCTCGCCGAAGACTCCCGCCATGCGCTGGAAGACATTGCGGATCGAGTCGGGAAGGTCCGGTTGACGAGGGGGGAGCATGTCGCGGCCGTCCGCACGGCACTCGATCAAGGCCGCTATGTGGAGATCCGCGGTGAACCGGGCGTCGGCAAGTCGGGACTGCTGAAACGTCTCGCGGAGGAGTTTTCCACGCAATCACGCATTATAGTGTTTGGTCACGGCCGCGTGAGACCCGGCGGCTGGGGGGCGATGCGGGCCGCACTCGGATTTCGCGGCACCGCCCACGAGCTTCTGGTGGACTTGGCTGCAAGTGGTGGTGCGGCCCTCTTTATAGACGGCCTCGATTCTTTCTCGGAAGAAGAACGACACACTGTTGTCGACCTTGTCCGCGAGGCTGCAGAAATTCCCGGATTCTCGGTTGTTGCCACGACGCGGCGCGGATTCGGAGGCGAAGACGAAGAGTTGGAGTGGCTGCCGGCGGTCGTGCTCGACCGGCTTGGCCACTCTCTCCCCATTACGATCGGCGAGCTGGGCGCGGACGAAGTGGGCGAGTTGCGCGACGCTGCGCCGGAACTCGCCCCGCTTCTCACTGACGCCCATCCTGCCCGAGCCATCACGCGGAATCTTTTTCGACTGGAACGGCTCGCTCGGCAGCCGGATGGCGAACGGCAACTTCTCACCGAAATCGACATGGCAGCGGACTGGTGGCGAACTGCGGACGGAAAGAAGAAAGGCCGACGCGAACGGTTCAGATTATTGGAGGCGCTCTCGAAGCAGGTGTTGGCGTCGGCGACGTTGGATGCCGGCGCCCATCCTGCGGCGGCGGTGGACGCTTTGGTCGGGAGCGGGACACTGCGCGATCTCGGTAGCGACAGGATGGCGTTTCGCCATGACATTTTGCGGGACTGGGCCGTCGCAAATCTGCTTTTCAAAGAAACCGACGTCGCGGGCAGCCTTCCCCTGGATCGCCCTGCGCCCGCCCGACTGGCGCGCGGCCTCGAACTGGCTGCCCGCATGAAGCTCGAACGGTCGGCGGACGATGCCGGTTGGCGTTGCCTTCTCGATAGTGTCAGCCAGGAAGGAATGCACGGTTCTTGGCGCCGCGCCGTTCTGCTTGGGGTGGTGCGATCCGAAATTGGAATCGAACTGCTCGACCGGGTTGCGGAGTCGATATTGGTAGATGACGCGCTCCTGCTCCGCGAACTAATCCGAACGGTCCAAGCCGTCGAAGTTCGACCTCTGTCGGAGCATCTGGCCCAAGTCGACGCCACCATTCCGGAAGCGGCGGCGGGACTGTATTTGCCTTCAAATCCTTCGTGGACCCGCCTCACGCTCTGGTTGCTCGGCCTTGGCGACGACCTTCCAGAGGCGGCGATCGGCGATACAGCCACATTCTTTACGGCTTCGTGCGTCGGAATTCTCAACCGCCATGAATTCGGCCATTTGTTGGCGCATTGGTTTTATCGCCGATTGCAAGAAATTGAGGCGCATCGGTCCGACACTCTTGCCTCGGACCTTTGCTTGGGTTTCCTCCTCGTGTGTCGCTGCGCCCCGTCACTTGCGTCCCAATATCTCCGCTCGTTGGTGCAATGCTACTGGCGCGACGAATCCATACAGACCGTATGGAGACTCAGTTCTCTCGTTGCTCAGGCCGCGCCTCAGGAACTTGCAGACCTGACCATCGCCATGTTGACCCCGAACAGGGAAGGCCGGAAGGCTCGGCGGCCGTTCGGCATCCCGACATCGCTCAGCGACCTCCCCTCATCCGAGTTAGACGATCTCGGGCAGGAGCCGTTCAGTTCACGCGATCTCGCCTTCGTGCCGCCGTCGCCGACGCAGGGCCCGTTCCTCGCTCTTCTAGACCACGCTCCCGCAACCGGTTTGAAACTGGTCCGCCAGCTGGTCGATCATGCGATATCGGTCCGTAGTCGAGGCCAGCCAGACGCTCCGGACGCGATGACCGTCACATTAGCCGACGGCGAGTGCGCGTTTTCGTGGATCGGAACCTACGCTTGGTCCCGGGTATGGGGGAACGGCGACTCTTGCGTCCAGTCCGCATTGATGGCGTTGGAGGCCTGGGCTCACCGCAGGGTCGATGCAGGCGAGGATGTCGAAGCGGTGCTTGCCGATGTGCTGCCTCCAGCGGGCGGCCCTGCCGCTTACCTGCTTGTGGCGGTCGATCTGGTCTTGTCGCACTGGCCTAAAACAAGGAAAGCGGCGATCACTTTCCTCGCTTGTCCCGAACTATTGTGTCTCGATCTCCAGAGGATGTCCGCCGATTCAACAACCAGGCTGGACATTTCCGGATTCGATGCATTGTTCCCGGCAACCGACGATCCATCCGGTCCCGACAATCTTAAAGCGCGCCCTTCCCGTCAGCTTTCACTAGAATACCTGCTTGGCAGCTATGTAGTCTCCGGGCCACCGGAAATACGGATCGAGCTTGCCGATCTATTGCGACAGGCCGTCGAGCGGCTCGGCCCGTATGGTGAAGACGCGGACAAGGGCGATCCGGAATTCATGGCGGTTCACGCGCTCAATCTCCTCGAGCCGGCCAATTGGCGGGAAATATCGACGATAGACCGAAGAGGCGAGCCCGTCGGAGCTTGGGAATACGTATCCCCGGCGGGAGAAGGACAGCATCTTGAACGTTTGAGGGTGTCGGACTCTCTATCGTCGTCCGACCGGGCCATGCAGCTCGCGCTGCTCGGCGCAGTCGAAGAGCCTTCCCGTTCGTCGCCGGAATTTGCTTCGCAGGCAATGGATTGGGTTCTCCAGCCGGCTCCGCCGAGCGATGACGACGCCTGGGACAATGAGGGGTATCGTAACCTGGCAACCATCGCCGCAGCGGTGGTCGCCATGCGTGACGGAGATGAAGTTCTTCGCTCCCGTCACCGTGTATGGGCGCGAAATGTCTTCATGAAAGCACTGACCGCCGAAGCCGGTGACAGGCTCGTTCCAGAATCGAACATACGCTTCAATCCCCTTGCGATGGCGTCTATCGGCATTGTCCAATTGCTCCGAGGCGGCGTTGAACCGCAGGATATTCGCTCCCTTCTCGAAGCCGCTATGCGCCGAGACCTGTTGGCGGCTTCCGGAATTCGCCGTGCTGCCAATACGATCGCGGCGATTGACGAGCGCCTGCTGCGCGCCTTGCTTCGAACCGCCCTTGCTTCCTGCATTCGTCCGCGCCGACGTCGGGAAAATCCCGAAGGGGATCGGGCTGCGGACATCGAGCGGCGAGTCCGGTCCGCGATCGACAGGGAACTCGGTTGGTTTTCTGGCCGAGGCGAAGAACCCGAATGGCCGGCATTCCCGGTGGCGTCGCCCGTCCGTGCCAGGGGTTTGCGGATACCGCTCTTCTCCGGGGAATTGCCGGAAGATATCGGCCGCCCGGAAGCCCACCCGCAGACGGAAGAATATCTCGATCACCGGAGCGCGGCCCTGTGGATCAGAAGCGTCTCAAGCCTGTTCGATGTTGAATTGCGTCCGTGGCTGAGAGACCTTGCCCAATCTTACGCCGAATGGACGGCAGTAGCGAATGGCTCCAGGTTGAAGCTGCACGACAGAGTCAAAACGAAACCATCGGACTGGAATGTTGCGTATTTCAACCTTGTCGCACGTTGCCTGCCGGGATTGGCAGCCGAAAGTACCGATCGGCTGGTGTTGGATCCGATTCGGTCGTTGCCCGATGAATCGTTCTTCGACGCGGCCAGTCACTTTCTGCGAAGCTTGGATTATGTCTATTTCGGGAACGGGAACGGGGGCCTGGCAGAGTTGGAAGCTGTCCGGATTCGCACTTCTCTTGCCGAGCGGTTGTCGGAGAGTCCTGACTGGGCATCGAGAGGATGCGATCCGTCCTCCTCGATCGAAGTACATATGGGATCGGCTGTCGCTGCGTTCTTCTTCAACAATTGGAATCGGATACCGCCGTCTTCTTGTTATCTTCCACCGCCGGGTATCGCCAGGATCGGACCGTTCCTGCCTGTCCTGGAGCGTCTGGTCGTCGAGGCCCCGGGCGGGTTCGTAGCGGGCCTCGTCCTTGATCTGGTCGAAGTCTCTCCGAAGCCCGAGCATCTGTCGTTTATCATCGCTGCTGCCGAGGCTTGGCTGGCGGCGCATCCCCGCAACAAGAGTTTCTGGACCGACACCGAAACAGCCCGGCGTCTCTGCGCAGTAATCGACAGTATCGGGACTCGGGAGCCGTTCTCCTGTTGGGATCCGTCGCTGCAGGATCGACTGGGCAACATCGTTTCCGCACTCGTCGCACTGGGAGTTCCGGCGGCCGGACAGCTCGAACACGATCTTGCCGGTGGGGCTCATGAGTGAGGATACGGCACGCCACGCATCCCTCCAGCCTCCGGCCTATGGCGCGACTTCCCGGCTCCTCGCCACCAAACTCCTTTTCTACGCTGTTGCGGATGCAGACCAGCAACGACATTGCCCGGACGCGCAAGCGGGAAAGCGACATCGATCTCGTTCCGTTCGAGAAGCAGGTTGCCTGAGCACGCCTCGCTCCATCCGATGACGCTGCGATCGGACAGGGAAGCTGAGGGATGAGCGGAGCGAGCATCGACGACAATGCCTTTGGCAGCGCCTTCGACCGTTTCCGTTCATTGGTCGAGGCCAGGTCCGGTCATCCGTTTCGGGGCTTCGACGAGGGTCTTGCCGCCGCATGGGAGAACTACAAGCCGCGTCTGCGCGACTATGCACTCGGCCTGCTGGGCTCCGGGGATTGGCTGGAGGGCGAAATCGGCGCCGGCGCGATCCTGAACCGGACGATCGAAGCGATCGAGATCCAGGACGGCCGCCTCAACCTCACCAACAACCTCGTCTTCTGGCAGAACCGCTTCGGTCACGCCAACCGCGACCACCGCGCAGTGCTGGAGGCTGCATCGAACCCTGCGCTACGCGGCCGAATCGAGCGCTTGCTGTTCGACCTCTATCGCGGCCATGCAGACGAGGGCGTCACGTTCGCTGGGCTGGTCGACGCGACGAGCGGCAAGTATCCGCTCCTGGCCTATCTGTTCTTCCTCAAGGACATGGACCGGTACATGCCGATCCAGCCGACCGGATTCGACCGTGCATTCCGTGCTCTCCGCATCGAGTTTACCACCCTGCGGCAATGCAGTTGGGCGAACTATGCGACGTTCAACGCGACGCTGGACCGGTTGCGTCCGCTGATCGCGCAGGCCGCCGGCCTCGACACCGTCCGGCTTGTCGACGCACACTCCTTCTGCTGGATCTTCTCGACCCTGTTGAAATGGGAAGCCGAGGGCACGCTCGAACCTGCGCCGGGCGGCCGGGACGAGGGACGTGTCCTGGGCGGTCGCGAAAAATCCGTCGTCGCGATGCGGTATGCGGTCGAGGACACGGTGCGACATGCCAAGGGGCAGATCGGCGAGCGGAGGGTGAAAAACAAGGAATTGCGCATGAATGCGGCAGCGCTGGAAAAGCTCATCGCCGGCCTGCTCGACCTTCAGGGCGACCGTTGCGCGCTAACCGGAATCTCTTTCAACTTCCACGGATCGGAGGGGGACTGCAACCTGCTGCCCTCCGTGGACCGGATCGACAGCGACGCCCATTATGAGGAAGGCAACCTTCAGATCGTCTGCCGGTTCGTAAACTTCTGGAAAAGCGACACCGGAGATGAGGAATTCAGGCGCCTGCTGAAGCTCGTGCGCGGCGAGGAAAGACCGGAATGACGTCTGCGGCTAACCGCGGGCGTCGATTTCCGGACAAGCGCACATGCCTCATGGCTGCCGTGCGCGACCTTGCTGCCCGAGGAGTTCGTACATGCGCTCGCGACAGAAAGACAGGAAGGCGGGGATGTGGGCCGGATCTCCCATTGGCTCGCTCCAGGAGAAGCGCTCCGGACGCCACACCGGTTCGTCGCAAGCCTTGATCTGCAGCGGCGGCGGGACCGGCCGGCACACCTCACCGTACAGGGCAATTGCCCGTCCTTGAAGAAGCGTGCGCAGCCTGTGTGAGAAATTCGTGGGCCTCAGAAACGCCGGAAGGTAGGCCGCGTTGGACGCGCTGGTAAACAGCCCGAACAGCGGGCCGGGATTCCCGCCGCCTGCAGCCACGTCCAGCTCCTCGTTCCATCGGTTCCCATGTTCCTTGTGGTCGAAGATGTGCGCCAGCTGGTAGCCGTCCGGCCCACGCTTGCGAAACGGCCGGCCGGTGAACACGAACGCCCAGAGGTGCTTCGGATAGTCGTTGTCGTCCAATGCGAGACAGTGGACAGGAGGCGTGTCGGGCGTGGACCGGTTTCGAAACGCCGAAATCTCCTTGCCTCCGGCATGGCGCCGGACGCCGGGAAAGGCGCAGGGCGAACCGTCCCACAGGTAGATTTCGGGGTCGATACCGAACGCTTCCAACCGCTGCGACCACTCGGACCGACGCCGGCGATTGTCCTCGGCAACGGCACCGACGATCGCCGGATCGAGGAATCGAGCGAGCGGTACCAGCTCCTGCGCGAGCGTGAACAGCGTTTCTTCGGACGGTTGCGGCCAGTCCGGCCAGCGTGAAACGCCGCGCTGCGCCCACGCCCGCGACCGCTTCCGCCGGGCGAGCGTCTCCTGGCTGCCGGGCGCCTGCACTGAATGAGGCGAACGCCGGAACTCGCGATAGAGCTTGACCGCGCTCTTCAGGGTCGCACTGCCATTGCGAACGTTGCCGGAAATCGGCACGCCGTGGTCCGGTCGTCTTCCAAATCTTTCGTCTTCGGCCAAGTATGTCAGCCGTTCGATCAACCGTTGCAACCCGTCCGCCTCGAAGTGGACGTCCAGATCGCCCTCGAATCTTTCAACCCGTTCGCAGTTGGCAATCCGGCTGGCAATCGTCCCGCTGCCGAGGCCCCGTACGATGTCCAGCCATTTTTCGAAGCGTCTCGTTCGCATGATTTCGTTCACCCCCGCGCGTGCACCTGTTCGATCGTACTAGCATGGTGCTGCCAATAGAGCCCGCCAAGCTCTCTGTTCACGTCACGCGATTCGCATGTCCACAGACGCCGGCCAAACCCCGTTCATGCTGTATTCGGGGTAATCATGTGAGGGCCCGCGACTCGTTTCCGGGTGAGCCCGCTCAACCCTGCAGAATTCCTTGATTCTTCGCTCCACCCGCGAAAACGGGCGCGGGCGCCCGTCATCGTGCCGGAACCGGTTGCGTTCAAACTCCAGACTGCGCTTGGCCTTTCATCAGGTCTTGCTGCTTGATGCCGGCCCCGGCGGCACGATCACGGCTGTCGACGAAATCCTCATCCGCTCCCGCCGCGGAGCCCAGCCCCATCCCGCTGGTGAATCTACGTTTTATGTTCTTCCGTCAGTATTCGCGGGGTGTCTCGCCGAGGCACAAAAAGCCGTGCGTATTCAGTGCATTATGGCAATGCTCGAACCACCGATCCATATCCGGTCTTCGTGCCGGAAGCGGGTGAATTTCAACTGCTGAGCACCACTGGCCCTTCATGACCTCGTCGTCGGACATCCAGGGCCCGGCGGAGACCGGCCTATCCCACCTCCAAAACGGCTGAAGTCGTGCAATTCACGACTATATCGGTCTTGCCCCTGCCCGAGCTGCCCAACGCATGAAGAAGAGCTGTCAACTCTTCGACCAAAGTGACGCTTGACACGAAAAGATTGCTTGCTGTATCAAGCAATCTATGAGCGACCACATCGAAAAACTTGGCCGCCTCCTGGCTGACGCCCGCAAGCGGCAAAGGCTTACCTTGCGGGCTGTTGAAGGCACCGTCGGAATTTCGAATGCCTATTTGAGCCAACTCGAAAACGGCAAGGTGCGCGCGCCGTCGCCGGTCATCCTACACAAACTGAGTGATCTATACAGCTTGTCCTACGCGACCGTGATGCAGGAAGCCGGATACCCAGTTCCGGAGAACGTGAAAAAAAGTGCCGAGAACGAAAGGTTCGTCGCCCGCGTGGGCTGCGTGACAGATGAAGAGGAAGATGCACTTGTCGAATACCTGATGTTCCTGCGCTCGCGAAAGAAGGACGGAGACTGAGGCGTGGTCTGGTCAGTATCCACAGCCAAAATGTTCGAGCGTTGCCAGCGGCAGTGGTTCTTCAAGACCAAGCTCGCGAATGCACGCGCGAAAGACTGGGAGAGGCAACGGGCCTACAGGCTGAGCAAGCTGCAAAGCGTCAGTGCCTGGCGCGGCAACGTCGTAGATCAGGCGTTGAGTAGGGAGGTCATCCCGGCTCTCGAACGTGGCTGGCCTATATCAGCGGACCGAGTCATTCACTCTGCCTTGGCGCGTTTTGATCGCCAGCTCCAAATCGCTCGCGCGCATCGGATCATGGATCCGGAGGTCAAACCCAGTGATTTCGGCGACGATCTGGCCGCATTCCATTGTCTTGAATACGGCGGAATCGTTGACGAGAACGAAATTCTTCGCGCCCGCGACGAAGTGGTTACAGCACTTCGCACATTCTTCGGCATGGAGGACTTGATCGCGCGGTTGCGTGCGGCGGACCGGCTAATTACGCAGCGTGCGCTCTCCTTCGCGCATTCGGACACAACCGTGCGGGCTGTTCCGGATGTCATAGCGTTCTTCGCATCGGCGCCACCATCGATCATCGATTGGAAGGTGCATGCGTTCGGCTGGCGGGACGCTTGGCTGCAACTTGTCGTGTACGCAACGGCCCTTACACGCTGTAAGCCGCATCGAGACTTCCCCATCGCAACCGACAGCTACGAAGTGACAGATGTCGAACTGCTCGAAGTGCAGTTGCTCACCGGGACGATACGGCAACACGCCCTAGAAGCCCGACAAATCGCTGAGGCGGATGCCTACATCGCTCGAACCACGGAGGCTATGGATCTCGCCGTCGGAGTGGTGAATGGAAAGGCGGCGGCGTTGGAGCCGAAGACATTTCCGGCAACTCTCTATCCCGGTGTTTGCGGGCGCTGCCCATACCGATCCCTCTGTTGGGAGACAGAAAAATTATGGATATCGAAACCAACATCTTTCCGGTGTTGAATGTCGAAGAGCTCGGATACAGCTACGACTCCTACGCGGTCCGCAATTTGCGCCGCGACCAGGACGAGTATTTTCAGAATCGGGAAGGCCTCGTCCGTACCCTGAGCTTCAGGCTCGGTGCTCCCGTCGAGGCAATAGAGCGCGATGGCGAACCGATCCTCGTCATTCCGAGCAACGTGAGTACGGTGCCGAGCAAAGTGTCGCTAGTGCGCACAACCGTCCTCTTGGAAAAGCTGACTAGTGGGACCCAGCTCGATTTCACCGCCCGGAACCCAGAAAATGACATGATCTGCACGCGCATCGTGCAGTTCATGTTGCAGGCACCGCTTTGGGGGAATGTCCGCCTATGGCAACCAGCCGCCGGCAACCCTTTCTTCGAGAAGAAGCCAGCCGAGGAGCAGGATGGCATCGGCCGCTATCGCGGCTTCGCCGTGCGTGCCGTCATCGCTCCGTCGGGACGGATCGGCCTGTGCGTGGATATCCGCAGCAAGTACGTCCGCACCCAACCAATCCCCGTACATCTGGATCGCCTGGGGTTTCGCCGCTTCGAAGGCCACCGATGCGTCTATAGATATGGCCACCAATGGTATGAGATCCGCGTCGAAACCCTTTCTGACCTCAATGTCAGCGAAGAAGATATCCAGACAGAGACGGGCAAGGTCTCGCTGCTTGACTACATGGTGAATCGGTGTCGCAAACCACTTCCGGCTGATCTCGCCGCCTTGCCACATGACGCCGCCGTGCTCCGGTATCGTAACAATCGCGGCGAAGAACGCGCTGTCGCAGCTGCTCTCTGCTACCCAATTTGTGACAATCAGGAAGAGATGGCGCGCCGCCTTCATGAACGAGCAATCGTCCCACCCCATGTCCGTCGCCGCCTTACCACCCAGTATGTGGCACAATTCCTTACTAAACTGAAATTTGGAGACATTACGCTTAAGGTCGACACCGAACCAGAACGCATCCGGCAGCAGGTCTTCCAGGTTCCCGACCTGGAGTTCGGTAACGGTTGCACGCTGACCGTCCGCGGCACCAACGGCGCCCAACAGGTGAGCCTCGACAATCTCGGTCGCAAGCGCATCGATCTCCTGCGCCATCAAGAAGCTGGCTTTTATGTCAAGGAGCCCTTCCGCAAGCAATATCTGGTGCTACCGCAATCCGTCGCGGAAAGCTGGGGCACGCAATTCGTCACGGATCTCGCCCGGGTAGTCGACGAACTCTATCCGGAGGGCGGCGGATATAAACCCGAGATCATCACCTACCGTGACCGCGGACCAAGGACCTACAGGGAACAGGGTAAAGCGGTTCTGGACTCGCTGGACCGCCATATCCTTGAACCTGCCTACGCAATGGTCATGGTACATCGTACGACTGACCGCAAGATCCGTGAGCATGACGCATTGGCGGCCATGGTGATCCGCGGATTGCGGGAGCGCGACATTTACGCCGCTGTCAATCACTCGGAGATGGGCGAGCGGTGTTACGTCATGGTGTCCGGGCGAGACGGCGGACCTCGTTACGAAATACGCCACAAACACCGTGGCCGCTTCTTGGGCTACCTGCGCAATGTCGCGCTGAACAAGGTTTTGCTCACAAACAGTTTTTGGCCCTTTGTCCTTGCGTCACCGCTGCATGCTGACGTGGTGATTGGGATAGATGTGAAGAACCAAACAGCAGGGTTTACGGTAGTCGGTAAGCGTGGCGCTTTTGTTCGCACCGAGTGCCACACCTCGCAGCAAAAGGAGAAGCTACTGAAGCCACAGGTGCTGACATACGTTACGAAACTTCTCCGTGACGAGTATCGTCGCGTAGGTAAACCGTTGACTGCAATTGCGATTCACCGCGATGGCCGATGCTGGCAATCGGAGATCGACGGAGCAGTGGCTGCGATTCGGATCCTGAAGAAGGAAGGCACCATTTCGCACAACGGGACGCTGACCATCCTCGAAATTTCCAAGACAGCCCCAGTGCGCCTGCGGCTGTTCGAAGTACACCGAAAGCACAACGGTCGCCCGCATGTGGAGAACCCGCAGGTTGGGACCCATACAATCATTAACGACGTCGAGGGCTTTCTGTGCTCAACGGGGCGGGCCTTCCCTCACCGGGGGACCGTCCAGCCGCTCCATGTGAGATGCGTGCTAGAAGGCATGCCGTTTAAGGATGCGCTCGAAGACGTGTACGCGCTGACCACGCTTGCTTGGATGCGGCCTGACGACTGTTCCCGGTATCCCATCACGCTGAAGCTGACTGACCGGTGGCTCGGCGAGGAAGCAAGCGAATTCGACGAGGATACGCTGAGATACATCGATGAAGAGGGAGAAACTAAGCGGAGGGCGGAGGCATGAGCGATCCCGGCCTTTACGCTACGCTGTACGGCCACCTCCACGATTGTGCGGAGCTGATCGACGACGTGATCGTTGATCTTGAAACCGCAGGATGCGCGCGTGATGATCCGCAGCGCAAGATGCTCAGTTTCTTGCTTCGCGCCCTCGAGACAGCGCCATCGTCTGATATTGGCGCGGCCTTGCTGTGGAACGTGCTGCGGGCAAACAAGGGTTCACGAGGCGCGGATTGGAACAAGATCGCGGATGCGATCGATCGCGGCGATGCGTCCGGTGACGTGATCAGTCGCCTCGAGGAACTTGCTCAAGTTTTGGAGGCGGAGCGGGCCGATATGAACGCAAGGATGTGCGCGTCGAATGCTCGATGAGTACTTCCACGGGACGCTGCCGCAACTCATTGAGCGCGGCCGGTTGCTGAAGGGGAAAATACCGCGAAACCTGCCGCGGGACTACGACAGCCTCATCCGGGCCTGCGACCTTGAGCTCGACGGTATCATCTCGCGGTTACGTGACCTTCAGACACCGCTGAACGCCGAAAGCAACACGTTACGGCATGCGCAGCTGCGAAAATTCCGGCGGGCAGTCGCCGATCTCGACCATGTGGAAACCACTGGCATTGCGGCTCTTAATCGTGCACATGAAGACGACCACCATGCAAACCGGTTGCTGTACAAGATTTGCAAAGAGATTGACTACCCGTGGATAACGCCTACCGTGACGACATTATCAACCTCGCACTTTTACATCGACACTAGGCTAAACTTGATGTTCATACCCCCCGCAGAGGGCAGTTTTCTACTGCATTTGCCGGATCTTTATCACGAATTAGCGCATCCCTTACTTGCGCGGACTAACAACCCGGTGCTAGACAAACTGCACAGTTGTTACCTGCAATGTACGGCGTACCTACATGACTACTTCGCCAGAATGCGCCAAACCGAGGACGCCCGGCGAGGACCACAGGCGTTCAAGGACAGCGTGGATCGGTGGGAAATCCTCTGGACAAAATACTGGCTGGTCGAGTTTTTTTGCGATTTGTTTGCAGTTGCAACGCTCGGCCCGGCTTTCGCGTGGGCGCATCTGCATCTCTACATGAAAACCGGTCGCAATGCTTTTTCCGTGCCGTCGGGCATTCGTATTGCCACTCACCCGGCCGACGATGCGCGGATGCGAGCGGTTCTTGCATCGTTGCAAAAAACCGGGTTTACGGATGCCGCCGACGCTATCACCGTACGATGGAACAAGGCGCTGCGGCTATCGGACGACGAGAGGGATCCAGACTATGCCCATTGTTACCCGGACGACCTGATCGATCGCGTTGTCGCAATGGCACTAGAAGGGGTTCGGGCGATGGATTGCCGCATCGCTGGTCCCAACAGCGGAGACCCGATCTTTGCACTGCTAAACGAGGCCTGGGATAGATTTTGGTCTGATCCCGACACCTATCATCGCTGGGAGTCCGAAGCTGTAAATGCTTTGCTTGACCATTGCCAAAGCGGTGGTGCCAGTATCACGATACCAGATACGATCTCGAGCGGTGCCGCCTATTGACGGATACTCCGCCAATCCAAGAGGATCACCAACTAGGAGACCGAACACGTCGGCGAACCGCTGTCATGAAACTACGTGCCGGTCCAAGATCCAAATTCCGTCACTTGGTTATCCCTGCATGGAGGCAATTGACGTTTGACCCATCGGCATTCGCGAAAAGTCACATCCCATAAGAGTTATTTGGAATTCAACCTCGCCAGTTGCCCACGTGATTCTCTCAGCCGTTTGTTGAACACCGCGATCCAGGCCTCGTGTTCTTCCTTCAAGCCCGCAACCAGCTCTTCGACCAGCGCGTCGTCGATAGCTTCCGGGTGGCCGTGGGTGAACTTGTTCCGGCACTGTTCCACTTGCTTGAGCAGCGACGCCACGTGCCCGTAACCGAGGTCGTTGAGATCGGCCCGGTAGGTTGACGAGAACACCACCCTGTACAGTCTGTCCATCCGCGCACCGACGGAGGAATGGCGCTCTAGCAGATGATCCATCACCTCCCCAGGCACCGTCTTCGTCGTCTCCCGAAACAGCCTGCCGATACGCGTTTCGAAATAGCTCCAGAACAAGAGCACCACGATGGCGCGTGAGGACGGCCGGCTGTTCTCCGGGACCGAGCCGTACAGGCCGGCGTCGACAGGCCTCCGCCATTCCCGTTCCAGCATGCTCAGGTAGACCCAGTCCTCATATCTTCCCTCGGCTCCGGCCAAATCGGGCTTCACACGCAGTTCGTAACCGTCGGTGTCGCGTGTCACCAACGGAGCGGGCTCTACCTCCACCCAAGCCTTACCGCACGCGCTACATTGTGCTTCTAGATTGATTGTCCGAATTCCCCCGCACATGCAGCGGACGTATCCGCTCCAGAGACATGCCCACGACCAGTCGTCCGGCATTGATTCGTACCACAGGGGATCCTCGTCCCGGCTGCCGCCGGTTCCTACCTCACCCACGCTCAGACCCCTTCTTTTGCTTTGTCCTTGTCCAACGCGCGTCTGCTAACCGAGTTTCTCGATCCCCGCGGCAGCCTCGCAAGACCTTTCCGAGAAACCTGCCATCGAATCCAAATTCTCAACCCGTTGCCGTGGGCAGTTCCATCGCATCGCCCACGCCAAGCCTTTTTCCGCACTCCCGGCAGTCCGGATCCTTCCGCGGCACCACCTTCTGCACGACGTGCCGCAGGAAATGATGATGTTGATACACCGCATCGCCGCCCTTCGGCCGCAAATCGAGAAAGTCGAACAAGAAGTTATTGACCGCCTGTCCCGCAGCCACGGCATTGAGCGTGATCACGCTGGGGTCGGGCTCCCTTACCCCGTAGTCCTGGGCCTTGCGCTCCTCGTCCGTCTTCGCCTCGATCGCCAGTTGCGTTCCATCGATCAGCCCGTTGCACCAGAGGCACCCTGTTCCCGGCCGCAACTGCCGGACTGCGCACATGGCCTCCTCGACCGAGCCATCCGCGCCCGGCCTAATCTTGGCACCCATCTGCACGGCAGGAATCAGGTACTGGTGCACCAGCGCGTTCACCACGAGCCGGCCCCGCATGGAGTCCGCCGCCATGAAAATGAAATCGCAGTCTCGCAGCTTCTTGGCGACCGGGTCGCTCGCAACGTCGCCCCGTATCGCCTCCAGCCGGATATCCGGTCTTGCTTCCCGCAAATGCCGCACGGCGATCTGCGTCTTGAACTGCCCGGTCTCGACGTCCGTCGGCGTCGCGCCGACGACCCGGGACAGGTTGGTGTCCTCGATGACGTCGAGATCGACCAGGACGAGGTGTCCGACGCCGAGGCGCGCGAGATACTCCGCGACCAGGGAGCCGACGCCGCCCAGCCCCACCACCGCTACTTTGCTCGCCCCCAACACGGCCTGCCCGGCATTGCCGAACATGCGCACCTGTCGATCGAAGCCGGCGCCCGCCTTGGCCGCCCGCTGAGGGTTGGCATACAGCCTTCTGATGGTCCGTCCGACGATTCGGTACGACCCGAGCGCCCGGCGCGTACCGTCTGGCATCCAGATGTCCGCGGCCACCGCGCGCCGCCCGAAGACCAGTGCGCCGACCGGCACGCCCTTACCGATGTCGCGCAATGCCGGATAGCCCCGTTCGTGCGAGTCCATGTCGACCTTGCTGAAGCGCACGGACCTGTCGGACCCGTGATTGTGTACCGCCAGGTAGGCCATGCGCTCGTCTCGGCATCGCACGATCTGCCGGTGGATAAATGTAGGGGCCAACGCGCGGTAGCCGTATTTTCCGGGAACGTAGTCCGTCCCCACCTGCGCCGGCTCCACAGCATTGACCAGCAGACGAAGCCCGGCGCCGCAGGACACGATCCCCGCGCGTAGGACCGCGCCGTATTCGTCTCCGTCGCCCGGGTAAAGATGCGCCATCAGGCGGTCGTGATCCTCTTCCCGGATCGTGACGTCGCATGTCGGTTCGCTCTTCATTGGATCTTTTCCAGGAAGTCGAGGATCTTCAGGAACTTCGCCACAGCGGTCTGCCCAGAATTCTGGATCCTGCTGTTCCGTCGGGAAATCTGGATTGCCGGGCGCCCGCAGAAGTTGTGCCCGGCGGTGATCGGCGCCTCGAAGGCCTTGCCGTCCCGGCGCCGTACCGCGGCGTCCATGAACACCGGATATATGTCCGCATAAGGATACTGGGGGGGAATGTGCCCCCCCAGCCAGGACTGCTTCGGCTCGTAACGCGCACCGATGGCCACACTTTCAACCATCACGTGAGCCCCTCCCTGTCCATCTTCGCTCACCGTAAGCTCCGAATTGGGAAAGGCCCGCTTCAGCTCTTCGATGGCCTCGCTAACCTCCGCCCTCACCCCACTACCCCGCATCAGCTGTTGTCGTCGGGTTCGATGGCCGTGAAGCTCAGGTGCTCGCGAATGACCACCTTGTCGTCGTCGCCGATGACCTTGGCGGTCCCGTTCGGCATTTCTTGCTGGAGCACGAAGTTCGGCTTGATGCCGACACCCTGCCTGATCGCCTCCTCCTTGATCTCCAGCCCTGACGCCGGTCCATCCAGCATCTCCACCTTCTGGCTGTTGACCTCGATCTCGACCTTCTTCGGCTCCGTGCCCGGACCCTCCCCGGGCTTCACGTCCTCGACCGCCGGCCTCTTCCCGCCGGCTTCGATTCCTTCGTCGTTCACCATCATCGCACTTGCTCCTTTGTTATACGATTGCTGATGAGCAAGAATATAAGGGTTGCGAACCAGCACGTCAATTGCTATTTCGCATTTTAGGTTGACGACTTTGGAAAGAACTGCACATGCGGATGACCACCGCCGGGCCACCGCTTCGCCCCCTAATCACCGGCCGGTACTTCGCCCGCCTGCCGTCGGACGGCGCCGCATGACCCGACGCGCCCAATTCGATTTCCCCTCCTTCTATGCCGCTCTCAGCGCCACGGTAAAAGCGCGTGACACGACCTGGAAAATCGTCAGCGAAGAAACGGGCGTCTCCCAAACCACCCTTTCCCGAATGTCAAGCGGCCGCCAGCCTGACGCCGCCAGCCTTACTGCCCTCTCAGCCTGGTCTGGGCTCAATCCCGTTGACTTCACGTCCGCACAGAGGCGCGAGCGCGAACCCATGGCAATGGTCTCCAAGCTACTTCGCGCCGATCCCAACCTCGACCGCGACGGCGCCGATGCACTCGAGTCCATTATCAACACCGCCTACGATCGCTTCAGGCGTCGGCGCGAAAGCCGTTAGCCTCGACGCACCCGGCCTCCTTTCGAAACACTCCTGCCCAGCGCCCTATTTTTCCCCTACCGCTGCACGTCTTTGACGCCTCGAAGCGGGGCTCGGCGAAAACCGCAACTCTGCCGACCGCTCCTCATTCTTCCTAATTTCCTTTTCTATCTCGGGAATAGTTTGTTCCTTCATTGCCCTCGAGTATTCCCTCAAAACACCTTCGTCTAGCGCCTTGGCTCCCTTTTTCTCGAGGTATTCATTCAACCACCTGTTCATGAGCCGCCCCCTGCTTCCACCGTCTCCGGTCCAATCGTCAACCATACCACCGGTCACCAGTTCACCGGTCTCAAATTGTCTTCCATCCGGCCAAGCGGAGTACACTCCGGTCGGTCCAGTTCGAATTCTTTTCCGCTCGGTTTGCCCGACGAACGATCAAATGCAATTGCTAACTCATGGTTATGACACAACCACATGGGGTGTTCGTCGGTTGGGCTCGCGCTAGCATCAATCACCGCTCGCGCAGCAATATGCCCGCACGCCCACTCTTGCTCCGAAGCATATTCAATCACCCAAACAAATTGGGCGGTTCTCACGTGCATAAACAAATTGACCAACTCTTCACCCATCTGAGATCTATTTTCCTTTACGTAACGTCTCAGTGCCGAAATCGTAGTTATAAAGTATCTGCGCAACAAAATGTCTTCTTCCGGCAAGTCCAATTTAGCCTTATATGATCGATACAAAGCACCTCGAGAAAACGATTCCACCGCGTGTGCAGGATAATATATCTTCTCCGGCAATGGAACGATGAAAGCAGTGAAGTCTCTTGCCGTATAGGCTGGTGACACTGCGCCCGGCACTTGTTTTCCTCCGACACCCACCGTACTGTAAGGAAGCAAGTTGTCATCAACCGCCAAGAGGCTCTCGACTTGAGTCCACACATGAGAATTATCGCCACTCACTTCGCAGGATGGCTCCACCCACGAATATCCCGCAACCACTATAGCATGTCCTTCATTCTCCAATGCCACAAACAAGGGAAAGCCCGATTCTAGATAACTTAATAGTTGCGCGTAGAAGCTACTGTCTTGATCATCTCCGTTCGTATCTTCCTCCCATTTCTTTACTACCATCAAGGGATAACATCCAGCAGCCTGAAATATACGCTCAGCCTCATACACCGTCAGTCCTAAAGACGGCGTCAATCCTCCTGGATCAAATGGTTTAGCCAACCTTGTAACATCGTGTACTAACAGCTCTTGATGTTGCGGGTACTGTTCGCTGTAGTGCCTGAGAATCGCCCAGCACGAAACATGCGCACAAACCGCGATATCAGCGGGCTGTGACATAGAAGGAAATCCCCGGGCACTAAGCGTCTGACCGATCAAGTGCACTTTGTGATGCGATTGGATTACATTTCCTCGCGCTCCTATTCTGATCCGCGGTGAAAACACCGACCGACCAAGAGTATGTTCTATTGTTGGTCGAAGCACGATAAACCCAAAATAACGGTAATCAAGCCATTCATCAGGCCCTTTCAAGTCTAATGGAGTATCGGAGTACTCGACCTCTCTATCAAAAAAATGTATCCGGACGCAATCGGCTCGATATGGTCTTCCCATCTTTGCATAATAGTTGTAAAGTGTACTCCTATAATCTTTGTCTATATAGCCATGCTCTATAAGAACTGCTCCCACTTCTCGGGATATGTTGTTCTTCAAATCCGCCGCGATCTTCTCGGGTCCAAATTCAATATCCAATATGTCGATCAGCCTATCATAGTCCTTGGAACTATAAATCTCGAGCCACGTATAGCTGCCTAGGCTAGTTTCGTTCGCTTTCTCGCTCACCAGCGTTCGTCCCCTATTCCTTCAGCAGCTGCTTTACGCTCACTCATTCTAAACAATACTCCCGCACAATCCTCGGACGCGCACAACCTTCTTGCGTTAAATGCGATCAACTGCTTAGGTGAACCGGGTACAAGCCACCAACTGCGCAGCACGGCTTGCTTTTCGCATAAGCAGCGAGACAGCGTCCGGAAGGTGGGTCATGATATCGTATCGCAATCGGCGAAACTCCAAGTTTGAGGCATCTATGACGGCCGACCCCGCGATCAAGGGTGATCCGCGGCTCGTAGGCGTCCTGCGACACTCCAGCTGGCCCGCGCCAGAGGGCGCCGCCATATGGCGCTCTAACACGTTTCTGCTTGTTCTGTCATAACGCACTGGTCGCGGCCGGGCTAACCGCCGCAATCCCAGGCCACGCCTCGATTCCCTGATCCGCGGGAAGGAACGGGTAGCGCCGCCGGTCTTCGCAGCGAAAGCGGGTGATTTCAACCTGCTGTCCCTCACCGGCTTCGAATGTCCCCGCACGCCGGCCAAACCCCGTTCATGCCGTATTTCTGCGGGTCATGTCCCATGGCGCGGTCCGATCTCGGCAGTTCTGCGCCAGCGCCGTGTCCCGCCGTGATTTTCCGCGACCGCCTCGCGGCGGGCGGCTTGACCCCGTCATCGTACCGCAACCGCTTGGTTTCGATATCCTGGCCTTCGGCGGCTATGTTTGTCCAAGATCGACTCGAACCCGTTCCACGACCTTCTTGCCTCAAACGCTATGCAGCATGCTCCCTGGCTGCGGCGCTACCCCCCTCCCGCCGGACGCTGTACCCTTCCGCCATCCCCTGATGGCATATCGCCCGGTTCCGGACACCGACTACCACGAATTCCCGCCTGCCGCGACGCCCGGCTCGCCTGGGCGCGGCCATTCCGTCGTCGCCGATTTCGCCGGTCAGCACGCACCGCAGCGGTGCTTGTACCTCCACCCGAGCCGCAGGGCTCGTTGCGTCCCGCCTTGCGCCCGAACCCCGACGGTTCCTTCAAATCGAACCCCTCAGGCTACGCCGCCGGCCCCCCGTTGCCTTCCCCGCCCTGCCGGGACTTCCGCCATGCATACAGCTTGTCCACGAACTCCGGGATCAGCTCCGGCGCCAGCCCCCTGAGTTTCTCTTCATCCTCTTCCGTCAGGTCCGACCGGCCGCGACAGGAGTCGCTCAGCGCGATGATCAGGTCGAGCGACCTTGCCGCCTCACGGTCGTCGCTTCGCGCAATCTGCCTCCACACGGCCCGGCGCAGCCGCATGCCTCGTTCGAAACCGCCGATCCATGGCTCCCACACGTCCTCGCCGCTGTCGGCGTCCACTCCCAGGACCGGCGCATAGTCCTCCGGGCTTTCCGCCAGCTCCCGCGCGATCCGGCTGTAATGCCCCATCACGGCCGCGATCGTCGCCTCCGTCCCTTCAGCATCCTCGAAGCCGATATGCGAGCCCCAGACCCCTGGAAGCCATTCGGACGGCGGGATCGTATGCGGGCAGACGATCAGGGCCGCGACATAGCCGTCCAGTTCCAAGACATTCATGCCCTCCCACTCGGACGGTATGGTCTCCAGCAGGTCTCGCAGCCGATAGATTTCCGGGTCGACATCGCTCATGGCCGGCAGTTATCCCTACAGCGCCGCAGCGGTCAATCGCCGTCCGCGAAGTGGCCTCGTTTGCGGAATGGGCGCCGCCGGCGCGCCGTCCGCGCCCTTCTGGCCCATCCTGTTGCTGCGCTGCCGGTGCGGCAGCGGCCCGTCGCGGAGCCCGGCTGCTCAGCAGGCGCCTCCGGGCGAGCCTCGAAGACGTTCGATGTCTTCGTAGAAGGGTTCGCGGCTTTCCGGGCCGAAGTCCTCGGGATGGGCATCCATCCAGGCAATCGTGCGCTCGAAGTATTCGATGGCGCGTTCGGTTTCGCCGCGCGCTTCGCAGACCATCGCCTTGCGCATGAGCCAATCGTGCACCTCGGGATAGCAGGTCCTCAGCTGCTCGCAGGCGGCATCGGCTTCATCGAGGCGGCCTTCGTCGACCAGGCCGACGACGCTGTTCGAGAGCCGGTCGAGATCGGTCTCGGCCAGGTGGTAGCCATGTGGCGATACCGCCGGCGCGGCAGGTACGTGAGCGGCGCGACCGCGATGCCGGCAGCAGTGCTTGTACTTCCTGCCGCTGCCGCAAGGGCAGGGCTGGTTTCTGCCGATCTTCGCCGTTGACACCCGCCATCCCCTAGGCCTTCGAGTCCGATTATGATGCCCTGGCCGTGAATTTGAGACAAGGATACAGGAATGAGCACCGACAACGCGCAGATTGAAGGCGAACCGATCATCGAAGCCGATCTCGGGGATAATGGAGGAAAAGTCAGGTTTCACACTCTCGAAGAGGCAAAAAAATGGGTCGATCGGGAAATAAAGAAATGGAACGGGTATGAGATCCAGGCAATTCGCAGTCCTGCAGTCCCGAATATACTCGAACGGCAGCTTCAGTTACCTCGTGCGATAATCGAATCGCTTCAGAAAGCCGCGGTAACGCAAGGTGACAACCTGATTGCAGCTTTGGATTCGATCAAGGAACAGTTCGAACAATATGCCGACTATCGTTCATTATGTTCGGCAAGTCAGATTGGTGACGAAATATTTACGATGATTCAAAACAAACAGCCATTATTAGCCATAGGAGGTCTGGCTTCCAATCTGGGGATACCCGCTAACGACTTACTGGGTGAATGGAATTCGAAAGAGGGCGAACTCAGCGTTATTCTATCGGGGTACGCCCTGTGTCACCCGTCGAATGTGGTACGACGGTCCGACCTTCCCGAGCACAAATACCGCATGGAAATACAACTGAAGAAGCTCGACGATATCGTGAGTCAGGCGAGAGATGACCAAAGCGGTCTCAAGGAAATCACGGCGAGTACGGTTGAGGAATCTTCTCAGGCGCTGAAGAAGGAACAAACCGATTGGACTAATTTTTCCGATGCCGCTCAAAGCGAGTGGGAGATGCTTCGAAACACTTTCGAAAGCCAGTTGCGGTTGGAATCGCCGGTGAAATACTGGCGGGATCAAGCCGATACTACGTCAAAGGCCGCGAAGTGGTCGTTGTGTGCGTTTTCGGTCATCGCAATTGCGATCATTAGCGTTCTCGTTGTCTTCGGGCCCGGATTTCTGGAGTACATTTCGGCATCGAATAGTGCCGGTCCTTTCGCCACCCTGGCTTTCGTGTCGATCCCTGCGCTGACCGCCCTGTGGGGGCTAAAGCACGTCGCTCGATTGTTCGTCACGAACATCGATCGGAGCGCGGATGCGAGGTTGCGGGAGACGATGACGACGACTTTCCTCGCGCTGACCAAGGATGGGGCGGCTACAGTCGACCAACATGAGCGGCTCCTAATCCTTGAGGCACTTTTCAGACCTCCCGCTTCGGCATCGACAGACGACGGTCATTGGAGCGGCCTGTCCGCACTACTGTCCCGGCGGAGTTCCTAGACCTCATCCCAGCGTCTTCTCAGAATTTTGCCCCGGGGCACAGCCCGGACGGTGTCCTGCAACATTGGACTTCGCGCCGGGGGCGGGCCCGATTCGTCGGCATTGTCTACTTCTGCACCCTGGGTGCGGCGGTGAATATACCGAGCGCGTCCTCGACGGCGAACTCGTCAAGATGGATAGCAATGCCGTCGAGTATCTCGACCGACCGATTGCCCTACCGAGAAAAACACTTTTCTCGCAGGTCACGGTGAATGCGCCGCCGCCTGGGGCCGGATAACGGCCAGACACAGTGTACGGGACCGTCGCCAGCTCGTAGCCCGGCGGTCTATTGGGATCTGGGAATTCGCACACCGGGCGTCGCATGGCGCATAGCGAAGGTCGCCAGATGGTTTAGTGTGCGGCCTTTCGTATGCGTGGGAGCCACTATTGGCAGGTACAGCGAGTTTCTTGACTTGGACAGGACGAAGTGCAGTTGGCATCGGGTGCAACTCGCCCTTACCCGTCGCGCCAGTCCAATCCGAGAGGATGGGGGCCAAATACAGATGAACCGGGGACAGCCCACATGCAGTTTGTGAAGGGAGGCCCGGATGTACCCGAGAGCCTGTTGCAGGCGCATGAAGATGGGCGGGTCGTATTCTTCTGCGGAGCTGGAATTTCCTATCCCGGGCGCTTGCCAGGCTTCGCCAGATTGGTGAAGGAACTTTATTCTCGACTGGGGATCACCCCAAACGCTGTCCAGGCTGCCGCCATCAAGGACAAGCGATACGACACCGCTGTGGGCCTGCTTGAGGCGAATATCGTCGGCGAACGTCGCGCCGTGCGCGAGATGATCGCGGAAATCCTCGAGCCGGACACTTCGGCCCCCAACTCGACGGCAACCCACGCGGCGCTGCTGACGCTGGGAAAAAGCCGGGACCGCCGAACGCGGCTGATCACCACAAACTTCGATCGTCTGTTCGAGCATGTAATCCAAAATGGCGGGCCTTCGACGGAGCGATTCGAAGCCCCATTGCTTCCAGTGCCCAAGAATCGCTGGGACGGACTGGTTTATCTCCACGGTCTGCTGCCCGAAGTTCCGGCCGGCAAGAACCTTGACAATATTGTTGTTTCCAGCGGCGACTTCGGCCTCGCCTACCTTACGGAACGTTGGGCGGCGCGGTTCGTCAGCGAGCTGATCCAGAATTTCGTCGTGTGTTTCGTTGGATACAGCATCGAAGACCCTGTCCTGCGCTACATGATGGATGCCCTCGCGGCGGATCGGCTGCTCGGCGAATCGCCACCCGAAATGTTCGCTTTCGGAAGCTACTCCCGAGGCCAAGAGGCGGCGCGCGGCAACGAATGGCGCGCCAAGAACGTGACGCCCATCCTCTACCGGGAGCACTGGCGTCACGCCTACCTGCACAGGACCCTTCGTGCCTGGTCTGATACCTATCGCGACGGGGCGAGCGGAAAGGAACGCATCGTCATGGAGTACGCCATGGCGCGTCCGAGCACGGCTACCAGCCAGGATGATTTTGTCAGCCGCATGCTGTGGGCGCTTAGCGATCCTCGTGGTGTTCCAGCCAGGAGATTCGCGGAGATGAATCCGGTGCCTTCTCTCGATTGGCTCGAACCGTTTTGCGAGGACCGTTTCGGTCACGCCGATCTGATCCGCTTTGGCGTTCCTCCCCGGGGGAACGTGGATGAAAAACTCGCGTTCAGTTTGACGCGGAGACCGACACCCTACGAATTGGCTCCTCAGATGGCACTCGCCCGCTTAGATGCGCAGGAGAGTCGGTTTGACGAGGTGATGTGGCAGTTGACCCGCTGGCTGAACCGTCATCTCAACAACCCCGCCTTGATTCTCTGGCTGGTCAAGCAAGGGGGCAGACTGCACTCGGATTGGGCAGATCGGATAGCGTTTCGTCTGGAAGAGCTTTCCGAGCTGGAGGACCCAGGCGACCGCGAGCAATTGGATCGCATCCGTAGCGATGCTTCCGACGCAATCCCGGATTCCAGGATGCGAACGCTTTGGGGTCTTTTCCTGTCCCAACGAGTTAAGCTGCCCGGACCGGACCTAGATCTCTACAGGTGGCGGAGTCGTTTCGAGAGAGACGGGCTGACAACCACCCTACGTCTGGAACTGCGAGAGATGCTAAGTCCGCGCGTGTCGTTGCGCGAGCCGTTCCGATGGCCCTTCGGCGAGGATGAGGATGAGGAAGACCCAAGGGGCATTCGGGAACTCGTTGAGTGGGAGATTGTTCTTTCGACTAGCCACGTGCATGGGGCGCTGCGCGAGTTGGAGGGCAGCGAAAGCTGGACTTCTGCCCTGGCAACGCTGCTTGATGACGTGACCGGACTGCTTCGCGATACCCTCGACCTCATGCGGGAGCTCGGTGGGGCGGACGACAAAAGCGATTTGTCGTACGTGAGCCAACCATCGATCAGCGAGCACCCGCAGAATTCGTCCTTCCGAGACTGGACGGCTCTGATCGAACTGAGTCGGGACGCTTGGTTGGCTACGGTCGTTGAGTCGCGCGTACAAGCGTGTCGCATGGCGGAAGTCTGGTCGCAGATTCCTTACCCTCTCTTCCGCCGCCTGACCTTCTTTGCGGCAGCGCAGCGCGGTGTCGTTCCCCACGGTCAGGGACTGGAGTGGCTGCTGGCCGATGACGATTGGTGGCTGTGGTCGGTGGAGACCCAGCGCGAAAGCATGCGGTTACTCGTAGCCCTGGCTTCACACCTCGATGAGCACGAGCTGACCAGACTCGAGCATGCGATCCTTGCCGGACCGCCACGCGACATGTACAGGGCGGACATCGATGACGAGCGCTGGACACGGATCCAGGAAAGCGATGTCTGGGTTCGACTGGCCAAGATCAATCAAGGCGGCGCAAATCTGAGCGGCGCTTCGCAGGAACGACTAGACGAACTTTCCGTCAAGTACCCGAACTGGCAGCTCGCTGAGAACGAAAGGGATGAGTTTCCCACTTGGTTGGGCGACACCCGCGAGTTGCGCAGCCATATTACGGTGCCGGCTGATAGAAACGAAATCGTGGATTGGCTTCACGAGAACCCCCAGCCGGATTCATGGCGACCCGATGATTGGCACGAGCGCTGCCGAAACGATTTTGACGGTACCTCTTCAGCACTTGCTGCGTTGGCAGCAGAAGGAACATGGCTGACCGCTCGGTGGCGCGAAGCTCTCCAGCGGTGGTCCGAGGAGGAGCTGAGGGAACGCTCCTGGCGCGAGATGGCTCGGGTATTGGCTGACGCGCCGGACGATGTACTGCAGGAGCTTTGCCACGGACTGAGTTGGTGGCTGGAAAAGCTCTCCGGGACCTTTGAAGGACAGGAGGAAACGTTCCTTTGGTTGTGCGACCGAATGTTGGCGTTCGACTACGATGTCGAAGATGAAAACGAAGATATCGTCGGTCGAGCAATCAACCATCCGGTGGGGCACGTGACGGAGGCCCTGCTTCAATGGTGGTACCGGAGGGATCTGCAAGACGAACAGCGCCTTGCCGACGAGCCAAGGCGGAGGTTCAGCCAGCTCTGCGAGACGGAGACGGCGAAGTTCCGTCATGGCCGTGTATTGCTGGCAACTCACGTCATTTCGTTGTTTCGGGTGGACCGCGAATGGACGGCGCAATTCATTCTTCCACTCTTCGAGTGGGAGAATTCCGAAGCGGAGGCCCGCTCGGCGTGGGAGGGCTTCCTTTGGTCACCAAGACTCCATCGCCCCTTGATGGAGGTACTCAAGCCGGGATTTCTCGATACGGCGAACCACTACGCTCAGCTGGGTCGACACAGAGAACAGTATGCTTCACTGCTGACGTTCATCGGGCTCGATCCAGCAGATCTTTTCCGAACCTCCGAACTGGCACTCGCGATGCAAGCACTTCCACAGCGGGCGCTTGACCACGCGGCCGACACATTCTTCCGGGCAGTCGATAGCGCCAGCGATCAGCGAGCCGAGTACTGGAGGAACAGGGCGGCGCCTTTTCTGAGGTCGATCTGGCCGAAGACGCCCAATGTAATTTCGACGACGGTTTCGGAGAGCTTCGCTCGAGCGTGCATCGCTGCAGGCGACGCATTCCCGGACGCATTGGGACAGGTAAGTCCCTGGTTGCGACCGCTACAATTTCCGGATCGAATTGCACGTGCTCTTCATAAAGCGGGACAGGACGATCGGTTCCCCGAGCGCGCACTTGAACTCCTGCACCGCATTGTCGCTGATGACGCGCGCGGGTTTTTCCGTGATCTGCCAACTTGCTTGAATGCGATACGAGCCAGTCAACCGGAACTCGAACGCGACCACAGATTTCAAAGACTGTTGGAAATCTTGCGTACGAATGGAGTGGATCTGAACTGAACGGTACCCGTATTGCGGCTCCATCCGTGCTCGCGCTGCCAAACCCACCGAACCAAAACTCGCCGTTCCAGCGCTCGGAAGCGTTGCGGGAGCGAGTTGGAGTTCGCCGGGAAGCGCCGTTATTGAACGACGTGCCTTTTGGAGGCACCGCGGGCAGCGGGTTGTGGAGCGGCGCGGAAATTCCGACAGTCGGGCCGCCGGCAACGCCCCGGACTCATGTGTTTTCGCGTCAAGCGGTAGCCTGGAATTGCACCGAGAACCGTACTCAGCCTGTCGCCCAGCCCGAAAGCCGTAGCGGTAGTCATCTGCGATCTTACATAGGGCATGAACGCCGTTCGCGGAAACGCACAGGCGAGACTCTTGCCGTGCAATATAGTCTCGCCTTCCGTGTCGCGCAGATGCTGCTGGACAGGGATGGTGGGATGCACGACGTGGAAGGCTGTACGACGGTTGCGGAAAAAATAGCGACAGGAACCGGGCGGTCGTAATTTGCGGCACGAAACATCCGCGGTCAAAACATGGGTGTCATCGGAAGAACGTTGGCGGCGCTAGAAAATCTGCTAGGAGATCGCCATCTCCGATTAAGAAAATAGTTCGTATCCATCTTATTTATTTGATCGACCACCAATAGCTGGAACGGTATATGCGGCGGTTATTCTGCGTCGTCCATTTTCTCTTTTCCCACATGTTTTTTCCGTTGGAATATTTCGATTGATCGAGCATGGCATCGTATACTTTGTCGGTAATCCAGGTCGGGTATGCTGCTGACATAGAGGAAAGCTTTGCCGCATGGTTTGCGGCTCGCCCTATCCAGACAAGATCGTTCGAATTCCGGATGCCGGCCTTCGCGACCATAACCTTCGATGTATCGATTCCGGTGACATGCCGCATCACGTATTTTGTGTTCGGATATTGTTTCTTCAGCTTCGGCTGGATGATTTGTTTGACTGCATAATGAATTTTTAGGCCGCACCGAACAGCCGAGGTATTCTTGCTGTCTCCGATGAAGACGCCCATGACCCGGTCGCCGTCGAATGACCGTACATGTCCGCCTTCACTGCGGATGATCTTCGTCGCGCACTGCAGGAAGGTTTTGTAGTTTTCCGCTGCAAACCAGTCGTCGTAGTTTTCCACCAGTTGCGTAGACTCGTCGAGGTCGGTGTAGAGGATGGTCGCCTCGAGATCGACAGCGTCGTTGCCCGACTTGAGGTCGACGTCCTCCGGCACCTTGCGCCCGTCCCGCCGGGTCCATTGTTCGGAATAGATTTTGCCGACATCGGCTTCCAGATCCGCCTTGAATCCCATCTATTCGTATTCCTTTCTGTCTTATCTCGGGCCGAGTGCCGCGATCCGTTCCTCGATCGAGGCACAGGCCTCGGCAACGTCGGGTTCCGCACCCTTCTGTCCAGGCACGGCGAAGCGCAAGGAGGTAATGCCGGCCAAGTCGGATGGAATCTTGATGTCCCGGCCCTTCTGTACCGCAAAGAACGATCTTGACCGGCCGATGGCCCCCGCAAACAGGCCCAGCTCGAAGACGGTGTTGTCGCGCGGCGCCACATTCTCCCAGCCGCGACTCTCGACCCTGTCGTCCGCACTGAATATCGCGACGCAGAAGTCTGCCGAATACAGCTTGGCCTCAAGGCTTTCCATCGTTCCTTGAGACGGCTTGAACACACTGTCGGTCCAGAGCTCGACGACCGTCCTGCCATTTTCGAAATGGGCTTGAATGGCCCGTGCAACCGGCAGCGATTCCGAGGCACAGGCAACAAAAACCAAGGGATGCCGGTTCGAGGAGCGAACGAACTTCCTGCGCTGCCGAAGCCGATCGGCGAGTTCCTTCGCGATTTGTCGCCACATGTCCGGATGATTGGATGCCATGGCAGCAAAATCTTCTTCCGAAACGATGAGACCGACTGTCGGTTCCATGGCGATCGCCGAGGCGGAGCGTGGCTGAGAAGGATCGATGAGGGCCATTTCGCCGATGTGCTGACCTGCACTGCGTTCGGCGACCTTGAAACCCGTAATCGTGATCTGGGCCCTCCCAGCCAGGATGAAGATGATGTGATTGAACCAGTCATCTTCGCGCACCAAGAACTCGCCTTCTCGAAAACAGGCGAGCGTTCCCCGATCGCTGATTTCGCGCGCCGCCGCCGCGTTGCCGAGCACGGTTCTTTGGTCCTTCAATGCCTCGACGACCAACTCATTTCCGCGGGCGCCCGCGAAGCGAGAAAAGATCGCCGACTCTTTCGCGCTGCGTGTCACGGGGGAGTCTTTCTGAAATTGATATTGCGGGCTTCGGTGGCCTTGGCGCGAGATATATGCAGACCGGAACGGCAAGACCAAGCCCTGCGTCACCAAGCTGGCGCGCGCAATCGACGGCGCCCGGCCGAAGGAGGGGCAAGAGTTAGTCATGGTATCCGAATTGTCTCGGGGCACCGGGAGGCGAAGGCACCGTACGGCATCGCGAAGCGTGCGGAGAACGCATGCATCAGGGACAGGCGGGGCGCTTCGGGCGTTAGGACTTCAGACTCGAATTGCTCCGTTTGCCGTCATGTCCGAAACCTGGTCCACCACCCCGTCCGGTTGGGCAGGTACTGGCGCAATTTAGTCGCAGGTATCCTATCCTTTCTCCAACCCCAAGAAAAAACCGGTCAGCCGCTCCATGGCCGCGAAGGCCTCGGCGGCACCGGTTTCGATGATGCCGGTCGATCGACGCATTTCCTGCACTGCGAGCGAAATCCGAATACCCTGTCCCTTGTTGCCGTAGGAGGCGACAGTCGCGCCCTCCGGCGCGGAGATCTCCAGCCGCTCGCGCTCTCCCGCCGGCGCCGGAGAGACGATCAGGTCGACCATTCCCGTCGCGTCCTTCTGCGAAGTCCAGAGCCGGTGGCGCAGCCAGACATGGTCAGGGAAGTCGGGATGGCGGATCTTGTCGACCCAGCTGTCGCCATCGAAATAGGCCTGCTTGGTTTGCGGGAGCTCATACGGACGTGCTTGGTGGTTGCATCGGTCCCCGATCCAGTTCAGGTAGTCGGCATGAAGCCGATACACGGCAGGATCCGGATTCCGGACGCCGGTCGTCGCCTTCTTTTCGAGAGCCCGCGCGATGATCTTCCGGCGGTAGTCGCGCCGCAGGGGATCGGGTTTTCTCCATTCCCTACGCGGCCCCTTTACGACATCCGGGGCAGTTTGAAGAACTCCCAGGGTTCCGACAGAAGGCGTGCGAACGTGCATGGGTTCTCTGACACCGCGGGGCTCGCCGACATCTCACCAAAACGATGCCTGCGATGTTGCCTTCGACCGATCTGAAAGCCTCGGCGCCCCGGACCATCGCTTTTTCGATGCTCAATAGCCCTGCCCATCCGTACCGCTACCGACGCTTCGCCTGCCCCCTCGCGGGAGCCGACGCACGGCTCGCTGAGAAACGTGGTTCGGTTACTCCTTCGTTTCGGGGGACTTGCACCCCCTACCTTCTGCCAGTTCGCCTAACGCACCAGATCCCGGCGTACGCGTTAACGCACCGGGCTCCTCCCTTGGGTCTTGACGACGAGCCGTTGGATTGGCCACGGGTGACGGATGCGGGCCTTGGGCTGTCCGGACGCCGCCCTGTTCCGCCTGCTGGCCGGGCGCCTCGCCGCCGCGGGCCCCTGACCGCCGGGGCGCCGTGCCCCGTGAACCCGAGCCCCTTCAACCCCGAACCCCGACACTGACAACCTCAACACCCGGAGCGGAAAAGCGCCGAACGCCAGCCCACGCGCGCGTAAAATCAACCGTTAAACTCCGGCAACCATGAATACGTCGGGCTAACTCAATCATCATTTCTATCCGTACCTTCGGGACCAGGTTATCTGAACCACGGTCCCCACACTCAACGTCTGTTATAAACACCTATGCGTTCTCATTGAACAACTCTCGTAATTTCGAGTATTTTGCACAGACTGGAACCTCTAATGTATTGAACCAGTATGCCTTCCGTATTTGTATTCACATCTTCCGGTAATGCCTTACACACTTCATTTAGGTAATTCGCCACCTGTTGCGTAAGTATTATCGCAATTGCCAACAACATACTCCTGAAAAACCACTTTTGCAAACTCTCTCGTTTTCTTTGCACCACCTCTTCTTCGTCAATCCTAATCACGCCCGCTGGGAAGACATATGCCTTCAAACTAAACAATATCATAATCGTTACAATTAGCAACACTGCATGTGCCACCGTAGCTTGAATTACCGCCGGCGCCCTATTCGGAAGTATTGTGCCTATTTCGCTATCCAAAAAGGCACTTGGACCGCCCCAGAAAATTGCAGCCGACAGCACAAATACAATTGCTGCGATGCTTCCAATTCCCAATTGACATACCCATGCAAAGCGCGGTCGAATCTTCCATTCTTCTTCTACTAGTAATGTGTTCAAATGTTCATAGTCCTCTGCGCCAATCCCTTTTGTTTGTAGGAATCTCGCTGCATAAACTTGCGCGGGCGTACGCCTGTATTCCAGTCTCACTTGTTTTTCGTCGGCAGACCACTCATAGCAGATTGATCTGATTCTTACACTAGAGTTATTCTCCCAATCGATCGCCTTTTTTTGATGTTGCGAAAGCGATATTCTCTGTGTCACTTCGTCTTCTCCAGTCCTCTTTCTGTACCTAGCATAAAGCTCAATTCCCGCATACAGAGCATCTAACTTCTCATGGAACTCTCGAAGGTATCGCCTTCGTATATCAAACACCGTGCCCTTCCACTCAGTTCGTCCTTTGTGTGCGATTTTGTACAACAACAAAATTTCTTTTCGTCTTTGCCTGCCGGAACAGGCAAGCATTCCCAACACGAGGAACCCTCCGAGTGCAATCCGAAGCTCATTTCCCTTCGTCCAGCCCTCTATACTAAATGCCCCCCTCCAATCATGGCCAGCGCAATCAAGCCTAATACTGAGTGCGATACATTGTGCCTAAAATCCCACCACGCCCACGCCTGAAACGCTCGTACGACCCTTCCCAAGACGTTGCTTTTTCGCTCAATCCAAACGCTGAGCCTTTCAACTCTTTGTCTCAGCCGTCTCCGCCTAGCCGCCTTTTTTCTTGCTTGTTCGTCTTCAATCATTCAACTTCTGACCCGTTACTCTTTAGCCTTGGGCTGCTACAAGATACGGTTGAAATTCTTTCACCAGCGGAATATCTTGGTGGTCAACTTCGTTCGATTGGTTTGGATCGGATCTCAATGCACGGTTGGTTTGCCGGCCAAGTCCCTGCTAGAGGCGATTGGCCATAATTTTTTTCGCAGGACAACACGTCGACTGGCGAGACAGTGCAGGGGCATTCCGCATCTTTTTGTTTTTTCTTGATCGTGTCACAGCCAAATCACGCATTGTTCGATATTTTTCTGCGTTTCGTTATCCGCCCTCCATCGGCCGCCCTGGAACGGGCGCAACCCCACGGCTGGACTGGATTTGCACGGCCGCCGCCGTTTTCGGCCCATGTCGCCCGTCTTCATACCGCAACCGCGCGGTTTCAAACACAGGGATAGGCTTGGCGCCTTCTGTCCTCGCCCGCGCCTTGCCCGCTGTCTCCAGAGACCCGCGATCCATATCAGATCGCCCCGGGAGATCAACGGACACCGCCCGCACCATCGGCGCTTGAGCGTACATTCGCTCACCCTGCACGCAGTTCCTCGACCGCCAGATCCCGGTTCGTCCTCTGCCAGACATGCTCCATGATCGGGATCGTCTCCAGCGCCCGGCCCTCCAACACGGATTTCGCCGTCCCCGCGAAGGTGCGCCAGTCGACGTTTCCGGCACCCTTCAGCACGTGCGCGCTGCGCAGCATCCGCAGCGCCCAGTCCTCGCGCCGCGATTCGAGCCGGGCGAAGAACCCGGCCATTGCCCGGTCTGCGCCGTCCGCCGCCTCCCTGGCTTCCTGCAGGACCGCCGTCCCCGCCGACCAGCCTTTCACCACACGGTAGTCTTCCGGCCAGGCCGCGCTGCCCCCGGTCAGTTCCTCGCGCACCGGCGCAGGAAGTACGGCGATCTCGTCATTCGGATCCAGTTCCGACAGCCAGTCTCCCGCCGTCATTGCGCGCGGCCGCAACTCCCGCATCCCGCAGGCGAGCGCGACGTCGACCAGACCCGCGGCCGGCGTTTGTTTCAGAGCAAGGCCCTCGGCCAGCGCCACGGCAACCTGCTCCTCGAACGTTTCCCACGGTATCTCGATCATCGTGTCGAATACGTCCGAATCCAAGAACTCCCCGATCGCTTCCATCCCCGGTATCACCACGGCCTCCGCGATCCCCCGCCCCAGTTCCGTAACCACCGTCGCCAGGGCCGGTTCGTCCCCTCCCTGCAGAACCGCGCGCAGCATCTGGGTGCCCCACTTGTCGGGGATCGAGCCGTAGATTTCCGCCCGCCGGCGTTCCGGTCGCGGCAGCGGCGCAACCAGCTCGCGACGCCGCGCTTCGGCCAGGGCCTCGTCCAGCAGCGTTCGCCCGGCGTCCGCCGGCATCCAGTTGCGGATCAGCGGCACCAGCGCGGCCGAGACCGGCTCGACAATTCCCCTGACAGCCCGCTCCCGGAACCCCTCTGCCGCTCCCAGCCGCACTTCCTCCGAATCATCCAGCAGCCAGTACATCGCGATCCGGCCGCAGACCGCCTCGTCCCGGCACGCGACCTCGTAGGCGAACGCTGCCCGCAACTCTTCCGGCAGGACGCCGATCCGCTCGTCGAGCTTCCGGTGCAGGTAGTGCTCGTCGAGATCCAGCACCTCGCGCATCCGCTCGATTTCCGAATCCGGATCGAAGGGCAGCCGGCCGGATTTCCTCAGCTCGCCCATCTGCCCGATCAGGTGCTGCACAAGTTCCGGCGGCGCCTCCGCGCCGGCCCGGGCATAGGCTCGCGCCAGATCGTGGATCGTCGGAGGATCGAGCCGATCCGTAAACGCCGGCACACGCATCGCTCTCGCCGCCTCGTCCAGGAACCGCGCGCCGATCCGGCCGCCGCCTTCCTCGTCCTGCAGCGCCGCGCGGATCAGGGCCTCGAACAGGTCCAGGGCGTCGTCCCGGTCGCTGTCATGCACGCCCACCGCATAGCCGATCAGCACCGCGGCGACGCCCACCGTTCCGAGCAGGGCAACCCTGTGCGTCTCGGCCACATCGCCGGCGACGGCAAACCCGTCCGACTCGCGCATCTCGTCCAGACAGTCCTGGACCAATTCCGCTGGCCCCATGGCGGCGCCTTTCCTCTCAAGAAAATCGATGCCGCAAGCCCGCGGCGCGCCGCAATTTCGCACGCCGGGCAGGCAGCTTGAACCCGCCATCCCGCATCTGTCGCTTTGGCCGCAGAACCGCCGCCGCCCGCTCCGCGCGGCCCGCCCGGGGTCCACGCGCCCGGCAGGCCGGGCCGCCGATGCCCGCCGTCCTCAGAAGGCGTATCGCAGCGACAGCCGGATGCCGTGGCCCGTCAGCCTCGCTTTCGTCGGCGCCAGATCGAGCGGCCGCGGCTCCTGGCTGCCGTCGCGCCAGACCACCCGGCCCGGACCCCGTGGTGTGCGGACCTCGCCGAGGTCCGTGTAGCGCCAGGCCAGGTCGAGACTCACGCGCCCGTCCAGCGCGACCGCGACCCCCACCGTCGCCATCCAGGCCAGGCCCGTCCGGCTCCCGCCAGGCACCGTCGTGGTCGTGGCCGGAAAGGTTATGGTCGTCTTTCCGATCCGGGTATGGACGACGCCGACACCGGCGCCGACGAACGGCGCGAGCGGGCCCGGTTTCGGCAGCCCGAGCGCGGCGAGGTCGACGAAGCCGGCCAGCATGCCCGATAAGGACGACAGCTCTGCCGACACGTCCTGCCGCCGATCCGGCGCCAGGAAATTCGCGCGGCCCTTGAAGGCGAAGTCCGGCCGGTACTCGACCAGCACCTCGAGCCGGACCGCCCCGGTTGCGTAGCCGAGCCCGAGTTCGACCGCCGGCACCGTCCCGAATTCCCCGACCGACCGCAAGCGTGCGCTGTCGCCGCCGGTTCCGCAGCCGTAAAGCGCCGCCGGCGCCGTGGTAGAGCAGTCGACGTCCGTGAAACTTGCTTTGCCCGGCCGGTCCAGGCCGATGCCGCCGCGCAGGTAATAGTCCCGGGCAAGGGCGGCTCCGGAAGCCAGGAACATCCCGGCCGCGACAGCAATTGCCGCGAGTTGCGCCTGACGCGTAGGTCCGCCGGCGCGGAGCCTGCGGCGCGACCGCACCGCCCCGCCGTCCGGATCTCCGAAAGGCGCTGCGGCCGCCGGGGAAGCGGCGTTGCAGGGGTCCCTGGACATGGCCCACAGGTACCACGGCGCACCCCCGAATCCGATCCCTCGACGGCCATGACACGACGCCCCGCCGGGAACGGCGCCCGGGCGCGGCTCCCGCCAGCCGGGCGCGCGACGCAGCGAGTCGGAGGGCGGTGTCTCCCGGGCGAAGCCGGAGGCCGGTGAGCGGCCACGGCACCGCCAACCGGGAGACGCCTCCATGGCCGCCGACCACGCCGACATCCTTATCCCTCCCGAGTGCCTGACGATGATCCGGACCGGCGCCCTCGTCGCCATCTCGACGAGCGGGGGCAAGGACAGCCAGGCAATGACCGTTCTGCTGTCCCGCATCGTCCCACGCGACCGGTTGCTCGCCATCCATGCGCCGCTCGCAGAGGTAGAATGGCCCGGCACCGTCGAACATATCCGCTCGACTCTCCCGCCCGGCATCCCCCTCATTCTCGCGCCCGTTGCATCGGGCAAGACACTGCTCGCCCGTGTCGCGGAACGAGGCAAGTGGCCCGATCCCGCCCGCCGATGGTGTACCTCGGATTTCAAGTCCGGACCCATAGAGCGCGAGCTGCGCCGCTATCTCAAGGCCAACCCGCGCTTCGGCGGGCGCATCGTCAGCGCCATGGGCATGCGCGCCCAGGAAAGCCCGGCCCGGGTCCGCAAGACGCCCTGGAAACCGAACGAACGCAATTCCCGCGCGGGCCGCACCTGGTTCGACTGGCTGCCGATCTTCAACTTAAGCGAGCGCGAGGTCTTCCGTGTCATCCGAAACGCCGGACAGCCGCCGCACCCGGCCTACGCCATGGGCATGTCCAGGCTGTCCTGCGTCTTCTGCATCATGGCCTCGCGCGGCGCGGCCCGTGCCGCCGCACGACTGCAACCGGCGCTTTACCGCCGTTACGCCGACCTCGAACGGCGCATCGGCCACACCCTGTCGCCGTCCGGCATCCCGCTGCCGGAACTGACCGGCATTTCCGTGCCGCCCCGCGATTCGCTCGATGCAGCGCCGCTCCTCTGAAGCGTGGGTTTCAGCCTGTCCGCCAATCCGGCCTCCGCCCAGCAAGAGCCTCATCCAGAGGCCGGGCGGAGCGATTCGGAAGTGCGCGAAGCAGGGCCGGACGGTCCTGCTCCGCACGCAAGCAACCCTCCATGGAGACAGGCATGAACTTCATCGCCCCCGGCACCGAACCGCTCATCCGGGAGATCCCGCTGAGCCGGCTCGCCCTCGCCCCCGAGAACGTCCGCAAGACGCCGCCCGATCCCCGGGCCGACGCCGAGCTCAAGGCCTCGATCGCCGCCCTCGGCCTGCTGGAGAACCTGGTGGTCCGCGTCGATGAGCCGGGAGAGGATCCCGGATCCCCTACCGTGCCCTGGCGAACCGTGCCCTGGCGAACCGTGCCCTGGCGAACCGTGCCTACCTGCGATTCGATTGCGCCCGGCCCTGCCAGGGCCGTTCCGCCGCTTCCGGACAGGGAATGACGATCATTGCAATGAGGCCTGCCGGCAACGGCCTCGGCCGACCGGCCCGATCGCGCCGCATAGCTTTCGAGCCGATAGACCCCGGAACGGAAAGAACCGGGGCGCCGTTCGGCCTCACCTCGACGACAAGCGCATGGGCACGACCGTGGCGGGCGCAGCGAACCAGCCCGTCGACACCCTCGTCGCGCCCGATCTTTCGTTCATTGACGACAGAACCGACCTCCGCGCCGGGCGCGCTGCCAGACGGACCGCGAACCCGCTCCAACGCGCTGATTTCCGGTTCTTTCATTGATTTTGGTATTTTCTGCTTTTGTTGAATATCGCCGAATTGGTGAATATGACTGGCTCGCTCACCCGCCGCGTCCCGAATTTGCGGGCAACAGCCATGTCGAAGGCGCCCATGGGCAGGCTCCAAGAACGGCCGGTCCGAAACAGATGCAGCGCTACGTCACCGGGTTCGCCGGACGACACGACGCCGGGGACGCCGACACGATCGATCGGATGAACGACGCGGTAGCCGGGGCAGTCGGGAAGCTGTCGGGATGGCGGTAACCCACCGCCGACTCCAGGCTGAGCTCATCTTCGATGGCACGATCGAGGAAAATGACGATGGCGCGCCGGATGACCGGCAGACCGATTTCAGATCGGTGCCGGGGCGGCCTCGCCAATTCGGACAACCGCCTTGCCGTTCATTCCGGCGCCTCGGGGGCCGGCAGCGCCGCGAGCACGCGGTCCAGCGGCGCGATGGCGCCTTCGTCCCGTTCGCCGAAATACCAGCGCGCCCGGCCATCCCTCATCCAGCGCTCGATCTGGCGGTTGAATTCGGTGACCAGCTCGTTCGGGTACAATCGGGCCTTCACCGTCGGCCTGCGGTCGAGGAGTTCGTGATCGTAGGTCTCGAAACTGTCCGGATCGTACCCGCGGCCGCGCAGCCATTTCGAGAACATCCGTCCCAGCGCAATGTCCGGCATCAGCCTGGCCGGGAGCGTGTAGCCGTGATCCTCGAGCGGCGCCAGGAGCCGGAGGGTCATCTGGTCCAGCATGGAAAAGTGCGTCGCGGGTACCCCCCAAGGATATCGGCCGCAATGCTGTCCGCGACCCGGCCCGCAGCGTCCCGCACCGAATCCTTCGCCAGATGGGCATACCGCGCCGTGGTCTCGACGCGGCTGTGGCCCAGCAGCCGGCCGATCATCGGCAGGGATTCCCCGAGCGCCAGCGCCCTCGAGGCGAAGGAATGCCGGCAGTCGTGCAGGCGCAGCCCGTCGAGGCCGGCGCGCCCGCGGATCGTCCGCCAGGCTGCATCCAGGTTGCGCAGGTGCGTGCCGTCGCGCCGGCCGGGGATGACCCAGGGGTTCCCGGCAACCCGCGGGACCGACGCCAGCACCCCGGCCGCAGCCGGCGACAGCGAGACGGTCCGCGGCCCGGTCTTGGCATCGCTTGGATGGAGTATCGACCTAACCCACCGTATTATATGAAGAAAAATTAGGAGTGCGTATTTGTGTGATCAAGTAGTATGCGGGTTGTATCACCCGAGGGGAGCGCCAGTGGCTCCCGGTGGCACCGCGGCATCGAGAGTTACGAAATAACATAACATAACAGTCCGCCGCCACCCGGCCAATCGTCGCGCCCGTGAAATCCCTCGCGGACGCTCGCATGGAGCGGCGCGTCCTCCCTACCCGCCGCCGAAGGTCA
>MPMX01000041.1 GCA_002238725.1 Rhodospirillaceae bacterium bin65
GTATATTCCACTATTGTCAACGCTATATTTGGTGTTTATTGAGACTTTTTTTCTAAATATTGTATGGTTTGTGTCCTTGATGATTTTCTGAAGGCCGTCTCGCCCGGCACTTTTATATATAATCCCCTTTTAAACCCTCCCCTACGGATTCCGGACGGCGGCATGCCGGGCGGCGGCGTGCAGCACGGCTGCCGTCACCAGCAGCATGGCTCCGGCCTGGTGCAGGGACGCCAGCCAGACCGGTGCGAACAGGAGCAGCGTCGCGATGCCGAGCGCCGTCTGAAGGAGCGCGGCGGCGAGCAGCCAGCCGGCCTGCCGCCGTTCCGCCGCGCCGCGCCGCCTGCGCGTCCGCCGCCACAGGGCGAGGACGAGCAGGACGCTCAGGACCGCCAGGACCCGGTGGTTGAACTGGACGGCGACCGGATTGGCGACCAAGTCGGCAAGTCCGCCGCCCGGCTGCAGATAGTCCGCCGGCACCAGCGCGCCGCCCATCAGCGGAAACGTGTTGTGGATCCGACCCGCGTCGAGGCCCGCGACGAAGGCGCCGTACAGGATCGTCAGCGCGATTGCGCTATAGACGGCAAACGCCAGCAAACCGCCGCCTGCCGGCGAACCGGCCGCAGCCGCTGGCGGCCGGTCCATCCGGGCGATCAGCCAGACAATCCAGGCATAGAGGATCATGGCGAGCGACAGGTGGGCGGCGAGCCGGTAGTGGCTGACCGAGGGCCGGTCGACCAGGCCGCTCGCGACCATGTACCAGCCCAGCGCGCCTTGCAGGCCGCCCAGGACAAACAGCGCGATCAGCGCCGGGATCAGCCGGCCCGGCAGGCGGCGGCGCAGCAGCAGATAGACGAAACCGGCCAGGAAGACGACGCCGATCAGCCGGCCGAACAGCCGGTGCAGGTATTCCAGCCAGAAGATTGCCTTGAACCCGTCGACGGTCAGGCCGGGAAAGACCTGCCGGTATTGCGGCGTTTCTTTATAGAGATCGAACAGGCGCAGCCAGGCCGCGTCGCCGAGCGGCGGCAGCCAGCCGAACAGGGGCCGCCACTCGGTCATCGACAGGCCGGATTCGGTCAGCCGGGTCAACCCGCCGAGGACGACCATGGCGAAGATCATCGCTGCGACCAGCAGGAGCCAGCGGCGGACGGACGGATGAACGGGATCGGGATGCGGCGCGGCCATGGCAGTGGCGGAAACGGCGGGCGGGCGAATCGGTAACGCGCCTTGTTGCGCGATGATTCGGCAGACCGCCTTGTGCTAAAGCCGGAATAATCCGAAGACCCCGTGCAATTCGACGCGCGCGGCCCGAACGACACGATGCGGGATCGGCGCGGCACATAACAGGAGTCACGCGATGACTGCCCATACGGTCGCCGTTACCCCCGACCCCGCCAACGGCGCGGCTCTGCGATTTGCGACGCCGTTCAACGCCGCCGTGCCGTTCATCGACCGACACCTCGCCGAAGGTCGCGGTACCAAGACCGCCATCCTGACGACGACCGGACAAGACGTCAGCTACGCCGGCCTCGCCGCCGCAGTAAACCGGTACGGCAATGCGCTGAAGGGGCTCGGCATCGGGACCGGCGAGCGCGTTCTCATGGTGGTGAAAGATTGCCCGGAGTTTTTCTTCGTGTTCTGGGGCGCCATCAAGGCGGGCATCGTGCCGGTGCCGCTGAATACGTTGCTGACGTCCGGCGACTACACCTACATGATCGACGATTCGGCCGCCGCCGCCATCGTCTGGTCGCCGGAATACGACGCTACGGTGCGCGAAGCCTTGGCGCAGGCGGCCCGCACGCCGGCCCACCTGCTGCCGCAGGATCGCGCCGCCGCTCTGGCGGCGGAGGCGTCGGACAGGCTTGAGCCGTATCCGAACGAAGCCGAAGACGACTGTTTCTGGCTCTACTCTTCCGGCTCGACAGGGTCCCCGAAAGGCGCGATCCACCGGCACCGCGACATGGTCGTGACCAGCCAGCAATACGGTATCGGCGTGCTCGGCATGCGCGAGGACGATATCTGCTTTTCCGCCGCCAAGCTGTTTTTCGCCTACGGGCTCGGCAACGCCATGACCTTCCCGCTCTGGTTGGGCGCCACGGCGGTGCTGGCCGCCGAACGGCCGACGCCACAGATGACCTTCGACATCTTCGAACGCTTCCGCCCGACTCTCTATTTCGGCGTGCCGACGCTCTATGCCGCACAACTGGCGGCAATCGAAGGCGGTGCGGTGTGCGACACGGCAAGCGTCCGCTGGTGCGTCTCGGCCGGCGAGGCCCTGCCGGCCGACATTTTCCGGCGCTGGCGGGAGAAGACCGGCGCGACGATCCTGGATGGCATGGGCTCGACCGAGGCGCTGCACATTGTCATCTCCAACCGGCCCGACAGGCAGAAACCCGGCACCAGCGGCCTCATGGTGCCCGGCTACGAGGCGCGCATCGTCGGCGAGGACGGCGCGCCGCTGGCCGCCGGAGAAGCCGGCGCCCTGCAGATCCGGGGCGGTTCGACGGCGCGCGGCTACTGGAACCTGCCGGAAAAGACCGCCGCAACCATGCAGGACGGCGGCTGGCTCGATACCGGCGACACCTACCGGATCGACGGCGACGGCTTCTACGTTTGCGAGGGCCGGTCGGACGACATGATGAAGGTTGGCGGCATCTGGACCTCGCCGGTCGAGATCGAGGCCTGCCTGATCGGCCATCCCAAGGTGCTGGAGGCCGCCATCGTCGGGCGCAAGGACGACGCCGGCCTGATCAAGCCGGAGGCCTGGATCATCCGTGCCGAGGGAGTGACCGACGGCGCAGCGGCCTTACAGGAAGAGCTGCACAGCCACGTCAAGTCGAACCTCGCGCCCTACAAGTATCCACGCTGGTGGAAATTCGTCGATGTGCTGCCCAAGACGGCCACGGGAAAAATCCAGCGCTTCAAGCTGCGCTCGTAGCGCGTATCGCCCGCCGCAGCACGCGGATCCGGCTCAGCACCTCTTCCCGCTCCATGTAGCAGCCCTTGAGCGCCCGCTCGCCGGTGGCGTCGTCGAAGGCCGTGCGACCGTGCAGGATGCGGCGATTGTCAAAAGCGACCAAGTCGCCAGGCGCATAATCGAAGGTCACGGCAAAGCGGTCGCCGGCGGCCAGAGTCTGGAACGCGCGCAGGCCGGCATAGGCCGCTTCCACGTCGGCAAAATCGACGTTGAGCGGCCCGCGCAGGAAGGTCGTGGCGCGGATTTCGCGGAGATTGCCGGCACCGTCCAGCACGACCAGCGGCGCGCGCCAGCGATAGTCGGTCACGGGCGAGCGGTTCGTGAAGGTCCACTCGATTTGCGTTATAGCCCGCCACAGATCGGCATCGGTTTTGCGGATACGGTCGGCGATCGCAAAGCCATCGACATAGATCGCCCGGCCGCCCCGTGTCGTGTTGACCAGACAGTGCAGCAGCTGCAGACCGGGCTCGTATTCCCGGGTCGCCAGGTCGGTATGGGGCGCCAGGGCGCCTGCGAAGTAGGCATTCGAATCCGCGCTTCTGCGCGATGCCACCGGCGCGGTCCTGACGTCGAACAGGAAACCGAAATTGGAATTGCGGATCGTGCCGATGCGCTCGGCGACCCGTTGCACCGCGGTCTCGTCGGTCGGCACCTGGCGCAGGCGCACGATGCCGAATTCCATGAGGGATTTGAGCGCCGCCAGCAGCGTCCCGTCGTCTTCCAGGCAGTCCGGGCCGTCGAATGTCGGCGGGATATCAAGGCTTCGCGCGTCCCAGCAGGTCGGCGCGATTTCACCGAGATCGTCGTGCGGGCCGTTGGAATAGTCCAGCGCGCGCAGCCAGCCGGGGTGGTAGGCCACCGTCACGCCTTCTGGCGCAAATGTCACTTCGACGCTGCCGTTCTCCGCAACGGTTACAGCCGATACGGCGAGATATTCCGGCAGATCCCACGGATGGCCGACCTGTTCGCGCGTTACCGGGTTGTGGGTCTGCGGCTCGGCCGCGTTGTCGCGCAGCCAGATCGCGTGATAGCGGCTGACCCGGCCGTCGTCCCAGGCAATCGTGACGATCCGGCCGTCCGTGGTGGCCTCGACCGGCCGAAATTCGACCGGCCAGGTATCGAAATCGGGCGTCGGCGGCCAGGCGCGGTCCGAAGGCGCATCCATCCCTGACATTGCGGCGGTTCGCTTGACGGACTGAAGGGGCGCCCGTCTCGCGCCATTCGCGCCGCCGGTCAAGCGAAATTTCGTGCCGTCGTTTCCTGCCGTCTTACGGGCTCAGCCCCTGCCCCCGAACAGCGCGCGGGCGATCACGACATTCTGAATCTCGTTGGCGCCGTCGAGATATTGGGCGATCTTGGCGCCGGCCAAATGGCGGGCCAGCGGATGATCGTGGGTCAGGCCCCAGGCGCCCATGACCTGCATGCAGTCGTTCAAGCGGTCGAACGCGACCCGCGTGGCGTATTTCTTGGCGTGGGCGGCCAGAACCCGGCCCTCCGGATCGCCGGCGGCGAGCGCGGCGCCGGCCTTCGCGGCGAGCGCCGAGGCCGCTTCAAGTTCGCTGGCGGCATCTGCCAGTATCCACTGTATTCCCTGCTTTTCCGTGTTGCGCGTACCGAACAGGGAACGGTGCGAGATGAAGGCGATCGCCGCGTCGAGCCCGGACCGCAGCATGCCGCAGGCGCTGTAGGCGACGTTGACCCGCGCCAGGTCGATGCCCTGCATCGCCGCCGCGAAACCGCGCCCGGCTGGAATGAAATGGGCCGCTTCGTCAAGTTCCAGACCGTCGAAGCGGAAGCCGCCGGCGCCCAGCGCGTGGCTGCCCAGCATGGCATAGGCCGGCAGGCGCTCGACCCCCGGCGCGTCCGCCGCCGCGAGGAAACAGGCAACGCCCCGGTGGCCCGCCGCCGGATCGGTCTGGGCGTAGACGCTCAGCAGGTCGGCGTGGGAGCCGCTGGTCACCCAGGCCTTCTCGCCGTCGATGCGCCAGCCGGTTTCCGTCCTCGTCGCCGTGGTCAGCACGTTGGCGGCATCGCTGCCACCCTGGGGCTCGGTCAGCAGGAAGGCGCCGATGCGCCGCCCGGCGATCAGGTCGGGCAGATGGGCCGCGTGATGGTGGGCCTCGCCGTTGCGCGCGATATTGCCGGCCAGGTTGTTGTGGACCACAAGGCTGAAGGCGAAGGCGAGGTCGGCGGCGGCCAGCACTTCCATGATGCGCGCCATCGCGGCGAGATCGAGGCCCGCCCCGCCCAACTCCTCGGGCACCAGCAGGCCCATCAGCCCGGCGTCGGCCGCGGCCTCGAACGCCTCGCGCGGCGCGCGCCGGTCGCGTTCCCAGGCGGCGGCGTGGGGGGCGACGGCCTCGGCGGCGAAGCGGCGGGCGGTCTCGACGAAACGGTCGGATCTGGCGGCGGAACCGGCGGACATGGCAGCGGCCTCTTTCGGGCAGTCAGGAGCGCCGCAACAAAGCCCGAAACGCCGGCCGGATCAAGGCGCGGGGATCGTGGAACGACGGACGAGCCGGTCGCGCGCCCTGTCTCAGCCAAACCTGCCGGAACGGCCCTTTCCGCCTACGACGGGGTCATCAGGCCGATCACCGCGCCGCCGGGGTCCTGGACGATGGCGATGCGGCCGACATTCGGAACGTCGAAGGCATCCTGCAGGACCGCGCCGCCGGCGCCGGCGACCTTTGCCGCGGCGGCATCGACATCGTCCACGCCGATATAGGCCATCCAGTGGTTCGGCATGTCCGGCGCGCCGGTCTTCGCCTTGTCCATGATGCCGGCAACCATCTTGTCGCCGGATTTGGCCACCGTGTACGTGAAATTCGGCATCGGGACATCGTCATAGGTCCAGCCGCAGACCTCGGCGAAAAACGCCTTGCATTTTCCGACATCGCCGGTGAGCAGTTCGTTCCAGTAGAAGGCGCCGTGATCGGCCATGATGGGTTCTCCTTGCGTTGGGCGGCACCCGCTTATCCCGCGCGCAAGGCCGGCCCAATGTCGATATCGTCACAGGCCCGGCGTCCCTTCGCCGGGAGCGGGCCGGGAGCGGGCCGGGAGCGCAAAGATAATTGAGATTGCAAATTATTTGTGTTACTGACTATTTGTCTTGCCACACAAATTGGCGACAGGAGCCGGAACGATGGCCAAACGGATCGTCAGTTTCACCCTGAACGGCCGGGCGCATGACGGCGTCGTGCCGGACAATACCCTGCTGCTCGACTATCTGCGCGAGGGGCTGGGCCTGACCGGCACCAAGACCGGTTGCGACGGCGGCGAATGCGGCGCCTGCACGGTGCTGGTGGACGGCCGCGCGCAGCTCTCCTGCCTGACGCTGGTCGGCCAGGTCGCCGGCAAGGCGGTCGAAACCGTCGAGAGCCTGTCGCGCAACGGCCGGCTGTCGGACGTCCAGGAAGGCTTCCACATGAAACTGGGCGCGCAGTGCGGCGCCTGCACGCCGGGTTTCGTCATGGCGGCCGAGGCGCTGCTGCGCCGCAACGACCGGCCGGACGACGACGATATCCGCGAGGCGCTGGGCAGCAACATTTGCCGCTGCACCGGCTACATCAAGATTCTCGACGCCGTGCACCATGCCGCCGCCCGCCGGCGCGGCGAGGAACCGGCGCCCTACCCGCCTCTGCCCGACCGGGCGGCCGGACAAGCGGCGTAACCGGGGGACGGAGCGATGAACGAACAGGTCAGGCCCGTCGATACCGCCGCCGCCGAGCCGGTGCGCTCCATCGGCGAATATGTCCCGATGGTCGACGGCCCGGAGAAGGTCTCCGGCGCCGCCCGGTACACGGCCGATTTCGTGGAGGGCAAGGCTCTGGAGGCGGCGATCCTGCGCAGCCCCTACGCCCATGCCGAGGTTCTCGAAGTCGATACCTCCGAAGCCGAGGCGATGCCGGGCGTACGCGCCGTCGTCACCGGGGCCGATTGCGACAAGACGTTCGGCGTGCTGCCGATCGCCCGCGGGGAATACCCGCTGGCGCGCGACCGGGTGCGTTACAAGGGCGAGCCGGTCGCCGCGGTTGCGGCCGACGACATCCACATCGCCAAGGCGGCGCTCAAGAAGATCAGGCTGAAGGTCAAGGAACTGCCGGCCTACTACCGCTGCAAGGACGCCTACGCCGAAGGCGCGGTCGACCTCCACGAGCACCGGCCGGGCAACCTGGAGCGCGACGTGTTCTTCGAGCTCGGCGACGTCGAGGACGCCTTCACCGGTTCGGACCTGGTGATGGAGCGGACGTTCCACGCCGCCGAGGTCTGCCAGGCGCAGATGGAGATGCACAGCGCGCTGGTGTCCTACGATCCGCTGCGCGACCGGCTGACCTGCCAGTGCTCGACCCAGGTGCCCTACTACGTCCATCTCATGCTGTCCAAGGTGACCGGCATGGACCAAGGCCGCATCCGGGTTATCAAGCCCCACGTCGGCGGCGGCTTCGGCTGCCGGACGGAAACCCTGCAGCCCGAACTGATCGCCGCCCTGCTGGCCCGCAAGATCGGCGGCGCGGTGCGCCTGCTGACGACCCGCGAGGAGACCTTCATCACCCATCGCGGCCGGCCGGAGACCGACCTGCGCCTCAAGATCGGCATGACGAAGGACGGCCGGATCACCGGGGTCGAGCTGGAGAACGACCAGCGCGGCGGCGCCCATTCGAGCTACGGCATCGTCACAATCCTCTATGCCGGCTCACTGCTCTACGCGATCTACGACCTGCAGAATGTCCGCTATATCGGCCGGCGGGTGCTCACCAACACGCCGCCCTGCGGCGCCTTCCGCGGCCATGGCACCGTCAACACGCGCTTCGTGTTTGAATCGCTGCTCGACGAAATGGCGGAAACGCTTGGCCTCGACCCGATCGCGGTGCGGCGCCGCAACTATCTGGAAGCGCCGACCTTCACCCAGAACGACCTGATGGTGAATTCCTACGGCCTGCCCGAATGCATCGACTGGGTCGAGCGGGCGAGCGGCTGGAAGGAGAAGCGGGCCAACGGCCTGCCCGATCCCGGGCCGGGCAAGAAGAAGGGCATCGGCTTCGCCGCCTCCCATTATATTTCCGGCGCCTCTAAGCCGGTGAACTGGACCGGCGAGCCCCATGCGACCGTCAACCTGAAGCTGGACTGGGACGGCGCGATCACCGTGCTGACCGGCGCAGCCGAGATCGGCCAGGGATCCTCGACCCTGGTCGCCCAGATTACAGCCGACGTGCTCGGCCTGCCGATCGACCGCATCCGGGTCATCGCCTCGGACAGCGAGGTGACGCCGAAAGACAACGGCTCCTATTCCTCGCGCGTCACCTTCTATGTCGGTAACGCGACCCTCGAAGCGGCGACAAACCTCCGCAAGATCCTGGTCGAGGCCGCGGCGCGCAAGCTGGAAGCCGATCCGGAAGACGTCGAGGTGCTCGGCGAATATTACCGCGCCGGCAGCCAGGATACCGGTATCCCGTTCCAGGAAGTCGTGATGGAGGCGCTGCGCGACACCGGCACGATCACGACCAAGGGCATCTACAACACGATCCCCGAAAGCTGGGGCGGCAAGAAATACCGCGGCGCCGCGATCGGCGGCACGATGGGCTTCTCCTATGCCGCCCAGGCCGTCGAAGTGACGGTCGACGAGACGACCGGCGAAGTCACCGTGGACGATGTCTGGGTCGCCCACGATTGCGGCAAGGCGCTCAACCGGCTGACGGTCGAGGGCCAGATCGAGGGTTCGGTCTGGATGGGCATGGGCCAGGCGCTGAGCGAGGAGACCGGCTTCTACAACGGCCTGAACCTCGCCAACAACCTGCTCGACTACCGGATCCCGACGATCCAGGATTCGCCGCCGATCCATACCCATATCGTCGAATCGAACGATCCCCACGGCCCCTACGGCGCCAAGGAAGCCGGTGAAGGCTCGCTCAGCAGCTTCATCCCGGCGGTCGCCAACGCGATCCACGACGCCACCGGCATCCGCTTCGCCGATACGCCGATCACGCCTGACAAGGTGTTCCTGTCCTTGGAAAAAGCCGCCCGCTTCGGCGCCGGAAAGAGGGCTGCCTGATGGACGCGCTGCACAGTTTCGAGGTCATCCGTCCGCGCACGGTCGAGGAGGCGCTGGCCGCTCGGCAGGCCCATCCGGAAAGCCGGATGATCGGCGGTGGTACCGACCTGCTGGTCAACATCCGGCGGCAGATCGAGACGCCGCCGGTCCTGATCGACACCAACGACCTGGGCGATCTCAAGTCCATCGAGGCCGGCGAAAACGGCCTCGTCATCGGCGCGTCGGTACGCCTGTACGAAGTGGCCGAACATCCCGAAATCCGGTGCCTCTATCCGGCGGTCGCCCAGGCCGCCGGCTCCATCGCCGGGCCGACCCAGCGCAACATGGGCACGGTCGGCGGCAACGTCTGCCTCGACACCCGCTGCATCTACTACAACCAGTCCGAATGGTGGCGCGAGGCCAACGACCACTGCCTGAAGACCGAACTGGGCGACATGTGCCATGTCGCGCCCAAGTCGAAGGGCGTCTGCTTCGCGACCTATTCCGGCGATCTTGCGCCGGCGATGCTGCTGTTCGACGGCGCAATCGACCTGCTCGGCCCGAACGGCGCGCGCACGGTTTCGATGCGCGATTTCTTTATCGGCCATTCGCGGCAGGACGGTTCGACCGGCGACGGCATCGACTATATGGCGATGGAGCCCGGCGAATTCGTGCTGCGCATCCGCGCCGCCGCGCCGGGCAATCTTGTTTCGGGCTACGACAAGATCCGTATCCGCCGCTCGATCGAATATCCGGTGGCCGGCTGCGCCGTGGCGGTGGCGCGCGACGGCGATCGGCTCACTGACCTGCGCGTCGCGATCACCGGGACCAACCCGCGCCCGGTGTTCCTCGAAGGCGCGGCGGACCTGGCCGGCGGCGCGCTGGACGACGCCACGGTCCAGGGCATCGACGATCTGTGCAAGGACCAGCTCATGTCGATGAAGACCACCTTCACCCCCGGCCACTACCGCCGCCGCGTCGCGACGAAGATGGCGATCAGGCTGGTGCGGGAGCTGTTCGAGGCGGCGGCCTGACGGGAACTCTATCGGTCCGTATTCGCGGCAACGGACGCTTCCAATCCGCCCCGGTTTTGTAGGGGAGGGTTTGAAACCCTCCCCTACGGATCGAACGGCTGTGCAATTTTCAAGGCGCCGCGAAACGGCCGCGGCTTCATCCCGTCGCCGCCCCTACCCCGATGACGCCCCCGTCCGGTGGCGGAACAGGGCGCGGTCGCGGGTCAGGCCGAAGATGCTGGCGAAGACGATGCCGGTGCCGATCCAGACCCAGATGTCCGGCCATTCGGCGAACAGGATCAGCCCGGCGAGCGCCGCGAACGGCATGCGCAGGAAATCGAACGGTCCGGAGAAGCTGGCGTCGGCCGCAGCGATGGCGCGCGCCAGTGAGTATTGCGCCCCGGTGCCGAGGACGGCGATCGCCGCGATCCAGGCCACATCGTTCCAGTGCGGGACGTACGAATTGTAGACGAACGGAATCGCCGCGGCGGCGCCGATCATCAGGTTGGTCCAGCCGACGATCCGGCTCGCCGGCTCGGTGCGCGAGAGATGCTTGTTAATCGCCGAACTAGTGGCGAAGAGCACCGCCGAAGCCAGCGCAGTCAACGCGGCGATCTGGATGACCGCCGCCCCCGGCCGGAGGATCAGGACGATGCCGGCGAATCCCAGGCCGATCGCGGCCCAGCGGACCGGCGACACCTTCTCGCCCAGGAACATGCCGGCAAGCAGGGCAAGGAAAATCGGCGTCGTCCCGCTGAGCACGGTCGCTTCGGCCATCGGCATCCAGGTCAGCGCGAAGTAGAAGCAGGTCTGGGCGGTGAAGATGAACAGGCCGCGCAGTACGAACCACGGCATGGCCTTGCGCAGGGGCCCGCCGTGCCCCATCCGGCCGGCGCGCCGGATCAGCGGCATCATCACGGCGACGGACAGGAGCGCGCGGTAGAAGGACAGGTCGGAGATCGGCACCCGGCCCTCCAGCATCCGCACGCAGACCGCGACGAGGGTCCACAGCGTCACCGCGAGCGTCATCCACAGGGCGGATTGCAGGCGCCGGTCCGGCGTGACTGCCGGGGAAGGCTCAGCCACGGCGGGAAACGGTCAGGTCGAAGGGCCTTTCAGCTCGACCGTGTTGCCCTCCGGGTCCGTCAGGTAGATCGACGGGCCGTAGCCGGTCGCGCCGTAGCGGACCGCGGATTCCTCGACATCGCAGCCGTGCGCTTCGAGCGCGCTGCGGATCGCGTCTTCGTCCCACGGATCGACCAGCAGGCAGAAATGATCCTGGTTGTGGCCGTCCCGCTCCGGCGCCGGGCCCTTCTCCCGGCCGATCGGGCCGTCGACGGTCGCAAAATCGATCAGCGCATCGCCGGCCCGCAGCTGCCAGAGGCCGAGATCTTCCTGAATCTTTTCGACCCCGCAGCCCAGCACCTCTCCGTAGAAACGGAGCATCGCATCGATATCCCGGACGCGCAGGACGATGTGATCCAGCCCCTTGATCGGAATGACGCTGTCGGACATCCGGTTATTCCCTCAGGCCGCGCCGGCGCCCATACCGGCAAACCGGTCGAGATGATGGTCGGCATCGCCGAACAGGCTGCCGATCATCGTGATGCGCTTGAAGAAGGAACTGATCGGCATTTCCTTCGTCATCCCCATGCCGCCGTGCATCTGGATCGCATCCTGGCCGACCAGCTTGCCCTTCTCGCTCGCATAGGCCTTGGCCGCCGACGCCGCCCGCGACGCCGCCCGTCCGTCGCCGGCGGCAGCCCGGACGACCGCCATATAGGCCATAGACTGGGTCTGCTCCTTGTGGATGAACATTTCCGCCATCCGGTGCTGCAGCACCTGGAAGGACGAGAGCGGCACGCCGAACTGCTTGCGGTTCTTGATATAATCCTGGGTCTGGCTCACCAGCGCCTGCATGACGCCGGCGGCTTCGCAGCACAGAACCGCCGTCGCGTCATCGATGGCGGGTTCGAGCAGCGCCATGCCGTCGTCGATCTCGCCGAGCACGGCGTCACCGCCGGCCCGGACCCCCGACAGGGTCACTTCCGCCGCCCGGCTGTCGTCCATCGTGCTGTACGGCCGCAGTTCGACGCCGTCGGCATCGGCGGGCAGCAGGAACAGTGTGATGCCGCGCGTGTCTGTCCGTGCCCCCGCGGTGCGGGCCGGAACGATCAGCAGATCGGCCGACGGCGCGTTGAAGACGACCGCTTTCCGGCCGCTGATCGACCGGTCGCCGCTGCTGCCCTCCGCCGTCGTCGCAACATCGTTGAGCGCATATCGCCCCTGCGGTTCGGCGAAGCCCGTCGCGAGTTGCAATTTGCCGGCGATCAGCTCTTCCAGCAGATCGGTGCGGCCGGCCCGGGCCAGCAGGCCGCCGCCGAGCACGACCGTCCAGAGATAGGGTTCGACCGCCAGCCCCTTGCCCAGCGCCTCCGCGATCAGGCCGGCCTCGACCGGCCCGCCGCCATGGCCGCCCGCCGCCTCTGGAAACGGCACGCCGAGCCAGCCCAGTTCGGCGAACCGGGCCCAGTTCTCCGCGCCCCAGCCGGTCTCGCTCCCGGCCAGACGGGTGCGGACGTCGAAGCCGTAGTCCCGCTCGACAAAGCGATCGGCGCTTTCCTGGAGCAGCTTCTGTTCTTCGGTCAGGGCAAAGGGCATGAAAGGGTACCGTCAACGATTGCCGGTCGGCGACCGGGCGAAGTGCAGTTACTGGCAGGCCTGCGCGGCAAACGGAGCAGCGAAAGACGCGGCCGGACCGGGACGGCAGCTAGAAACCCAGCACCATCTTGGAGATGATGCCGCGCTGGACCTCGTTCGAGCCGCCGTAGATGGAGGTCTTGCGCAGGTTGAAATAGACCGGCGACAGGCTGGCCGCATAATCCGGCCCGACCGACGGCTCGTTCCAGCCGAACTCCAAGGCCTCCGGCGTGTCGGGATGGCTGTAGTAGCCGATCGCTTCCATCAGCAGCTCGCCAAGCTCCTGCTGCAACTCCGTCGCGCGGATTTTCAGCAGCGAGGCTTCCGGGCCCGGCACCCCGCCGGCGCTCTCGGCCGAGACGATGCGCAGCAGCGTCATCTCCAGCGCCATCAGGTCGATTTCGGCCCGGGCGATCTTCTCGCGGAAGCGCGGATCGTCGAGCAGCGGCGCGCCGTTCTTCTGCTCCGCCGCGGCGATCTCCGTCAGTTTTTCGAGCTGCGCCTTCGAGCGGCCGATCTCGGCGATGCTGGTGCGCTCGTGGCCGAGCAGGAACTTGGCGATGGTCCAGCCCTTGTTCTCCGCGCCGACCCGGTTGGAGACCGGCACGACGACATCGTCGAAGAACACCTCGTTGACCTCGTGGCCGCCCTCCATGGTGATGATCGGCTTCACCGTGATGCCCGGCGAGGTCATGTCGATCAGCAGGAAGGAAATGCCCTCCTGCTTCTTGACCGTATCGTCGGTGCGCACGAGGCAGAAAATCCAGTCCGCCCAATGGGCCGCCGTCGTCCACGTTTTCTGGCCGTTGACGACGTAATTGTCGCCGTTGCGCACCGCCCTGGTCTTGAGGGACGCCAGGTCGGACCCCGATCCGGGTTCGGAATAGCCCTGGCACCACTGGATCTCCGCGCTCGCGATCTTCGGCAGATGCTGCGCCTTCTGCGCGTCGCTGCCGAAGGCCTGGATCACCGGGCCGACCATCTTCAAGCCGAACGGCATCAGCCGCGGGCAGTGGCTGCGGCCGGTTTCCTCCTCGAAGATATGGCGCTGCGTCGGCGTCCAGTCGGGCCCGCCATATTCGACCGGCCAGCCCGGCGCGCCCCAGCCGTTGGCGTGCAGGATCCGGTGCCAGCCGATAACGTCGTCCTTGGTGAGCTTCAGGCCGCGGCGCATTTTTTCGCGCGTGTCCGACGGCAGGTTCCTGCCGACAAACGCCCTGACTTCTTCGCGAAACGCCCGGTCTTCGCTGCCGATGTCGAGATCCATGCATTCCTCCCTGGACACTGCGAGGCCGGACCGGCGACGGCCGGGGCCCGACCTTGGCCGAAAAGGACCAATTGATTCGCCTGTCACCGGATTATAGGAAGCGCCAGATCGTTGCAACCGGACCCTTTGGCCCGTGCCGGGCCGGGCCGATTCGACGCCCTTGCGAGAGCCCGGACGACCCCGATGAAATACGACGACCTGTTCCGCCTCGACGGCAAAGTGGCCCTGATTACCGGCTCCTCCAAAGGCATCGGCCGTGCGACCGCGGAGGCCATGGCCGCGCAGGGGGCGAAGGTCGTCATCTCCAGCCGCAAGCTCGACAAGTGCGAGGAGGTGGCGCAGGGCATCCGCGACGAGGGCGGCGACGCCGTCGCCATCGCCTGCAACATCTCCCACAAAGCGCAACTGCAGGCGCTGGTCGACCGGACCAACGACCATTACGGCCGGATCGACATCCTGGTCTGCAATGCCGCGGTCAACCCCTATTTCGGCACGTTGCAGGATCTGCCGGACGAAGCCTACGAGAAGACCACCGGCGCCAACCTGCGCTCCAACATCTGGCTGTGCCAGATGGCGATCCCGCAAATGGCCGAGCGTCAAGACGGCGCGGTGATCATCGTCTCCTCCATCGGCGGGCTGAAAGGCACCCGGTATCTGGGCATCTACGGCATCACCAAGGCCGCCGATTCGGCGCTGGCGCGCAACCTGTCGGTCGAATGGGGCGACCGGAACGTGCGGGTCAACGCCATCGCGCCCGCGATCATCAGGACGGACATGGCCCGCGCCCTGTGGGAGAATGAGGAAATCTACAACGCCGCCGTGAAGCACTATCCGCTCAAGCGCATCGGCCATGTCGAAGAGGTCGCCGGCGCGGCCGTCTTCCTCGCCTCAAAGGCCGGCAGTTTCACTACCGGTCACACCCTCGTCGTCGACGGCGGCGCGACGATCAGCGGGGAGTTCTAGGCGGACGCCCCGCCCCTCGGAAATGGCTCCCTCGAATCGGCGCTGCCGCGTTTCTTCGGATGAGGGGAAAATTTACGGCGTCGGCTACGGGAACGGCAGCAGGCCGCGAACCCATAGTTTCGGATATATCCGCCAATAACCGTTCGATCCCCCCTGAACAGCCGCGATGCGGCGTATCTAAGGGCGGAGACCGCTGGGGAGGGCTTGGAAACTACCGATGAAGATTAAGTATTTTATGCTGTATTTTCAATAGAATATCTAGCGTTTCTCAAGCATCGCAATCTCACGCACCAGCTTGCTCAGGATGACCTCCTCGAACGGCGTCTCCTCGTCCGCCGTCATGACGAAGGCACCGGGGCCGCCGATCACTTCCTGCTTGTAATGCACCTCCAGCGGCACCCCGAAGCTGCTGCGGAAGCTCGTGCCGGTGCGGGTCTTGATCGCCAGGCCGTTGATCGTGATCCCGGCCCCGAGCGCCGCCGCCCGCACGGCCTGCAGCGGCGGCCCGTTGATCTGCGGGCCGTCGCCGGAAATGTCGATGATCTTCTGCCTGCCGTCGTAGGCGTTGGACAGGATCTGCTTGGTCGAATAGGCGATGGCCGCGCTGATCGAATTGTAGCCGAACACCTGGCGCGGCGCCGCGACCAGCCGTTTGGCAAACGCCTTCGCCGAGGCCGGGCCGCTTATCACCGTCCAGTCGACGATGGTCTCGACCGAATCCGGCGCACCCCATTCGACGAAAAGGACCGCGATTTTCCGGAATTCGCCGCCGCGGATCGCGTTGAGCACCAGCGGATGGGAGATCGCCCGGGCGTAGCCCTTTCGTTGCAGGGCGAATTCGATATCGTCGATCGAGCCCGACCCGTCGACCGCCAGGACCAGCTCGACATCGACCTTTTCCGCCGCATTCGCCGGTCCGGCGGCGAATGCGGCGAGGCAGAGTGCGAACAACAGAACGAACGGCTTCATCCGGGGAAAATACCACGGATTCGCCGGCCGGCACGCCGAAATCGGCGGTCCCGTTCGATAGCGACCGGCGCCAACGGCCCGGAGCGGCACTGTCCCGCCTTTGCAAAGCGCTGGATTGTTGCCTATTGAACCCCGCACCGGCGGCGTCTTCCGGCGCGCCGAAACCGCATATCGCTTCATTCGACAAGATGTCCCTGAACCCGAAGATCCTTCGCGTCCGATCGAGCCGCCTGGCGGAGGTGGACCTCGACAACCTCATTTTCGGCGAGACCTTCTCGGACCACATGTTCTCCATGCGGTACGAGGACGGCCGCTGGGGCAGCCCGGAAATCCTGCCCTACGGGCCTGTGCCGCTGCCCCCGGCCAGCATCGCGCTCCATTATGCGCAAACGGTATTCGAGGGGATGAAGGCCTATCGGGGAGCGGACGGGGCGATCCGGCTGTTCCGGCCAAAGCGGAACGCAGCGCGTCTGCGCGCCTCGTGCGAGCGGCTGTGCATCCCGCCGATCGACGATCGGGTCTTTGTCGATGCGCTGAAGGCGCTGATCGCAGTCGACGCCGACTGGGTGCCGGCGCTGCCGGGCTACGCGCTCTATATCCGCCCGGTGGTGTTTTCGACCGAAGACCATATCGAGGTCAGGCCCTCCCGGCGCTATCGCTTCATCGTCGTAACCGCGCCGGTCGGCCGATACTTCACCAGCGGCGGCGGCGGACTGTCGCTCAAGGTCGAGGAACACTACACCCGCAGCCCCGCGGAAGGCGGCCTCGGCGCCTCCAAGGCGGCGGCGAACTACGCCGGAACGATCCTGTCTTCGGAAGGCGCCCGCCGTGAGGGCTTCGACCAGGTGCTCTGGCTGGACGGCCGCGAACGCCGCTATGTCGAAGAAGCCGGACTGATGAACGTCTTCCTGAAGATCGCCGGCCGGACGGTCACGCCGCCGATCGGCGACAGCATCCTTCCCGGCGTCACCCGCGACAGCCTGATTGCCCTGCTGCGCGACCGCGGCGTCCCGGTCGAGGAGCGGCGGATCGCCATCGACGAGGTGCTTGCCGCCGCCCGCGCCGGCACGCTCGAGGAGATGTTCGCCTGCGGCACCGCCGCCGTGGTGGCGCCCATCGCCAATCTCGCCTATCGCAGCGAGGCCATCGCGCCCCGGGAGGCCGTGCCGGGCCCCCTGACCGGTGCGCTGTACGAGGAACTGACCGGAATCCAGTTCGGGCGAACCGCCGATCCGCACGGCTGGACCGAGATTGTCGAAACCGGCTGACCGCCCGGCCGGAATCCTTCGGATCAGCGCAATCGCAGGCGCTCGCCGAGCTGCCGATCCTGCGCGCGGCGGTAGATTTCCGAGGCAAGGGCAACGTCGGTGCTGGCAAGCCCCGTGACGGTGACGAGCACCCGCTCGCCGGGAGGCTTCGCCTGCCGGCCTGCGCGGACGAGGCTGCCGAACTCGATCCGCTCTGACGGCAGCGCGAAATCCGGACGCCCGCCCGATTCGCGGGCGATCCGCGCCGCGCGCTGGATCGCGGCGTCGCTGTCGGTCACGAACCGGTCGACCGACCGATAGGTTTCGTCGTCCCAGCAATAGGGATAGTCGAAGGATATTGCGGCGGTTCCCGGCGACAGCCAGTCCGAAAGGAGTCGTGGCTCCGGCTGATGAGGCGTCGAGGAGACCACGATATCCATCCCGGCGACCGCATCGCGGTTCCGGGCGACCGGATGGAGCCGCCAATCGCCCTGCCCTGCCATCCGGGCGCAGAACGCCTCGCGCGATTCGGCGGTCCGCGACGCGACATGGACTTCTTCCAGGCCCGGAAACGCTTCCGCCATCGTCTTGAGGCTCCAGTGTCCGAGACCGCCGCAGCCGACCAGGCCGAGCCGTTTGGGCTCCGGCCCCGCCAGATACTTCGCCGCAACCGTCGCGCAGGCCGCGGTGCGCACGAAGGTGATCCACAGGCCTTCCATGAAGCAGGCCGGCTGGCCGGTATCGGCGTCGTAGACCAGGATGACGGCCGAGGAATCGTGCAGCCCCCGGTCGAAATTTCCGGGATAGTAGGTGACCGCCTTGGCGCCGAGAGCGCGCCGGCCGTCGACCCAGGCCGGCATGGCGTGCAGGAAGCTGCGCGGATAGTCCGGGCGGACGCCGATCTTGACCGGCACGTCGACCCGGCCTTCGCCGTCCAGCCGGAACGTGTCTTCGACGATTTCGATCATTTCGGCCAGCGGCGGCGCAGCGGCCTCGACCGCGTCCTGATCGAGAAACAGAAGACTGAGTTCGTGCTGGGCCACTGGCGAATTCCTTGTCAGCGGGCGGGCGCTGCCGCAGCCTTCATTCGATGATGCTCAGTTCCCAGCCGGGGACATTGGAGAGCTGCTCCCAGCCGGTCGCCGTCATCGCGATATGCTCCTCCGGATTCACCAGGCCGTCGACGCTTTCGATCTTGGGCTCCGGGGTCAGCATCATGCCTTCCTGCAATATCCGCTCATCGAATGCGTTGATCGACGGCGGCTCGTTGCCCAGGCCGATCCCGTGGCCGATCCGCTTGGCCGGATGATCGGAATAGTTCCGCCATTCCGGATGCCCGGCCATGATCGACTGCGAGTATTCGAAGATTTCGCGCAGCGCCACGCCCGGCTTCATCCGGTCCATGACCTTGAACAGCACGTCCCACATGCCGTTGTGCTCGTGGAGCTGCCGTTCGGTCGGCTTGCCGAACACCGCGCGCCGGGTGAAATCCATCCGGTAGCCCAGGTAAGCGGGGCCGCCGTCCAGGTAGAGCACGTCACCCTTGCGGAACGCGCCGCCCGCGCCGGTCGCGCCGAGCACCGTCGGGGGGCCGGAATCCAGATCGGCGCCGGCCTCGTTGTAGCGCTGCATGATCCGGGTCTGGATTTCGCGCACGGTGACGCCCGGTTCGAGTTCGTCCAGCGTCTGCCGCCAGGCGCGCCCGCCGATGTCGCACGCCCGCCGGGCGCAGTCGATCTCCCAGGCCGACTTGATCATCCGGCAGCCCCAGACGACGGGGCCGGAATCGACGAACTGCACCTTGGGCAGATCCCGGCGCAAGCGCTCGAAATCCCGGACCGGCAGGCTCAACACCGTTTCCCGGCCGAGTTCGATGGCGAGGACGGAACTATCCAGGTCCCGGTCGACGATCGCGTCCCTGAGGCCCCAGTCCACTGCGTCTTCGGTCGTGAAGGGAACTTCCGGATAGATCCTCCGGTCCTCGACCCAGGACGGGAACGGCCGATTATAGACGCGGGCGAACATTTCCGGCCCGGACCAGCTCACGATCGCCGGGTCGCCGTCGAGCGGCAGGATGAACACGTTGGGCCGGAGCCGCAGCGCGGCGGGCGCCCGCTGGCCGCTGAAATAATAGTAGCTGACCGGGTCGGTGACGATCAGGCCGTCGATGCCGCGCTCGCGCATGATCCGGCGGGCGTGCCGGGTCCGGCTCTCGAATTCGTCGCGCGGTATTGCCGACATTGCCGTCCTCCGTCGCCTGCCGCCCGAACGACTCCGCCGAAACGGCCCGGCGGCGGCGAACTTAGCGCGCCTCGGCCCATTCGCGGAAGGTCGTCCCCTGCCCGGCCACCTCGCGCAGCAATGGCGCCGGCTCCAGCCAGTCCGAATCGCGCGTGGCGGCATAGTACTCCAGCCGCTCCAGAATCTGCGCCGGGCCGATCTCGTCGGCCCAGTGCATCGGGCCGCCGCGATAGCGCGGGAACCCGTAGCCGTAGATCCAGATCAGGTCGATATCGAGCGGCCGGGCGGCGATGCCCTCGGCGAGCAGCCTGGCGCCTTCGTTGACCAGCGGATACAGGCAGCGCTCGAGGATCTCGTCGTCGGAAACGTCCCGCCGCTCGATGCCGAGATCGGCCGACGCCTTCTCGATCAGCGCCGTCACCTCGGCGTTCGGCTTCGGCGTGCGGCTGCCCGGCTCGTAGTCGTACCAGCCCTTGCGGGTTTTCTGGCCGTAGCGGCCGAGATGGTAGATCTTGTCGGCGACGGTCGATTCGCGCTTGTTGGTCCGGCCGTATTTCTTGATCCGCTCCTGGCGCACCAGATAGCCGACGTCGACGCCGGCCAGGTCGCCCATGGCGAACGGGCCCATCGGCAGGCCGAACTCGAACATCACCCGGTCGACATCCTGGGGCAGCGCGCCCTCCTCGATCAGGAAGTTCGCCTGCCGGCTGTACTGGTAGAGCATCCGGTTGCCGACGAAGCCGTCGCACACGCCGCACATCACGCCGACCTTGCCGATGTTCGGCGCCAGCTTCATCGCCGTCTGGGCGGTCTCGTCCGAGGTCTTTGCGCCGCGCACGATCTCGATCAGCCGCATGACGTTGGCCGGGCTGAAGAAATGGGTGCCGACCACGGCTTCCGGCCGCGACGTCGCGTCGGCAATCTCGTCGACATCCAGGGTCGAGGTGTTGGTCGCCAACACCGCGCCGTCCTTGCACACGTCGTCCAGCGTGCCGAACACCTGCTTCTTGATGTCCATGTTCTCGAACACCGCCTCGATGACGATGTCGGCGTCGGCCAGATCGGCATAGTCGGAGGCGCCGGTGATCAGCGCCATGCGCCGGTCCATCGCCTCCTGGCTCAGCCGGCCCCGGGAGACGGTCGACGCGTAGTTGCCGCGTATGATGCCGAGGCCCCGCTCCAGCGCCTCCTCGCTCGTCTCCAGCACCGTCACCGGGATGCCGGCGTTGGCGAAATTCATCGCGATGCCGCCGCCCATGGTGCCGCAGCCGAGGACCGCGGCCTTCTCGACGGTCCCGGCCGGCGTGTCCTTCGGGATCGAGGGATGGCGGGCGGCCTGCCGGTCGGAGAAGAAGACATGGCGCATGGCGCGGGCTTCCGGCGTGCCTTGGCACTCCCGGAACACGGCCCGCTCGGCCTCGACCGCCTCGTCGTAGGGCAGGACGATCTTGGCGACCGCGTCGACCGCCTTGAAGCGGGCCTCGAAGCCGCGCCAGCGCCGGGCCATGCCCTTCTTGTAGTCGTCGAAGAAGCCGTCCGGAATCTCGCCGATTCTCGAATCGTCCTCGCGCAGCTTCTTCGGCGGCCGGGCGAGCGCGATCTCCGCCGCCGCCTCGACCGGATCGTCCTCGATCGCCTCGATAATGCCCAACTCCAGCGCCCTGGCCGCCGGAACCAGATCGCCGCTCACGATCATGTCGAGGGCCGGTTTGAGGCCGGTCAGACGAGGCAGGCGCTGGGTCCCGGTTGCGCCCGGAATGGTGCCGAGATTAACCTCCGGCAGGCCGAGCCGCGCCTTCGGGCCGGCGACCCGGTAATGGCAGCCGAGCGCGACCTCCAGCCCGCCGCCGGCCGCCGCGCCGTTGACCGCGGCGACCACCGTCTTGTTGCAGTCCTCGACGGCGTGGACGCCGGCCATCAGGCTCGGCGCGCCCGGCGGGTTCGGCTTGCCGAACTCGCGGATGTCGGCGCCGGCGATGAAGGCCCGGCCGGCCCCGGTCAGCACGACGCCCTTCACCGAGTCGTCGGCGTCGATTTCGAGCATCGCATCGCGCAACTGCCGGCGCATGGCCGAGCTGATCGCGTTGACCGGCGGGTTGTTCAGCGTAACAACGCGCACGCCATCCGGCCGGTCACGGGTTTCGACGACAACTGTTTCGGATTCTGCGGTCATGGGTTCGGTCTCGATTCTTTGCTGTCTTTCCTGCATCCCTGTCCGTCATATCGACCGGAGGGAAATTCCCACTGGCGCCCCACCGTCGTCATATCGACCGGAGGTCCGCAGAGTGGAGATTTCTTTGGGATTTCTATGCTTGACCATGCAGCGCCGGATTTCCCGCTAACGGCGAGGGAAGCTGGTGGAAACTGCACTGGCCGATCGTTTGTCGATGTTCAACATAACCGAATTGCCGCCCCGGACTTGTTCCGGGGCCCAGGGGCCGCGAGGCGAGGCCCCTTCGACTTCGCCCAGGGCAGGCGTGCCGGGCGACTCTGGTCCCCGGATTTCCGCTCCCCGGATCGTGGCCCGGGGCAGGTCGCTCCATCCGGGGTGGCACTGAGGGGAGTTTACGGCATCGGCTATCGGAGCGGCGGTGGGCTGCAATCGCATGGTCACAGATGTACTCCCCAAAGATTTCTCCACTCGCTGCGCTCGGTCGAAATGACGGCATAGGGCGCGGTCTGGGTCGAAATGACGGTAAAGGGCGTCGGCCGGAAGCCGGCTCGCTCTACATATGCTTGCCGATCTCCATGCGGGCGATCTGGGCCTTGTGGACTTCGTCCGGGCCGTCAGCGAAGCGGAGAATCCGGCCGGCGGCCCACAGCTTGGGCAGGATCGTGTCCTCGGTCAGGCCGCAGGCGCCGTGGACCTGCATGGCGCGGTCGGCGACGCGCAGCAGCATGTTCGGCCCGGCCACCTTGATCGCGGCGATCTCCAGCCGCGCAGCCTTGTTGCCGACCGTATCCATCATGTGGGCGGCGTTCAGCGTGAGCAGCCGAGCCTGGTCGATGTCGATCCGGCTCTCGGCGATCCAGTCGCGGATCAGGCCCTGGTCGATCACCTTGACGCCGAAGGTTGTGCGGTCGGCGGCGCGCCGGATCATCAACTCCAGCGCGCGTTCCGCCATGCCGATCATGCGCATGCAATGGTGGATGCGGCCGGGGCCGAGGCGCCCCTGGGCGATCTCGAAACCGCGGCCCTCGCCGAGCAGCATGTTGGAGGCCGGCACCCGGACATTGTCGAACGTCACCTCCCAGTGGCCCTCCGGCGCGTCGTCGAAGCCCATGACCGGCAGGAAGCGGTGGATCGTGATGCCCGGCGTATCCGGCTCGACCAGGATCTGCGACTGCTGGTTGTAGCGCGGCGCCACGGGATCGGACTTGCCCATGACGATCCAGATTTTCGTGCGCTTGTCGCCGGCGCCCGAGGCCCACCATTTGCGGCCGTTGATGACATACTCATCGCCGTCGCGGCGGATTTCGGTCTGGATGTTGGTGGCGTCCGAGGAGGCGACGTCCGGCTCGGTCATGCAGAAGGCCGAGCGGATCTTGCCGGCGAGCAGGGGCTTGAGCCATTTCTCCTTCTGCTCTTCGGTGCCGTAGCGGGTGAACACCTCCATGTTGCCGGTGTCCGGCGCCGAGCAGTTGCAGGATTCCGGCGCCAGATGGGGCGAACGGCCGAGGATTTCGCACAGATGGGCGTATTCCAGGTTGGTCAGCCCGGCGCCCAGCTCGCTCTCCGGCAGGAACAGGTTCCACAGGCCGCGCTTCTTCGCCTCGGCCTTCAACTCCTCCAGGACCGGCGGCGCATCCCAGCGGTCGCCGGCATTGTGCTGCTCTTCGTAGACCGCCTCGTTCGGATAGACGTGGCGGTCCATGTAATCGAGCAGATTGTCTTTCAGTTCCTGAGCGCGCGGCGTCACGTCGCGAAGCATGGGCGCTTTCCTCCGGGTTTCCCGTGTCTCGAGATTGCGCGGACCCTATCGTCCGGGCCGAACGATGGCCAGCGGCAAGGGCGCGCGGCGGCCCGGTTGGCGCGAACAAAAAAGCCGCGCGACAGGCGTGTCCTCTGCTGCCTTTGGGCCGGGCGCCGGGTTGCTCGGCGCCCCGGAGAACGCAATATCCCGTCGCCCGGCATCGGCGATCGGGCCGCGATACCGGAGACCGCACAATCCACGCCCGCAACCGCCAGACTCGAAGATGGTAAAGCGCTTTCTGCGGATACGGCCCCAAGACCCGGCGACGCGGCAGATCGGCTGGCGCGAGGTCCTGGCCCGGGAGCATCTGCCCGGGCTGCTCGTCTTGTGCCTGGCGATCTGGCTGCATGCCGCCAATTCGATGCTGACGGCGACGACCATGCCGGCGGCGGTCGGCGACATCGGCGGCCTGCGGCTGATCAGCTGGGCGTTCGCCTTGTACCTGATGGGCTCGATCGTCGCCGCGGCCGCAGTCAGCGCCTTCGTCGCCAATCACGGCCTGCGCCGCACCATGCTGACCGCGACCCTGCTCTACACCCTCGGCTGCGTTATCTGCGCCGCAGCGCCGGCGATGCCGGTGTTGCTCGCCGGGCGCACGGTGCAGGGATTGGGTGGCGGCGCGCTGATCGCGCTGGTCTATATCGGCCAGGACCGCTTCTTCCCGAGCCGGCTGGTGCCGCGGATCATGGCCATCCTCTCGGTGGTGTGGATGGCGTCGGCGCTGTCCGGGCCACTGATCGGCGGCGCGTTCGCCACCGCCGGGATATGGCGCTTCGCCTTCTGGTCGTTCGCGCTGCAGGGTCTGCTGTTGGCGGTTGCAGTCTATCCGCTGCTGGCCCGGGCCGGGGCCGGCCCGGCGATGCAGGCGCGACCGGTTCCGGCCGTGCGGCTCGGCCTCGTCGCTGTGGCGATCGTCGCGATTTCGTTTGCGGGGACGGTGAACGGCGTCGTCCCCGCCGCGGCGCTCCTGCTCTCGGGATGCGCGTGCCTCGTGCTGTTCGTCAGGCGCGATTCGAGTGCCGAGGCGCGCTCCCGGCTGCTGCCGGCCCACGCGACCGACCTCGGCCATCCGGTCGGCTCCGGCATCGCGATGACTTTCCTGCTCTGCCTGTGCATGATGTCGTTCCTGGTCTACGGGCCGATCCTGCTGATCCGGCTCTACGGCCTGACCGCGCTCGAAGCCGGCCTCGTCGTCGTCAGCGAATCGCTCGGCTGGACCGCCGGCGCGTTCTTCCTGTCCGGCCTCGCGCCGGCCCAGGAAAGCCGGCTGATCCGGAGCGGCAGCGCCCTGCTGCTGGCGGGCACCACGGCGCTGGCCTGGTTCATGCCCTTTGGCCCGCTCTGGATGATCGTCGTCGCGGCCTTCTTCGGCACGGCCGGCTTCGGCATGATGTGGGGCTACATCATCAAGCTGGTGATCGCGAATGCCGACGACGGCGACCGCGAGCGGGCCGGATCGTTCCTGCCGAGCGCCCAGCAGACCGGCTTCGCGCTCGGCGCGGCGCTGACCGGCATCATCGCCAACAGCCTAGGCTTCGAGCAGATGACACAGCCGGAGGAGTACAGGATTGCCGCCTTCTGGCTGTTCGCCGGCTTCGTGCCGCCGGCCTTGCTCGGCTGCCTGATCGCGTGGCGCTTCAGCAACCGGATCGCAGGCGGCCGGGAAACGGCCTAACCGGGGTAGACCAGCCGGATCTGCTGCCGGGTCTCGCTGAGGCTGACGCCGCCTGCCCATTGCGCCGAATAGGGCGTCGCCGGGCGGAAATCCGGGATGCGCAGCCAGAGGCGCCACAGCACCCGCTTGCGTTCCGGTTCCGGCCAGTCCTCGAAGGCGGTGCGCGTGTGCAGGGCCGTGTAGTTATTGAGGAACTGGATATCGCCGCGCTCGAACTGCATGGCGGCGTGGTGTTCCTCGGCCAGGCTCCAGACGAAATCGATGGCCTCGTTCTGCCGCGCCGTCATGTCCGGGGCTTCCGGCAGGGCGTGGCCCTTGATCATGTGCTGCGGCCCGAAGGCGGTGCACAGCCTGCCGTCCAGAAAATTGAAGACCGGACTCTCGTAATACGGCCGTTCGTCCGCGTCCTTCTCGCCGTGCTTGGTCCAGCAATAGGGCGCGGTCAGCACGCCGAGCAGGTCCGGGCGCCGGCGCAGCACCTCGTTATAGAGCCGGACCGAACTGACGATCTTGGACAGGCCGCCGGATTTCGCCGTCCGGAGGCACAGCAGGCCGACGGCATCGGTCTGGTCGCAGTGATAGTCCATCGTCGCGCTGGTCTGGTAGCCGCGGTGTTTCGGATGGTCGTAATCGCGGCCTGTATCCAGAACATGCCCGATCATGTCGCCTTCGGGATTGTTGGACTGGGCCGCGCCCATATGCAGGCCCATCCCCCAGTAAGCGGCCATGGCTTCCAGCGGCGTCAGGTCGTCCATCGGCAGGCCGCGGTAGAGCGCGACGCCGGGCCCGTCGCGCAGCAGGCCGAGCATGGCGTCGACCGTGCCGGCGAAGGGGCCGAGATCGAAATCCGCGCGGCCGGCGTCCAGCAGCCGGTTAGGGTCGCCGTCCAGCCGCGCCGCGACGGCGCGGGCCATGTCGACGAGATGCGCGGTCTCGGCGGCGGTCGCCCCGATGCGCCAGTCCGTCCGGGCGGTCAGTTCCGCACCGGTCCAGTCCGCCGAATCGTCGACCGGCTGCCCGCAGACAGCGGTGGAGCGGCCGGCAGCGGCGGTTTCGACAGTCATGTTCGGTCCTCGCAAGCGGCCCGCCGGTTCAGTACAGCGTCAGAAATCGGCTTGCAACGGGGGCCGGGGCGCGGCACATGCCCGGCCAGAAGCTGCACGATGAGCACCGCCATGCGCCTGACCGATTTCAAAGCCCTCACCTTCGATTGCTACGGCACCCTGATCGACTGGGAATCCGGCATGGTCGCCGGCCTGAAGCCGCTGACCGACCGGGTCGGCCGTCCCTTGAGCCGGGACGACATTCTGGAAGCCCACGCCTTACAGGAATCGACGGCGCAGCGGACCAGCCCGGCCAAACCCTATCCGGAACTCCTCGCCCTCGTTTACAAGCGCCTGGCCGAGGAATGGGGCGCGCCGGCGAGTTGGGAAGAGTGCCTGGCCTACGGCGCCTCGGTGAAAGACTGGCCGGCCTTCGACGACAGCGCGCCTTCGCTGCACTATCTCAAGCAGCACTACAGGCTGGTCGTGCTCTCCAACGTCGATAACGCGAGCTTTGCGCACTCCAACCGCAAGCTGGAGGTCGAATTCGACGCCATCTACACCGCTGCCGACATCGGCTCCTACAAGCCGGCGCCGCGCAATTTCGACTACATGCTCGAACAGCTTGCGCGGCACGGCATCGGCAAGGGCGATATCCTCCACACCGCGGAAAGCCTGTTCCACGATCACGGCCCGGCCAACGATTTCGGGCTGGCGAACTGCTGGATCTACCGCCGGCACGACAGCGAGGGCTCCGGCGCAACCATGGCGCTCGCCGACCGGCCGCACACCGATTTCACCTTCCATTCGCTGGCGGATTTCGTCGCAGCCCACAAGGCGGAACTGGCGGCAGCCTAGTGCGTCGTTGCCGCGACGTTTTTGTCCCGTTTTCGGCCCACAGCAGGTGCGGAGCAGGCCCAACCACTCTTTGCCACCCCGGACGGAGCGAAGCGGAGATCCGGGGTCCAGAGTCCCGGGCAACTGCTTTCGGGTCGACCCTGGACCCCGGCTCTCCCTTCGGTCGGCCGGGGTGACAATTCGGTTTATTGCGCAGGGAATCGGAATCTGTCCGGCGTCGAATTCATGCAGAGGCACTGCCGCGCGCCTGTTTCGTTTGACGCGCCGCGCCGAGGCGCTAGGTTTCCCCTGTTTCAACCGCCGGGGGGAGAAGGCGTGAGCGAACCGCTTGTATTCGAGAAGGAACCGCAGGACGGCGTGCCCGTCGCCGACGCCGAGCCGTCGGCCTTTCTGGAGCCGACCTGGTATATGGATTTCGGCGATCCCGCCGTGCAGGACTATGCCGAACGCAACGCCGGCGACGCGGCAGACGATCGCGGCAAGGCGGTCAATCTGTTCTACGCCATCCGGGACGATTTCCTCTATTCGCCCTACTCCATCCCGATCGACCGGGCGGAATACCGGGCCAGCGCCCTGATCCGGCGCGGCAGCGGCTGGTGCGTGCAGAAATCCCTGGCGATGGTCGCCTGCTGCCGCCACCTCGGCATCCCGGCCCGAACCGGCTACGCCGACGTCAAGAACCACCTGACGACGCCCAAGCTGCGCGACGCCATGGGGACCGACATCTTCTCCTACCACGGCTATGCCGATATCTGGCTGGAGGGCCAGTGGGTGAAGGCGACGCCGGTGTTCAACCGGACCCTGTGCGAGAAGGCGAAGGTCAAGCCCCAGGAGTTCGACGGCCGCGGCGACGCCCTGTTCCAGGAATACGACGCCGCCGGCCGCCGCCACATGGAATATCTCCAGGACCGCGGCATCTACAGCGACATTCCGTTCCACGAGATCATGACCGATTTCGCCTGGCGCTATCCGAAATACAAGGAAGAACAGTGGAGTCTCGGCGATTCCGACCCCGAGACCTTCGCCGAGGACGCCGCCCGGCAGAAACAGCCGGAAACCGGCGCCGGCAAGGCGGCCTGACCGTGCCGGACGGGGCCGCCGCTCCGATCACCGCTGCCGGGGTCAAGGCCCTGGCCGCGGACCTGGGCGCCGACCTGGTCGGCATCGCCAGCGCGGAGACGCTGAACGCCTTCCCGCCCGACCCGCGCTGGCCCCAGACGCCGGACCGGGTCTCGCCCCACGTCAAGTCCGTGGTCGCGATCGTCCAGCACATCCCGGTCGCTGCCTTCCGGGCCAAGACCAACATCGCGGTGCAGTATATCGACATGCTGGTGCTGCGCCGGATGGACCGGATCGCCTTCCGGATCGCCGAAGCGCTGGAGGACGCCGGCCACCCCTCCTTCGTCACGGCGGCGCAGGAGACCGACTGGAACCTCAAGCGCGCCAGCTACGGCCGGCTCTCGACCCGCCATCTCGGCATCGAGGCCGGGCTCGGCACCTTCGGGCTGGAAGTCAACATCCTGACGCCGGAATACGGGCCGCGGGTCTATCTCACCGGCATCCTCACCGAGGCCGAGCTGGAACCGGACGAGATCCTGACCGAGCAGGTCTGCATCGGCGAAAGCTGTTCGCGCTGCCTGTATTCCTGCCCGTCCGACGCCGTGCGCCATTTCGGCATCGACAAGCGCAACTGCGCCACCGAGGCCCAGGAATTCGGCTACGCCCAGATCACCGGCTTCTTCGACCGCTATATCGGTCTCGACCGGCAGCAGAAGCGCGATTTCAACAGGAGCCGAGGGGTGTTCGGCTTCTGGCAGGGGCTGCTGCGCGTCGTCGGCTCGTTCGGCGACTGCCCGCGCTGCCTGGCGGTTTGCCCGGTCGGCAACGACTATCACGCCTATCTCGCCGACGTGCAGAAGTTCATCCCGGAGAAGACGCCGCAAAAGGTCGAGAAGGCCAAGGGTTTCAAGCAGGCGCGCAAGGATGGCGCCGAGATCGACGGGCTGAATGCGTGGAACGAGCGCTGGGTCGGCCCGGACGGCTACAAGGGCATGGTCGCGCGCCAGGTCCAGGCCTTCAAGAAGGCGCAGCGCGAGCGCGAGGCCGCAGCAGCCGGGGCGGAGGAGTAGCCCGTGGCCGTCGCCGTCTTTCAGGACTCGCTCGACGCCGCAAGCATCAAGGCGAAGGCGCGGGAGCTCGGCGCCGACCTGGTCGGCATCGCGGACAGCGCCGAGATCAACGCCAACCCGCCCGACCCGGCCGAGCCGCGGATTCCGGCCAACATCTCGGACTACGACGCCGACCGGGTCATCGTGCTGGCCAAGCGATTGTCGGCCGGCGTGACGCGCATCCCGCGCTGGGACGAGCGCCACAAATACTACAACGACGAGCTGACCATGACGGCGCTCGAGGAGACCGCCCTCGAGTTGGTGCTGTGGCTGGAAGCCAGGGGCTGGCCGGCCCTGATCGTGCCGCCGACCCATGTCGATCCGTGGCGCTACCGCGGCGATCCCGACGAGCCGATGAAGCCGCTACTCTCCCTCGACCACTGCGCCGTCGAGGCCGGGCTGGGCACGCTGGGGCTCAACCTGCAGCTGCTGACGCCGGAATACGGCCCGCGGGTCATGCTCGCCGGCGTGCTGTGTTCGGCGCCGGTCGACTGCGACGGCCGGATGGGGACGGCGTTGTGCAAGGGGCCGGAATGCGGGCGCTGCCTGCGCACCTGCCCGGGCGACGTCGTCGGCCACTGGGGCCGCGACTGGGCCGGCTGCGACAAGTTCCGGGCGCCCCACGGTTTCCACCATCTGACGGATTTCATGGACCGGATGCTCGACGCCGAACCGGCGCAGCAGAAATCCATGCTGCGCTCGGAGGATACCTTCGACCTGTGGCAGTCGATCCTGCGCGGCGCAGGCGCGATCACCGGCTGCCGGCGCTGCCAGGACGTCTGCCCGGTCGGCGCGGATTTCGAGCGCATGATCGGCGATTCGCTCGACGACATGCCGGAAGACAGTGCCGAGAAACAGGCGCGGCTCGCCGGCTATGCCGAAGCCGAGGCGGCCGGCGAAATGCCGGAAGGCTACGAATCGCAGAAACGCTGGATCGGCCGCTTCGGATGACCCTGCCCTTTCCGACGTCGCAGGCCGGGATCGACGCCGTTCAGCGGGAACGGATGCGCGCCGCCGCAGAGGCGGCGCTCACAGCCCCGTTCCACCGCAAACGCCTGCCGGCCGACCTGAACCTCGACCGGATCCACGAGCCGGAGGAATGGCGGCGCATCCCGATCCTCGGCAAGGACGAACTGCGCGCCCTGTCGCCACGCGAATTCATGACCGACTTCAACATCGCGCCGCGCCCGGATATCCAGGAATACTGGCGTTCCGGCGGCTCGACCGGCAAGCCGCTGTTCTATCCCCGCACCTTCCGGGACATGGAGTTCATGTTCGAGGGTTTCCGGCGCGGCATCCGCCTGGCCGGCGTCCGGGAGGGCGACACGGCGCACATCTCCTATCCGCTCGGCATCCATCCCGTCGGCCATGTCAGCGCCCGGGTCTGCCAGCGGATGGGCGTCGGCGTGAACTGGGCCGGCGCCGGCGCCAATACGCCCTCGGCGGTCCAGGTCGAGCTGATCGGCCAGATGCAGCCGACGGTCTGGATGGGCATGCCCGGCTATGCGCTCCATCTGGCCAATCTGGCCGAGGCCACGGGCTTCGACCTGAAGAAGTCCTCGGTGCAGAAAATCCTGTGCTGCGCCGAGCCGCTTTCCGACGCCAAGCGGGAGAAGATCGAGAGCATGTGGGGCGCCACCGTCTTCGACGGCTTCGGCATGACCGAGATGTGCATGATGGGCGCGGAAGACGGCCTGCACGACGGCTTCCGCATGTGGACCGACATGTTCCACCTGGAGGTGCTGGACCCGGAGAGCCACGAGCCGGCCGGCTCCGGCGAGGAAGGCGTGCTGGTCTCGACGGCCCTGTGGAACGTCAACGCCACGCCCTTCATCCGCTGGAATTCCGGCGACCTGGTGGTCTGGCGCTCGACGGAACCGGAAGGCGACGGCTTCGAAATCTTTCCGCGCCTGAAGCACGCCCACCGCACGGCCGGCTTCTTCAAGGTCCGCGGCGTCAACGTCACCCACGGGGATTTCGAGGATTTCATGTTCCGGAGGGCCGGGGTGCAGGACTTCAAGTGCGAGGCGCTCGCCGGCCCCGACGCGCTCGACGTGCTGCGCGTGTCCTACGAGGCGCGGCAGGAGGCCGACGCCGGGGCGCTCGCCGCCGAACTGGCCGAGAAGATCCGCACCGTCTTCGAACTGCGCCCCGAACTGGTGCAGCTCGACCTCGGCACCCTGGCCCGCGAATTCGAAGGCGCGGTCAAGGCGCCGCGGTTTCAGGACAACCGGTAGGCGAAAGCGACCCGCCCTCTTCCGTCATTTCGACCGGATCATCCTTCACCCGTCATTTCGACCGGAGCGGCGAAGCCGCGTAGTGGAGAAATCTTTCAACCGCGGTGGATGGTCCGTGGCGCCGTGCCGGAAAGATTCGGGAATTCTATTCCTGACTATGCAGTGTCGAATTCCCTCCAGCGGCGAGAGGAAGCCGGTGGAAACTGCCAAGACCTCTCGTTTGTCGATGCCCGAAAGCACCAACATTGCCGCTCCGGACTTGATCCGGGGCCCAGATCCACGGGTACAAGCCTTGCCGGGCGACTCTGGTCCCCGGCTCTCCCTCCGGTCGGCCGGGGCGGAAGTGTCTGGAATTGCGGCGTGGACGGCTGTCGCGGCGTGAACGCGGGGGCCGTAGGGGAGGGTTTGAAACCCTCCCCCTACAGAGCCGGCCGGACAGCCCCGGAACACCAACCGTGCCTCCCCGGACGCCCCGCAGGGGCGATCCGGGGACCAGAGTCGACTCGAAAGGCCTCAGCCTGTAGCCCCTTGGTCCCCGGATCGTCGCTGCGCTCCGTCCGGGGAAACAAATGGGGGGTTCTACGGGGCGCGGTGGGCGTAGACCGGAATGTCGGTATCGACCGCGATCAAGTTCCCCGCCCGGCATAGGCGGCGTCGCGGATCCGGTGCCGCCCGGCGTCGCGAAACGCAGGCTGCATGCCCTGGCCGCCGACGCAGGCCTCGCGCAGGGTAAACGGCGGAGGCGCCGCGCCGGCGTCACCCTGCAATGACAGCCCCGTCGTCGATCAGGAACTGGACGTCTTCCCGGTCCTTCCAGTCGTCGGCGCGCAGCTTGCCGGCGAGGTGCAGGCCGCCGCCGCCGGCTTTGAGCAGGGCGTCGCCGAGCGGTTCGCCCAGGCTGCGGAAGGCGATGGCCTTGAGGCGCCCGCCCTGCGCATCGGCGAGGAAACAGCGGACGTGGTTTTCGCCGACGACAACGGCTTTCGCGATCCGCGCGCCCGACAGCGCAAAGCGCGGCTCCGGATTGCCGGCCCCGAACGGCCCGACCCGCTCGATCTGCTCCTGGAGCGCGCGGGTCGCTGCCGCCGGCGTCAGGACGCCGTCGATCCCCATCGTGCGGACCGCGCCGGCTTGCGCTACCGCGTCCCCGACCCGCTCGCACAGGAAAGCGTGCAGCGCCTCGACCGTGCCGGCCTCGACCGTGAAACCCGCCGCCATCTTGTGGCCGCCGCCGTTGACCAGCAGGCCGGCCTGCCGGGCGGCGATCACCGCGGCGCCCAGGTCGACCCCGGCGATCGAGCGGCAGGAGCCCTTGCCGATCCCGTCCGCGATCCCGACCACGCAGGCCGGCCGGTTGGTCCGCTCGACGATGCGCGATGCGACGATGCCGATGACGCCGGGATGCCAGCCGTCGCCGGCGACCAGGATCAGCGGCAGGCCCTCTGCCGCCTGCGCCTCGGCCCTTTCGAGCGCAGCGGCCAGCACGCCCTGTTCGATGGTCTTGCGCTCGGTATTGAAGCGGTCGAGTTCTTCCGCCAGCTGCCGGGCCTCGGCCGGAATTTCGGTCGTCAGCAATCGCGCGCCCAGATCGGCCCGGCCGACCCGCCCGCCGGCGTTGACCCGCGGCCCGAGCAGGAAGCCGGCATGGTAGGCGCCGGGCGCGCTCGCCATCCGCGCGACATCGGCCAGCGCCGCCAGCCCGGTATTGCGCCGCCGCGCCATGATCCTGAGGCCCTGAGCGACCAATGCCCGGTTCAGGCCCTGCAGCGGCACGACATCGCAGACCGTCCCGAGCGCGACCAGATCGAGCAGCGCCATCAGGTCGGGTTCCGGCTGCCCCTCGAACCGGCCGCGTTCCCGCAGCGCGCGGTTGAGCGCGACCAGCAGCAGGAAGGTCACGCCGACGGCGGCCAGCGTCTTGTGCGGGCTGTCCTCGTCCAGCCGGTTCGGATTGACGACCGCGACGGCCGGCGGCAGGGCCGGTTCGGCGACGTGATGATCCAGGACAACGACGTCGAGGCCGGCGGCCTGTGCTGCGGCCAGCGGCTCGTGCGCGGAGATTCCGCAATCGACGGTCAGGACCAGGCGGACGCCCTCATCGTGCAAACGGAGCAAGGCGCCGGTATTGGGGCCGTAGCCCTCGGCGATCCGGTCCGGCACATAGAGGCGCAGCGGTGCGCCCAAGGCGGCGAAATAGCGATGCAGCAGGGCCGCCGAGGTCGCGCCGTCGACATCGTAGTCGCCGAACACAGCCATCGGTTCGCGGCTTTCCAGCGCCGCAACGATCCGGGCGACCGCGGCATCCATATCCTTCAGATGCGACGGGTCCGGCAGCGACGCCTTCAGGCTGGGTTCGAGAAAGTCCCCTGCGGTTTCCGGCACGATGCCGCGGTTCGCCAGCAGCCGGCCGACGATTTCCGGCAGGCCGAGGCGCTGGGCCAGCGCCATGCCCATGCGTTCGTCGGCCTCCGGCGACCCGCCCGGCACACCGGACGTGCGCGCCTGCCAGCGCCGGTCGCCGAGCGAGCGCTCGACTCCCAGGATCGCGGGCGGGGCCGCGCCGTCAGGCATTCGCGCCGAATTCGGGCATGGGGCTATAGATCCGGAGCCGCCTTGCGCTTGAAGTTGTGGGTCGCCTCGATGGTCCGGACGGTGCCGGATTTCGAGCGCATGATGATGGAATGGGTCGCCGCGCCGGTGCCCCAGCGGCGCACGCCGCGCACCATGGACCCGTCGGTGACGCCGGTGGCGGCGAACATGACATCGCCGTGGGCCATATCGTCGAGACTGTAGACCCGGTTCTGATCCTCGATCCCGGCCTGACGCCCGCGGTGGCGTTCGTCCGCGTTGCGGAACAGCAGCCGGCCCTGCATCTGGCCGCCGATGCAGCGCAGCGCCGCCGCCGCCAGCACCCCTTCCGGCGCGCCGCCGGTGCCGAGGTAGATGTCGGTGCCGCTGTCCGGTTTCGAGGTGGCGATGACGCCGCTGACGTCGCCGTCGGAGATCAGCTTGATCCGCGCGCCGGCTTCGCGGACCTTCGCGATCAGCCCGGCATGACGCGGCCGGTCCAGGATGCAGGCGACCAGATCCTGCACCTCGACGCCCTTGGCCGCGGCGAGCGCCTTCAGGTTGGCCGCCGGTTCGGCGTCGATATCGATCAGGTCGGCCGGCAGGCCGCCGCCGACCGCGATCTTGTCCATGTAGACATCGGGCGCATGCAGGAACCCGCCCTGTTCCGCCATGGCGATGACGGCCAGCGCGTTCTCCGTGCCCTTGGCGGTGATCGTCGTGCCCTCCAGCGGGTCGAGCGCGATATCGACCTTGGGCCCGCCGGCGCCGACCTTCTCGCCGATGAACAGCATCGGCGCCTCGTCGCGCTCGCCCTCGCCGATCACAACGACTCCGTCGATCGCCAGCACGTTCAGCGCCTTGCGCATGGCGTCGACCGCAGCCTGGTCCGCGGCTTTCTCGTCGCCCCGCCCCATCAGGCGCGAAGCCGCCAGCGCCGCCGCTTCCGTCACGCGAACCGCCTCCAGGGCCAGGTTGCGTTCCAGTACGTTCCCTTCAGCCATGCTTCCCGCGTGTCCTCTTGCCGTCGTTCACGAGTCCTCGATACGGATCAGGCAGGGATCTTCCAGAACCGTCCCCAGCCCGCCGATCCGGACCAGCGCGCGCTTCAACGCCGCCTCGCCGGTCTCATGGGTCGTCAGCACCACCGGCACCGGATCGTTCGGCGCCCGGCCGCGCTGAAACACGTTCTCCAGCGATACCTGCTCGTCGCGCAATGCAGCGGCGATGTCAGCCATCACACCGGGCTGGTCGCGCACGATCAGCCGGACATAAAAAGCGCCGCGCCGGGCCTCCGCATCCGCCCTCCGTTGCGGCTTCAGCGCGGCGGCCGGGATGCCGAAAGCCGGCAGGGCGCGGCCGCGCGCGATATCGACGATATCGGCGACGACGGCCGAGGCGGTCGGCCCCGCCCCGGCGCCCCTGCCCTCGTAGGTCGTATCGTCCGCGGCGTCCGACTGCACCATGACGGCGTTGTAGACCCCGTCGACCGCGCCGAGCGGCGAGCCGCGCCGCACCATGCAGGGCTCGACATGCTGCTCGATCCCGCTGTCCGTCAAAGCGCCGATGCCGAGCAGCTTGATGCGATAGTCCAGATCCTCGGCAAACTGGATATCGACCGGCGTGACCTTGCGGATCCCGGCGATCGAGACACCGGCGAAATCGACTGTCACGCCGAAAGCGAGGCTGGTCAGGATGGCGAGCTTGTGGGCAGCGTCGATCCCGTCGACATCGAAGCGGGGGTCGGCTTCGGCATAGCCGAGCTGCTGGGCCTCTTCGAGCACATCTTCGAACGGCCGGCCGCTGCGGCGCATATCGGTCAGGATATAGTTGCAGGTGCCGTTCAGGATGCCGATAACCCGGCCGATCCGGTTGCCGGCCAGGCCCTCGCGCATCGCCTTGACGATCGGGATGCCGCCGGCGACCCCGGCCTCGAAGGACAGGGCGACCCCGGCGGAATCGGCCTTGCCCGCCAGCGCCGCGCCATGTTCGGCGATCAGCGCCTTGTTGGCGGTGACGACAGGCGTGCCGGCGGCGAGCGCGGCCTCTACGGCCTGCCCGGCCGGCCCATCGGCCCCGCCGATCAGCTCGACAAACACGTCATGGCCGCCGGCGCCGGCCATGGCCACCGGATCGTCGTGCCAGAGCGCACCGGACAGATCGATGCCGCGGTCCTTCGCCGGGTCGCGCGCACTGACCGCCGCGACGGTCAAACGGCATCCGGCCCGGGCGGCGATCAGATCGCCGTTGCGGTGCAGCAGGTCCACAACGCCGGCGCCGACCGTTCCGAGGCCGGCGACGGCAAGTCTGATTTCGTCGCTCACATTAACCCGCTTTGCGGAACACCGATTCGACAACCCGGCCGGTCACCCACCGACCGCACCGCCGGAAAGGAAAGCCTTGATATTGCGGGTCGCCTGCCGGATGCGCTGCCGGTTCTCGACCAGCGCGACCCGGAGATAACCCTCGCCATATTCGCCGAATCCGATACCCGGCGATACCGCGACTTTTGCCTCGCCGAGCAGCAGCTTGGCAAATTCCATCGAACCCATATTGGCAAAGCGCTGCGGCAGCGGCACCCAAGCGAACATGGTCGCCGGCGGGCTCGGCACGTCCCACCCGGCCGCCGCCAGCCCTTCGACCAGCGCATCGCGCCGTTTGCGGTAGAGATCCCGGAACTCTTCGACGCAGTCCTGCGGGCCGTTCAGCGCCGCCGTGGCCGCGACCTGGATCGGCGTGAAGGCGCCGTAATCGACATAGGATTTCACATGGGCCAATGCCTGGACCAGCCGTTCGCTGCCGACCGCGAAGCCGACGCGCCAGCCCGGCATCGAATAGGTCTTGCTGAGCGACTGGAACTCGATGGCAATGTCCCGGGCGCCGGGCACCTCCAGAATGGACGGCGGCGGGTTGCCGTCGAAAAAAATTTCCGCATAGGCGAGATCGGAGACGATCAGAAGTTCGTTACGCCGGCAGAAGTCGACGACTTCCCGGTAGAAATCGAGATCGACGACCTGCGCCGTCGGGTTCGAGGGAAAGTTCAGGATCAGCGCAGTCGGCGGCGGCACCGAATGGCGCACCGCACGCTCCAGCTCGTGGAGATAATCGTGGGCCGGGGTCAGCGGCAGATGGCGGATCGAGGCCCCGGCAATGATGAAAGCGTAGCTGTGGATCGGATAGGTCGGATTGGGCGCCACGATCATGTCGCCCGGCGCCACGATGGCCTGGGCCAGATTGACGAATCCCTCCTTCGAGCCGAGATTGACCACAACCTCCCGCTCCGGATCGACCGTCACGTTGTGCCGCCGTTCGTAGTAAGCCGAGATCGCCCGGCGCAGGCCGGGGATGCCGCGCGAGGTCGAATAGCGATGCGTCCGCGGGTTGCGCACCGTCTCGACCAGCTTGTCGACGATATGGGCCGGCGTCGGGCTGTCCGGATTGCCCATGCCGAAATCGATGATGTCCTCGCCCGCGCTGCGCGCGCGATGTTTCATCGCGTTCACCTCGGCGAACAGATAGGGCGGCAGGCGCTTGAGTCGGTAGAACGGTTCGGCGGGCATCACCGGTCGGCTATCCTGTACCAGCGCTGAAGCGAGGGGTTATTGTTTCGGCGCGCGGCCGCCGGACATGTAGATATCGACCCGCGACGCAGAACCGCCGCCCTTGCGGACGCGGATCTTGCCGGACGGCACGCCCAGAGTGACCAGACCGTTCGCGACGGCGCGCGCGCGGGCCAGGGCGGTCTCCGCGGTTTCGCCCTTGCCGGCCCGGCCGATCACGGTCAGCGTACTCTTGAGCACGTTCTGAACCTGCGCGAGGCGCACGATCTTGCGGCCGCTGCCCTGCGGCAGGGATGTCGCCTTGGAGGCGAACGTAACTGCGGCAACGAATCCGGAGCGGACCATTCGGACGCCGTCGACCACCCTGACCTTGGTTTCCGCCTTTGCGCTGCCCGGCCGGAAAATCTCGGCGCGGACGTCGCTCTCCGTCACTTTGTCCGGCGCCTTGCCGTAGCCGGCGGTCGGCCCGCCGCCTTCCAGATAGCGGGCATTGCGGCGGTCGGCGAAAAGGCCCTCCTGGATCTGCATGCGCTGCCGCTGGCTCTCCGCCTCCGGTTTGTCGGGTACCGTCGCCAGTTTCGGGAAGGGTTTGTCGGCGCCCGGAATCTCGGCCTTTTCCGCGCTCGAACAGGCGCCCAGGACGGCGACCGCCGCAATCAGCGCCGCAAATTTCGTCGTGCGCAGAAGCGGCATTTTCGGCTCGGCGACAATCATGATCGGAACTCCCGTTGCAGGCCGTTCAGCAAACCGCATGCCGGCCCGGCTGAGAAACAGGTAGCATATCCTGCCCGCTGCACGCCAACCGCCAGAGAGGTCGTCCGGCGCGCGGCATCGTGCGTCAACCCGTCGCCGCCGGGCGGACAACCGGTCATCCTGCCGGAAAAAATCCGGGATATACCTCACCGATATCGCCCGTATCCCGGAATTGCCGGCACCGGATCGCCACCGTCCCAGGCCCGGCCGTGCGCCCGGCAGGCGGCCGCTTTTCGCCCCTGGGCCGAATGGAACTGCACCATGACCGAATCGCCTGCTGACTCCGCATCTCCCGACATGGCCGCCGCCGCCGAACAGGTCGCGTCGATCGCCGAACGCAGCCGGAAAATCGTCGAGGACTTCATGGCCTCGCAGAAGGAGGCCGGTCCGCAGGATCCGGACCCGCTCAACGTCGGCGGCGCGTTCATGGAACTGACCCGGCAGATGATGGCCGATCCCGCCCGGCTGTGGGAAATGCAGACCCGGTTCTGGTCCGACTATGCCGATCTGTGGACCGGCGCGGCGCAACGCATGGCGGGCGGCGAAGCGCCGAAACCGGAAATTGCGCCCGAGGCCGGCGACCGGCGCTTCAAGGACGCGGCCTGGACCGACAACGCCGCCTTCGAGTTCATCAAGCAGTCCTATCTGCTGGCGTCGCACCATATCCAGAAATCCGTCGCCGAGACCGAAGGTCTGGACGACCGCACCGCCCACAAGGTGGAGTTCTTCACCAAACAATGGGTCGACGCGATGGCGCCGACCAATTTCGCCGCGACCAACCCGGAGGTTCTGCGCGCGACCCTCGATTCCAAGGGCGAGAATCTGGTCAACGGGCTGAACAACCTGCTGACCGACCTGGAGCGCGGCAAGGGCAAGCTCGCCATCCGCATGACCGACGATTCCAAGTTCGAGGTCGGCGAGAATGTCGCCGCCTCGAAAGGCGCGGTCATCTTCGAGAACGACCTGATGCAGCTCATCCAGTACACGCCGACGACCGAAAATGTCTACAAGGCGCCGCTGCTGATCGTTCCGCCGTGGATCAACAAGTTCTACATCCTGGACCTGCGAGACTCGAATTCCTTCATTCGCTGGGCAGTCTCGAAAGGCCACACGGTCTTCGTCGTCTCCTGGGTCAATCCGGATTCGGAACTCGCGGACAAGACCTTCGAAGACTATCTGACCGAGGGCCCGCTGGCCGCGATGGACGCCATCGAACAGGCGACCGGCGAGCGGCAGATCAACCTGATCGGCTATTGCCTGGGCGGCACGCTGACGGCCTGCACGATGGCCCATCTGGCGAACGGCGGCGCGGCCGACCGGGTGAAGAGCGTGACCTATTTCACCACCCTGGTCGATTTCGAGAATGCCGGAGACCTGTGCGTCTTTATCGACGACGAGCAGCTGAAGGGCCTGGAGCAGCGGATGGCCAAATACGGCTATCTCGAAGGCAAGGACATGGCCAACACCTTCAACATGCTGCGGGCCAACGACCTGATCTGGTCTTTCGTCATCAACAACTACCTGCTCGGCAAGGATCCCTTCCCGTTCGACCTGCTCTATTGGAACTCGGATTCAACGCGCATGCCGTCGGCCATGCACATGTTCTATCTGCGCAACATGTACCAGCGGAACCTGCTGGTCGAACCGGGCGCCATCGACCTGCTCGGCACGCCGATCGACCTGGGCGCGGTCGAGACGCCGACCTTCATCCTGTCGACCAAGGACGACCATATCGCGCCCTGGAAGGCGACCTATTCCGGGACGCAGCTCTATGGCGGCCCGGTGAAATTCTGCCTCAGCGGCTCCGGCCACATCGCCGGCGTGGTCAACCCCGAGGGCTCAGAGAAATACGGCTACTGGACGAATACCCGGAACCCGGCCGATCCCGACAAATGGTTCGCCGGCGCGAAGCAGCACGAAGGCTCCTGGTGGCCCGAATGGCACCGCTGGATCGCGCGGAAGGCGGGCGGGAAGGTGGCGGCGCGCGAACCCGGCGATGGCGGGCTGAAGATCATCGAGCCGGCCCCCGGCCGCTACGTCAAGGTCCGCGCGACGGACTAAAGCAATCTCCGATCAAGGATCTGCACGACGGCAAATTCACCCTAAAAAATTCCCGAGGCATAAGGGACCTCGATTCGGGTTCATCTGCTATACTTTGTTTTTTCCAAATTCCCCGACTAACCACAGATGGAACGCAACGATGATCCAAGGTTTCTCGCAAGGTCGATAGAATGAACGGCATTGTGCTTGCGGCAACTGAAACGCATGCATCCCACAAGCAAAGCTTCACAATGGAGGTAATCGTTGTCTGCGTTTCCCGGATCAAAAGAAGAACAAATTATGAGTTTCCTATCTGAGCGGGTATTCAATCCAATACTCGACTCGCCACGCGCATCCGAACAATTGAAGCAAGGATGTCGTCTTACAATCATAAGAATGAATCAGCGGGATGCTGCTGGTATGATTCAATATTTCTGGTCAGCAATTATCGGTACTGAGCGAAGCATCGGCTTTGCTGCTCAAATGAAGAATGAGGGATTCGATAGATTCGAGGAGGTACTTGAAGAATTTCGACTAAAATTTCCTCCTTGACTGAGAAATAATGAATTTGCTGAATTTGTATATCTACCGCGTATTGCAGTGGTGACAATCCAACACCCCAACACCCACCCCCTCACACCATCAGCCGGCCGCCGTTGATGTAGAGGGTCTGGCCGGTCATGAAGCGGGCCTTTTCCGACAGCAGGAACAGGACCGGCCCGACGATGTCGTCGGTCACGGCGATGCGGCCGAGCGGGATCGTCGCCAGCATGGCGCGGTTGTCCATCCCGGCCGGGAAATCCTGTTCGTTCTTCGGCGCCGCGTCGCCGCCGCGCCCGGTGCCGCCGCGCAGGAAGGCCGTGTCGACCGCGCCGGGCGCGATGCAGTTGGCCCGGACGTCCGGCGCGTTTTCCTTCGCCAGCCCCTTGGCGAGCGCGATCAGGCCCGCCTTGGCCGCCGAATAGGTGCCGGTGGATTTCTCCACCAGAGTTGCGAGCCCCGAGGCCGCGAACACCATGCCCGACGCATTGCCGGTCTCGCCGGCGCCCTTGCGCAGCATCGGCAGGGCCGCGCTGACCGCGAGGAAGGCCGAGCGGAGGTTGACCGACAGCGCCTCGTCGATCTCGGCCGCCGTCATCTCCTCGACCGCCTTGGGCGGCGACATGTAGCCCGGCAGATGGACCAGCCCGTCGAGCGCGCCGCCCCAGATGCCGGAGAGGGCCGCGAAGGCCTGCGCGGCGCTGTCGTCGTCGCGCGCATCGTAGGGCAGCGTCTCGACTCCCGCGGGCAGCGTATGGCGCTCCAGCGAGGCCGGCAGGTCGATGACCGCAACCTTCATCCCCTCCGCGGGCGCCCCCTCCGTCCGCCCGCCCGGCCGCCCCCCCCCCCCCCCCCCCCCCCCTGCCGAGCCCGCCGCAGCCGCCGGTGATCGCCAGTCGATAGCCGGCGGGCGGCGCCAGGCGGGAGAAATCGGGGGTCGGGAGCGTCATCGTCAAACCTTTCCGCTAATCTGGAT